>NZ_JACJRE010000051.1 GCF_014697075.1 Tolypothrix sp. FACHB-123 | reverse complement strand
TCGGCTTATGGATTTAGAAACTTTGAAAACTTCCGAATTAGATGCTTGTTAAACTGGCATTTTGATTGTTAGTTTAGCATAACAAGTACTAAAGAACCATTGATATTACCCTTATGTATGATGTAATTAGCAGCAAAATCTCCCAAGATTTTGAATTTATACTCTGCTCTAAATCCTATGGAATTGGGTCTAAAAATTCTGTGATGGAAAAAACAGAAAAGCAGAAAATGCTGGCAGGCGAGTTATATTGGGCAGAAGACACAGAACTAGTCACTGAGAGAAAACGCGCCTCTCGTCTTTTGCGAATGTATACCGCCACCACAGAAGAACAAGAAGAGCAACGGTGGCAAATTTTACAAGAATTGTTTGGGCAAGTAGGAAAAAAAGTAACGATTGTGCCACCGTTTCACTGTGATTATGGCAGTAACATTTATGCAGGCGATCGCTTGTACATGAACTATGGCTGTGTCATTTTAGACTGCAATACAGTTCATCTTGGCGAAAATGTCATGTGCGCGCCTTATGTGCAGATATACACTGCCTACCATCCTACACAACCAGAAATTCGCCTTGCCGACAGAGAATTAGCCGCGCCAGTCAAAATTGGTAACAATGTTTGGATTGGTGGCAGTGCAATTATTTGCCCCGGAGTGACAATTGGAGACAATACCACTATTGGTGCTGGTAGTGTAGTAGTCAAAGATATACCTGAAAATGTAGTTGCTGCTGGCAACCCATGCCGTATTATTCGGCACCTATCCTAAAATTTGCTTAAAACTTGTATCCTCTAGCCAACCAATATTGCCAATCTGCAAGGGCTTCTAGGGTGTCCTCATCAGCATCAATTACTTCTATTTCTGATAGCCGTGCTGAATACACATCATCTTCTTTGCCATTAAGATCGGCTACTTCTACATACATATCCTTGAGACATTCATCATCAGGTGCCATTCCCAAAACTTCAACTTGCTTTTCTTGGGGTGTCGTTGATTTACGCCCCTTTTTTGTCCATTTGGCATTAAAAGGAAAGTTGAGAGCTTCTTCTAAATAGTAGTACCAAGCCATTGCCCGGTCTTCTTTGTCTTCAGCATCCGCAATGATTTCAGTTTCAATGCGCTGCTCTCGAGTTTTATCAAGTTCAACACTAGGCATAATATCCAGACTTGCTTAGGATAAATTTGGAACTATGTATGTTACCGTTTTGGCGATCGCCTGTCAATTTTTGAAATATTGCCTGTGCTCATCGCCAAATCAGCGAGTCCTAGAAATATATCAAATTTTGCCACTTTATTCTATAAAATCCCTAATTTACCAAATCGGTAATTTACCTAGTTAGAAGAAGCAGGAGAATGAAGGGAGACAAAGGAAGAAAGACAAGGCAAGCAGGACAAGGAAGTAACTAAAAATACTTAATGCCCAATGCCCCATGCCCCTAACCATTTAACTCTGAATCCATTAACCTGGCAGCTTCTTGTAAAAGTTCTTGCTGTTCTTTGTGAATTGCTTGCAAGCGATCGCAAATATCTGCCAATCTTTGTTGCTTATTTTGATACTCTATTGCAGAATTAGCCTGTGTTAATGCTGAGTCTGTTTTTTGCTTGGAAGCGCCTGTAATAGTTTGAAAACTATAACGAGCGAATTTACTTACAGAGAGAAAGCAAACTTTCACCAAAGCCTGAAGTAATTGGATGGGAACCCGCAGAATTGTCCAACTAGTGACTTCAATTAAGCGCATCGCCGCTTTAACTAAGCTCCAGAGTAGAGCTAATATGAATACCAGCAAGACAGAACTAATAATTGGGTGATTAGCAGCCCAACTCAGGATTTGCACCAGACGGAAAAAGGAAGGGTGTTGTACTAGCCAATCATTCATCGAAGAGGCGATCGCATTTTGGAAAGCTACAGACGTTGTACTCTTAATTTGTTCAGCAGTTTGCCAACTTTGCTCTACAGAACCTTTAGCTTGTTCCCAAGTTGCCGTCATCGTATCAACTACTCTAGTAGTAGCTTGATTGGCAGTTTCCTGAACAGACTGGCCTGCTTGCTGTACCGAGTTACCCAGAGACTTTACACTATCATTGACCAAAGACTGCGCTTGTTGCCAGCGTTGCCAAATTCCTTGAGATGAATTGATGCGTATTTGAGGTTCCATAGAACATTGCACCGAGTCGGAATCGAACCTGCAACCCATCTTACGTCAAATTATTTCTGGGAAACTGAATTGCAGTTGCAACGTCAAAGATAATATCTTCTCCGGGAATTACAATCTTAGGGAACTCCAAAAAATAAATTATTCCGTTAAACGTTGACTGTTGACAGTTGACGGTTCACAGTTAACAGTCAACCGTCAACAGTGAACAATAGCAATGGAATATTTTTTTACTTGGAAGTCCCTTATAGCAACTCACCATGAAGTTGCTCTCAATATTTAGTAGCTGAAAAAATGTCACCACTTAGTATAGGGTGCAACATTACAGAAAAAATCAGTCATTTCTTAGAGTAAATTCCGGAGAATTGGTATTAATAAATGTAGCAACTATCAATTCTCAAGGTCAAAGTGCATGAACGGCATTTATAAACTATCTAACTCAATTAAAACTCTATCTTATTTCCCCCAAGGCTTAATATTTACCTTGGCATTAACTAGCTTATTATGTGGTATTGGCTTTACTGCTAATAATGCTAATGCTGCTTCCAATGTAGCTAATATCCAATTATCGCAAAACGTCCAAAATAACCAAAATATACTGCCGAGAAAAGTTGCCAGAGCTATACTCAATGATGCAGCTAAGCGTGCAGGTTTGCCAGTTGGCGATTTACAAATTACTAAATCTACGGCTAAAACCTTCAGTAATCCCTGTATTTTCCAATTTGGAGAAGTTTGTACAAGGGAATATAAACCCATCAGAGGTTGGGAAGTAATTGTCCGGGTCAAAGACCAATCTTGGACTTATCACGCCAATAGAACTGGTTCGCAAATCATTTTAGATCCGAAAAGTAATACATCGATAAAAGTGCCTTTACCCAAAGCGATCGCTAATAAAATTTTAAACGATGCTGCCAAACGTTCTGGGGTAGCTGTGGGAGATTTAAAAATTAGCGAAACCACATCAATAAACTTTGGTAATTCTTGTGCATTCAACTTTGGAGAAATTTGCACAGCAGATTATAATCCGGTTCCCGGCTGGCGAGTAATTGTGCAAGTTAAAGAAGAACCTTGGACTTACCACGTTAATAGAACTGGCTCGCAAATTGTTTTAGATCCAAAAATTAGTGCATGGCCAAATGTGGCTTTACCAACAGCGATCGCCAATCAAATTTTAAATGATGCTGCCCAACGTTCTGGGGTTGCAGCGGAAAATTTAAAAATTACTAAAGCTACAGCCAAAAACTTTGGCAATCCTTGCGAATTTGGCTTTGGTGAAATCTGCACAAAGGAATACAATCCGGTTCCTGGTTGGGAAGTAATTGTCCAAGTTAAAGACCAATCTTGGACTTACCATGTCAATAGAGCAGGAACACAAATTGTTTTAGATCCGAAAACTAATGCATCGTCAAATGTGACTTTACCCAGAGCGATCGCTAATAAAATTTTAAATGATGCTGCCAAACGTTCTGGAGTAGCTGTTGCCAATTTACAAATTACCCAAGCTACAGCTAAAACCTTTGGAAACCAATGCCATTTTGGTTTTGGCGAAGTTTGTGCAGAGATTTATCAACCTGTTGAGGGGTGGGAAGTCGTAGTTAAGGTAAAACAGCAATCTTGGACTTATCATGCCAATAAATCTGGCTCCGCGATCGTTTTAGATCCAAAAGTGTCTTAGGGATTTGCCAATAAAAAACATCCCAATCATTAACTTACCAAGCCCGCAACTCGTAGGGATGGGGGTTACCCCGCCCCTAAAATTTATATTGATGGCGATCGCATCCTTAACTTTACCCATCTATATAAACTTGAACTTATTGTGGCTCGTGCAATTCGATTCGCTTAGTATATAATGATGGATTGTGTCGATCAAAGCCAAACCATGCCTAAACTCAAAACTCGTAAAGCTGCGGCGAAGCGATTCCGTGCCACCGGTAGCGGTAAAATCGTCCGTCGCAAAGCCTTCAAAAACCACCTTTTAGAGCACAAGACTACCAAGAAAAAGCGCAGCTTCTCCAAAATGGCGATTGTAAATGAGCGCGATGAAGAGAATGTACGTTTAATGCTCCCCTATTTGTAAATTTTTCAGGAATTTTCAGGAAAATATAAGTTATGACACGGGTAAAACGCGGTAATGTAGCTCGTAAACGCCGCAATAAAATTCTCAAACTAGCTAAAGGTTTTCGCGGTTCCCACTCAACTCTGTTTAGAACCGCTAACCAACAGGTAATGAAGGCGCTGCGGAGTTCTTACCGCGATCGCAAAAAGAAAAAGCGCGATTTCCGTAGCCTTTGGATTGCTCGGATTAATGCTGCTGCAAGAGAACATGGTTTGAGCTACAGCCAGCTAATCGGTAATCTCAAAAAAGCTAATGTCCAACTCAACCGCAAAATGTTGGCACAAATGGCAGTTGTCGATCCAGCTAGCTTTGGCAAAGTAGCTGCATTAGCTATTCAAGCTAAGGGATAAAGGATTAAGGATGAAGCATGAAGTATGAAGGCTGAAGTATACCCCAAAAATCAATCTGGGGGCTGGAAAACAGACACCTTACTACACAGAATAGGTGTCTGGCAGCAATTTTGGTTTTCATCCTTTATCCTTTACTCCTTATCCTTATTATTAATTGTTTGCTGTTGCTTTTTAGGCACAGGATCAATTGCATCTGCCGCCGAAATGCCAGAAATTCAGCGGCGAGGCTATTTAACTATTGCCGTCAAAGATAACTTGCGTCCCTTGGGATTTAGAGATGCTAACGGGAATTTGCAAGGCTTGGAAATTGACTTAGCACAGCGTTTAGCCAGTGACTTGTTAGGGAAAGCAAATGCTGTGAAGTTACAACCGATAGCAAATCGCGATCGCTTATCGGTAGTCTTTAACAATAAAGTTGACTTTGCTATTGCGAGAGTTACAGCCACAGAGTCACGCTCTCGCTTAGTAAGTTTCAGTGTTCCTTACTACTTTGATGGCACATATTTGGTTGTTAAAGATACAGGAATTCAGCAAACAAAAGATTTAGCTAACCGCAAAATCGCTGTCCTGAATAACTCTAGCACCATTGCTGATGTGAGGTACTATGTGCCCAATGCTGAGTTAGTCGGAGTGAATTCATATCAAGAAGCGCGATCGCAAATGGAAACTGGGGAAGTGCAAGCCTTCGCTGCTGATGCTAGCCTGCTGAGCGGTTGGATACAAGAATATCCCCAGTATCGCCTACTCCCAAACAAACTCTCCACAGCACCCTTATCTGTAGCCATGCCCAAAGGCTTGCAGTACGATGATTTAAGACTACAGGTAAATGAAGCGATCGCGCGTTACATCGCCGAAGGTTGGCTCAAGCAACGCGCCCAATATTGGGGGTTACCATAAGTCAATCGTCAACCGTCAACAGTTAACCGTTTCCCCCGCTCCCCTTGCAGCTGATAATAAATAAGAAGACTCTTTATAATTTTCTCTTTCAAGACAATGGATAACAGTCTAGCGGTTGTTTATCTCTCGATTTTCGTCGGTATACTCGCCTTTGCAGTTGTGAGTATTTTTCGCCAAATTTTCAAAACTCGTCGGATTGAAAGTTCGTTGTCCCGATTAAAAAATAAGTTGAGTAAAGATAAGGGTACAACTCAAGAATATTACGAGTTAGGCAGTATTTATTCTCAAAAGAAAATCTATTCCCAAGCAATTGCGCTGTTTCAAAAAGCTCTCAAAACAGCGGAAGAAGAAGGGGAAGAAAATATTGCTCCGATCTACAATGGGCTAGGTTACGTTTACTTTGCTCAAGAGCAATACGATTTAGCAATTCGTCAGTACAAAGAAGCCCTGAAAAATAAACCTGACTACGTAACAGCGCTGAATAATCTTGCTCATGCGTATGAGCGGAAAAAGTTGAACTCCCAGGCGCTACAAACTTACGAAGAAGCTCTGAAATTTTCGCCCAATAATTCTACAGCTAAACGCCGTGCTGAATCTTTGCGGCGATTAGTTTCTGCTTAATTATTAACTTTGTAGTGAGGAATTTAATCCTCATAATTATTATAAGATACCTAACTTCTAGGAATAAGTTGGGTATCTTATTTTATATTTATTTCAATGTATCTAATTTAAAATATTTTTTCGGATGAATACTTCTATCAATTTGAAAAAATCATGCGAAACATTGTAGGGGCTAGGCAATGCCTCGCCCTCTAGAATATATTAATGTGTCGCTATAATTAATATAAAAATTTCCGAAATTATGCGGTTTATCAATCCCAGCAAAGAATATATATAGCTATACATTCCGATAAATATTGAAATAATGATTAAGCGGCTCCGGTTCTTGAGTTTAATTATTGCCATCATTATTTTCATTGTTGGCGCTCTCGGTTATCGAGAAATGTTATTTGCACAAGAACCGACAATTACCCATCCCCTAACAGCGTTAACAGCAGCAGAAATTAATACAGCGGTTGCAGTGGTGAAAAAAGAGAAAGATATCACTGAAAATGCTGTATTTCCTTTAATAACTTTGCAAGAACCAGATAAAAAAGAAGTTCTAAATTTTACACCAGGTAAGTCTTTTCCACGCCAAGCTTTCTTAGTAGTGTATGAACGCTCCCAAAATCAAACATACCAAGCTATCGTTGATTTAAAAACTCAAACCTTGAGTTCTTGGAAGCAAATACCTAATGCCCAACCTGCAATCATTAATCCTGAATACGATTTAGCAAGGCAGATTGTCCAATCAGATCCCCAATGGCAAGCGGCTATGCAAAAACGGGGAATTACAGATTTTGATCAAGTGAAAATTAACTGTTGGGCACCAGGGATTTTAACTGACAAAGAAGCGGCTACAGGTAAGCGTTTGTGTCGCGCATTATCTTACTATAAAGGCGAGCATTGGAACTACTTTGCTAGTCCCATTGAAGGGGTAGTAGCTACTGTTGATTTAAACACAGGTAAAATCGATAGTTTTATAGATAATGGAGTAGTACCTTTATCCTCAGAAAATTGGAATTATGATGTCAAATCTTTTAGGAAATTACTGACACCACCAAAATTATTAAAAATTCTCCAACCTCAAGGTACTAGTTTCCGCATTCGGGGAAATACAATTAGCTGGCAAGGTTGGAATTTTCGCTATTTAATGCATCCTAGAAGTGGGTTAGTTCTTTATCAAGTAACTTATGATGATGGGGAAAAAATTCGCCCAATTTTATACCGTGCTAGTCTATCAGAAATGGTAGTACCCTATGGTCATCCTGATTTTACCTGGGCTTTTAGAAATGCTTTTGATGTCGGTGAATATAATTTTGGTTCTCTCGCCACTTCAATGGAGTTAGGTAAAGATATTCCGGAGAATGGCTTGTTATTAAATGCCGTGATGGCTAACCCTGAGGGCGAACCTTATGAAATGCCAAAGGTAATTGGCATTTACGAGCGAGATAATGGGCTATTGTGGCAGCATTACGAATACAACAGCCGGAAAAATTATGTCCGTCGCAATCGAGAATTAGTAATGACGATGACGGCAGCAGTTGATAATTATGATTACAGTTTGAATTGGATTTTTCGCCAAGATGGCAGTTTAGAAATTGAGAACGATTTAACGGGAATTGTGCTAGCACAGGGTACAACAGCAGAAACACAATCTCCAGATAATTCCTATGGCAGACTATTAGCAAAAAATATCTTTGGGGTGAATCATCAACACTTCTTTAACTATCGCCTAGATATGGATGTAGATGGTGAAGCTAATTCTGTCATGGAAATGAATGTGCAAGCTTTACCTTTAGATAATCATAATTCTTTTGGAAATGCGATCGCAGTTACAGATACTCCCTTAACTACAGAAAAAGCTGCTGTGCGCGATTTAGACATGAAACACAGCAGGGAATGGATGATTGCTAACGCCAAACGTCAAAATAGTCTAGGAACTCCCCCAGCATATATGCTGATGCCAGGAGGGAATGCGGTATTTTTCCCAGTAGAAGGTGCTAAGATTCGCGATAAAGCTGGCTTTGCGACACATCATGTATGGGTAACAAAATATCACCCAGATGAACTTTATGCTGGCGGCGATTATCCAAACCAAACTCAACCAGGACAAGGTTTACCTAAATATATTGCTAACAATGAATCTTTGAATGGTGAAGATATTGTACTTTGGTACACAATGGGCGTTACCCATATTCCTCGTCCTGAAGATTGGCCTGTAATGCCAACACACCGAGTGAGTTTTAAACTTGCTCCTAGAGGATTTTTCCGCCGCAATCCTGCTATCAATTTACCAGGATCGCCCTGATAAAATATGCCGGAAAATATGGACTTAGAAAAACAATTTATAGATTTTGTGTCAACCTATTAGCATCATCCCCCTAACTTTATTTATGGGGATTTCCTTCTCTCCTCAGCAAGACAGTATAGCTACCTGCTCAATTTTATTTAGGAGTTAGATGGCTTATCCTGCCTGACTTTTTTGATTAATTCCATGTAAACATTAATTTCACTAACTTCTACATCATGTTCAACTCTAGTTACTTTCCATTTCTCCTTTTTTAGGTAAACTTCTTCTCCGATTCTGGGAATAAATTGTAAATCATAAAACTTTTTGAGAAAATCTTTTTGATTCTCTTCCCATAAGACTACTTTGGCTACTTCTTTGTTCATTGGTGATCCTTGTTTGTTACTAAATGAAAGTCAGTAGTTTAATGACATACATTCAGCAAGTTTATCTTACTAATTCAAGGTCATAGCGTAGTTAAAACCACATTATTTACTAATAGTCATTTCTTTTGCGCGATATTCACTCACAATCCACAGTAAAAATACTCAAGTTGTTCGATCAACAGAGTGCGATCGCTCTTACAAAGATTAGAGCAGAAAGCCCACTCTTTTCTAGAAATGGGGACGCGAATAATGCGTGAAGCAAAAAGCCACACCTTGATAAATTCTTCCTACTCCTCGCCTGTCTGGGTTAGGTTATCTTGTGTCAATCCCACAATTTGGATTAACTTCCTTGTTATGGCTGGACTTTCGCCCAGTTTTATGTACTTTTCTATCGGATCTTCTCGGCAAGAAAGATAAAGATTTATGTCACTTAAACAACATCAATGTTGTTAAAATTAAGCGCTAAACCCCAGATGCTAACAGGGTTTGGGCGATCGCATGAATTGAAACTTAATAATTACCCCATTTTATTCAGGCTACAAGTTTTGAGAGAATCAAACAACGATGAGAGATTCCGCAATCATAAAGTCCATCTATATAACGGACTGCGTATTGTTTCAGTTTAAAAGGGAGAAAAACTGATGAAATTGGCTTACTGGATGTATGCAGGGCCAGCGCACATTGGTACGCTACGAGTCGCTAGTTCTTTTAAGAATGTCCATGCCATTATGCACGCCCCGCTAGGCGATGACTATTTTAACGTCATGCGCTCCATGCTATCGCGGGAAAGAAACTTTACTCCGGTAACAGCCAGTGTAGTAGATCGCAACGTTTTAGCACGCGGTTCTCAGGAGAAGGTGGTAGACAATATTACCCGCAAAGATGCAGAGGAACACCCAGATTTAATTGTTTTAACTCCTACCTGCACCTCAAGTATTTTGCAAGAAGACTTGCACAACTTTGTCGAACGGGCACAACTAGAAACTAAAGGCGATGTCATGCTAGCGGATGTCAACCATTACCGCTACAACGAACTGCAAGCCGCCGATCGCACTTTGCAACAAATCGTCCAATTCTACATTGAAAAAGCCCGCAAAAAAGGCGAACTTCCCGAAGGTAAAACTGCAAACCCCTCAGTGAATATCATCGGGATTTCTACTCTGGGTTTCCACAACCAGCATGATTGCACTGAATTGAAAAGACTGATGGCTGATTTGGGAATTGAGGTAAACACCGTGATTCCTGAAGGCGCATCTGTCAACGAATTGAAGAAAATGCCTCAAGCTTGGTTTAACCTAGTACCTTACCGCGAACTGGGTTTAACAACAGCGCGTTATCTCGAAGAACAATTTGGTACTCCCTACGTAGATATTACGCCAATGGGTGTAGTTGAGACTGCCCGTTGTATCCGTAAAATTCAGCAGGTGATTAATAGCCAAGGTGCTGATGTAAATTACGAAGAGTTCATCAACGAGCAAACTTTATATGTATCCCAGGCTGCTTGGTTCTCCCGTTCCATTGACTGCCAAAACTTAACTGGGAAAAAAGCCGTCGTGTTTGGCGATAACACCCATGCAGCAGCCATGACGAAGATTTTATCGCGAGAAATGGGGATTCACGTTGTTTGGGCAGGAACTTACTGCAAATATGATGCAGATTGGTTCCGCGAACAAGTCAGCGAATATTGCGACGAAGTATTAATCACCGACGATCATGGCGCAATTGGAGATGCGATCGCTCGCGTCGAACCCTCAGCAATCTTCGGTACGCAAATGGAACGCCACGTTGGGAAGCGTTTGAATATTCCCTGCGGTGTCATAGCTGCACCCATCCACGTCCAAAACTTCCCAATTGGTTACAAACCATTCTTGGGTTATGAGGGTACAAATCAAGTCACAGATTTAATCTACAATTCCTTTACTTTAGGAATGGAAGATCATCTTTTAGAAATCTTTGGGGGACATGATACCAAAGAAGTGATTACCAAAGGAATTTCTGCCGAATCTGACTTAAATTGGACAAAAGATGGTTTAGCAGAATTAAACAAAATTCCTGGATTTGTGCGCGGAAAAGTCAAACGCAACACCGAAAAATTTGCGCGCGATCGCGGTATTAAAGACATCAACTCTGAAGTACTTTACGCTGCGAAGGAAGCTGTCGGTGCTTAGCTGACGAAGTTAATTGAGAAGATTGGGGTAAAGATTCATTCTTTACCCTACATTAAGGCTGTATACCTGTTTTAATTTTGAATTCTGCCTTGTGGTACTAGATTTCATCTGGAAGTTAGACTTTACTTCTCTTCAGGCTGTTAAGAAAATATCAATATGATGAATTTTTTGTTGTTCAAAATAGTTCATTAAAGCAGAAATATCATTACTAAATTCAATCGAACTGCTACTTCTATCGACTACAGAAATTTTATACCCAATATCTAAGATTGGTTGTAAGAAATCTGATGTTTCCATTCCACTGAATAGTTTGATATTTGAAGGTGCTAATTCTGCGAAGATAACAGGTTTATCTCGTCTAATAATATTCAACATTCCCCGGATGGCGTAAGGTTCATGACCTTCAATATCAATTTTTACTATATCTACTTTAATGTCTGTTAAAAAAGTATCAAGTTGAACAGCCTCTATCTTTTTTAAACATATATCGGTATCAGGAACCAAAGATTTTAATAAATCTTCATTGGTCGAAGTAACTTTTGCTCCAGAATTGTCTGTATTACCAAGGTCAGCAATCATAATAGTTTTATTGATGTCACTGACTGCTAAATTATATGCTTGGATAATATTATCAAATCCGTTATAGGCAATACTTGTTTTCAATAGTTGAAAGTTCTGATTGTCAGGTTCAAAACTAAAAACTTTACCATTAGGGCATTGGCTAGCAGCTAGTAAACTGTAATAACCTATATTAGCTCCAATATCTATTACACAAGAATCAGGTTTGAGATATTTAGCAAATGTGTCTGATATCCACTGTTCATAGCTACCTTTTATGAGGAGTGGACGACCGATATATTTATCTTGGATATTTAAAAGTATATAAAAATTATAAGGTAAAATTTTCTTAAATACATGGTTAGATTCAGCAATAGGTTTCAGAAAAATATCAGGAACAATTCCTAATATTTCCACTCGTAGGTTTCGTAATTTTTCTTCCCATGATTTGAACATACATTTGAATACAAAATCAATTGTAATATTATAGGGTAAATATCAAAGCCCATTACCAATCAAAATAAAAGGTGCCCAATAGAATGGATGACTAAATTCGTTTGCAGCATTAGCAATTAACTTATTATTACTTTTATTTTGCTTATTTGATGAATAATTGCCGGAAATTAAAGCTATTTGGGCTTTTTGTAGGGCTTCAGCTTTGGTGTATTTACCCGATCGCAATTCTTGATAAAATACATTCATTAACGCCTGGGTACCGCCATCAGATACAGGCCATAATGAAGCAATAGATGCCTTGGCTCCTGTTAGTTGAATCTGATATCCTAAACCGAGAATTTCTTGTCCATTACCTAATTGTTCTCCTAAGGCTGTTTGACAAGCACTTAAAACTACTAAATCGACATTGGGTAAAGACCAATTTTCGATATCGCGTAAAGTTACGTGTTCGCCATCACCAAACAAAATAAATGAATCTTCAGGACTTCCTTTGACTAAATATCCATGAGTTGCTAAATGGACGATTTTATAATCGTTCATTTGGGGAATTGTTCCTGAAGGACTAAATAGTTTATCTAATAAAACCTTAGTTCCAGGAATTGTTTTAGCTAAGGTTTCTACTTCAGTTTTAGCAAACTGCAAACCACTAAAAACTTCTGAGCGATTGGCAAGTTTGACTGTATAATCGCCTTGGGTAAAAGCAGCAGCTAAAACATTAAGATTTTTCGGGGGTTTGTTGTCAAATTTGGTGAGACTTGCAGATGTAATGTTATTCACCACAAATCTTTGTGCTAGCCATTCTTTCCCATCAAATAAGCCAGCTAAGGGAACGTATCTTAATTGTCCATCGGGAGCATAAATAATCGTTTTTGCATCGGCTTGTTTTAGCTCATTTTCTATAGGTTTAATTAACCAGCTATACAATTTAAGTGCTGACTCTTTAATATTATTCCGGGGTACTTGGATTTTTTGGCGATATTCTTGAATTGTTTGATCTAACTCTTCTTTTTTTACTGCTACTGTGCGATGAATTGGTGGCGCGTCTGCGGTGACGATGACTAATTCTAATCTATCTTCTAAAACTAAGGGATATATTAGTACAGCTTTGTTATTTAACTGGCGTAAATTATCCCGTAGGGAATTGAGTTGGCGTAAACTGAGATTTTCTTGACTTGATGTTGCAGATAATTGCTGAGTTAAAGCAACTACAGCCGGACTTTTGATAAATTTATTAAATTCGGCGGTAGCTTGTTGCTCAAGTTTTACTAATTCTGCGATGCGCTTTTCTTGCGCTGAAGTGCGTTCTTTGGGATTAATTTTGCGTAAGCTTGTCAGTTCTTTACCTAAGAGAATGACTTTATCTTGAATGGCGCTATATTTTTGCGATATTTCTTGTTCTTGCGGTTTTAAAGGTAGGTTTTGTACTGACTGAGAAGCATTATTAGCTGTTCTTGTTTGAGTATTCGCTATTTTTTGATTACTTCCGCGATGATTACCAATAAAATCTTGTACTTCTTGTATTTTCAGTAAATCTAAAACTTGTTGCGCTTCAGCTGAACGGTTTTGCTTGAGTAATAAATCAGCTAATCGGCGGTATCTTTCCGAGACTGTTTCTGTATAGGATTTTTGAATATCTGTAGGAAAAACGCGCAAATTTTGGCGGATAGTTTCGGTAAGATTAACTGATTGTTTGTAGAATGCGATCGCTAATTGTGGCTGATTTTGTTGTGCTAACACATCCCCTAAGTACTTCAGTGTAGCAGCTTCACTGACTTTATCGCTGACTTCCCGGTGTATAGCTAAAGCTTGCTGATATAAGCTGATAGCTTTTTCATATTGCTTTTGCTGCTGGTAGATTTGTCCAAGATTGCTGAGGGTGACACCTTCGCCGGTGCGATCGCCTACTGTTTTATAATTAGTCAACGCCTGCTGATTTGACTCGATAGCTTGGTTATATTTCCTGGTACTCGCGTAAACTCTGCCAATATTATTTAAGGTGACAGCAATTCCTTGGGGATATTTATTTTCTTGATAAATAGCTAAAGCTTGTTGATATAGCCTGAGTGCTTGTTCATTATTACCTTGGCTAAAATAAATTTGCCCGATATTATTTAGGTTTAATGCTTCCCCTTGAAATTGAAACGAATCTTTACCAAAAGCATCGCCAACATTCGCGCGACTGCTAACTTGTTGTAAAGCTTGGGGATTTTGTCCGAGAGCATCGTAGAGTAATTTTATATCTTGTTTATTTGTGCCTTTATATTCACCAGTGCGGAACTTTTTGTAGATATTGGCAGATTTTTCAGCAAATTCTAAAGATTTTTGATATTGTCCTAAGCTAAAGTAAGCACCTGCAAGATTATTTAAAATTGCTGCTTCTGTACCATAAAAGCAAGTTGATTTTTGTTGATAACAGAAATCTTGAATAGGAGTTAAAGCTTGTTGATAAGCATCTAATGCTTGAGTATAGTTACCTAAATTAATGTAAACAACGCCAATATTATTTAAAGCCTCCGCACTACCAACGCGATCGCTATTTGCTTTGTAAATTGCTAAACTTTGTTGATAAAGTTCTAAAGCCTTTTGATATTGACCCATCCTAAAATATACAGACCCAGTATCAGCCAGCAGAATGCGTTGACTTGTAGCGTAGCTAGAATCTTGAGGATTAGCAGCTTGCAGTTGTTTGAGAATAGTTAAAGTTGATTGATAAGCTTCAACTGCCTTAGGATATTGACCTAAATTTGTGTATACTTCTCCTATATAGGACAAAGGTATCCATTCATTCTGGGTATCTCGTGTTTGTTTGCGGATAGCTAAAGATTGTTGCAAAAACTCCAGTGCTTGAGAATATTTTCCCTGACGCAGATACACATAGCCAATATTGGTAAGGGCGTTAGCTTCCCCAGCTTTAGCATTGTATTTTTGGAAAATCGCCAACGCTTGCTGGAACATTTCTAACCCAGCTTGCAAATCCCCTAAACCCACTAAATCTTTATATACCAGTCCTTCGCCATTATTATTTAAGGTAATCGCTTCGGTAATTTTTTCTTCAGCAGTTGGTGTTGGTGCTTGGGCGATAACTGATGCTGAACGATGAAATAGTAGGGATGGCGCAGCTAGTGTTAATAGGGCGCTGATAGTAATTAAACGTAGTAACATAAGTAAAATTTTATATGTACTACTTAAGATAACTCTCGCAACCCTCTAGAACAGGAAAATTTTAACAAACTTTGATTATTTAGATGCAGAAAAGTAATGGTGAGTAGAGACAATTATCAGGGCACAACTATGTCGCACCCTGGTAATAAACTATAAGTGCGATCGCTAAACGTGCAACACTTACTTAGGCGCTGTAAAACCTGCTTTTTCCGCAGTGGCGGTATCTTTAAAACAGATATCTGGTTTTACATTTGCATAATCAGGAAACTTCGCAGTATGGTAGATATTTCCTCGCTTTGCAGTAGCTTTCCCCTTAATAGATGCATTGCTAGGACAAGTAGTCTCATCTTGAGGTTTTACGCCTAACTTTTGCGCATCTGCGGAAATCGCTGTATTAGTTCCAGTTGCGGAAGTTTCACCTTTTGTTTCAGGCTTAACTTGAGAAACCGCCGTTGGTTTTTCAGCGTTATTACTAGCTGATTCTTCTGTTTTATTACCGCAACTAGCTAACATTAAAACACTTAACAATGTTAGTCCAACTCCAAATTTACGTAGTTGAATTTTTGCATTCATGGAATATATCATCCCCAAATCAAGTATTGTCTTCGGCAGATGAAGACAGCATATAGAGGTTGTTTAAAAAGTATTTTGTTGCATTTTAAGTACTTCTGACTCGCCTATTTAACCTAAAAATATATATTTAGGAATTTCCTTTCCTGGCTTCCTGTCAACAAGATAACTTTTAAAACATCCTCTGATAAAAAATTGCTGTCTCATCAAGGAATTAATTCAAAAAATCACTTAACCAACTGCAACTTCATCAGTGGCTACTTCTGTTGCACCACTTACACCAGCCGCAACTTCAGCCAATTGACTTAAAGTATCTGCATCAGGTACTTGCCCTCTTAAAACTACTTTAGTTCCTAATTGAGCAACGTAAATTGTATTAATATCATCGAAGCGAGAATCTTCATCAAAAGCCAAGGCGACTCTTTTAGCTAAACCACTTTGGTCATATTCCCCATTCAATCCCATTCTTTCAATAGGAACTGTTTCACCTTCCACAGAATTCTCAGCTACTAAAGTAGGCTCAGGATTTACTTGAGCATTTTCTGGTTTTTCCATACCAAAAAGTCTTTGTAACCAGCCCATAATGTATTTTCTCCAATGCTAAATCTTGAATTTACGCAAGTATTTTAACTTGTTGTGGATTTAGATTGATTGTAGCCAACATCATGCAAATGAATAATGAAAAAATTATTTATATCAAGTATGCAGATATCAACGAAATATTTAACTTATGACAAATCCTAGATTAAGTCAATGATTGTTATTTTTTGTTAAAAATAGCAGTCTATTTATAGACGATCCCAGCCTAATATTGCTTAATTTTCTATTCAGGTTATACAAAATATCTATGGACAGAGAAAAATAATTAAATAGAACTTATGAAAAAATTAGTGACTAGTCAATAGTCAATAGTCTAATAACTAATGACTATTGACTATATTAATTAACGATCGCAGTCAGGGTATTAAAGAAGTCAGGGTAAGAAATCGCTGCTGCTTCTGCACGGTGAATTGTCGTGATCCCGGTGGTGACTAAAGCGGCGATCGCTAAACTCATGGCTATGCGATGATCTGTATGGCTATCAACATCAGTCCCGACTAAAGCAGTACCGCCTGTAATTTCCATTCCATCGGGGAGTTCAGTAACCTTAGCACCCATTTTATTGAGTTGTTGCGCCATCACGGTAATGCGATCGCTTTCTTTAACTCTTAACTCCTCTGCATCGCGAATAATTGTTGTTCCTTGGGCAAAGACGGCTGCTACTGCCAAAATCGGAATTTCATCAATCATTCTTGGTATAATATCGCCAGCAATAGTACAGCTTTTTAAACTACTGGAACGCACTCTAATATCCGCTACTGGTTCCCCTGCGACTTCTCGCTGATTTTCCAGTTGAATATCTGCGCCCATCATCGCTAAAGCTTCTAAAATCCCGGTGCGAGTAGGATTCACGCCAACATTTTCTACCACCAATTCCGAACCAGGAACAATTGCACCTGCGACTAACCAAAAGGCTGCGGAACTAATATCACCAGGAACTATCACCTTTTGTCCATAAAGTTGGGCTGGCCCGGTAATTGTGACGCTGTTAGTGTCTGGATCTATACTTAGTTCCGCACCAAAAGCCCGTAACATCCTTTCGCTATGGTCGCGGGAAAGGGCTGGTTCCGTCACCGTAGTTTTACCCTCAGTTGCTAGCCCAGCCAGTAAAATACAAGACTTCACCTGTGCCGATGCAATGGGGGAATGGTAATGAATTGGTTTGAGGGCTTGTCCTTGAATCGCTAGAGGGGCGAGAGAATTTCCTTTGCGTCCCCAAATTTGCGCGCCCATTTCTTGCAAAGGTTTAACTACGCGGGACATGGGACGCGATCGCAAAGAATGATCGCCTGTTACAGTAAAAAAGCGCCCTGGATGAGAAGCCAAAAGTCCCAACATCAGACGCAGTGTAGTGCCAGAATTACCAGCATTCAATACGTCAATTGGTTCTTGTAAATTTCCCAGCCCAATACCTTTAACCTTGACTAAATCTGTATTTAGTTCCGAAATTTCCGCGCCCATAGCTTGAAAACAACTAGCAGTGCTGCGCGGATCTTCTCCTAAAAGCAGACCTTGAATTTCCGTTTCACCTTGGGCAATAGCCCCCAACATCAAAGCACGATGAGAGATAGACTTATCACCGGGAATCCGAATCCGACCTTGCAAGGACAAACCAAAGTGAGGTCGCTGGATAATTAATTTTTGCGAAAGATCTGTTTGCGTTTCTTGGGTTATTACAGCAGCCGACATTAGGATACACTGGCTTTTGAACACACAGGAAGTATATAAGCGACTGCGTATGCCGCAGTTGTTGACTTCCTTTTTAGTATCCTATCGCCTTTTGTTCTATGAAACTTAATCAAATCTTCCAAAAGTGGTTATTAATCATTGGTCAATATTAATTACTTTGGGCTATTGACTTTGGACTCTAGACTATCCGCTATACTTAATTCGGTTATCTTAAGATTATTTACAATATATTCAATAAATTTACTTTTAAATTGAGTTTCCGGATAAAAATCGCAGTTTTTGCTTGATAAATTCGTACCCTAACTATTTTCATATTTATTTATCTGGCTTACCAAATAAGCAGATTCAGTTAATATCTAAGCATGTTTTGCTGTTTAGTTTCTGACCCTGGACTGCTAGATACCCTGGTGTTGATTTTTTGTTGTTCAATAGCTTTTAGCCCTTATCGCTCCCATGCTGACCCATCACCGCAAGCCTGTTTGTTTATCACTAATTTCCACTGACCTACCAGTTTGGTCTGTTGTGGAAACTGCCGGAACATTGTATCAAAAAGATACTGACCGCTTTCATTTACTCCTGACCGCACCGCCTTTAATTAGCTGCGAAATAGTAAATTCCCAAAATCCAGAGGATGCGCCTCTCCAAAAAAGGAGTAGTGCTTATGCACCCAGCAGTCCCAGGATTTTGTGGTTAGAGATTTCCCCATATCGGGTAATAATGACCATGCAAGGTAACGCTCAAGTGAGTTATCGTCACTTCTGGGAACAGGGTGTTTATGGAGTTAGTCGTTACTGGTTACCAACTGAGTCATTGCAACCTAATGAGCCTATCCGTCTGCGAAATTTTACAACTGCTATGGTTCTCACTGGACAATCTTTACCAGAACATTTGCGGATAGAATACGAATTATGGGCAGACAAAGTCCAATTGGGACGCTACATACTTAATTTGGAAATCAAACACTAATCGCAAATTTACCTTCACCCTCACGCCCTTAAAAATCATAGTGAGGGTGAATTTTTTCGTAGGTAGTCATTAGTCATTAGTCCTCCTTCCCTAGCTTCTAGCCTCTAATCCCTAGCCCCTACCAAAATAACTAGGCGCATTCCCAGCTTTCCATTTAATATTGCAGCCAATGCTAGGTTTTTGCTCATCTGACACAGATTTACCCGCTAACACCGCCTCAATAGCTGCACGTAAATCCGCACCTGTGACAGGTTTACCATTACTGGGTCTGCTATCATCTAATTGTCCGCGATATACAAGTTTACGTTCCCGATCGAATACAAAAAAATCAGGAGTACAAGCAGCTGTATAAGCCTTTGCTGTTTCTTGGCTTTCGTCGTAGCACAAGGGAAATTTGAACCCCTGTTCTGTCGCCATTGCTTTTAAAGAATCTGGCGCATCATCTGGATAATTTTCGGCATCATTAGCACTAATAGCAATTATTCCTAAATCGCTGTTAATATAGTCTTCTCCTAACAGTGCTAATTGTTGTTGAATATGTTTTACAAATGGGCAATGCCGACAAATAAACATCACTAACAGTGCTTTTTTATCAGCAAAATTAGCCAAAGAAATTACTTCTCCAGATACTACTTCTGGTAGATGAAAATTCGGAGCAATTGTGCCTATGGGCAACATTGTCGAAGCAGTTAAAGCCATAATTTACCAAATAAGATTTCTCTAGTAGATAATACCAATTTAAAAAAAGAATACGACAGATTGTAGGGGCATTATCTTGTCCTATAGCATAAATTGATGTATCGCAAACATTATTTGAATTGGTATAACAAAATAAAACCACAAAATAAAGGCACAACAAATTTGTGCCCTATCTGTTTACTTAATTTACTGTAAAGAGGCTATATTTTCAAATATTCTTTACTACCACAACTTGATTAAATCCATGTGGATTAAAGTCTCCAAAAGAATAGGTAGAAAAGAAAAAGTCACCCGTTAATGGGTCAATTGCTGCGCCAATGGGGCCATCAATTCCAGTTAAAAAGTCTTGGCGGCTGCTGCTAATGGGATCGCCATTTTCATCGATGTTGTAAACGGCAACTTTGTCAGCATCTTGCTCTGTCATTAAGATGCGCTGGCTCTTAAATTCTGGCATGGAAGCAGATACATAAACAAAGGCATCAGGGCCGCCACTGAGATTAACTGATTTATTGGGAGGTGCAATATTCCAAGTCCCCATACCATCAGCAGACACAGTTGTGTCATAAAAATTACCAGTATCGTAGGAAGTAATTTTTAATCGCCCAGCACCAGGAAACCCTTGAGGTACGAAAGTCAAACCCCCAGCAGAAGCCTCAAAACCAAGTTCATTTAAATCTATTTGCTTGTCAGGACTAGAACTACCTGGTTTGATTTGCCCTACTGTATTGTCGTTCCAAGTTGTATAGAATAAGACATTTTCCGGGCCAAACCCCAAGCCAGCATCAATTAATCCGCCATTTAACCCAGGTGCAGCAGCCACTAAGGTCGCTGTACCCGTAAATCCGATAATATGATTATTGGCATCCCGTTTGAGTGCGATCGCAAAAATTTGGCTGTCTTCTGTTTGGGGTGTAGAACCAATTAACAAAGTATTAGGATCGTCTGGTTTAAAAGCTAATCCTACATAAGGAATAGGTAGTCCTGGTACTTCCCCAAGACTAGTTACAGCATAAGCACTATCAAACGGAGCAGCCAAAGTCATAAATTGGCTAACTTGTTGAGCGTAATTGATTAGTTGTTTTCCTAATTCTGTATTGCGCCACTCTTTTTTTGAGTTAATTAATGCATCTAACGGAGATGTTTTTCCCGTAGCTCCCTTAATTTGAAAGATGATATCGTTGTAATCCCAATCAGAATTTTGATGAGCAAGTACATCTTCTACGCCAAAAGTAGCACCTTTATCTGTTCCCTGTCCGAGTTGGGCAAAATGAACAGATTTGTCAGTATTAGCATTAGCAATCGAAAATATGGCAGTTTTATCTTGCTTAGGAGCATCTAATAATTCTTGGATTTTCCCATTAGGTAATAGTAAGAAAGCAAACTGCTCCCCAGCAATCATGGTATAGCTTTTCTCTCCTAAAAAGCCACCATGATTTTTTTCTCCTTCCCCTAAATTTCCGCTAAATTTAGCGCCCTCTTGAATGTCGGAAATAGCGAGATAACCAGCTTGAGAATTACTCAGAATCCGACGGGCAGATTCTTGAACAAATTCCACCGAACCAAGTTGTAAATTTTCCATCCCCTTCAAACTGAAGAGGCCGAGTTCTCCAAGATAACTACCACCATCAGCTAAAAATTCAATACTGACTTGACCATCAAGTCCGACATTAAACACACCAGGATCTAAAAGAGACATTGTTTAAAAAATTGAGTCTTACTCTCAAAAAAATTTCCGGTTTGAAATCATGCAAAATTAAACTAAAATTTTAGTTATCGATGCACGGTATTGTGTCATCTTTAAACTAAAGTTTTAGTCCAATATGGATACAGCAGCATTTAGTTGATAAATCTGCTGTTGCTTCAGGATTGATATTCAAATTTAACAAAAAAAAGACTAGATAATATTTAGGAGATATACGCAATTATTTCTGAATATATTATGATTTCCTGAAATAATTTCGGTATTCACAGAGATAGATTCTATAAAGAAAATTATTTTTCTCTAATACAACACTTCCAAGAAAATACAACGTTTTTTGGAAAATTCCAGAAAATTTGTGGTTTCCCAAGACCGCGCTAACTCACTACGAACTTAAAATAATATGCCAGTTGCGTAAATTTTTCTGAATATCCATAAAATTATGATTTATATTTGATTTCTGGAATATACCTATGTAGGCATTCTCCACTCTACAAATAAGAATATTTTTCAAAACATCAAATTTAATTTCGATAGTATTTGATTTGGGTCAATATTTAGTGAATTTCATCACAAAATCCCTGACATATTGACAAAGTCAGGGATTTTATTTGTCACAAATTATTGAAAATTGCTGGATAAAAATTAAAATTACTATTTACAGATTTGCCAAAAGACCAAAAATACCGTGTCCTGTAACAACTTCTAAAACAATTAGAGACACAAAACCAATCATTGCTAAACGACCATTGACGAGTTCTGCATAGGGTGTAAAGCCAGTGCGATCGCCTTGCTCATCTACATATACCTTTGGCTCAAGCGCAAAGTTGTTCATCAAACCTTGGTCATCAACGATGGAAGTATTTGTACGCATAAGATTTTCCCGCTTTGATTTGCTATGTAACAAAGTGTAACGCAATCAATTAAGTTTTGTAAAGTAAATGAGTAAGTTGAATCAAGTCCAAGGCAGAGATATGATAGTGAATCGTTCTCTTGGAGATGTCTCACCAACAGGCTGCATACTCATGGATCGATTTCGCGTAGAGGTTATTAGCAAAACACCCAATCCTCAGCAGGTGATTTATGCCGCCATGCACCAGGACTACACTGAGGGGTTCGTGTATGATGAACGGGACTCATGGCCATCTGAGTCTCAATGTGGCGAAATTATTGTCAAGCGACTTTTAGCTGGAGAAAGGGGACATTATGGGCCTTTAGAGCATCCCCAAATAATTTTTAACTGTGGCTACTTTCCCCACAGTGTCATGCAACAGGCGCGTACACACAGGGTGGCGGTATCATTCGATGTCCAATCCTTGAGGTATACGGGTAACCAGTTTATTGATGTAGTAGAGGGTAAGAAAGATATTGAAGATGTTTTCTACTTGCGCCCTGTTGGTTATTACACTGATAGACAAGGTAAAAAATATTATTACTCACCAGAACAAAGAGCATCAGATTTACAGTGGTGTTTAGAAGCAGCGAAACGATATAAAGCTGACTTTGAAGCTGGAATGTCTGAGGAACATGCTAGAGGTAAAATGCCTTTTGATTATCGCCAGCACTTTGTTGTGAGTTTCAATTTAAGGTCTTTCTTGCATTTTTGCGACCTCAGAAACAAGAAAGACGCTCAACTGGAAATTCAAAAGTTATGTGAAATGATGTGGCCTCATTTTACCGATTGGGTACCCGCGATCGCAGAATGGTATGAAAAATCGCGCCTGGGTAAGGCGAGATTAGCACCCTAACTCATGGCTAACTTCAGCCTTAAACTTTCGCTAAGGTGACCCTTTCAGATTGATCTTGATATTTACCTTGACGAGCTTCGTAACTAATTGCGCAGGGTTCGCCTTCTAAAAAGAGCAATTGCACAACACCTTCATTGGCATATATGCGACAGTCAGCACTGGAAGAATTAGAAAATTCCAAAGTTAAATGACCCCGCCAAGCAGCCTCAGCAGGTGTTAAATTTGCTATAATTCCACAGCGAGCGTAAGTGGATTTACCAATACAAATAACGGTAATGTTATTGGGAACCTCTAGTTTCTCTAAAGCTACGCCCAAACCATAGGAGTGAGCAGGTAAGATAAAATAATTACCATTAACATCCGTATGTAGAGGTGTTGACTCTAAATTCTGCGGATTAAAGTTTTTGGGATCGATAACAGTTCCAGGAATGTGGCGAAAAATGCGGAATTCAGCAGATGAAAGGCGAATATCATAGCCATAAGAAGATAAACCATAGCTAATAACTGGTTTGAAGTCTGTTTCTGCGTTTTGTTGTACTTTTCTAATTAAAGTAGGCTCAAAAGGCGAAATCATACCCTTTTGGGCCATTTGAGTAATCCAAATATCGTTTTTAATCACAAGTCCACAGCTAATTTAAACAGAATTACTAGAATATCGTGAAGTGACACATTGTTCACGGGCTATGACTGCGCCGGATTTCGGTGATTTGATCGGCTACATCCAACAAAGATTTGGGCATATCTGGCCCAGTCAGGATGATATCGATATGGGGAGGGCGTTTGGCTAAGAATGCTAAAACTTCAGCTTCTGGGATTAAATTAAAGTTGATCGCTAAACTTAACTCATCTAAAACAACGAGAGAATACTTACCCTCGGATACTACCTTTTGTGTATGTTGCCACAGTTTTTGTAAAGCTTCGTTTTCGGTATCGTCTAACTGTGGTGTATCGATACAACGAGGCAAATCGCAACGAATCCAATCTAAATTTTGCCCCATTTGAATCGGTCGTTCATGCCCTTGGCGAATGCCACCTTTGAGAAATTGTACTACTAACACTGGTGTGCCTTGTCCGGCAATTCTCAGTGCTTGAGCCATAACAGTTGTGAAAAAGTTACGGTGTGAGCTAGTAAAAACTTGTACTAGCCCTTCGATGGGAGATGATAAATTAATGGTCGAATTTACACTTGAGGTATCTAGCTGAGCTACCATAAAACGAAGTTTAAAATATTACAAATTCACAGAGAGATTTTGCTGAAACAAGCGATCGCCAATTAACTTGTATAATCAATCAGATTTTCCCAAATGTATTTTATTGGGCAAGTTGCATTTTTAGTCAATCACTACCTTTGTGTGAAAGTCAAGAGTTAATGATATTGGCATTGATCGAGCATAAATGCAAGTCTTCATAAAACTCAAAACACAAAACTAGCAGTGCCAATTCATCAACAACCTGGGTGCAAGCGCTCTGAATCAGCAGATGTTAGATTGACCATCTGTTTGGGCACAACAGAGTAAGTAAGTAATAAATTTAACAGGATGAGGAGTGAATTGTTGTGAGATTGGTGATTCTGGGTGGTTCAGGATCGGGGAAAAGCACTCAAGCAGAAAAACTTTGTAGACACTTTGATATTCCTAAAATTTCTACAGGGGAAATTTTACGAGAGGCAATTTCTGTTGACTCGCCATCCTTACGAGAAGATGCTTTGCAGTCAGGTCTCAATAATCACATCAATGATTTGGGAGATTTGGGACGCTATGCACAACCATACATAGCCAAAGGTGAGCTAGTCCCTGACGAAATGATGATTGACTTAATTCGGATGCAGCTGACACAGCCGGATTTACAGTCGGGTTGGCTATTGGAAGGCTATCCGCGTACCGCTTTCCAAGCTGAAGAATTAGATTTTTTATTGGAATATTTAGGACAAAAATTAAACTGGGCAATTTATTTACAAGTACCAGAAGCTATTATGGTTAATCGTTGTTTAGGGCGATCGCTCAAAGATGAGCAATCCGAAATCGTCCAGAGGCGGATAGAGTTATTTTACGATCGCACTATTCCTATACTCGAATATTACGACCGTCGTCGCCGCTTGTTAACAATTAATGGCGACCAATCACCAGAACTAGTACATCACCATATTCTCAACCTGCTAGCAGTTCATTAAAAAAATCTGCAATTTTTATTAGCAATTTCCTGACATAAGTTTGGCGCTGGCTATACCACAGACCATCTAGAGACACTATGACATTAAGGTAACCTTAAGGCAGTATTCTCTATAAAAATTCAGAGGCAACTCCAATGGTTTGGCAGCGTCCAGACGGCCGGTACTCCGACCAACTCCGTCCCATCAGCTTTGACAGTGGCTTTACCCGCTTTGCCCCTGGTTCTGTGCTGACAAAATGTGGTGATACGAAAGTACTATGTACGGTCAGCGTTACCGAAGGAGTACCCAAGTTTCTCGCCGGTAGCGGTAAAGGTTGGTTAACTGCTGAGTATCGAATGCTTCCCAGCGCCACACAACAACGGCAAGAACGGGAATTGATGAAATTATCGGGACGTACCCAAGAAATTCAACGGTTAATTGGACGTAGCTTAAGGGCTGCCTTAGATTTTGAAGCTTTAGGAGAACGCACGTTAACCGTAGATGCTGATGTCTTGCAAGCAGATGCGGGAACGCGAACCACAGCCATTACAGGTTCCTTCGTCGCCTTAGCCAACGCCATTTCTCAATTATTACAGCAAGGGAAAATCGAGCGATCGCCTTTATGCGGCCAAATAGCCGCAGTCTCCGTGGGTTTATTAGAAGGAGAGCCATTTTTAGATCTCAACTATATCGAAGACGTAGCCGCCACAGTAGATTTCAACGTCGTTATGAATCAAAATCTAGATGTAATTGAAATCCAGGGAACAGCAGAAGAAGGCAGCTTTAGCCGCAAACAGTTGAATCAGTTATTAGATGTTGGTGAACAAGGCATTCAGGAATTACTCATCGCCCAACGGGAAGCTATTACCGACTGGAAGGAGATTTTTGTGAATTAGGGCATGGGGCATTGGGCAGGGGGCAGGGGGGACAAGGGAGACAAGGGAGACAAGGGGGACATGGAGGACATGGGAAGGGGGATGACCATTGACCAATGCCCAATGCGCCATGCCCATCGACAACTGATCTTAAAAGTTTCAAAAGTTCAAACGGGGGATTGTAATAAATTCGGTATTGTATTGCTGGAAGCAGGCAAAATGATGATAAAGCCATGAACAAAACGGTCGAAGTTCTACCGGATCAGTCCGCTCTAGTTAAACGAGCGCTAGACTTGATTCTGTCCAAGATAGATACTGCTATTCAAGAGCGGGGGCGGTTTACTATCGCCTTATCTGGCGGCAGTACACCTAAGCCGTTGTATGAGGCGATCGCTAATCAAAAACTGCCTTGGGATAAAATCCATGTATTCTGGGGAGATGAACGTTATGTTCCCCCAGATCATCCTGACAGCAATGAACTGATGGCGCGTCGTGCTTGGCTAGACCGGGTTGAGATGCCAGAGACGAATATTCACCCTATGCCAACTTTGGAAGCCGATCCCGCAGTAGCAGCAGTGAAGTACGAACGTCATTTGCATAACTTTTTTAATTCTGCATCCGGAGAGTTTCCCGCTTTGGATGTAGTTTTGCTAGGAATGGGTGATGATGCGCACACGGCTTCCTTATTTCCACATACCGAAGCCTTAAAAGTAAGCGATCGCTTAATTACTGTGGGTAATAAAGATACCAGTATCCGCATCACTTTTACCTACCCATTCATCAACTCGGCTCGCAGCGTCATTTTTGTAGTTGCAGGTGCTAATAAACGCCCAGCTTTAGCTCAAGTATTTGCACCCGTAGCCGATGACTTTACTTACCCATCACGCTTAATTCAACCCCAAGGAGAACTTTGGTGGCTGCTAGATGCGGCGGCGGGTGCGGAACTCCCTAGTTAATTTTCCAACAGCGGTATTGCCTGGAAAGGAGATCTGGATTATTCCGGATCTTCCTCTGTTATTAGTCATATGTCATTGGTGTTGACAATGGGCAAATTGCCAAGTCTCTTGTGAGATTTTCAGTAATGAAAACTTTGTCAGCAAAAACTAATGACAGCGAGGGGTTTTCCCTTATGCAGGTAATAACATCACCCGCAAGGTCTCCAGGAACAATGTTTAATTGAGACGCATGTTAACTTATCAGGAGTAATTGTTTAAAATTGAAAGCTAGAGTCGCTTCTCTGCTTGCCAGTCCCATTTTACGATGAGCTTGAACAAAGGCTGAAATCCATGATCGTCTGCCCTAATTGCAATCACCCTAACCCAGACGGCGCTGTCCAGTGCGAAGCATGTTATACGCCGTTACCAGCGACTAACAACTGTCCCAACTGTGGGGCAACTGTGCAGGCAGATGCCGCTTTCTGTGGTCAGTGTGGCCATAACTTGCGGGCAAGTGCCGCAGCGCCTCCAACAGCGGTAGCAGCAACTGTCGCCCCTGACGTTCCCTTAGAAGTACCGCCATTGGTTACTCCTGATCCTCTTGTTGAACTGATACAACCAGACCCATCAGCAATTCCCAATCCGGTTGCAGCTTCACCTTTACCACCAACAGCAGTGGCTGTGCCACCAGAGGTACCAGCAGCACCACCAGTTGCGCCAATAGCAGTAGAAATTACTCCTGCACAACCTGTAGTTTCTGAACAAACCTTTCCTACTCCTGCACCGGAACCGGAACCAGTCGCCGCAGTCCCCGAACCGGAACCAGTTGTAGTAGTACCAGAACCAGAACCAGTTGCAGTAGTACCAGAACCAGAACCAGAACCAGAACCAGTCGCCGCAGTACCGCCAGCGCCTGCTGTTAGTCCTGCCAGAACCCAATTACAGCAGATAACTGCACAACTATTCCACGTTCAAAGCGATACCAATATTGAATTACCACAAACACTGTCTGTAATTCATATCGGCAAACCCAACGATCGCATTCCCCCAGATGTGGATGTCTCAGGATTTCCCAATTCGGAAATTGTCTCGCGGATTCATGCAGATATTCGCGTTGAGGGAGATGCTTTTTATATTGAAGATGTTGGTAGTTCCAATGGTACCTATATCAACAATTTGCCCCTATTACCAGGAAACAGACACCGCCTCAGACCAGGCGATCGCATCAGTTTGGGTAAGGGCGATTTGGTAACATTCCTCTTCCAACTTACTTAAGTTAATTTTGTAGTCAAGGCTTTAGTTATTAATATTAAGGCTAAAGTCCTGACTACAAAAATCTCTAAAAATCTTGATCAACTTCCGCAAATAATGCCATATATCAATATGGGCACAACAATAACAATGTTGTGCCCTTAAGCATACTTGAATTGATTTGTTGCAAAAATTATGGGAATGAGGATGACACTTTTCGTATCAAGTTAAATTCAACTGAGATTTTTTAATACTTGGTTTGAGTAAAAATACAGCCAGAATAATTCCCAAAATAGACAATCCAATGGTGATGAGAAAAAATGGTAAATAGTTACCAAAAATATCACGGATATTACCAGCAATTACAGTTCCCAATAACGCACCCATACCAAAGGCAGTAAATACTATACCGTAATTTTGGGCATAATCCTGACTGCGAAAGAGAATTAAAGTAGATGTGGGCCCTATTGCCATCCAACCACCAAAAGCCAGATAAATTAAACTAAAAGCTACGATATAAGTGGCGATCGCTCCTTTAGTCGCACTCAGCATGATAATCGAGGCAATCATAATCAATACATAGGAAACGATCGCTGCATTTTTGGGCTGAAAGCGATCGCTAATCCAACCAAATAAAGGTCTACCTAACCCATTAAATACCGCAAATAAGGACACAGCACTGGCGGCTGTATTTTTATCTAAACCAATAATTTCTATCCCTACTGGACTAGCAATACCAATTGCTGCTAACCCGCCAAAAGTACCGATGGTAAAGCATAACCACAAGCCATAAAAGTTCAGGGATTTTAATAAAGGTGGATTGCTATCGTTGTTGAAGTTGTTCTGTTGCATTGGTGGTTTCCAGCCCGCAGGTTGCCAGTCTGTGGGGGGATATTTCATCACCGGTGCGATCGCTAACAGAATCAGGGTAAAAGCAATACCAAAAATAATTAACGTCGGTTGCCAACCTTTATCACCATTAACAGCAATTAAATTTCTCGCTAAAGGTGCAGTTACCAATGGTGATAAACCAAAGCCAATTACCGTCACGCCAACAGCTAAACCCTTTTTATCAGGAAACCATTTAGCATTCACAGCCAGCGGTACACCATAAACCATCCCTACACCAGCGCCAGCAATAATACCGTAGGTAATAATTAGCAAAGGGATACTATTTACAAAACCCGAAGCGATGTAACCCATCCCCATCACAATTGCTCCCACCGTAGTCACCAAGCGTGAGCCAATTTTTTCCAGATAAAAACCAGTAATGGGCATCAAAATTGAAAGTACCACTAACCAAATTGTGAAAGGTAGCAAACTTTCTATTGCCCCTACCTGTAATGACTTTTCAATCGTATTCCGGAAAATACTCCAAGAATAAGCTGTTCCTAAACAGAGTAAAACAATCATACCCAAGGGAATTAGTAGCCATCGCCCTTTTTCCGCAGGTAAACCAAATAGTTTGACCTCATTTGACAAATAATTGTCAAAATTATTGTTGATACTCATTGTTTACAATATTGGTAACTAAAATCAAGGTTACCTGAGGGAGATATTGCGTAAAAAGCTATATAGCCAAAAAGTAATATTTAGTAATTTTTCAATAGCAAAAATAACCAAACTTAACTGTAAATTAAGCGTTGTACTCTTTAGCTAAACTCCGAGAGAATGCTCCTGCCACTTGCTTTAAGCTGGGAAAGCCGCCCAATGCCCCATGCCCAATGCCCCAGATAGAGATTAGCATGGAAGAGAATACACTCAAGCCTTTGAGGTAATTACTTTAAGGAAGTGAACATGAGGGAACCAGGAAAGGATTTTGCAAACTTGCTTTCCCAAGAAGCACCAAAAGAAGTTGAACGGATGGGGCTAACTTGGTTAATTGCTGCCGCGATCGCAACTATTGTCCTCTGGCAAGTCCCAGCAGGAGATTACATTTTATACCCGTTTACTATCCTTGCTACTTGGTTTCATGAAATGGGTCACGGCTTAATGGCACTGATGTTAGGGGGACAGTTTCTTAAATTAGAGATTTTTGGTAATGGTTCGGGTGTAGCAACTTATCGCATCGCTTCCTCGTTAGGGTCAATCGGCCCTGCTTTAGTTGCCGCTGCCGGGCCAATGGGGCCGCCAATTGCCGGTGCAGCCTTAATTCTCGCCTCTCGCAGTTTTAAAGCCGCTTCCCTCAGTTTAAAAATATTGGGTGGCGTTTTGCTACTTTCCACCTTGGTTTGGGTACGTTCCTTATTTGGTTTTATAGCAATTCCTGTATTAGCCTTAATTATCCTAGGTATTGCCTTCAAAGCACCGCGTTGGGTACAAGGCTTTAGTATTCAATTTTTAGGCGTACAAGCTTGTATAAGTACATACCATCAACTAAATTACTTATTTAGCTATCGGGCTGGTTACTTAGGTTTGTCCGATACAGCCCAAATGCAGCAGTATTTATTATTACCTTATTGGTTTTGGGGTGGATTAATGGCGATCGCATCTTTGGTGATTTTAGCCCGTAGTCTCCAAGTCGCCTACCGTCATTAATCATCTAGCACCCCAACAAACTTCCGTCACAACGCAAGCAAAGCAAATCACGCACGGTTCGACTTCGCTCACCGTGCGCCACACTACAACGATGGACTGCTGAGTGCCGGCTTTTGCTCGCGGTTGATCAAAATACCTCTCAACCCTGCGGCTTTAGCACCGTTATAGTCTTCTTCTACACTGTCGCCAATGTGCCATGCAGCGTCAGGCGAGCAGTTATGCTTTTCTAAAGCAACAGCAAAAATTTGCGGGTCGGGTTTAGCTGCACGGGCTTGGGTAGAAATAGTAATAGAGGTGAAAAAGTCTCTCAACCCCAAACTTTGCAGCACCGAATAAATCCGGGAATCGAAATTAGACAATACACCTAACTCAATCCCCATTCGCCGCCAATTTACCAAAGCTGGGAGAACATCCGGATAAACAAACCACGGTTCCGCAGTGCCAAAATGGATATATAATTCGCTAAAAAAAGCTGAAAAGTCAGAAAATTGCTTGAGAACGCCGGCGCTGTCAAAAGTATTGAGAGCAATAATCCGCCACCAATCAAATTCTCGCTGGAGTATATCTTGTGAGTCTGCATCGGGAAATATTGGCGGTGGTGCGGCTTTAAAGCTCTCGTAAAATGCTTGATTCAATGTATCAGCGGGAACATCTACATCAAATTCCTGGGCGATTTGCCGATAAACTTCGCCCACGCTGCCTTTTACCCCGATGAGTGTGCCTACAGCATCTAAAAAAATTACTTTCGGTCGTTCCATCAAAATGTTATGCTTTTGAGTCCTGGATTTGAGATTTGCCTGAATACAGCTTCAGTGCATAGTTATATTTACGCACTATTTGCTACCGAGAAAGTGATTCTATAATAGGACGGACTAGCCAATTAAAACCAACTCTTAGTTGGTGATCTAAAGTAGGCAAACGATATAGATAAGCCAGACGACGGGCTACGTAAGCCAATGAACCATCTAACTTGATTCCTAAGCCTGTGAGGGTAGCATTATCTACACCCAATGACAACATTTCCCCTAACTTTTGATATTGGAAAGGTAATAAAGGGCGATCGCACAGAGAAGCCCAGATATTCCAAGCTGTATAATCTGCTTGTTGAAAAGCAGCTTGTGCAGTAGCCGGGATTTGCTGACCTTGAGCATCAATACAGTCGGCTAAATCTCCCAAAGCAAAAATTTCCGGATGTTCTGGAACTTGCAAAGTTGCTGTAGTCGTAATTTGACCGCGCTGATTATGTTTGAGAGGTAAGGATTGGACAACTGGACTCACTCTAGTTCCTACAGTCCAAATCACTAAATCAACAGGAATTGTGTCTACTTGATTTTTATACTCTAGAGAAATAGTATCTTGAGCAATAGATTCTATTTTGGTTTCTAAATCAATAAATACGCCTCTTGCATCCAAAGCTTTTTTGGCAGCTTCCCGGTTAAATTCGGGCGAGGTACGTAAAATTTGGTCACTCAGTTCTACCAGGCGGAAACGTCCTCTTTCCCCTAACCTATCTGCTAATTTACAAGCCAACTCAACACCGCTGTAACCTGCACCAACAATTGCCACGCGAATTTTATCAGCATCAGATTCTTCCAACGCCCGCAAGCGTTCTTCCAAACGATAGACATCAGCAATTGTGCGGAAAGGGTAGGCGTAGGAGGTCGCACCGGGAACAAAATCCAAGGGGGTTTCTCCACCTAAGGCTAGTACTAAACGATCGTAGGGAATTTCCGGGCCATCTTGTAACTGTACCCGTTGCTGGTCTACATCAATTCCTGCAACCACCGCTTGATAAAAGCGTACACCTGTGCCTTGGAGAAGTTCAGCAAAAGGTGGCGCAATTTCCCAAGTTTGGAGTTCGCCAGTGAGTAATTCGTAGAGTAGAGGAGAAAATAAAAAGCGATCGCTTTGATCTACTAGAACAATTTCCGGTTTAGCGGTAGACTCCCAAGGTAACTGGCTCAAGCGCAAAGCAGTATACAGACCACCAAAGCCTCCACCAAGGATCGCAATTCTCTGAGTTCGTTGAGTCATCTTTTCTTCGGGACATTCAATCCCATCTAGGCAACTAACTCTCAGTGTAATGATTTATTTCCCCTCTTGAACATAAGGCATTGGACATAGGGCATTTGCAGGGATGTTTGTTACCTTATCTAACTTGGGAATAATAAACCTAAGCTCATCAAAGCTACTCAATTCACTAATCTTTCCCAGTATTCTGGTAGGCAAACTTTGCAGGGTGAAAAATTCTCCCTTCCTTGTTTCCTTGTTTGGCCGTCTCCTTGTCAGTCTCAAACCATAATTAATTTTGGAGAGGTTGGCAAACTATGAGTATGCCTTCCGCTCAGCTTGAAAACCGCAATTTTAGGAACTGGTAGTGCCAAATTTAGATGATTTCAATCAATTTCCGCAAATTAGTCAGCCAAAAAGAATTCCTGGCCATTCTCACTCAACTCGAAATGGATATGGATACTGCTATCTGCATTGAAGATGTAGACGGTAAACCACTAATTGGCATTAATCATGCTATCAGCATCCATAAATACCCAGTGAAGGTAGAAGAAGAAATTATTGGTTGGGTAATTACTGACCACAATACTACTACTATTGCGGCTCTAATTTCTTACTTAGCACAACAGCAATACGAAAAAAAAGCAGTTACTAAGGAATTATTAGACAAGTATGAGGAAATTGATTTATTTCAAGACTTATCTACACAAGTTACAGCCAGTCTAGATGTTCAAGAAATTGCCCGATTAGTTATTGAGGAAGCTAAAAATTTTATTCAATCTACCAGTAGTGCAATTTTGTTGCTAGATGACAACACAAATTGGTTCAGAATTATTTGGAAATCTGGACAGATTGACAATTGGGTAGAACCTCTGACATTGGGTCAAGGAATTGTCGGTACAATTCTCCAATCAGGTCAAGGTGAAATACTTAATCATGTCTCAACCGATCCTCGATTTACTCATCTTTCACCTAGGGTAAGTTCTTTAATTTGTGTTCCCCTAACTTCTAAAACCAAGATGATTGGAGCAATTGTTATGTGCAGTGAAACTCCTATTACATACTCTACTAAAGACTGGAAGCTGCTAAGTATTTTGGCATTGCAAGCAGCAGGAGCAATTGAAAGAGCTTTACTTTACGAACAAAGCTGTACTGCGGCCAAAGTGGCTCAAGAACAGGCTAAACAACTCCAGCGCACCCTTTTTGAACTCCAGCAGACACAAACGAAGCTGATTCAAAGTGAAAAAATGTCTTCTTTAGGTAATTTAGTTGCTGAAGTGGCTCACGATATTAACAATCCCATTAACTATGTTAGTGGTAACCTCAGCCATATTCAAGAATATACCCAAGAAATTCTCAATTTATTGCAACTTTATCAACAACATTATTCTCAGCCAATTGGAGAAATTCAAGCTGCGTTGGACAATTTAGATTTAGAATTTCTCATAGAAGACCTTAACAAAATTCTCTCTTCGATGAATTTAGGTGTTGGTCGAATGCGCCAACTTGCTTTATCTTTACGCAATTTCTCGCGATTGGATCAACTGGAGATGAAACCAGTAGACATTCACGAAGGAATTGATAGTACATTACTAATTCTGCAAGGACGATTGAAGCCCAGAGAAAAGAACTTAGGTATTCATATTGTCAAAGATTATGGCGATATTCCCTTGATTGAAGGCTATGCGAATCAGCTAAATCAGGTATTTATGAATTTAATTGCTAACGCTATCGATGCTTTAGAAGAATCTATGATTAGTTGTCAATGGCCAATGATTGCTGATAAAAGTAGTAATAACTTCCAAATTCGTATTTCTACTGAGCTAGTTAACTCTAATTTATTGAAAATCCAAATTACTGACAATGGCCCAGGTATTCCTGAAAATATCAAAGAAAGATTATTTGAACCATTTTTTACTACCAAACCAACTGGCAAAGGTACTGGATTAGGTTTATCTATTAGTCACCAAATTATCGAGAAACATGGCGGATCGCTGCGTTGTTTATCTCAGCATGGAGAAGGAACTACTTTTTGTATTGAAATTCCAGCATTCCAAAATACATGAAAAATTTATATTTAGTAATGAGCTTTTTCTCAAATTTATAGAAATTTCCTATAGGTAGTTAATTTATGTAATTCTCTTTCATTGTTCTTACTAGTCATCCGATACTTAATAAAAATTATTTGCCCTTAAAAATACTGACAGACATATTACATATACAAGGATAGAATGTTATTGCCACATCTGACAGCTAATCTGATAGCTAATAAGTTTTCTCAAACTCATTAACAAGCGATCGCATTTTTATGCATGAATTAGTTTATCTTTTATCACTAAAAAATTTTTATGATAATTGCTGTCTGTAGGAGAATCATGAATTTCTATGAAAAATAAAGTATTAATTGTTGATGATGAAATTAGCGTGCGTTTACTTCTTGAAGAGGTACTAGAGACTTTAGAACATGAAGCAGTAGAAATATTAATGGCTAAAAATGGCTCAGAAGCCCTAGAACTTATTCAAACAGAAAAACCAAAGCTGGTATTTCTAGATGTTATTATGCCCAAAATGAGTGGGCTTGAAGTTTGTAATACTGTTAAAAATGAACTAAGGATACCAAATATTTATATCATTATGTTGACTGCTAATGGGCAGGAAGTGGATAAACAACAAGGTAGCGAAGTTGGTGCAGATTTATATATGACTAAGCCATTTCGTGCCAAAAATGTTCTAGAGATTTGTCGCGATGTCTTGGGTTTATCTATTGCCAATGAATAAAGCTATATATGTTATGGGTATGGGAATTGTTGTGAAATTGGGGAAAATTTTGCAAGCAAAAGGCAAGGTTATAAATTACTGAATCAGCGGTAGTTTATCAGTTAAATATCATCGTAGGGGCACAAAATTTTGTGCCCCTACCTGTGTATACTTAACTTACCTGAAATCAGCTTTATGGAAACTGCGATCGCTAAAATCAAGCTAAAGCTAATTAATTTCCCCCAGTGGTGATAGCTTTATTATGTATAGGTGGATCTTCGGGTTTTCTTTGCCATTGTCCGCCGTTCCCCGGCTCATATTCATTTCTCACACTATTCCACGCTACATCACGAGCAGCTTGTTCGCTCATACCGTTGTCTTGAGCTGCATTGAATGCTGCAAAGAATATCTGTTGGGCGTGTTCAGGTAGCTGTTCTCTAATATCCTGAGGTAATTCGTCTATCTGCTTATAAGGCATAAACTTACTCCGATTATCTCAACTTAGATTCATCCTAAAAAATGGCTAAGTAGATTTCCTCTGCAAGTAGAGATAGACAAATACCATCCTTTAGGCTGAGTTACCTTCAGGAACTAATACAAATTAAAATTTTATTGGCAAAATTAAATTATTCAATCCGGGTACAAAAATATTGCGTGCCTATTAATTTTGCTAATTCTTTGGTTAAATTCATTCGTAGTGATAACTGAAGTTTTCACTACAAAAGTCAATTATACCTTGGAAAGCAAAACTGCTACCAAGCTATACTATCTTGCCATTTGTTGACCATCTTATTACTAATACCAGGAACTTTTTCTAAATCTTGTAAAGAGCTAAATTTTTGCTGTTGACGAGTCATAATTATGCGTTGTGCTAACTTTTCACCAACACCAGGTATTGTGATTAATTCTTCTAATGTCGCCGTATTTATATTAACTTTTTTTGCTGTTTTTTGAGGAATTGATGTCGGACTCTGGATTTGAGAACATTGTTTAATTTCGGTGGCAATTTTTTGTTGAATTGCTGGTGGTAATCCAAGTTTGACATTAGTATAAAGACGGGCAAATTCGCGCACATAATGGGCGGCGACGGTGGGACTTTCAATTACTAATAAAGTTTCATCATTACCATTATTTGCCGCTTCAGACCAATTATGGGAACCTGTAATTACAGTTTTTCCATCAACTACTGCAAATTTATGATGGAGTAAATCTCCTTTAGCTAAGGTAGGGACACCTACAGTAGTAATTGGATTCTGCCAAGGTTTATTATCTACTTCATATTTACATTCATCACTGAGCGCCAATCCCATCATATCTAAGGCTTCGCTATAAGGACGATAAGCAAATTGTGGTTCAATTAATGTACGGATTTGTACACTTTGTTGATGACGAGTTTCCAGGATATTAGCCAACCGTTGCTCGGAAAATACAAATAATGCCATATCAACTGACTTGGTAGCAGATTCTAAAGTACTAGCTATTAAACCATTAGTACTGTTACTCCACGGTTGAGTTGCAGAAGTGGGTGAAAATTGGACGGTAATTTTTGTATCCCCTAAAGATATAGTTTTTGGTAACCGTATCGGTTTTTTGACACCAAAAATACTATCTGGCTTTCCTCCAGGCCCGTCACCCCACATGATGTTAAACTCTTCTGTAAATAATGCAGCTAATTCTGGACTATTAATTTCTAAGAAATTATTGACATTTCCTAAACTGCTGGAATTACTAAAATCTCCAAATACATCGCTTAAAGTAAAGTTAGCAGAAGTGACAATTACAATCCGATTGTCTACAACTACAAATTTGTGATGCATTAAACTGCTACCTGCTGAACCATCAGCACGATCGTCTAGCCAAGGAATTTGAGCATTTTGAACGATCGCTAAAGCATCTCTTTGATTAATTTCTTCCTCGCTGAGTTGGTTGTCTTGGTTAAGATCTATAAATTTACGCAATTCGTTATAGCGTTCCTGTTCCCTTTTTTCTAGCTTGCTGATTTCTTCAGGCGTGAAGCTACTCCAAGGACGGGTATAGGTATTTTCTAAGATTAATCTAACCTTAACTCCGGCTTTTTGTCTTTCTGCTAGTGCTTGGGCTAATTTGGGTAAACGTAATTCTTGAACTGCTACATCTACTGTAGATTTAGCTTGGGAAATAGCATTGACTATCTGTTGTTCTAAATTATCTCCCAGCCGAGTCTGCTGGCGGTAAGGTTCTTTGAATTCTGAAGACTGAGAATGGTTAAAGGAAACCTGAACAAATGGATCTTGTGGTAGAGGTGCTGGACGTTTATTGTAAGATTGGACTCGCTCGCAAGCGGTAATGGTAAATATGAAAAAAAATGTAAAATAATACTTGAGACTAGAAGAAAGTTGCACGGTAATCTGCTAAAAGTGGATTGAGAGTTAACAAGTATATTATTCCCAAAATTAAGTATGTTGCGGTAGGTAGAAAAATACCTTTACAAATCAGGCAAAAATCTATCTATCGCCGGAAAATTAGGGAGATATTTTGAGAATTAAGCTAGTTAAATGTATATGCTGAAAATATAGATAGCCCAGATTCAGCTTGTGTTTTTACTCATTTATTGATGATATGCAAATATATCTAGATTACAGTGCTACTACTCCTACCCGTCCTGAAGCGATCGCAGCTATGCAAAAAGTTTTCACTCAACAATGGGGGAATCCTTCTAGTTTACATGAGTGGGGACAACGAGCCGCAACAGTTTTGGAAACAGCCAGATTCCAAGTAGCAGGATTAATTAACGCCTCTATTGTGGAGTCGATTATTTTTACCTCTGGTGGTACTGAGGCTGATAATCTAGCAATTATGGGCGTAGCTCGGTTATACAATGTCCCCCAACACATAATTATTTCTAGTGTTGAGCATTCCGCTATTTCTGAATCAGCACGGTTGCTGGAAATGTGGGGTTGGGAAGTGACTCGTTTGGCGGTAGATGGAAAAGCCAGAGTTAACCCCGCAGATTTAGCCGCAGCGTTGCGAGATAATACGGTCTTAGTATCTGTGATTTACGGTCAAAGTGAAGTTGGAACTGTCCAAGCGATCGCAGAATTAGCAGCTATTGCCCGCCAAAATGGGGTATTATTCCATACGGATGCAGTGCAAGCTGTGGGACGATTGCCCATTGACGTAGAAGCTTTTTCCGTAGATTTACTGAGTTTATCTAGTCATAAAATATATGGGCCGCAAGGTGCAGGAGCATTGTATGTCCGTCCTGGTGTAGAGTTAGTACCCCTATTTGGTGGTGGTGGACAAGAAATGGGGCTACGTTCTGGTACTCAAGCAACAGCGGTAATTGCTGGTTTTGGTGTAGCGGCTGAACTAGCAGCCCAAGAAATGTCCACAGAAACACCGCGTTTAATTCAGTTACGCGATCGCTTATTTGCCCAGTTAGTCGATATACCTGGTTTAATTTCCACAGGCGATCGCGAACACCGTCTACCCCATCATCTAAGTTTTTGTTGGGAATACGCCGATGGTGAAAAACGTAGCGGTAAAACCATAGTCCGACAAATGAACCTAGCTGGTATTGGTATTAGTGCAGGTGCAGCTTGCCATAGCGGTAAACTCAGTCCCAGTCCCATATTATTAGCAATGGGCTATTCCGAAAAAGCCGCTTTGGGTGGAATTCGCATTACATTAGGACGGGAAACCACCGCAGCTGATGTAGATTGGACAGCGATGGTTTTGAAACAGGTATTGCAGAGGTTGTAATTAAAATATGGGCATTGGGCATTTGACTCTAAACTAGACAATAGGAGCAATACTGATACCTTCAACAGCAATCCCAGCTGGTATTCCATTGTTTGAACCATCCCAGAAGGGGGTAAAACTACCACTGGTATTAACGCCAAGAGAGGTTGGGTTGAATACAAAGATATCAGCACCATCCCCTGTTGCACCAAGAACGCCAAAAGATCCCTCGGTAGTCAGGAAGATTTTGTTACTATTAGCGTCGAACCAAATACCATTCACATCTTCAGAAGAGTTAGTTAGACCAACATCAGACCCGTCAAACAGCATTGTCCAGGTACCAATTGTATTTTGACCTAAACTACTAGCATTGAACTTGATCAGGTCTTCATCGGAACCGGATACTCCAGGAATTGTAAAAGAACCCTTTGTACTAATGACCAAATTACCATCTGGGGCAATAGCGATCGCATCTATTTCCTCAGAATCGGTGCTTAATCCTACATCCGAACCGTCAAAATAAAGTTCAAAGGTTCCACTGGTAAACTCACCTGTAGTTATGGGCGTAAACTTCACTATATCCGAATCATCTACTGCCAACTCACCAGCCAAGATCGCCGGGTTATTTAAAGCAAACAAAATTGAGCCATCGGCATTAATATGAAAATCTCGCAGGTAGGAACTACCGAAGCCCAGATCAGAGCCATCGAAATACATATACCATTGATTATTTGACTGGTCGTATGCGAGGATGTCTTGGCGATTAAAGCTGACTCCGCCAATAGTCCCACTACCGCCAAGGCTGACAAATTTTGTCGATGCAGGATTTAAAACTTGGATAGTTTTCTGGCTGCTACCCGTTAATTCCCCATCATTTGCCTGTAATTGTACAGTGTAAGTTCCGGGAGTAGAGAAGGTAGCCGTAGTATCCTGTACAGATGGATTGGCAAAAAATACTTGACCAGTCCCGCTAATCGCACTCCATGCAGTAGTGAAATTTCCTGGAGGATTTGGTAAACCATCATCGCTTACAGAACCGTCAAGGTTGGCTTTGTACAACACTACTTGATTTTGACCTGCGGATACTGCTGGTGCTTGATTGGGGACAGGAGTACCTAGAGCAAATTCGTAGAGGCGACCATCATTTTCATTGGCATCGGTATCATTATCAATAGCGCGATCGACAATGTAGAGGCTTTGCAGATAAGGATTTTGACTACTGGGTGCAATCGTAATCCCCGCTGGCTTGATGGCGTTCGCCGCAGAAATATCATAGGTACGGACAAGTTGACCGGAAGTTGTGATTTCAAACACCAAGTTAGACGGGAAACCGACCATAAACAGGTTCCCACTACTAGGATCGATGGTAATCCCTTCTGGATCGTGAAGTCCCAAGATCTCAGTATCAAATTGGCTAATTAAAGTGCCGCTGGTGGTAACATGATAAACTTGTTCACCCAGACCATCAACAACAAATAAAGTCCCTGTGGTTGGTGAATAGACTATATCTTCTGGATCAGTACTACCCCAAGCAGTAGTACTAAAAGAACTCACCACATCATCAGCAGTGTTGTAATTGCCATCGGCTCCGAGATTGAGTTGAAAAACCCGACCCTTGTTATCATCGGAAATATAGAGGAAGCGATTTGCTGGATTATAGGCTATCCCTGTTGGCTCGTTGGAAAAGCTCATCGTGGTCAAAGTCCGTTGCAAAGTCCCACTCAGACTTGTTTGAAACAGGTTCCTACCTGTGAAGTAGGTAGGCATTTCATCAACTTCACCATCAGAAATCAACAGTGAACCCAAATGACTAATATAAACAATCCCCGATGGATCGGGACTTGGAGGGGCAAATTCAGATGTGTAGATAGTCTGTACTAGTGTGGGAGCAGAAAGAACAGATGTTGTCTCCATCGTCTGAACTAGCATCAAGGATGAATCCGCAGTTCTGGCTGTTAAGGTGCTATCGATAGTATTATCAGTAACTAAAACAGGCTGACTGTCTAGCTCCAATCCTGATAGATAGCGTTCAGAAGCAATGTTACCAGCGGGGGTAAATTCATACTGAATTTGATGTGAAGAGCTTTCTACCAGAAAATTACCATTTTGAGGATTCAGCTTGATACTGCTAAGATTCGGTAGATTTTCTGGGAGATTTATCTGGGTAACCAAGCTAGGTTTGACGAAACTACCTTGAGAATTTGGCTGAATTTGATAAATCTGCTGTTTAGTACCTCGGTCTAAGATAATCAAGCTTCCTGTAACTGGATCTATTGTCAGCCCTTGGGGATTTTGCAATCCAACTTTATGAATATCAATTCGTTTTAAAGTTGTCAGATCTAATTCTCCATTTTTAGTTTTAACCTCAATCAGCACTGAGGAATTTTCTAAAGCGAACCAACGATTAAGCTTAGTATCAAAAATAGCGTTAATCGAATTACGAAATTCATCAATGCGGAAATTTGCTGAGGTCGCCATTATTATTTACGATTACTTATTACACAACTAATGTTGCTGATATTTTGCCGAAAAATGCTCTATATCAGAGATAATAAGTAAGAATTTACCTTGATTTAATCTATTCTTAAAGTCGTTAAATATAAAATTTACAGATAATTCATCGAGTTTTTATAAAAAGCCTGATCTAAGAAGAATATATCCATGAAATGTGTGAAATTTTGTCAGGTATTCACTATGTATGCCCATTGGGATAATTACGGTATGTTTAACTAGGTTGGCGTGATTATTTATCGTTAAGATCAGGCTGTAGGCAGCAATTATATAAGCTCAGCGATCGCCCAACATAAGAAAATAGCTTTGAATTGAGTTTTATTTATAGCTGTTGACTGTTGACTGTTGATTGTTGACGGCGATGCACTGAGCTTGCCGAAGTGTTGACTGTTGACTGACTCTAAAGGCTTTTATTGTCAGGATTTTATTTTGGCTTGATGTCCTAATATATCTGGCTACGGCTATACATACTTCAGTTTTTTTGTATCGTTATTCCTGTAATCAAATTACATTTAAATTATTGATTTACAAGCCTAATACTGTTGAGAGAAACGCTACTTTAACTGACTGCATAAAGATTACTTGATATTAACTAATTATGAGAATTGATAGATTTTAATGCTGCTAAAATTTCCGTGTTAATTGGTGATGTTGCGAGAATTGGATGCTTAATACCTCCCCAAATACTACCTTTTTGGAGGCGAATTGAGGTGAACAATTCTGGGATTTGTTGTGATATGAATACTTCTGGTGGTGCAAGCTGACCGAGCGATCGCGCTAAATTATAGTGATAAGACTGTGATAGAGCTTTATCTAGTTGTTGCGCAATGGTTTGGGGGGTTTGCGGCGCTGAATCTAGTAACAGAATATAGTGAGGTGGGTTGTTAACGGGAACCAAACTCTGAAAATGATTTCCTGGCAAATTCAGGCTATTTAAAGCATCCTGCACAAAGGTAGCTGACAATTTTTCCCCGACTAAATCGCTGATGTCTTGATTTCTTCCGAGAAATTCTAAACAGGGTGTGTGACGATAGTAATGAGTCACGCGGACGCGATCGCCTATGCGATAACGATAAAGACCGCCTTTTTGCGATAAAATAATCGCGTATTCATCACCGATGCTGAGTTCGTGTAACTTATGCAAAGAGCCAGTATCATCCTCAAACTCAAAAAAAACTTCATCCAACACCGGAACATAACCCCCCGCTGCAATTAAAGGAATTGTCATCGGTGCTTCAGTGGCTAGCAAACCCTTACCCTGAACAAATACACCCGGAAACTGCGATCGCAATCCCTTGGCTGAATCGGCGGCGTTAGCGCTATCCCAGCAAGAAATCAGCTTTAAATTTGACCATAGCTGCATCCAGGGAATATTATCTGATTGGAGAATTTGCAAGCGATCGCTTGATATAACTCCTTTTAATTCCTTTGCTAATAACTCCCGATTTTCTTGAATGTAGTTTAAATGTACTTGTAAAAAACTCGGACTCCAAACTGAAATAATTTCTAACTTCTGTGCTTGTAATAAAGCCAAAGCCAATTGATGTTTAAATTCTTGGACATTATGGAGGCGATTTAGTCGATTTGGCATTACTAACCAAGGACGCAATAACCAACGCAACCATTCATCTAAATAATCTAAGTCATCCTGTAAAGATTGGGAATCACCTACATTTAGTTGTGGCGAGATAGAGGCGTAAATTTTCCCCGTTGAAAATTTCGGGCCATGTACAATCAAATCATGTGCCCAAACACAAAACATCTGATTAAACGAGCGCCGCAAAGATTTAGTATAGGGAATCCATTTTATCGCCCCAGTACTACCAGAGGTTTTTTCATAAAATAAAATTGGTTCTGGGGTGAGGGGAATTTGTTGACGTTTTTCTTGTCCTAAAATCCAGGGTTCTAGCCCATCGTAATCAACTATAGGTACAGCTTGCCAATCTCCTAGAGAACGAATTCCTAAACTTTTACCATACTCGCTGTTGATCAGGCGATCGCAAATTTCCTTCTGCACAGATATCTGCGTTAACTCAGGATAATCCAACGCTTGCGTAAAGCGTCGGTAAGCCCCTGCAAAAAGTTGTCCAAATAGTTGAATAATCGGACGCATGATTTCTAAGTAAACTAGTTAAGTTAAATGTTAGCTTGAAAATGGGCATGGGGCATTGGGCGTGGCGTGGGGGTTATTGTTGATTTTGTACTTCTTACGGATTATTACCTAGTAACTTTCGCTAAACCGATGAGTCTACCCTAGGGTGATGTCTTCATAGGCAAAAATTCCTTAGCCTAAATTGAGAGTTCAATAAATAGGTATTAAGGAAAAATTGCTATGACAAGCGATGTTTCTCATGTTTCTAATGAAATTAACAAGAGTGATAATAAGTCTCTGTTAACTGGTGTTCTCTTGATTGTCTTAGGAATTATTGCGATCGCACTTCCTGCTGTCTCAACAATTTTTGCGGAAACCTGGGTAGCTGTGATTCTGGCTTCGGCTGGATTTGCTAAGCTCTTCTATGCATATAACACCCGTACTTCTGGCGGTGTGGTTTGGAAAGTGTTGTTAGGCGTACTCTACATTGCAACTGGTGTAATGCTGTTGATTTACCCATCTACGGGTATTTTGACTCTAACTTTATTGCTGGGTAGCTTCTTATTAACTGAAGGTGTGTTTGAGTTAATTCTCGCATTTAAACTGCGTCCCCAAAAAAACTGGACATGGGTATTGGGTGACGGTATTATCACTTTAATCTTGGGTGTGATGATTTGGTTTCAATGGCCTTTTAATGCACCTTGGCTGATTGGAACCTTACTCGGTGTCAGCATTCTCTTCACTGGTGTTTCACGGTTGATGCTTTCATGGAATGGCGGTTCTACTTTTAACAAGCCCGATAGTGCTGCTGGTACTGCTTAAGGCTGTAGTTTTAGTGAGGGTGAGCATGAGTGATAATTTTTCGCTCACCCAGTCAACGCGATCGCATTTTATTTTTCAACCGATGCGATCGCGATCGTGTGATTTTAATAAATATGACATATCGGGCCCGGAAGGAATAATCCCGCCAGGATTTAACGGAAATAAATTGCCATAATAGTCTTGTTTCACGCTTTCTAAATTACAGGTGTCAGCAACACCAGGAAGTTGATATATATCCCTTAAATAAGCTCCTAAGTTAGGATAATCCTGAATTCTCCGGCGATTACATTTAAAAATCCCATAATAAGCCACATCAAAGCGGAATAATGTTGTAAATAGCCGCACATCTGCGAGGGTAAGAACATTTCCACACAAATATCTACTGGTTTCTAGTGCGGCTTCAATTTCGTCTAAAGTGGTAAATAGTTCATCTATAGCTAGATTATAAGCTTGTTGGGTTTGGGCAAAGCCGCAACGATAAACACCATTATTTACACTGTGATAAATCTTCTCATTCCAGCTATCAATTTTTTCTTTTAATTCTTCTGGATACAAATTTATTGTTGGATTATTAGCGAACTCATTAAATTCTGAGTTCAGCATGACAATAATTTCTGCACTTTCATTATTAACGATAGTATTCGTTTGTTTGTCCCATAAAACCGGCACTGTAGCCCTGCCGCTATAACCTGGTTGAGCCAGCTGATATAATTGCGCCAGACTAGCACAATCTAATTCTGGTTCATCGAAGATCCAACCACCTGCGATCGCTGAAGGAATAACCACAGTTACAGATATTGCATCTTCTAATCCCTTCAAAGCCCTGACAATTAAGGTGCGGTGCGCCCAAGGACAACTCAGTCCTACATACAGATGATAACGCCCTGTAGCTGGTGGATAAAAACTACCTTTCTCGGCATTAATAGAATTTCTCAACTGACTGCTAGGACGAATATACTCTCCCGACTGATTGCGCGGAGCAATTTTCGACATCATAGTTTGCCACATCGTTGTCCATACAAACCTACCTAACTGAATAATCAGCTTTGGCGGTAATGATTTACCCTGCTTTTTTGTCGAGTTAGTAGACTCCATATGCAAATTTTTGACCTTAGTCATAGTTTATTTTTAGTAATAAAGTAAAGGTTTTGGTTAAAATTCAATCTCTGCATCCTAATTTAGATTTTGATTTTAAGTTTTGTATGGCAATCAATGCCGATTCAGCAAATCTATAAGATCTCTACTATTGGAGGTATGTAGGTATATCTATAGTATTGCTACTAATTACTCTTGTATATAAATTTTATCACCTAAGTAGGAAGAAAATTATGTAGTTTTTTTATTAATATTTAATTCTAAAGTTTTTGGACAACAAGCCAATGCCAAATATTCTGTAATTTAACTATTAATTAGCTTGCAGAATATAACCGCATTAGCTGCTGAAATTAGGTGCAGGGTAGTGATATCTATTCACTAAGGGAGATTATTCATATCTTCCTTAGTGTTTATCTAGAAAAGCAAAAATCGGCAAATAATTTCCACAAAGTAAGTAATTATTTTTAATATCTTCCGATCATGAATATATTTGACCGCAGTAAATCTAATCAAGATGCTACTAGTGATGCTAAAGTTGAAAGTCGTCCTCGGACATTAAGGCTGCAAGATGCATTATTGTTAGCTACTTTAGTATTGATAGCTGCTTTTGTAAAATGGGACTACACCGATGGACAGGGTAGTAATCGATTTCCCAATCTTACTAGTACTTCAGAAGTAAATACAAATACAAGAGAATTTATTGGAGAAACCATCACCATTAGAAGCAAGCCAGTTCAGACAGTAAACTCCAGTTCTTTTATCATCAACGATCGCCCAGGAAATAGCCAAGAATCTCTATTAGTTGTAAATGCCTCAGATGTAGCGTTTGAGTTACCAACTAATAGTGATAAAAGAATTGAAATTAAAGGTGAGGTTCGGAGATTAGTAATTCCTGAAATTGAAAGAGATTTTAATTTAAATTTACCAGACGAAGACTATACAAGTTATTTGAAGAAACCTGTGATTATTGCTAAGTCTATTAGTCTAGTAAACTAATACTTTTGTCCAGGTAAGCAGATAAATAACCAAATTTAAAATTTGGCCCCGGCTTTCTTGAGAACAGCAACTATTTTCTGCCAATTACCTTGAGTTGCTATACTCAGGGGTGTTGCTCCTAGCTGGTTTTTAACATTTAGCTGTGCGCCTTTAGCAATTAGCATCTTCACAACCTTGACATACTCATCTTCATAGTGTTGAGCTACTGGTGAACAAGCAAACATCAGTGCAGTGCTATCTTTTTGAGTTTTTGTATTTACTAAAGCACCTTTATCTAGTAAAAATTTGGTCATTTCGGTTCCCGCACGATAAGTGTACCTAGCTGCAACCATTAACGGAGTTATACCGTTGGGATCGGAAATATTGACATTTGCTCCTCGTTGCAGCATCAATTCTACACTTTGCATTGAACCATTACTTACCGCCAACGCAAAATATCTATCAGGATCGCCACCGTTATCTAAGTACTTTTTCAAAACATCAACTTGATCTACGGAAACGGCTTCAATTAATATTTCTTCTTGGTTATTGCGCTGTGCTTGTGATGATGCAATTGAGGGTGTTCCCAGTAACAGTAATAGTAGTAACAATCCTAACTTCCGAGGTGATAGTTTGCTGAGCATATCTCAAGTAAATAAAGTAACTTGAGCCAAACTTCACTGTAGGAAGTATGTTTTCCGGAATGTATAAAGTTTTATCAAGCTAGTATGGAGAATTGGTAACAATTTTTAGATTTTGGACTAGATTTCCATTGAAAATCTCAATCCAAAATCTTAACTTTCAGTTAATAACCATGATCGCGAGTATATTGTGACTCTTCAATGATGACTTGTGACTGTTGAGCATTAACTGTTGACCCTGTTTTTCTGGAAATTTGCTGCTGAGAAAACATTTCCCGTAGCACCATTGCTGGATCTACATAGTTGCTGTCATATTTGAGTCCCCAATGCAGGTGAGGCCCAGTGGTACGTCCAGTCATACCAACTCTACCAATTCGGATACCACTGGGTATTTGTTGACCTTCAGCAATTTGAATTCCGGCGGCGCGATCGACTAAATAACGGCGACCAGATATGCTTTCGACATGTCCTTCCATATGACAGTAGGTATGCTCCCAGGCTCCAGATTTGATGATGATATGGGTACCACAGGCATTGCGATCGCCTACTTTAATGACTTTACCAGCCCACCAATTGCGAATGTAACTACCTTGGGGAGCAGCTATATCTAAGCCGCCATGAAATTCCCAGTTATCGCCACCAGTAGCGGAACGGCGATAACCAAAGGCAGAAGTGTAAGCTTGAAAGTTTTCTACCGGAAAAGAAGCGGCTAACCACGCATTACCTCTATTTGCTTTGTTTGACTTGGCTTCCCTAGCTCTAGCAATTTCTGGCTTAGGCAATAGAGTAATTAGGCTTACAAGACTCAACCCTAACATTAATAAAGTAGCTCCTGATACAATTACTCTTTTTTGCCGCTGATTCATTTTTTTATTCCTCAATCTAATAAAACGCTTGATAAATTGCTGTGAAAATTCAATTTAATTTGGTTAAAAAAGTCACAACGAAAGCTACTTAATGATGGATATCTCAGTATTGTTTACATCACAATATACGGCTTGTACATATTACTATGTCAAGTTGCCTAGCTTAGGCTATCATGCTTTTTTAACTGTCAAGTCTGTCTGATTAGCTATTAAAATCAGAAACCGCAAAACTATAGATAATCAGTATTTTTAATACATTTCAGTAGACAAGTATAATCTTTAATTAGCATAGTGTTTAGCTAGTAATTACGGATTAAGTAATTTTTAATAATAAATGTTTCTGCTAGTTTTTACGGATATATTGATGATACTAATTCATACATTATTAGTCAAAAAAGCAGCGATCGCTGAGATAATATACTCTCAAGATAGTTGCCAATCCGGCAAAAGGCTGTTAAGTTAATTTACTTAAAAGATTAATTTGACATTCATCAAAGCTTTATAGCTAAAATTGTGCCTTTACAAGACGCCGACAAACTATGCTGACAGATATTTGGCCCTTCCAGTTTGAATTGGACACAATTGCGATCGCGGGAGCGAGTTTGTGGTCTTTGGCTCTATATTTAGCTTTTTCCTCGGTGAGTGAATGGGTAATTGAGCAACTTAACCGTTGGTTTAACTTTGCTGAGCGATCGCTCTACACTAGCAAAACAGAATTTGAGAAAACTCGCAAAGCTAGAGAATCCCAAAACGCTTTTTACGCTTCTTTGTTTAGTATTGTGCCTTTTTTGATAGTCGGTGCTTTAGTCCACTGGGGTGTAGAAATTAGTTTAGGGCCGAGTTGGGGTATCAGTACTGGTATACTTGCTTGCATCGGTTCCGGTATTTACGAACTCGGTAGAAGAGATGGGAGTTCGGAATAGGAAATGGGCACTGGGTATTTTTCAATGAGAAAAAGTTTCTCGCATACCCAAAAATAACGCCCGCAGGCTAGAAGCCTGGGGCTATTGTTACAAAGCCCACAAAGGTGGGCTTGTTTTTTGAAGGATAACTTAACACAAAAAGTCATACACCAGCTTGAGGATTGTTAATCAATCTTGCAACTACCTAGATGCAAAATTATCTAGGATGAATGTGCTGTCTAGGGCCCCATCCAGGATTGATAATAGCTGCTAAATCTTCTTCAGATAATTTGGCAATTTCTGCTTCTAATTCTGCAACTGTGAAATTATAGCCACGTTCTTTAGCAATTTGGATAAAGGCTTCTGGATTGGATGTGGCTTTTAGTCTTTGCTTTAATGCTTGATCTTGTTTTACAGCTTTAAAAAGTTGAGCAGCATTTTGTTGCGGCATGACAGTCTATCTCCTGTTTGAAACATTAGATTTGAATTGAGTAATTTGACTCCTGTCGTTTTGCCTAGTCTACGAGCCTCGTAGAAGATATTTTCGCTGAGGTTATAAAATTCCATATTAGAACTAATAAACAAAATAAATTGATTTTGACAAAAAAATATAACTTTCGATGACTGTTGGTACCATTAATAGGTTATTAATGAGATTCAAGAATAAAATGATTTATATTTATGATTTTCTTTTTAGTCCTAATTTGAGAGCTGAAATCCTGACAATAAACTATTAGAGACTTCCAAATAAAAAAATATTCCAATCATTAACTTACCAAACCCGCAAATTGTAGGGGCGGGGTTACCACTACAATTTGGCATAATTTATTTTTTGGAGTTCCCTTAATTTCTAGCGAATATTTTGACAATATATGACTGGTAAACGCTTCTATCATCTTGGTTTTGGACAAGAAGACTTGAGTACTTCTCCACCGGAAATTGCATTATTATCTGGAGATCCGGAACGCGCGCGTTTGATTGCGCAAACTCATTTCCGAGATGTACGCTTATTGTCAGAGAATCGGGGGTTGAATAGCTATCTGGGCTATTTAGCTAACCATCGCCCTATTTTATCTACTACTAGCGGCATGGGTGCGCCTTCTTTAAGTATTGTCGTGAATGAGTTGATACAGCTAGGTATCCGGCAAATTATTCGCATTGGGACTTGCGGATCGATTCAACCTCATGTGTCGGTGGGTAGCATTGTCATCAGTAGTGCGGCGTTATGTCGCCAAGGTGCAGCAAATGATATTGCGCCTGTGGAATATCCAGCCGCAGCCGATCCGTTTCTCACGGTGGCGTTGGTGAAAGCAGCACAAGAGTTAAGCTTTGAGCATCATTTAGGAATTACGGCTTCGGTGGATACCTTTTACGAAGGACAGGAACGCACAGATTCAGCCAATCCTTATTTAATGCGATCGCTCCAAGGAATTACCGCCGAATATCGCCACTTGAATATCTTGAACTATGAAATGGAATGTGGCACTCTGTTTAAAATGGCGGGAGTATATCAATTTGCGGCTGCGGCTGTCTGCGGTGTAGTTGCCCAGCGTACTGTCTCGGAAAATATCATCTATCCGCAGAAGGATATTGCTGTGGAAAATGCGATCGCTACTGCTGTACGTGCAGCTACTAATTTCATATCCCCTTGATTGTTACATCCCATTGACAATGAGAAAAGCTTTGTTTCATACATGGCGAGTGCCATCTTTCATTTTTACAGCTATTGGCAGCTTAATTCTATTCATTACAATTAGTTCGCCAGCAATTTCTAGTGTTGCTAATTCTTCTACAATTGCTAACAATAATCAAATAGTTGCGGCGACACCAAATTTAGGCAGACATTTCCAACAATTGGGGGTGGAAGGTTCAATTGTAATTTACGACTCAAAAAATAATCGCACCTACGAACACAATCCACAACGCAACGCTACCGCAATGGTTCCCGCTTCGACATTCAAAATTTTTAATTCGCTGGTGGCGTTAGAAACAGGAGTTATTGCTAATGATGTGGCTGTTCTCACTTGGGATGGAATTCAGCGAGAGATAGAAACTTGGAATCAGGATACAAATTTGCGTCAAGCTTTCAAAAATTCTACCGTTTGGTTTTATCAAGTTTTAGCGCGTAAAGCGGGATATGAACGGATGCAGGAATTTATTAATAAAGTGGGGTATGGTAACCGTCAAATTGGTACAGCCGCAGATATTGATCGCTTTTGGCTACAAGGGCCATTAAAAATTACACCCAAAGAGCAAATTAATTTTTTGCAACGCTTATATCAAGGTAATTTACCATTTTCTCAGCAGACAATGGAACTGGTAAAAGATATCATGGTACGCGAACAAACTCCAAAATACACGCTACGAGCAAAAACAGGATGGTTAATCAGTAGTAAACCAGAAATCGGCTGGTTTGTTGGTTATTTAGAACAGAATAATAATGTCTATTTTTTTGCTACTAAGTAAGTCGGCATGAAAAAACCAAAGTATGTAAAGATAAGTAAATACGGAGAATGCATCTACCGAGGTGGCTAAAATATGGGCGCTCGTTTAAGGGTA
>NZ_JACJRE010000050.1 GCF_014697075.1 Tolypothrix sp. FACHB-123 | reverse complement strand
TGGTGGTTGCCGTCGGCAACCACCACTCACCCCCTCGGAATGATTATCATTATCTCTTGATTGTCCACTTATGATTTTTTCTGAGTAATTTATTTCTTGGAAGTCCCCAAGGCTACGACCCCAACCTAGAACACCAGTTGATAGAAATTGGCGAGAGCATAGACCAAGCCAGGAAGCTGGCGCGAGTAGTGGGGCTGACCAAAGACAAAGCACCCCAAACTGACCAGGAGTGGGAAGAATTTATGGCAGTGTGGGGGGATTAAGTAGGTCGGCGTAAATAATTATTGTTGGAATAAGGCAGGGGGCAGGGGGAGAAAGAGTTTGAGCCTTATTTACTTTTCTTCACATAGTTTGGTTTTATTGCACCGACTTACTTAGTTCTCTTAGAAAGTGGCAAAGGAGCGATCGCTAAAACGGTAATTTGTTGTGTGACTTTTATCGTTACCGTTGATATAACGAAGTGTGTTAACTCTCAATTAACTGGTATCTTAAATAAAGAACTTGCATTCTTGCAACAAAGCCGTTTCGGACAGATATTTTCAACCCAATAACCACAGGGATCGCAGGCATGACAAAACTACAGGGGAAAGTCGCAGTTGTTACAGGTGCGTCTAAAGGCATCGGTGCGTCGATTGCCAAACATCTGGCAGCCGAAGGTGCAGCAGTGGTTGTCAATTACGCCTCTAGCAAACAAGGGGCTGATCGCGTAGTGGATGAGATTATTAGCGCCGGTGGAAAGGCGATGGCAGTTCAGGCAAATGTTGCCAAAAAAGCAGAGATTGAACATCTGTTTACAGAAACACAGCAAGCATTGGGCAGGGTTGATATTTTGGTCAACAATGCGGGAATTTATGAATTTGCACCACTTGAAGACATCACAGAAGCGCACTTCCATAAGCAATTCGATATAAATGTCCTGGGATTGATCCTCACCTCACAGCAAGCTGTAAAGCACTTCGACTCGGCAGGCGGCAGCATTATTAATATTAGTTCGATTGTCAGCACCCTTACACCCCCGAATGCCGCAATCTATAACGCTACCAAAGCAGCTGTTGATGCCATCACGAAGTCGCTAGCTAAAGAGTTAGGCCCCCGCCGCATCCGTGTAAACTCCATCAATCCTGGCATGGTGGAAACAGAAGGTGCGCACACAGCAGGAATTACCGAAAGCGAAGGTCGCCAACAAACTGAAGCGCAAACACCACTAGGTCGCATTGGACAGCCACAGGACATCGCCCCTGCCGTTGTCTTTCTTGCTTCCTCTGATTCCGCCTGGATTACTGGCGAAACGCTGTACATCACCGGTGGGCTTCGCTAGTTTTCAAGTTTAGTTGTAGTAATAAAAGTATGGTTTTCAAGGGGGCGTAGTTTACCGCCGCAAGCATCACCTCTTCCATTCAAGCAAGGAAAACTAATGAGCGATCGCCCATCACAATTCACCCGCCGTTTGGAGATGGCATTAGGTAAACTGAGCGCGAAAGTAATTTAATTGTGTTGACAATATATTCTTAGAGGAAAATGGGAAAGCGATCGCACTAGAGTTCTTAGTTGAATTGCTACTTGCACAGGTCAGATTATTTTTTCGGCACAAAAATATTCAATGCCATTTTAACCCGCGCAAAAAGTTGGGGTAGATATGTATAAAATCGCCCATGCCGTAGGTGCATTGCATCCACAGTACAGCTACCACAGTGTTGTCCAGGGGGAGGAACTGCAACTGACTGCACAAGTGCGTCTGAAACACCAGCCCAGGGTAAATGACCAATGGGAGCTTGCAATGAATAATTGAGTTCCGATTCATTCAGCCAGTCGCTGCTAATAAAATCGTTTTCAGTTCGAGGAGCTTTAAGTTTCCAACCGACGCGATCGCGAAAAGCATTGACTGCTCTTTCGGAATTTTTGGGATGAGCTGCTATTACTTGTTGCCAAATCTTGGCTTGGACGCTGAATCCAAACCTTCCACCGCTAGCTCCTAACCAAGCTCGATCAATCTCTTGAATTAAATTTAGGGGTATGGTCGCAGCGTTAGGCCCGTAGGGGTCTTTTTGAGGGGATAGGAGACGACGGGTTTCTTGATCAGCAGCCTTCCAGTTTTTGGCATTGAGCAATTGCTGAAGTTTTGCGGTTGCTTTGGTTGTAGTTGTTCCACTACCAGGGGATTTTTGAGTGGCGATATGTCGCTCTAACAAATTCACGATTTTGGATCGTGAGATTCGCCCCTGCTTGGATGAGTTTTTTGGTCACTTCTGGATGAGAGGCTGCGTAGTGCAGTGGAGTCCAGTTTTGATTGCTACGGGCATTTATATCCGCACCACTGCGAATCAATAGCTGGGTAATATCTGCTTTTCCAGAATTGGCAGCAAAATGTAGGGGTGTCATTTGTTCTTTGTCTCTAGCATTAACCTCAGCACCCTGATTGATTAAAAGTTTGATGACAGCAGCCGTTTTTTGACCAAAAACATTATGCAGTGGGGTATTTCCGTTCTGATTGCGGACATTCACCTTTGCTCCTTTACTTAGCAGCAATTGGGCATTTTTTGTTGATGCTCCTAAATAATGCAGGGGAGTATCTCCCTTACCATCCTTTGCATTCACGTTCACCCCAGTTTGGATTAAACGTTGAGCCAATACTTCGTTGGTAGATAGCAAAAAGTTGAGGGGTAGCCACTTTTCATCAAACATATCGCAGGGTTGATTCAAATCACCACCTTTGGCGATCGCCTGTTCTAATGCTGCATATAAATCGGGACTATTCCCCATATTCCCAAAAGGACTAAATTTCTCCGATAATGTTTGACAAAAAGGAGAGATGGAGGTTTCTTTGGGTGTCTGAGATTCAACAATACGTGGCATAATGACCACTGTACCCATAGTAGTCAGGGAAATTAAAAAAATTGTTTGGAACAGAGAAAGAGATGATTTGTAGTTAAATTTTGCCACTATCTGTAATTTCCTTATTTCCTCTAAAAAACTTAGTAATCATTAGTGCAGCTATCCCCCAAACTCCAATTGTGTTGAGGACAGACAAGAAAAATCGGACATTATCAAAGGATTCGATGCGACTTTCTGTAATCTCTCCGTATCTCATGCTTGGTTAATTAACAATTCTCTTGAAGTAATTGACCCAACATGGATTGGTAAAAAGTATAAGGGCAGCACTTATTTTGGTGTCATATTCAATAGAGAATTTGTAATGGAGATGGCGGAGATTACTAAAAGTTATGGAATTCTTGATGAATGGACACCAGCTTAAACGAGAAGGATTTCCACCTCACGCGCTACTTACTAAGAAGACAATAGACGCTTTTTGATATGCGATTGCCCCCAACCCCAGGGCGAACGCATCTAAAGTATACTTGGTGACTACTGAAATTGAGAATCAACGAAAAAATCAGCATTTAACATTTGATCCATTGTCCAAACCTCAAAGCGATCGCCTAAATTTTTGTCAATAAGCATGGCTTAATGCGATTATTTTTGAGCTTATTGAGAATAGTCTAGCCTTATTGACATGATGCGGCCGCCCTGCCCCCAACTCCATACCCATGTAATAAATCTGGACAGAGCCATGATAAAGCATTACCGGAAGGTGCGATCGCTTGATTCGGGAGGGCGATCGCACTCCCAGCAGCCCATATCACTAAAAAATTAATACTGGCGGCATCGGAAACATTTAACTCAATATTTTGTCTTGCTATTTAACGACTATTTCCCAAAAATATAAAACTATGAAGAAATTTATTTTTACATTAGTGGCTGGACTTATCTTCTTTTACCCTCAAACTCCATCTCTAGCTGAAGACTGTCAAAATGAACATCCTTTAGGAAGCCCTTATACCAGAGCATTATGTGACCCTTATACTCGCTAAATAATTCAAGAGGATTATTTATTACATATTTAGCAATGAGATTAAAAGTTAATCTTCACAATTTTCCTACACAAGAGGCAATCATCTTCACTGATTATGGAATGGAGTTTCCTGCATCTTCAATTTCAGAAGCCAAGCCCAGTGATTATGGTATTCATTCAAATGAAAGCTTTCCCAAAATATTTGAGTTTATTGCTTACCGCACATTTTTAGAGTTTACTATTTACCAGCTAAGGCAGACAATTTATAAAATTAATTTTTTTCCTAAGCAACAACCTTACAATGATTTACCATCTCGGTGGACTATCACCATAAATCATTTCTTAGAAGTTCACATTGTTCAGGTGTTAACACATTGTTAATTACCAGAAAGCCATTATTATGAAAATACTTAATCCATTCATTGAGTTTCTCTATCGTTGGCTGATGACCATTTAGATATTTAGGCATTTTTACTTTACTTTTATATTTATCTTGATATGTAATATAGGCTTTATTATTAAGCCATTTACTTTTAGTCTGAAGGCAATCTACCAAAATTGCATATTCTAAATTATTAAGTTTTATTTTTCATTTTTGACTTTTTAATAAAAGCGATTATTTCCTCAAGTGCAACTCCTTGATTTTGCATAGATTTAATCATTGCGATCGCACCCACTGGTACAGAGCCAATACTTCTGTCCTTCCACTCGCCGTCAATTTTCTCTTCCCAATTAAACCGTGAAGAGATAGGCGATCGCCAACTGAAGAGTCATCATTTACCTGTAATTGCTGTCTTGAAAAGTTCAGATGCCTATTGGCAAGCTCCTTCGGGTCTATGGCGGAAGCCGCCGCTCTGACTTTTCGCTATGTACGCTTCATAGATTCTAACCCACAGATACCGCAGCTGCCACTTAAATATATGTGTTGTGAATTGCAGCTAGGGCAGAGTATTAATGGTTCGGGATTTTTCTCTAAGAATTTGGTTACTAACGATTGGGGTGCGATGCCTGGGACGTTGGTGCAGCCCCTCCTAGGTAATTCAATATTCCAAAGTCTCTGCTTACCTCTAGTTAGTATGGGTTCTTTGAGAATTTGAACATTTTCCAGCTTCCAGGCATAGCGGCCAGGTTCCCATAATCCACACCTTAGCTGTATTGGTGTCTGGGAGACAACTATCATAAAGATACCGGGGATTGTGATTCTCGGCATTATGGTTTTTCTATTATTTTTTTCGTGTAGTCGTTTAGAGTACTTACTACACAATCCTGACTTGAGCGGGTATCAAAGTCTCCAGTCTCTCCTTGTGAACAAAAATCTTAACCAAAACCTTTAATTTTTTTGTATAGACGTGTCTCCTGACGCAAACGCTACGTCTAGCTTGCTTAAAGCGTAAGGGTACAAAAACGGTAAAGCTAAACATTTTTAGGCAAGTCTAAGTAGTTCACTTTTAAATGTCAAGTCTCGTAAAATAATTTTTAAGAAATAAAAATAAATGTTGACCCAGCAAGCATAGATAATTTCTGTATCCTGACTGTGGGAAGATGCAAATATGCCTACTTACGCAATTTGCAGAATTCAGAAAATCAAGTCTTGGGGAGAACTTGGAAGCAGCTCTTTGCACACCACTAGAGAGCGTGATACTCCTAATGCAGACCCATCTATAAAAAATATTCGGGTAATTGGGAATGCTGACGATATAGATCTGGAGACTCTATTCAAAGAGAAGATTGGCAACCAAAAAATCCGCTCTAATGCTGTCTTGGCAATAGAAATGTTATTGAGTGCCAGCCCTCAATATTTCCGTCCCGAAAACCCATCACAACCAGGCACTTACAACCAAGAACTTTTAGATAATTTTGTCGAAACATCTAGTAAATGGTTGCTAGAACGTTACACTGATAGAGTCGTCAGAGCCGAGTTACATCTAGATGAAGTAACTCCTCATATTCATGCTTATATAGTACCGCTCGATAATCATGGTAAACTCAACTGCCGAGCGCTATTCAATGGCAGACAAAAATTGTCACAAATGCAGGACAGCTTTGCTAATGCAGTTGCACATCTTGGCATCGAACGAGGAATAAAAGGTTCCAGAGCCAAACACACAGATATCAAAAAATATTATGCTGAAGTTAATCAGCAGACATTTAACTTAGATATCAGAGAAATTTTCCCTCAGCCTCAGCAACATCAAAACGCAGTTACATATCTTGAACAAGTTCAAGAAGCTCTTCAACCTACTCTCAACAATGTTAATTATCAACTAGCTGACCGAGAACGAATACTCAGGGAAAAAGAACAGTTAGCTCTTACTGCTTTAGCTTCCGAAAGAGAACGGCAGAGTTTAGAACAACGCATTTTGGAACTGGAGTTAGAACTAGCCCAGTTGAAAGCACAAGCGGAACTTTTACGAGACTTACCTTTAGATGATGTGGCTTACGAGTTAGGACTTTTTCCCGATAAAAAAGGTCAGAACCGATGGAAGGGAGAAGGACACATTATTAGCATTATTGATTCAAAATTTTATGACTTTGGCACTTACCAAAAAGGTGGTGGTGGCGCAATTGATTTAGTGATGCACGTCAATCGATGTAATTTTAAGAATGCACTGAAATGGTTAGCAGAGCATTTTTCTTCCACCCAATTAACTAAAGCTCTTACTCATCACATCCGTTCTCAAGTAGAAAAGATTAGTAAATACGATTTAAATTCTCCTTTCAAGCCACCATTGAGCGATGGAACTCATTGGCCAGATGTACACAATTATTTGACAGTCCAACGAAAAATCCCTGAATATTTAATTGATATTCTCCACACAAACGGTTTAATCTACGCTGACGAAAATGCAAATGCTGTATTTATCATGCGAAACTTGGTTGGAGAAACCACAGGTGCTTTTCTTCGCGGTACTCTGGGTAGAGATAACACATTCGTTGGGTTTGCTATTGGTACTAAACGTACTGCTGGATGGTTCCATCTGACAATTTGTGGACAAACCAGCGATGAAATTTCTCGCGCAGTTATTGTCAAATCTCCCATCGAAGTACTTTCGATTGCAACACTTTTACCCCCAAAAGAGAAAACTTTATATTTGGCAGCAGATAGTGTTATTAGCGTACCAACTTCCGAATTTTTTACAAAAATTCCTACTATAGTTGTTGCCTATGATAATGATGCGACTGCTGATGAAATTGCTAAACAAATAAAAGAGGTTTTACCTCACGCTAAACGACTGCGACCAACAACTAAAGATTGGAATGAACAATTGATTCAACAACTTAACTTTTGAAACTCTTTGCACTTAACCAGCTGAGTTTCTACCATTCTTTTTTTATTTACATTATAAATCTGCCTCAAGCAATTCTTGAGTAAGAAAAAGCTAAGAAATTATTTGTACATTAAAGTGCAAAGCGTTGCCTTACAAGCATTTGGTTTGGGTGCGACCGCCTAACACTTTTGCTCGGTCGAACTTTCTTAGCACGCTTATTCTACCAAATGTTGGGCCTCGCATTCAAAGCTGATCTGGTAGCAATAAATTGTAAATACTACATAACCTATAATCAGATGTGATCGCCTTATAAAATTTTATAACTAATACAGACATCACACTTTAAACTGCAACTAACTTATCGCTTGTCCTCTTCTATACAATCATCATCATAAACACGCCATTTTTTACCATTTACTTTATAATCCCAGTGTCCTTTTCCTCTATGTTCTGTATTTAATAAGTCAGGATAGTAAGTTTCACCTGTAGTGCTATTTTCGTAATAAACTTTTCCTAAAGAGTTTTTTCTTTGGATGAAATCCTGTCCGATTTCAAGCCAGGGATTATATTGCTGATTTCCTAGATAAGTAGAACGACGTGAAAAAACCAAACTATGTAAAGATAAATAAATACGTAGAATGTATCTACCGAGGTGACTGAGATATGGGCGCTCGCATAAGGGTATTCCTAACTCGTGAACAAGACAAAACCCTGTTAAACTTAAGAACTGCCGATGTACCACAGAAGGTTAAAGACCGAGCAGAGATAATTAGGTTAAACGCACATGGGTGGTACGTAGAAAAAATAGCTGCTCACTTTAACTGGACTGCCCAAACTGTAAGAGAAGTCTTACATAAATGGCGAAAACTTGGGTTAGAGAGTCTTTGGGAGTTGGCAGGTCGAGGGGGAAAAACGAAGTATACCGAAGAAGACATCGTTTTTTTGGAGGAATGCCTGAAAAATGAACCACGTACATACAACAGTTTTCAATTAACTCAAAAATTAGAGAGCGATCGCAACGTGAAACTAAGTGCCGACAGGTTAAGACGGGTGCTAAAAAAAAGGGGGTCATATGGAAGCGAGTCAGGAAGAGTCAGTAGACCGAAAAGTTTTGCGAACGCTAAAAAATAGTAGTGTATGATACCGTTTTTTGGGAAATGTACAAAAGGTGATTGTGAGATTTGAATAATAAGATTCGCTTATAAATAAGCCTCGAAATTCAACCAAAATCAGCCAGATGGTAAACAAACTTCGCAGGCTAACCCATAGTTTCGGTCTACGGCTTGACGTAGAAATTCAAGCATCTGTTTGAGGGTAAATAGGTGAGAAAGAACTTGTCGATAGCTTCTTTTTAAACGGCTAAGATAATGCCATACTAGATAAATCCAAATATTAATAATTAAAAACGCCAAAGCTACAAATAAAAGCCGAATAATGGGATTTTTAATAGTAGTTTTAATCCGGCACTGATTTTTCATCCGATAGCTACTCTCAATTCCAAAACGAAGACGATAGTCATCATGTATCAGGTGTAAAGATAACTGGACTTTATAGACTGCGTAAATAAAAAACTCTCGCCCATGCGCTCGTCTTTTACCATTTTTATATGTACAAACTATCCACACATGAAAAGTGACTGAGCCATATTTATCGCTGTTTAAAGTGTAAGTAGTTTTATAACTACGCCTACCTCTAATTAATTGTCTAGTACCTCCATGTTTGCCTCTAATAATTACTGGCATTTCAAAGGGGATATCAAGAGCTTGCAACCATCTGATGACTGGCACACAGAAGAATTCCCGGTCTAAATACAATCGTTCTATTTTCAGCTTCAAAGGCTCAATCAGAGCTAAAAGATAAGTGATAATTGCAACTAAAGTATTTTGTTGTTGAATAGCTTTGATGGCTAAGGTTACTCGTTTATTCTTCTTAATTACATAGACAGTAGCGTAGGCATAAAAAGAACAAGTGCCACTTTTAGCTTGACTTCTATAAACATATGGTGCTTCTGATGGCGATGGTTCGCCATAATATGGAATTAAGTTAAAATCAATAGCAATTTTTTGTTTACCTTGTCGGATTCCATCTGGTAAGCGGCTTTGAAGTGCTGCATTTAAGTCTGATTCTAGAGATTTGAGGTCTGAATATTTTTCTAAATGGTAACGAATGTCATTGCTTGTCGGAACATTCTTTAAGACTTTGGTAGTATTTTCAATGCTATCTCTCTGGGTGGCTGCTCGAATTAAAATTTCAAAAATTTTATTCTGTTCACACTTACCTTGAGTCTGAATTGGAATATTTTCTGTTAAACAGTTAACTACTTCGTTCAACGTTTTACTATCAGTTAGAACTGGGGTAGTTGTAGTTATAGCCACACTAAATAATCCTCAATTTTGCTTCTTTACCTCCATACTTTACAAAAATTGCGTAACACGACACCAGAACTATGTTTTGATGGGCGCGTTACCCTTAACTTTTGAGGCAATTCATTAGTTTTACTTATTTAATGTCGCTCAAGGGTTTTTCCAAAGAATGTATCTAAGAATACGGTTTTTTTGGCAATGATCAATTTTATAGCTATCTTTCTGTGCGCGATCGCAAAACTTTTCGGTCTACTGAAATAGTCAACAAATGTCAATAAAAGGATGGTATTGTCAATAAGCTCAAAATCAATCGCATTAATCGGTGCTTATTGACATAGATTTAGTGATCGCTTTGAGGCTTGGAAAATAAATCAAACTAGAAATGCTGATTCTTTCGTTGGTTCTTAACCTTGGTTGTGATCAAGAATAATTTAGATGCGTTTGCCCTGATATTCACTCCTAGTCAGAAAGTTTCTCTGCTTTGACAGCCTGTGTAAGGCAACACAAAGAACCTACTGGCCTACAATCAAGTAGTGATTAAGATAGTGTTAACTTTTGGAAATTATTGCACCAACTTTTTGCGATCGCATCTTTTACCCTAGCGATCGCCCCTTGAACATTGTGTCACAGAAAGGATAACTTGGCAGTAAAGGACATATCATTTTATCCAATTATGTCTCGCGTATCTTTCAGTCAGTTGGGTTTACGCGATCGCATTCATGCTGTGCTTTGGATACAACAACACTCACCTGCTTCATAGTCAATAGTCAAGAGTCCATAGTTGAGAATTTCTTAATGATTGACCCACCCCAGAGGGAAAAATCAAGCATACACACAGCTTTAGTCCGGCAAAATTTTCTCCTGTCATATGATATATGTCATATTAATTCATTACGTTAGTCAATTGTTACCACATTAGTTTCTGGGATACTCTAATTTTTAGTTCCAGAATTTTTCTTCCCAACACACATATTCATGAATCTAGTGAAACAACTTACAGCCCATGTAAAAAAGCACCTACTAGTATGGTACTACATCATTTCAGTTTTAATTGTAATTCTGATTATTCCAGTATTTTTATTAACTGGTGCCGATGTTGCAGTAGACCAAGCACTCCAAAGAACAGGTATTCAATTTAATACTGATTTAGTAACTGCTTTTCGGGTAGTATCAGCAGAACCGGGAGCATTTTTTGGAGTTCTATTAGCAATCTTACAAGTAGCAGCACCAGATATTGCAGTATTTATAGTTGCTAGTATTACCTACGGACGAAAAGGCTTATTAGAACTCAAAAACCGATTTCGTTTTTGGCAGCTAGGTATGAACTGGCAGTATGCATTGAAAATTTGGGTAATTTGCATATTAGTCTTTAGTTTAATGAATCTAGCTTCTGCTGGCTTAAATAAGTGGCTACTTCCTGAAAAGGATTTTGTTTGGGATATCAACTTTTTCTCGATTCATTTTTGGCTCGGCTTGATTATTGCCATGTTTTTAGATGCTGGAGGTTTATTTGAAGAAAATGGCTGGCGAGGCTTTGCTCTACCTATATTACAAAAACGCTTCCGACCTGTACAAGCTTCGATAATACTGGGATTTTTCTGGTCTATGTGGCATATTCCCGTGAAAATAAATTTATTATTCGATTATGGGGTAATAAATTTTTTATCTATGTTTTTCATTCTTACCTGTAAATTTATCTTGATTTCAATCTTAATAACTTATTTCTTTAATCTACTAGGGCAAAGTACCATCATAGCTATTGCGATGCACGGTTTATCAAATGATTCAGTCAGAGTCGGAGGCAAAGTTTTATCTGAAACTTTTATCGCTCAACAAATCACAGAAATAAATTTAGTGCTGCCAATGTTTGCAGTGAGTATGTTTTTGATTCAAAGAACCAAAGGTAAACTAGGTCTTGTTATTTGACTTAATATCAACTACTACCTTATCATTTAATAAATAACAGGGTTTTCAGTAACGCATCATGCCTTTGATATTCCTGTAGTTCGGATTTTAAGCTTTTGGCAGAGTTGATATAAAACTAGATTTCTCAAAAATTAACTATGAATATTGATATCAAACGAGTTGCTATTGTTGGCGGAAGTAGTGCAGGCTTATTGTCAGCAGTAACATTAAAACACTTTTTCCCTCAGCTTCAGGTCTTACTAATATATAGTCGAAAGCACGCAGCAATAGGTGTAGGCGAGTCTACAACAGCCTGGTTTCCTCAATTTTTACACGAACATCTTAATATTCCCCAAGAAGAATTTTATAAATCAATATGGCCAGTATGGAAATTGGGAATTAAATTTGAATGGGGAGTTCCCCATATTTCTCATTTTAACTACACATTTGATCGGCAATTTAGATATGATTCACAATCTCTCAGTAAAACTCCTGGGTTTTATTGTATGCATGACATGAGGCAAGCTAGCAGATATTCAATCCTCATGGATAGGCAACATTCACCATTATTACATGATGGTCAGGGCAATATTCAAATACTTGCTGATGGCTTTGGATATCATATAGATGTTTATGAATTTATAAAATATCTAGCGATGAAAGCATCATCTTTAGGCGTTGATATTCAAGAAATGGAAGTTCTTGATGCCAAATTAGATGAGCAGGGAAATATTCAACATCTTTGTTGTGAAGATGATTTAAAAATTGAGGCAGATTTATTTATAGATTGTTCGGGATTTAAATCACAACTTCTTAGGGGAGTATTAAAAGAAGAATTTATATCTTTTAGCCATCGCCTTTTTTGCGATTCTGCAATAGTCGGAAATTGTCAGCGCCAATCTCCAATTTTTCCGTTTACAACAGCAACAACTATGAATTCTGGCTGGCGTTGGCGAATCGATTTAAGAGAACGAGTCAGCTTTGGATATGTCTACTCTTCTAGTTTCTGTACTCAAGACGAAGCTATTCAAGAATATTTGAGCCTTACCCCTGACGCAACTGATGACTTAAGAAAAATATCCTTTAAGTCAGGGAGATATAGAAGGTTTTGGGTTAATAATGTCGTTGCAATTGGTAATGCTTCAGGATTTGTAGAACCTTTAGAATCTACAGGTCAGCACATGATTGTTGAAACTATTTGGCGAGTAGTGCTAGCTTTACAAGATAGCAATCTTCGTCCAACTCCCAAGTTAATTGATGCTACCAATCAATATGTTGCTGATTTATGGGATGAGATTTGTGACTTTTTAACCCTGCATTTTAAGTTTAACCGAAAATTAGACACCCCTTTTTGGAAGTATTGTCAAGAAAAAACTGATTTGGGATCTGTGCAAAATCTTGTAGAACTTTATCAAGATAGTGGGGTTTGTCGCGCGATCGCTCATCTTATCCCTAAATCCAGCATTTTTGAAATAGATGGTTATTTAACTATGTTATGCGGACAACAACTGCCAGTAAAACACTTAAGGCCTCTAGCTGACAAAGAAAGCTCAGAATGGCTGCAATATCGACAAACATTACATAAAAACCTAGAAGGCTCTTTAAGTCCTCAAGAAGCATTTCATCTTTTGGAGAAAATCTGGTAGGTTGTTACACCTTTAAATCACATCATCATTTATGAGGTTAGTTGACTGTTGACTGTTTTTTGCTTAAGCGAGGCTTAAGTGCAGGTGTTAACTTGACATGAAAAAACCATACTTTGAGCAGTATTAATAAGTATAAATGCTAATTTATAAATTTTTTTATAGCTTATCTATATTGATTAATCTTCATATCAAATTTCTATGTTAAGTTATATAGATTTTTATTTATATAAAAAATAACTGGACTAGAGATGTTATCATGTCTGAATCTATTTTTAGATAATAGAAAATTAAATTTTAAAATAAAATAATCAAAAATTTTCGCTCCAAAAAAAGAAAAAAAATATATGTTTTTTTCTTAAAGAATTTATTGAAATAAATCCTTGTTATTTTGAAGCCGCCATAAAAAATCTAGATGTGGTTTATAAATTTTTTATGAATAGTATTTTTTTCTGAGATGTATTTATGCTATTTTTATATCCGACAGTAATTCTCACGTGTAACACGTATAAGGAGTAACAAGCAAATAGCTGTTTAGTATGGTACTTTGAACGCTTAACGCCTGTAAGCCTTAGAAAATCTTGTATAAACTTATAGCGAGACTTTACTGCATCACCATAATTGCGTGATGAATATTCTGTCATCAAGGTAATTCTATATAAGACATATTTTCTTAGCAGAAAATATGTCTTAATTCGGGATATATGTCAATTTCAGCTAAATGGAAATGAACAGAAATTTAACGATCCAGAACTTAGCTATTGCTATTGCAACTAAGAATCACAATCCTAGTATTCTGACATTTGATTTCCTTAAATATAGTGATATTATCCCTAGTGATTGGGAACTTGCGCGTCAGCCAGTTGTGAATAATCAAGTTTCTCAGCTTGTCTTCCGCAATGGTATCAGTTTGGCTGCGCAACAGGATCTTCTCAGCTTTGTAGAGATAGTTGGAACTAAAGATATTAGTGAGGTACAAATACCAGCGATCGCGCACAATTATGTCAAAGCATTACCGAATGTAGAGTACCAAGCTGTAGGTATCGATATTAGAGGCTACATTACAGCCAATCAGTTAGGTGAAGAAGCCGATGTAGAAAATTATATCAAAACTTTGCTAGCGCCTGCTCCTTGGCAAGAAGTTGGGAATGCGCCTGTGAAAGCATCTATTCAACTAGCTTTTAGCTTAGATCGGCGTCAATTAAGTTTAAATATCAATGAAGGAAAACTCTATATAACTGAAGAAGAAACTGTTCCCATAGTAATGTTTTATGGTAACTTTAGCTACGGTGCTGAAGGTAATACAAAAGAGACAAGACTACAGTCTATTCATCAGTTAATAGATAATTGGCAGGAAGATCTCAAAACCTATCTAGATATTATTAATACCAAATTCCTGTCATCTCAAATCATTTTAAGAGATGCACCAGAATCGGAATTCATCGCGCCGGAACTTCTCATTCCCCAGGTTTAGGAGCTTGAGCGATCGCTAGTTATTTATAAACAGCAATCATATAGCACTAACAGGCTATAAATCATAAAAATACCCCTTTTCTCAGTCAGAGAATTTAGGGGTTTTCCCAATTATTTAAGTAAATACTCTAAGGAGTAATTATTAAATTATAACCAGGGTATCTTTTAGCACTTTTCCAGTTAGCTTTTGAAGAATTAAGTAAACACAACCAAAACCACAAGGTAGAGTTTATGCAAGAGAGCAACTTTAATCCATCCTCAAATAATTATTTAGAGAAAAATTCTACCTTGTTAGACTCTCTACAAAATGAGAGTTATTTAGCAGGTTCAAATCCGCGAGAAATTCTGTTCATTTCTCCTGATATTCCTGATTATCAGACGTTGGTAGATGCGACATATTCTAATATAGAAGTAGTTAAATTAGACTTGTCGCAGAATGGGGTATTCCAAATAAGTCAAGTTTTAGCACAACATCAAAATCTATCGGCAATTCATATTGTTACTCACGCTAGTGATAGTAACTTGCAGTTAGGTTCTACTGATTTGAACTCTCAGACATTAACTAATTACGAAAGTAATATAGCAGCATGGGGTAATTCCTTAAGTGAAGATGGGGATATCCTCTTTTATGGGTGTAACCTGACAGCTTCAGAAGAAGGTGTAAATTTAGTCAAGCATTTGGCTGAGATTACAAAAGCTGATATTGCTGCATCTAATGATTTGACAGGTAGTCAACAAGAAAGTGGAGACTGGAATTTTGAAACTAAAACTGGTGCAATTGAAGCTAATGTAGCTTTTTCTCACAATATACTTACTAGTTATGGCGCAGTATTTGCTTCACTATCAGGTAATATTAGTGGCACAAAAGAATTTGGTAGTATAGTTGCAGCAGGGCCAGTCAAAAATAGTGATGATGTTAGCGTTACAGGTAATGTCACCCTTACAGGCGATGTCACTATTGATGTAGTTGGTAATTTCACAATAGATGATGGTTTTAAAATTTCTGGAGACGGAGATACTATCCGCGATAACTTAACTATTAATTCCACAGATAAAGTTACCATTGGCGGTTTTATTGGTGGTGGTGGTTTTCAAAATTTAACCATTAATGCACCAAAAATCGAGATTTTAGGAACTGGGGTAGTTACTACTCGTTTAATTAATGAAACTGTAACAACACCTAATTGGTTAACAGATGCGTCTACTGGTAATTCTGGTACTATTAGCTTAAAATCTTCTGCCAACGCTAAAGATTTTCCTGGTATTTTCTTATTAAGTGGTATAGCGGGTTTAGTAAATGCCAGTCCTGAAATTAAAGTCAACGGTACATTATTATCCAATAGCACAGGTTCATATACCGCAGGTGATGTCACCATAACCGGGGAAGATATAGAACAAAGATTAGCTGGAGTAACTTTAATATTTGGCTTTTCTGACAAAAAAGTAGATATTAATTTAGATGGGGCAACCATCAAAGGTGCTAACGTCACAGTTACAGGCAATGCCCAAGATTATAACCCCTTCAGTGAAGAGTATCCAGGTTCAGAATTTGTACAGAAAATGTTCATTGAACCTGCTACCAATGCTGCGGCTTATGCCATTGGTAATCTTCTCATTCCTGCAACAGTAGAAGTCAGAGGTTCTAAAGCTGGAATTACAGTTAATAATGCGGATATTGATGCTACTGGAAAAGTAGAAATTACCAGCACAGCAACAGTTGATAGTAGTGCTAAAGCTATTAGTTTAGCCGGCACAGGTAAAGATACATTACTATCAAGATTTGCCGCAGCTTATGGACAAGCAAAAGGTGATGCTCAAACCTTAATTCAAGGCAATACTACCATTGATGCTGGGGGAAATGTAACTATTTCTTCTAATACATCTACAACAGCTAAGGTTTTGGCGCAGGTATATGGTAATTTAAATCAAACTGCTAACATTGCTCAAGGAGCAGATTTAACTGATGCTCAAACCAAAGCTAGTGGTAAAGAAAAAGGTTTTTCCGTCGCCGTAGCAAATACACGCACAATTTCCAAAGCAGTTGTTGACGAAGGAACGATAATTAATACTCCCGGTGGGAACGTTAGCATTAAAGCCGATGGTACAGTTAACAGCGAAGGTAAAGCACAAACCTCAATCTTCATAGATGGTAGTGCTGGTGTAGGTATTGGTGTTAACTTCGATGATACAGATATTGAAGCGACGGCTAACGGTAGAATTATAGCTAGTGGAACATCTGTTGGTAAAACAATTGATTTGTCAAAAGTCAACAGTGCTAATGACACCATTGAAATTCCCAATCATGGTTATAACACTGGAGATAAAGTTGTTTATGACAACGGTGGCGGTTTTAGTATTGGTGGGGTAGATGTTGGTAATGTCAAAGGTGGTTTAGTTAATGGAGAAACTTACAACGTATTAGTTGTAGATCAAAACCACATCAAGCTGACTAAGAGTAGTGATGCTATCGATATTGATAACTCCAACGTTAAAACAGGTGTTAAACACAGCTTCAGTCCCCTGAATGGATTCACATTTGATCCAGTTACAGCAATTAATTTTAATAGCGATCGCATTACGATTCCCAATCACGGTTTAACCACTGGGCAAAAATTGGTTTATGGTGGTGATGGTGGTGGAGAAGAACCAGACGAACTCGTAGCAGGTAATGAATATTATGCGATCGTTATTGATGCTAATACCATTCAATTAGCATATACCTTAGATGCAGCAGCCTTTGGGAACGCCATTGATTTTGCTGGTAGTGGTTCAGGAGCAAATCATCTCTTTAACTACTATGTACAAACACAGAAAAATCAACAAAATGATAGCAGAGACACAGTAACTTTCAATGCTGCTAACTCCATTAATACTAATACCGACTATATTAAACTTTTTGAAAGTGACGGTATAACAGAGAAAAAACATGGTTTTAGCACAGGACAGGCTGTTGTTTATAGTAGTGGTAGTGGTACAGCACTTAATCAATTAACTTCGGGAAATCAGTATTATGTAATTGTTGTTGATGATTACAATTTCCAACTAGCAACAACTCCAGAAGCCGCAGCTTTAGGACAAAAAATAGATTTTACCGGAACTGGTTCCGGAACTGCTCATACCTTTAATTATTATCAGCAAACCTCAACCACAAAATCCTTTAATCCGACTACAGACATTGATGTTGCCAACCCCAATAATACTATTACCATTGCAAATCATGGCTTAGTTAATGGTCAAATAGTTAAATACTCTAGCGGAACAGAAACAGCAATTGGTGGATTAACAAATAATAGAGGTTATTTCGCCATAGTTGTAGATAAAGACACCATAAAATTAGCAGAAAATTATCAACAAGCCACATCTAGCACTCCCACTGCAATTGATTTGACAACAGGTGCGACTGGAACTGCTCATTCCTTCACTTACGCCCAAGATGACGATAAAATCACAGTTACCAACCATAAATTCTATACAGGTCAAATAGTCAATTATTCAGAAGTTGCAGGTGGTAAAGAAATCGGTGGACTGAAAGATAGAGGTTACTTTGTCATTGTTGTCGATGCAAACACCATTAAATTAGCGAATACCTATCAAGATACAGAAGATGGAATTGCGATAAATTTGGATAAAAGCGCCACAGGATCGCTTCAGTCCTTTACCTACATGGAAAGTCCGATCCAATTCGATCCAAAAACTAGCACAATTAACAAAGATAAAAATACTTTCACCATTGCCAATCATGGTTTAACAGTAGGTCAATCATTACTATATGAAGTTGACCCTCATGTTACCACTACTCAGTTCTTACCTGTTAACATTTCTTTCGATCCCAGCACAGAAACAAACTTAAGTTTAGCTAATGCCATCAGCGTACCAGACACGCTGACTATCACAAATCATGGTTTAGCTAATAATGATGTTGTTACTTATCTCAGTGGCACTCAAACAATTGGGGGATTAACAAATAACACCCAATATAAAGTTCAAGTAATTGATGCTGACACTATTAAATTACTGAACAATTCAACATCTGCCGTTATAGATTTAACCTCTACTGGAAATGGCACATTAAACAAAGGATTAGTTGTTTCTACTAAGAATATAGCTAGTAGTGGAGTAAATGTCTTAGATACCATTACTATTGCTAATCATGGTTTGAGTAACGGAGATATTGTTACTTACACCAAAGGTAGTACGATTATTGGGAGTTTAACAGATAAAACCCAATATAAGGTTCAGGTAGTTGATGCTAATACCATTAAATTACTAGATGCTACTACCTCTGCAGTCAAAGATTTAACTGCCGTTGGTAATGGTTCATTAACTAAAGGAACAACAAAGCTAAATATAACAATTGACAATGTTGCTTTAGCGAAAATTAGCATTAGCGCTCATGGTTTTAAAACTGGAGATATTGTTACCTACACCAGTGGTAATACCAATATTGGAGGATTGACAAATGATAGCCAATATCTAGTTAAAGTTTTAGATGATAATACCATTCAGTTAATAGATCAATCCACCCGAAAATTTGTCAATATCACCTCAGCAGGAAACGGCACACTCAGCAAAAAAGAATTAACAGTTGCCTTAAATGATGCTGTTACTGTACCAGACACAATTACCATTGCTAATCATGGTTTCACAACCAATGATATTGTCACTTACTTACCCGGAACTGATCCTGTAATTGGTGGTTTAACTGCTAATCAAAAATATCAAGTCAGGGTAATAGATGCTAATACATTTGAATTAATCGATCGCGATCAATTTGAGGTTGTTGATTTGACATCAACGGGAGGCGGTACACTGCGTAAAGTCGCTGTAGATTTGAATGCTAATACCATTACCATTGAATCGCACAGCTTGGAAGATGGCGATGTTGTTACCTATCAAATTGGTTATTTAGGTGAAGCTAGTACGGTAATTGGTGGACTTACCGATAGCAAACAATATCAAGTCAAGGTAGTAGATGAAAATACCATCCAATTAATCGATCCTAATAGTCCCAGCACCATCGTTGATTTAACATCAAAAGGAACTGGTAGACTGCATAACTTGAGAACTTCAAGAAGTGTAATTGGTAGCGATACGGAAATTAGGGGATTAAGCAATGGAGAAACTTATAACGCCATTGTCATAGATGCGAATACGATTCAATTGGCAGAAGATTATGTAGCCGCACTAGATTCTTCACCAATTAATCTCGATACGACAGGTGCGACGGGTAATCAAAGCTTTAGGACTCCAGGTGCGACTAGTGGAATTGCGATCGCTTCTAATCTATCTGCTAAAGATAACGCAGTTTCCAAAGGATCTACCGGTTCAAGTCCCAAATGGAGAGATTTATTAGCTAATCCTGCTTTACTCTCTACAGCAGCTTCTACAGCTTTTGCCAATCCAGGAACAGGTAAAGACATCATTAAAGGTAAAGAAGTCACCACTAACAAAAATGATGCCAACGGTAAGGCTATTAAAGAAAATAGTCCTTATCAAGCAATGGATAGCAACAAAGGCTGGTCAGTTGGTTTCAGCGTTTCTGTCAACATCTTCGATCACAACGTTACTACTAATATCGGGACTAACGCCAACCTGAAATCTGATAAAGATATTGCCATCACTTCAACAATCAAGCAAAAGTTACAAGTCTTAGTAGAAGCCGCAACTAGTAAGGAAGAATACAAGAATACAGTCACAAAAGATGGAGTAGACAAAACTACCGAAGCCAATGCCTTAGCAATAGGAATCGGTGTAGGAGTCTACACTAATACAGTCAGAACTAATGTTTATGCCAATGGCATAGATGCCGGAATTGATGCTAAAGGTAAAATTATCATTACTTCTAAACTAGAGTATCCCTTCCTTTGGGATTACAAAAAAGACTTTAACTTCAAAGACAAACCCGTAGACGCTACAGGTAACCTAGCACTATTAGTCAAAGATGTTTTACTAGATGGCAGTTTAGGTTTCCCCAAACGCATCCTCAATAGCTTCGTCACGACGAAAAACAAAGGTGGCGTTGAGTTAGGAAAAGATGATGCAGGTAGAAGTAACGGTAAAACCCAGTTTATCAAAGGTGGATCTTGGGGTGTTGCGATCGCAGCTGATGTTGGCATTTATAAAAATACCTCAGAAGCGATCGTTGGTAGCGGCGCGAAGATAAACCAGACACAATCTTACTGGACAGATACCCAATCAGTGCTAGTAGATGCTATCACCAAAATGACTGTGCTGGATGCAGTGGGGATTATTCACCTCGACTTAGCACTAGATCCCCTTTTCCGAGTCAAGTATAAAAACGATATTACAGAAGCAGTCAACTTCTTTGGTAACGTTGCCAAGAGTGGAGTTGGTGCTTCTATTCTCTATCAAGATATTACCAACACCACCACAGCGACAATTCGTGATGCTGCCAGAATTCACACAGGATCGTTAGGTGATGGCTTAGAAGTTAAAGCCAAAGAAGATATTTTCTGGCTGGAATTTGCCCAGGGTGGCGGTGATGCTGAATCCTATGGCTTTACTGGTAGCGGTACAGGATTAACCCAAGTTAGTAACACCATTGCTCAAATAGGTACAGGAGTAACTATTACTGGTGGAGCCATTACCGTAAATGCCGAAAGTATAAATAATCGCTACAGTATCGTTGGTTCAATCCAACGCACCAATAGCTTCGGCGCAGGTATAGCTGTTGCTTACCATGACATTGAACGCAACACCAAAGCGATCGTTGGTAAAGACCAAGATAATAGCAGTCAAAACTTGGGTGCATCTGCAATTAATGTTACTAGCATAGATTTACAAGCTAAAAATACAGGAGATTTGTGGTTATTCTCCCTAGCAGGAGCAGTTGCTACCGAACCCGCACCAGGTGTAGCTAAAAACTCAGCACCAGGAGCAACCACAAGTCAATTCGGTGTCACAGTTTCCGGTAACATTGCTCTCAACTACATCCGTGATAATGCCCAAGCCTACATTAACGATAGTGGCAACTTTACCAGTAGTGGAGACATCAACATTAAAGCCATCAACGATACCTTCTCCGGAGCATTTTCTGGAGGGTTCGCCGTTGGCGGTAACAGTCAAAAATCGCCTAACATTGGGATATTTGGCTCTTATAGCCGCAACGAAGTCAGAAATACCACTAAAGCCTTTATTCTCAATCCCAATAGTGTAACGGGTGCTAACATCACTGTTTCTTCGGAAAATGATGTCTTAATTATTTCTGGTTCAGTGGGTTTAGCTGGTTCTAAGAGTTCAAGTACTACTGGTGGTACAGCCATTGATGTGGCGGGGGCAGTTTCTCAGAACGTTGTAGATAATACTACAGAGGCATTTTTACAAAATACCACTGTTGACGCTACAGGCAATCTCAAAGTTACCGCCGATGATAACTCTAATATCTATGCTATTGGTGGGGCTTTTGGCATAGCTATTTCCGATAGTATAGGAACCACAGTATTAACTCAACCACCTACTGGCAGTACTTCGGTGAGTGTGGGTGTGGCAGTGGCGACGAATGAAATAGATAATACTATTCGGGCTTACGTAGATGACGCTACTGTGAACAACAATACAACTACATCGGGTGATGTAATTGTTGAAGCCATATCTAATGCCAAGATATTTGCCTTAACTATTGGTGGCAGTGTTTCTAGTACTACATCAACAGTACCAACAGGTGGTGGTTTAAGTATTGCAGGTGCGGGGGCAGGTTCAGGAAACACAGTCAAAAATAAAGTTCATGCCTTTGTTGCTAATAACAGCGTTGTCAATACTAAGACCAATCCTAAATTAGTTAAAATCACTGCTACAGATACTTCCACTGTTGAAGCTGATGCAGGTGGATTTGGTTTAGCTTGGTCTAAAGCTTTAGCAAACAGTGCTACTTCTGTCTCTGTGGGGGCTTCCGCATCTGTCAATGATATCGAAAACAACATTAAGAGCTATGTAGATAACTCAAGAATTGTTGCGGCAGGAGCTATCACCATCTCAGCTAACTCTACCGCAGATATCAAAGCTTTGAGCATGGGTGGTGCAGTTTCCGTTGCTAGTAGTACCACCAACTTAAGCGGAACTTTTGCCGGGGCTGGGGCTGGATCTGGTAACAAGATTAAAAATACAGTTGAAGCCACGATTGCGAATTTGTCTAATGTCAGTGGCGTAGGCGATATTACTCTCGAAGCCAAGGATCAATCGAAAATCAAAGCCGATGCTGGTGGTGTTTCGATTGGGGTAAGTTTAGGCTCAACTAGTACTAGTGGTTCAATTACCGTTGGTGCTTCCATTTCCACCAATGATATTGAGAACGGAATTCAGGCTTATGTTGATAAATCGGCTGTTAATTCTTCTACAGGCAACGTAAGTATTACTGCTAAATCAGAAGAAGCTGCTGGCGGTAATAATATTGAAGCCTTATCAATTGCGGGAGCGATCGCAGCCAGTGATGGCACAACCTCAGTGAGTTTATCAGGTGCAGGGGCTAGTTCCTACAACAAAATCAAAAATACCATCCTAGCGAGCATTCGTAACGCTGCTGATGTGGATGCTAACGGTGATATTTTTGTCACAGCTACCGATACATCCAAGATTAAAGCCGATGGCGGTGGCGTAGCGATCGCCCTTACCCGCAGTTCTACCACAGGTGTCGCTGGCACAATTGGCGCATCTGTGGCAGTAAATGACATTGATAACACGATTCAAGCTTTCATCGAAGACGCAAATACTAAGGTTGATTCTGCTAATGGAGGCGTTACCGTATCTGCTACCACTACCTCCACTATTGATAACTTTGTCTTGGGAGGCTCGATAGCTGCATCTGTAAGTACTGGGGGTACAGGTGTTGCCCTAGCTGGATCTGGTGCTTCTGGGGATAACGAAATTAACAACACCATTGAAGCCGCAATTAGAGATAATGCCGTAGTTACAGCTAAAGAAAAAGTATCAATCTTAGCTAAAGATACCTCGAAAATCATTTCAGATGCTGGTGGTGGCTCTTTAGCTTTTACGGCTGGTGGTAGTAATTCAGTTGCGATCGCCATTGGTGTAGCAATAGCCAATAACACGATTAATAATCAAGTTTCTGCTTACATTGACAACGCCAAAGCTTCATCCACTAGCAATAACTTAGAAATTACGGCTGACTCCGATGCTACGATTACCGCCAAGAGCGTAGCTGTATCGATTGCGATCGCGGTTGGGCAGAGTGTCGGTGCTGGTTTCAGTGGTGGGGGAGCAGGAGCAACCAACGTTATTCTCAGCAATACCAACGCCTACATCAAAGACAGTACCATTAATAACGTCGGTGACTTGAAATTAACTACCACCTCCGACAACGCAATTGATGCTGATGTTGTAGCGATCGCTGGTAGTGGAGCTGGAGGTGCAAGTGGCGCAGGAGTAGCCGCCGCGATTGGTGGTTCTTTAGCGAGAAACTACATTGGTTATGAAGCCAATGGCAATAAGAAAGCTGATGCTGCTCAAGTTAGAGCATATATTCAAGATTCCAGTATCAACGCTAGAGGCGCATTAAGCCTAACAGCTACCGCCACAGATACCATTACCGCCGATGTGGGAGCGGGTGCATTAGCGATCGCTGCGAGTTCAGAACTGGCTGTGAGCCTTGTAGGTGCGGGTGCGGTCGCTGAAAACAAAGTTGCTGCTAAGGTGAAAGCATTTATTGACGGAGATGGCGCAACAGGTATTTTTGCGAATAGCATCGCCGTCAAAGCTGACGATACCACTATTAATACAGCCAGAGTCGGAGCAGCATCCGTCGGCTTATCCTTGTCCGGTACTTCCTCAGTGGCAGCATCCATTGGTCTAAGTATAGCTCGTAACAACATTAACAATGAAGTCCAGGCTTACATCCAAAATGCCAACAATAAAGTCGAAGCCAGAAATGGCTCGCTGACAGTAGAAGCCATTGAAAGATCCACGATTACTTCTAATGCTGTAGCTGTATCTGTCAGTTTAGCCATATCCCTCGACATATTCTCAGCATCATTGGCACTAAGTGGAGTCGGAGCAGAATCAACGAATATTGTCAACAACAGCGTCAAGGCTTACGTTGATGGCAGTACTATCGAAACCAAAGGCGGAAACGATAAAGATATCAAGCTTGATGCTCAAAGTACCTCTCAAATCTCTGCATTAGCAGGAGCAGTTGGCGTTGCTGGTTCAGGTGGATTATTCGCCGCAGCCGGTACTATTGGCGTTTCCCTAGCTAGAAACCTGATTGGCTATGACTCAATTACCGATGACTCAGGTTACGGCAACGAAGTTTTAGCATACATCAAAGATTCCACTGCTACTTCTACCGGGGATATCAAAGTTTATGCCACTAACACAGACACCATTGAAACAGTATCCTTTGCTGCTTCAGTAGCGATCGCCGTAGGCATTGGTTTAGCCGGATCTGGTGCGGGAGCAGAATCAACCAGTAAAATGGCTAGCAAAGTCCATGCTTACCTCGAAAATACGCAAGCCACTGCTGGAGTTGATTTAGAAGTTAAAGCTACATCCGATAGCCAAGTTACTAAAGCTCATACAGTTGGTGCAGCTATCTCTGCTGTCATTGGTACCGGAGGAGCGGTATCTGTTGCTGCATCTAACGTAGTCAACAAGATTGAAAATAACGTCCAAGCTTACGTTAAGAGTGACACCACGAAAACTATCCAAGCTACCACAGGCAACGTATTAATCTCCGCTGATGTTGCTCGCGCCCGTATTAGTAATGTTACCGCAGTCACCGCTTCAATTGCTGTAGACACTAGTTTAAGTGGCTTTGCCTTCAGTGGTGGTGGCGTTGGTTTATACAACACAATTAATAATAATGTTGATGCTCACATTACTGGCCCTGTGACTGTCAATGCCACCAAGGGAAATGTTAATGTTCTAGCTAGCGAAGACGCTTTCCTTTCGAGTGATGCTACTGTCATTACCGTTGCTGTATCCCTGATCAGTGCTGCTTTAGGCGTGGCGATAGTTGAAAACAAAATTAACAGCACAATTCAAGCTTGGGTTGATAATGATAATGCTACAGCTTGGCAACCAACAAACCCAGCTACACCACTGACAACGATCATCAACTCAGTTAACACCACAGTCCACGCAGATTCCATTGCCAACATTGATAAAACCTTAACTGCAGGTGTTTCTGCTGCAACTGTCGGTATAGCCGGAAACGAATCCGAAGCCAATATTCAAACAGCAGTCAAAGCTTTTGTTGAAGGTACAAAACTGGCATCAACTGGTGATGTAGAAATCAAGTCAACAGCTAACAACCGCGCCAGAAGTTCTGCAAATGGCGGTGCAGGAGGTGGATTAGCTGTGACAGCGATGGTTTCCCACGTCAACTTGGGTAAAGGAAATGATGTCAACGAATTAGAAGCAATCCTGGGAGACGGTACACAAGTAACAGCCAAAAACTTGAAAATTACCGCCACCAGCACCGATGACTTGTTAGCCGAAAGCGTCGCCGCCGGTGCAGGTTTAGTAGCAGCCGGAGGAGCAAAATCTACCCTCAACAGTGATTATGCCACCATTGGTCAAATTGGCGACAATACCAAAATTACAGTTCAAAATCTCTCCATTCTCTCCAAACATACCCAAGATGTTGATTCCGCCGCCGACAGTTTTAGCTTCGGTGCAGGAGTTGGTAACGGTGCAGGTGTAGATAATGAAATTACTTCTAAAGCCAATGTCGATATTGGTACTAACAGTAGCGTCACTGCTGATACCGTCATCATCAACGCCATCAACCGACTGAACAAAGATAAATTTGTTAATGCTCAAAATCAACAACTCGGCCCCATCGGACTAGTCAATTCAGCCAACCTGAAATCAGGCTCGGCTGGTGGAGGAGTGCTGACAGTTCTGGAAAGTGGCACAGATATCGGTACATCCACTAATCCCTTTGAGGCTTTAGTCAATATTGGCAACAGCACTAATATTACCGTTAATGGTACAAATGCTAATCCAGGTACTCTGCGAATTGAAACCCTGAATGAAGTTACCGCCTATGATTTAGTCATAGTGGAAAGTGCTGGTTTATATGTAATGGGTGTGGGTTTATCGAGAATAGATGCCAATACTAAAGCTGGGGTGAATTTAGATGGAGCGACTTTAGAAAATAAAACCGGGGATGTTTACCTTACTTCTCGTACTGATTCCAGCCTGAATCCTAGTGCAAATCTGTTGATCTTAGCAGGAGGAACACCTGTTTCCGCAGCCGTTAATGCTGGAGATGCCAAAACCACTACTAATGCAAGCAATCAAATCAAAGTTGATGATTCAATAATTAAAGCTAGTGATATTCGTCTTTATGCGGGACGCGATAGCTTTGCAATTTCCAACCTCATAGACAGTTTCGCTAATGCCGAAATTACCACCGCAAGTCTTGGCTTTGGTATTAGTATTCCGGTCTTAAATGCAACCATTAACGAAACTAACAAGGTAGATATTACAGGCACAACTCAGCTTCTCGCCTTGGAAGATGTTAACCTAGTTGCGAAAAAAGGTGTTGGTGCAGGTTCTGGTCAAAGAGCCAGAACCGATGGATTAGTGGTGAATTTAGCGATTCCTCCCTACGGTTTCCCACTTACTCCTGATGCTTCCAGACCGACTATTAAGGCAACTGATAATAGCATCAGTCAAGTTAACATTGATACGACTACTAGCATTGAAGCCGGGATTAATAACAAGGCATTAGTTCACATTAAACCCCTAGACTTGAGAAATAGCAGTGGTACTTTAGTAGAACAATTACCTGATTCTAAACTAGGAACACTACTAACTGAAGCTGAGAAAATCGCTCTAGGATTACCAGCAGATGCAGCTTATGAGTACAGCCGTTTAGATTTGGATAAAATTGTCTTTAGCATTTCCACAGGTACGGTTGTACAAGCGATCGCCAATGCCAATAAAGGTGGCACCGTCGGTCATTACTATCAATATAAACTCCCAACGACTGGGGCAGCCGATGACATTGTTCTCCAAGATGAAGACTTTTCTAATACTGCCAGATGGACGAGTTTGGGGGCAACTCTCACCGCAGAGCAGCAAGCAGAACTAGCCATTTATCGCAGTGATGTCACGATTACCTTAAAAGATCAACTCAAAGATAAATTCTACGCGATTAAACCCAAAGACCTAGATAAAATTAGCTTGTCCTATGCCAATGCTGGCAACCTGTTATTAGAGCAAAGAGAGAAAATCCTGGCTTGGATAGACAATCATGCAGGTAATGGGGAAGCGATCGCTCGTTATCAAGTACAGTTGGCAGAAGTAGAAGCCACACTCCAAGAATTAGGTCTGTTCGAGACAATTCAGGTGAATGGGCAAAATGTCAAGGCTGTCAAGAAAGAATTAGATATTATCTCTGTTAACCTGCCAAATATTTACGCTGCTCCCGGTGGTATCTTTATCGAAGCCGACAGCATGACAGCTAGCAATTTCACTAGCTTAGTCGGTAGCGCACTCAAAGCCAAAGCAGGCGCAGAAATTGACATCCTCAACCAGTCTCCCTTTGCCATCAACGTTAATGACACAATTATCCGCGATAACAAACGAGTCACCGTAGTCGATGGTAAGTACACCGTTCTGCAACCAGGAAATGTTTACGTTAACAACGTACTTGCGGGTGGTGCAAGCGTTAGTGTTACACCCAATGTTACAGAGGTGAAATATGGTGATACAGTCTACCGCTATAAGGGAACTGAAACCACACAATTAGCTCTCTCAGAAATTAGTTACGACACAGATAATAATTGGGAAGCTACCACCATAAATGCCAGTACCTTTGTCGTGGGGACAAATAAATATATCGTAGAACGCAAAATTATCAGCATTATTCAAGATTCCTTTGCTGATAGTGCTTACGATACAGGCACAATCGTTTTACCATCCATCGATCAAGATATGTACATCATCGGCGATGTAGTCAATGAAGCTGGTGATTTGTACATTAATAACAAAGAAGGCAGTATTAACGTTTCTGGGGAAATTAGAGCCGAAAACGTCACCATTCAGGCAGCTAGAGACTTTAACCTCAACAGCGAAGACTGGTTCCACACCAATCAAGATCCCCGCCAGTACATTGATTATGATGGTGCGAGAAGCGCAGTATTTAACACTGCTGGCAATCTAGACTCCGAAAATTACAGCAATACAACCAATGTTGGCGGACAAAACCTGAATGCAGCCATCAACCGCAACGAATCATCAATTTTAGCTCAAGGCGCAATTTCCGTTACCGCACGCTATCTCAACGTTAACGGCTTAATTCAAAGTGGTGTCAGCACCGTGTCACTGAATATCGCTGCTAACTTTAACCCTGGTACAAACACCCAAAGCTTTGTTGATGATGATGGCAATGTGCTAGCAGGTATTAGCTTCGGAACAGAGAATGTACCTGTCAATGGTTACTTTGATGCCGCAGAAAACGCGATCGTGGTTGAAGATATTGTTCCCCAAGGTGGCAAAATTACTTTAGCAGGACAAATTTTCAGCACAGGTAACGGTAAACTGAAAGTTGCTAATGGTTATGCCAATGTAGACATTAATAACCAAAGTAATTACAAACTCATTGTCAATCGCATAGATAACTCTACCAATAGAGAAGGAACAATTACGATCGTTGACACCTACAATAAAACTAACCCGAAAAAAGTAGAGTACAAAGTCAATGGTAATAACATTCAAGAAACAACCTACACAGGAACATTAGTTCCTGCCGCTAACGGTAATATTTCCACCATTAACTATACCCCTGTAGGTTCGACAATTTCCCATACCTTTAGCGATGATATTAAGTATAAACCCACACCAGGGTTACAATACACCTGGACAGAAGGACAAGAGAAAACCAGAGTTGTCATCAACAAATACGAGCAAAATAGCTTTAACCTCCTTGGTTTTGATTGGGATGACCTATCGGCTGATGGCATCCCACCAGATACAACAGAAACCACTTTCCGTGACGATCAACCCTTACTTGAGTCAGAATCTCTAACCAGCAACAACCTGGTCAACTTAATTAAAGATACCTCCCAAGTGAGGAATATTGCTAATAACAAGATATACCGCTACATAGGCGATAATGCCAGCAACGTATTACTGTCTACCCAAAACTTTGCTGATACTACTAAATGGCAAGATACTAACACTACTAGCACCGCCAGCATTACAGATCCAGCAAACAACAAGTTTGACTCAGACATCCTTTACACTATCAGTTACGAACAAAAAACTGATAACACCGTAGACTTAATTAAAGACATCTCACTAGTCAGAGATATTGCCACTAACAAGATATATCGCTACAAAGGTGATAATGCAGATATACCTTTGTACACAGATTTTGCAGATATCACTAAATGGGAAGATACTAAGACTACTAGCACCACCAGTATTACAAATCAAGCCAACAATAAATTTGACAGCAATTTTGTCGATACTGTCAACTTAGTTAAAGACACCACACAGATTAGAGATATTGCTAGTAACAAGATATATCGCTACAAAGGTGATAATGCCAGCGTCATCTTGTATCAAAACTTTGCAGACACAACTAAATGGCAAGATACTGGCACTACTAGCACCACCAGCATTACCGACCGAGCAGAAGATAAATTTGATAGCAATTTTATCAACTACACTAGAGTAGTTGAAAATTGGACAACCGGCGGTGGTTGGTTAAGGAAGAAAACCTATCACACCAAAACCACAACTACTACCGGACTCAAAGACTTTTATACCCATAAGCTCAAAGCTGATAACCCAATTGATATTGACTTCATTCAAGGAACAAATACACCGAATATATCCATTGAGTCTGAAGGTGATATTTATTTACAGGGTAATATTGAATCACCTGATAATGGCACAGTTGAGCTAGAATCCGACAACGGTTCAATTACTAGTGCCAACAATAATGCAATTTTCGGTGCTGTAACTAATATCACAGTTGGCGGTGATTTCAAAGCACAGATTCAAGGCGGAACTCAAACACCAATTAATATTACCGCCGATGGAAATATTGAATTAACAGTGGTTTCTGAAGATAACAATAGTAATAGTTTGGTTGTTGGTAACATTACTTCCACTAACGGTAATGTCACTATTAACGCCGCTGACGGAATTACAGCTAAAGATAACACTTCTCTAATTAAGGGGAATAAAGTTGAGCTAATTGCTGAAGATGGTGCTATTGGTAGTACATCGCAAACAATTCGAGTTGATAGTAATGCTAATTCCGGCGGTTTAGCTGCGAAAGCCGATGATAACATTTACATCACCGAAACAACTGGCGACTTAAAGTTGGTAGAAGCTACATCTTGGGATGGAGACGCAGCCATTGAATCAGAAAATGGTGATGTGCGGCTAGAAACAGTGAATGGTTCAATTCTGGATGGAATTTATGAACTATTCTCCACCACTACAGTAGCCAGCAGTCCTAATTACCAATATTTAATGTCCCCAGGTTTACGCCAGTTCTTGTATCCTGATACGAACTTCTTAGGATTTACACAAAACACCTCCACACCAGAAACAGCAAATATCATTGCTGATAAAGTAACACTGGTAGCTGGTGGTAATAATGGTCAATTGGGACAAATTTCTAGTGCTGTAACCATCGATTTAACTCAAGGTTATGCACAGTTGACAGATAGCCAGAAACAATTACTTTCCATCGCTACTGCTGAAGATGTAGCTGGCGTTACCTACCAAATTTATGAATACATTGGTAGCAACGTCACAGGTGTAGATGTATCTCAAGGCAACTTCAGCAACAATAATTTATGGAAGAAACTGACACCTGACTTTATTACCCAAAGTACACGCACTTCTCCCCAATCTGTTCAAATTAGTAACGGCAAAACTGTTTTAGTACAGTATGCCGATCAAGACTACGGACTCTATAAATATATTGGTTCTACAGCAACTCTTGATTTAGCTAATCAAAGCTATGAAACACCTAGTTTGTGGCAAAAGGTAACTACAAGCCACGCTACTAACGATAACGGCACAGCTTTACAAGTAATTCCTAACACCACAGTTGTTAGAGATAGGAATTTTATTTACCGCTATGTAGGTGCAACTACTACAGGTGTTAATCTCTTGGGAATAGATTACGCCAACGATAGTAATTGGCAAGATATTACCTTCAGCCAAAACGCCAATGAAAATCGTTTTGATAGCAGCTATGAAACGGTTGTTGAGGTAATTTCTAACGTCACCTTGGTTCGAGATGCTAATACTATTTACCGCTATGTCGGCTCTAGTACAGTCAATCTGAAACCATCAGCGGTGAACTATGCTAATAATCCTGATTGGCAAGTTGACAATACTTTTGAATTAATCGAAAACTTTGTTCAAAATACCAGCCAAAATCGCTTTGAAAGTAACTTCCGCAACCAGAATAAGACCTTGCTTACTAGTCAATTGGTAGAAGATAGATTTAACGTCACTCATTTAACAGTCCAACTCCGAGATGATGTCAACTTACAAGCTACTGATGCAGTTACCATTGATGCTGGTAAGGGTGTTGCTGTGGAAGCTACTGGGACATTGCAAATCAATCATGTTAAATCTGGTGGCGATGTCAGTTTACAAGTAGCTGGAGCAATTACTGACCTGAATACAGATTCCACTGCGGCAATTACTAGCTTTGGTGACTTGGTTCTCAAATCTGAAGGAGCAATTAATAGCACAACAACCAACCCCTTACGCATCCAAGTTGCCTCATCTGGTAGATTGAGTGCCGAAGCTGTGGGTGATATTAACATCCAACAGGTAGCTACAGATGCCGCCATTAATAATCAATCTCAAACAATTTCTGACCTGTATGTATCGAGAGTGACTGCTGGTGGTAGTGTTTCTATTCAGGTAGCAGAAGGGGATATGACTGTTGGTAAGGTGTCTGCGGGTAATTCTGTAGACCTGAGAGCGCAGAGTGATATTTTCGATGCCTTTAATGATACCAATGCCACGGTAGTTAATATCTTCACTGGTAATGTAACTGCACCAGCAACGGGTAATGTTTACCTGCAAGCAGGCGGAGATATTGGTACTAACAGCAACTTCCTTGATGTAGAAATTAAAGCTGGTAACTTTAGCGCATCCGTTGGTAACGATGTCTTCTTACATAGTGTTGCTTCTCTAAATGTTGCCGATATTGTCTCTACTGCTGGTGATGTCAACTTAGATGTTGATGGGGATACCAAGATTGACCCAATTACAGCCACAAGGGGCACAGTCACAATTAATGCCGACGGATCAATTATTGATGTCTTGAATGATGACAATAGCGAAATTATTGCTGTCAATATTAACTTAAATGCTGGTGGTGCAATTGGTAGTGCTGCCAACGCCTTTGATATTGATTCATCGAATGCTACACCGGGAACTGTTACAGCTACAGCCAACGGTGGAGTTTACTTAATTGAAACCAACGGCGATCTGCGAGTTAACTCGATCAAGTCCCAAACCGCAGATGTCACACTCTTAGCTAAGAATGGCTCAATTCTGGATGCTAACGGCGACGCAGTTAACATTGAGGGTGTCAACATCAACCTCACTGCTACAGCTGACAGCATTCTCGCTGCTACAGCTGGCAGCATTGGCGAAGTTACCAACGATTTAGAAATCGATTCCGCAAAACCAACGGCTGGTAAACTCAAAGCTACAGCCACCAACAACATCTACATTACGGAAATTGTTGGCGGACTGAATATTAACAGTGTAGATGCTGCCCAAGGTGATGTTCGTTTAACTGTTAAGGACACCGCCGCCACAGGTGAAGACTTACTCCTCGATGGTACTGCCCAAGTTACCGCCGCCAATGGTTCTGTCACTCTACAGGTTGGCGATAACATCACGGCTAATGCCGATAGCCTGATTTCTGCCCAGCAAAATATTACTATCCTTGGTGATTACGGCAATGCTGACACCGTGGGAACTACTGTTAGCTTGAATGGTCAAATTATCGCTGCCAACGTCTTAATTCAAGGTGAAGCTAATGCAGATTCAATTACTCTGCGTCTCCAAGAATTAGTCGGTAATACCTCGGTACTTGGCGGTAACAGCAACGACACAATCATTGTAGATCGCCTGCCATCCCTAGATAAAACCCGCCGTGGTCAGAGCAGCCGAAACAACCTTACCCTGGATGGTCAAGCAGGCAGCGATAATTACACAGTCAACATTACAGGTAGTAATACCGACTACATTATTAATGTCTTCGACACTGGCGCTGATACGCTTGAGGATAAATTGACTGTCTTCGGAACAAGCGTTGCAGATAATTTCCTCCTGCGGGCGGCGGAAGATAGAGTAAATGGTGTTGCCTTTGTCGCCGCACTCCACGGAGATCCAGTTGTTGATGTGGAACGAATCAATTACACCCTGAAACTAGAAAAACTCAACGTTAACACCCAGGATGGCGATGATACCGTCACCTTGGATGATAACTGGGCAGAAACAACGATCAGTGGTGGTAGCGGTAACGACAACTTCCAAGTCGGGCAAATCTTCAAGTCGCAACGAGATGCTGCTGCCGGAGTCGCTGCCAAAGATTTATTTGAGACAGTTCAAACAACTCGCGGCTACTTAAGTAACGGTGTCAGCTTTACTACTACCCTGGATGGTGACGCAGGCAATGATACATTTACTGTCTACCGCAACAAAGCAGTACTAAATCTCAATGGCGGCGATAATGATGACCTGTTTGTGATTCGCGCCTTTGCGGAAGAAGGTTCTAGCGATAATAATGTAACGGCTGGCCAGGGAGTAGATAACATTCAATACATTGTCAATGCCCCAGTTAACATCAACGGTGGTGATGGCAATGATACTCTGAAGGTTATCGGTACAGAATTTGCTGACAAATTTGTGGTGACAGCTAACGCTATCTCAGGGGCTGGAAGGACGGTTAACTACAGCAATATTGAGACGGTAATTATCGACGGTGCCGAAGGTGACGACGAATTCTATGTTCAATCTACCAATACAGGAGTTGTCACCAAGCTATTTGGCGGACTGGGTAGCGATCGCTTCAGCTTGGGTGGCGATGCGCCGACAGTCGCGGCGGGAACTAACTCACTACCAGCGCAAGAAGGTTCTCACAAAGTTGATGGTATCCAAGGTCAACTAATTATTGATGGCTACGGTGGCGAAGGGTCAACTTCTTTGGCTGAACCTGTACTGCTTCCCAATGAAACGAATTTACTCGCTTCTACAGGAAAGGTAATTGCTTACTCAGCCGCTAATAACACCATGACTGTGGCGACAGCAGATGTACTCAGCCTCCTTAATGACTTAATTGGCAAAACTTTAGAAATCAGCCGAGGTAATGGATTGCGCCGATTCTGGCGGATTATTGGTGTAACTCAAAACAACGAGCAAACTGTACTAACGCTGCAAAACCCCTCACTACCTGACCCAAGTTGGGGAACACCCGATGCTAACAGTGAATATGCTATCAACAATCTGTCACCTAATTTCTTCGTCAATGAAGATGAAACCCTGGATGTAGTGACTGCATTCAATGATGGCAGCACTGCCAATACTTCCGCCAACTTGACAGCAAATACCCTCACCGGGTTGGGAATGGGTGCAACTGGAGTTACTTACAACAACTTTGAGGTTGTAGAAGTACTGCTGGGTACAGGTAATGACCAATTCACAGTTGAGAAAACAGCAGACGGTGCAATGACAGCCATTCACGGTGGCGGTGGTGATGACACAATTACTGTGAGCGATCGCGGTGGACTCGATTCCAGAGGCAAGGATGCACCACTGGCAATCTTTGGCGATACCACTCAAGATGGTAGTCGTTACACCGACACAGCAAACCAAGTCAACCCAGGATTTGCACGCAGTTTCAGCAATCCAGGTAACGATATTATCAACGCCTCAGCTTCCCAAAAGAATGTCAGCATCTACGGTGGTGCAGGTAATGACAGCATTACAGGTAGTCAAGCAGGTGACCAAATTGCTGGTGGTTCCGGCAATGACAACATTAATGGACAAGGCGGCGCTGACCAAATCTACGGTGATGCTGGCTTCAACCTTGACACCGCTACCAGGGAATTAACAGTGCCAAACGTCAATACCAGCGTTAACACCTCCCGCGATGCCCTCACAGTCGGCAATGACACTATCGATGGCGGTAGCGGCGACAACATTATTTTGAGTGATTACGGTATTATTACTCAAACAACAGGAACATCGAGAATCCTGAATACTGGCAATGTCATTCAGGTAGAAACTGCTAATCCCGCCAGTGGTGGTAATGACACAATAACTACAGGCAGTGGTCAAGATATCATCCTGGTTGGTAATGGTAATGACACCGTAGATGCTGGTGATGGTAATAACATCGTCATCGGTGACAGTGGGAAAATAACAATTCCTGCTGGGAATGTCAATCGCATCGAAACTACTGATAGCAATCTCGGTGGCAATGACACAATTACCACAGGCAGTGGTGAAGATATTGTTCTCGGCGGTTTTGCTAGCGACAACATTACCACAGGCACAGCTAATGATATTGTCCTCGGTGACAACGGCTACATCAGCTACGTTGAAACCGATAACAACCCAGCCGATATAGACCGCATTAAGACAACCAATATCAAAGATGGTGGCAACGATACCATTAACGCTGGTGCTGGCAATGACTTTGTCTTCGGTGGTGTTGGAAATGACCAAATTAATGCAGGCGATGACAATGACCTGATATTTGGTGATAACGGTGTGGTTGAAGGTGATGTTAACGCCAATCTCCTACCACTCTCCACACTGACTAAACCATTCACCTTTACTTCCATCGACACGGCGAACACAGATGCTAATAATAACCAGCTTAGTGGTAACGATACTATTTCTGCTGGGGCTGGTAATGATATCGCCATCGGCGGACAGGGTAATGACGCTATTTACGGTGAAGCAGGTGATGATGACATCATTGGCGGACACAATGTAGCTGGCGGAAATGATGGTAATGACACCCTAGATGGCGGCACAGGTAACGATGCGATCGCAGGTGACAACGCCTCAATTCTCCGCCGTGGTGATGCCCTCAGTCCGCGTATCCGTCAACTCAACGGTCAAGTCATCTATGATGCTAATGGTACAGCCCAAGTCAACGGCAGTTCACAAATCAACCCCACAGGTGTTGAAGAACGGACAATTACACTGTTTGATCACTCCGACACCCCAGCCGCCAACACCTTTGGTAATGACAATATTGCAGGTGGCGCACAACATGATGTAATTTTTGGTCAACTGGGCGACGATACCATTCAAGGTGACGGTGCTGTTTCGCTGAACACAACTACCGCCTCTGTAGAAGATTTCGCTGGTGTTGGTACTGATGGCGACGACTACATCGAAGGTAATGGAGGTAAAGATTTAATCTTCGGTAACCTGGGTCAAGATGATATTGTCGGCGGTAGTTCTAACCTGTTTAGCTTGATTGCGCCAACCCAGCGACCTGATGACGCTGATACCATCTTTGGTGGTGCTGGTACTGATATTGCCCGCAATGATTTGGGCGATCAATCAGCCAACGGTCATGCCCGCGATGCAGATTACATCCTTGGTGATAACGGTAATATCGTGCGTTTAGTTGGCAATAACGGTCAATTCCTCACCTTCAGCTATGACTTCTATGGTTCCCTGAAGCTGATTCCCCGGGCGATACAATTACTGGATTACACTCAAGGAGGTGCAACTAGCGATCGCGGTACGGCTGATGTACTGCACGGTGAATCGGGTGATGATGTAATTCACGGTATGACGGGCAATGATGTCATCTTTGGTGAAGGTCAAGATGATGATATCTACGGTGGTACAGGAAGCGATCGCATTTACGGCGGTGCTGGAGAAGACGGTATCCTCGGTGATGATGGCAAAATCTTTACCAGCCGCAATGGACTAACCGAAACTCTCTATGGTGTTAATACCATCAACGCCCAAACCAACATCAGCATTTCTGGACAATTCACAGGTGCTTGGGTTTACATTACTGGTCGCTTAAATAAAACAGTTGATTTAGCGGCTGAGACTTTAGGTGGCAATGACACAATCTACGGTGGACTGGGTGATGATTTCCTCCACGGTGGTGCAGGGGAAGATGGTATTTCTGGTGCAGAAGCACAAGCTGCTTTCTACAACAGCAATCCTGTCACCAATACCAATACACTAGGCTACGATCCAGTAACCCGGAAACTGGCTGCTTATGATGCCAACAATCCAGTGGCGAAAATTGCTAATTTCTTCCTCAACTTTGATGCTGTTGATGCGGCAGGTAACAAAATTAACGACGGTAAAGACAACATCTTTGGCGATTGGGGCAATGATTGGTTAGTTAGTGGCACTCAAAATGACCGTCTCTTCGGTGGTTTGGGTGATGATGTCATCAACGCCGATGACAATCTTGATACTGCTGGTGGTTTAAACAATCAACCTGATGCGCCAGCATTTGCTGACCGCGACTTTGCTTTTGGTGGTGGCGGATTAGATGTACTGATTGCTAACACAGGCGGCGATCGCTTGTTTGATTGGAATGGTGAATACAATAGCTACTGGGTACCATTTAAAAACTTTGGTAATCCTACCGTTGTGCGATCGCCGTCTCCCGCTATCCAGCAATTCCTGATTGCTTTGGGTAAATCAAGCGGTGCTGACCAAACTTTAACTGAACCAAATGGTGAACTTGGTTTAACTACCTCAGGCGAAAATGGTTCCCCACGCGATCCTCAAAATATTAAGTTCAATGCACAACAGGACACCCAAGGTGCACCAGAAGACGATCGCGCTACAGGTCTTCCCTTAACCTAAGACCATTCCTCGCATCACCGCAGCAATTGCAGCAAAAATGTATTATTTTTTGGAGGTAGCAACAAGGCTGACAAAATTTAAATAGACTACCAAGCCAGGGGCACAAGATTTTGTGCCCCTAAAATTATCTGTTAAAAGTGCAAAGCACTTTTCCCGAATTTCTCACATGTGAGAAATCCGGGAACAGCCTCTTCAAATTTCACAATTATTTTATAATTTCTTTTAAAGATATCTTAATAAATACTGAATATTTATGATTATTAACTATTTTTTTATATTCATTGGTTTAAATATAAAAACAAATTTTTAAACACGCAACAACTAGTTTTTAACCATATCTTTACTTTATCGTAGTTCTAATTATTCATATATTAAGAATCTTATATATGACAGGAGTGCATAGTTAAATGGATTTTATGATGAACTGTCAATGCTGGATTTATACGTTCCTTAAAAGTAATGCTTGAAAGATGTAAATTAAGATTGTCATCAATATGCAATAATCTGGATTTAGCTAGTAATTATCAAACAATTTTGCCAGAATAAGGCTCTTTTAAATCTTAATTGATTTATGAATGGACGATAATCGAACTCGATTAACTCACCGAGAAACTTAGAAGATAGCTAGTTAGATATGACGTACTCTCAAACAGAAACTGGCACTAAATATTCGAGTAACTTTGATGGTAAATGTTTAACAGCTTTTCAGCGCAAAATTCTGCAAAAGAGTTTACAAGAAAATCTAGCTGAATCTTACCGTCAGCGGATTGAAATTATGTTGCTGACAGATGAAGGAAAATCTCAAACTACAATTTGTCAGACATTGGGGTGCTGTCCAGCAACCGCTAGGCATTGGATGCACATAGCACGTACTGGGATGGCTCATCAATGGCAAGATTGTGCAATTGGTCGTCCTAAAGCAGTAAATGAAGAATTTTTAGAACGTTTAAAAGAACTTGTCAGTAACAGTCCTCGTGATTACGGCTATTCTTTTCGGCGTTGGACAGGTAACTGGTTGAGTCAACAGTTAGCGAAAGAATTGGGAATTAAAGTCAGCGGTCATCACATCAATCGACTGCTGAAGCAAATGGGGCTATCGATTAGAGCAAAAGCTATAACTGTTGAAGAAAAAACCTTAGAAAAAGCTAATGGCGCGCAAATTTTAATTAGCGACCTTAAATCAACCAATACGTTAGATAATAATGAATTTTTGCCGATTCATTTAGCAAAATTAGGAACAGACTCAGGGATTCATGGTGCAAAATCTATCAGATCTGTTAGTGTCTCTGGAACAATTCAGCAATATTTTGGGGTACTCACTTTCCGAGGTAGAATTTCAACACTGTTTGCAACAAGTTAAATTTCTCAGCCCCAAAGTTGGTAAGTTTTGGCAAGGAACTGACGTTGAACCAGGTATCTATATTGTGATTGCCGGTAAGGTGAGGTTGCTTGACAATGTAGGTGAGTTAATCACCACTTTGGAGTCCGGAAATTCATTTGGGGAATTTACGTTGTTCCCGGAGGCTGAGTTAAAACCTTATGCTGCTAGGGCTTCGATAAATTTGCAGTTGTGCTTTGTTCCTGGTGAATTGTTGCAACCATTGATGGCTAATTATCCTGAAATTAGGCAGCATTTGTGGCAAGCAGCGTTAGCTCGGAATTCTCTACAAGAAGACATAGATAACTCACCTGTAACTGCGATATCTACGACGGGCTACGCTGACGCATCAACTCCAAATCATCAAACAGCTATTTCTGCAATCTCTACCCCAGAAGCACCACCAAAAAAGATTAGTAAAGCCTATTTTCCCAAACCTACTCAGCAAGCTGGGCATTTATGGCAAAGAGTGACTCGTCGCTATCCATTTTTTGCCCAGCAAAGTGCATCAGACTGCGGTGCAGCTTGTTTGGTGATGGTGTCTCGCTATTGGGGTAAACGTTTTAGCGTCAATCGGTTAAGAGATATCGCCAATGTAGACCGTAATGGTGCATCGTTGCGGGGTTTATTGACGACAGCAGAAAGTTTAGGTTTTGCAACCAGACCTGTCAAGGCGAGTCTGAATCAGTTAGCCAAGCAAAAATTACCTGCAATTGTCCATTGGGAAGGCAAACATTACATTGTAGTCTACGAAATTACCCAGAAATATGTTATTGTTGCCGACCCTGGTATTGGACAACGCACCCTCACTCATGCAGAGTTCCAGGCTGGCTGGACTGGTTATACATTGCTGCTGCAACCCACAGCTATGCTTAAAGATGCCAAAGAAACCTCTACCCCCTTTTGGCAATTCTTTGAGTTACTCAAGCCTCACGGTTTGGTAATGCTGGAAGTATTTATTGCTTCGGTATTTATCCAGATATTTGGGCTGATTACACCACTATTTACCCAGTTAATTTTAGATCGAGTAGTTGTACAGCGATCGCAACTTACCTTAACTACTGTTGGCATCGGATTGCTGATTTTTAGCCTGTTTCGAGTAGCAATGACAGGTTTGCGGCAATATTTGCTAGACCACACAGCCAATCGTATAGACTTGGCGCTAATCGTTGGCTTTATTCGCCATACCTTACGTTTACCCTTGAGTTTTTTTGAATCCCGTTATGTAGGGGATATAATTTCTCGCGTTCAAGAAAACCGTAAAATTCAACGCTTCCTTTCCGGTGAAGCATTATCTATCCTCCTAGATTTACTCACAGTATTTATCTATGTAGGATTAATGTTTTGGTACAGTTGGAAAATGGCGTTGCTAGTGCTGGTAATTGTACCACCGTTTGCTTTATTAGCATTAATTGCCACGCCGTTTTTACAAAGGATTTCCCGCGAAATCTTTAATGCTGTAGCTAATGAAAGCAGTTACTTAATCGAAGCTCTCACTGGTATTAGAACTGTGAAAGCTACAGCAGTAGAGCATACAGTTCGTTGGCATTGGGAAGAGTTGTTAAATAAAGAAATAAAAACTAACTTTTCTGGACAAGTTATCAGTAATCGCTTGCAAATATTTAGCAATGCCATTGAAGCAATAGTTACAACCGCTTTGTTATGGTTTGGGGCACATTTAGTAATTGAAAACCAGCTAACTATTGGGCAATTAGTTGCTTTCAATATGCTGTTAGGCAATATTATCACGCCCTTTCAACGCTTAATTGTTCTGTGGAATCAATTACAAGAAGTAGTAATTGCGGTAGAACGGATTAATGATGTTCTGGATACAGAACCAGAGGAAGATTTACAACACCAAGCACGACAGAATTTACCATACATTCAAGGCAATATTCGCTTTGAAAATGTCACATTTCGTTATCATCCAGAAAGTGATTCTAATATTTTAGAAAATCTCACATTTGAAATCAAAACTGGACAGATGGTTGCACTGGTAGGGCGTAGCGGCTCTGGAAAAACTACTATTTCTAAGCTAGTTTTAGGCTTATATCCCCCTACAGATGGTAAAGTCTTAATTGATGGACAAGATATTACTAGTATTTCCCTGCGTTCCTTACGCCAAGAAGTAGGCGTAGTTGACCAAGATACCTTTTTATTTGGCGGAACCATTCGCGAAAATATTAGCTTAGGACATCCCGGCGCACCTTTAAGCGAAGTTATGGAAGCGGCAAAATTAGCGGGTGCTGATGAGTTTATTAAAAAATTACCAATGGGATATGAAACCCAAATTGGTGAAGGTGGCGGGTTATTATCTGGCGGACAACGACAGCGCATAGCTATAGCTAGAGCCTTATTAGGTAATCCTCGCTTGCTAATTTTAGATGAGGCTACTTCCCACTTAGATACAGAATCAGAAAAAATTATTCAGCAAAACTTAAATACTATTCTTAAGGGAAGAACTACCTTAGTGATTGCTCATCGACTCTCTACTGTACAAAATGCAGATATGATTTTGGTACTAGACAAGGGTGTATTGATCGAGAGTGGAACCCATGCAGAATTAATGGCACGACGCGGGCATTATTTTTACCTCAATCAACAGCAATTTCAAGGATTAACCTAAATTAAATTAGGGTGGGAGATACTCACCCTAGCTGTTTTGCCTACATTTAAATTGGATTTAATTTCATTTTGTGATTAAGAGCTTAATTTAAAATTAAAATCAAGGAAGATTCATGACAGATGTATTAAATGGCAAGGTCAAAAATTCAATAATAACAGATAAACCCCATACAGAAACTTTAGTAACACCATCTTCAGTAATCAAAAGAGATGACTGGGCTGAGATAACAAAAGAATCTCTCGAAAGCCTTCCCCAAGTTTGGACAAGAGGATTGTTATATTTTTTGGTCATTTTTGTCTCAATAATTTTACCTTGGGCAGTATTATCTAAAGTTGATGAAACTGGCACAGCTAGAGGGCGTATTGAGCCTCAAGATCAAACAATTAAGCTCGATGCTCCTGTGGCTGGAACTGTTGCCGAAATTCGAGTTAAAGAGGGTGAATTAGTTAAAACTGGACAAACTTTATTATTATTAGAGTCAGAATTAGTTAAAGCAGAATTACGCCAGATTCAAGATAAATTAGAAGGACAATTAAATCGACTTTCGCAGTTGAATTCTGCTAAACATCAGTTAATTGTATCTTTAACAACTCAACAACAACAAAATCAATCGCAACAGTTAGAAAAACAAGCTCAAGTTGACCAAGCAAGACAAAATATTCTTACATTAAAAAATGCCTATGCATTACAAAAAGATGAGAAATTAGCTCAAGTTAATCAAGCAAGGCAAACTCTTGAACACAGCCGAATTGTGAGTAATTTGATGGAGAGTACTTTATCTAGTACTCAGCGAGAGGTGGAACGTTATAACAAGCTAAAGCAACAAGGAATTATTCCCGAAATTAACCTCGTAGAAAAGCAAGATTTAGCTAAAGACAAGCAAAAGTTATATGAACAAAGTAAATCAGATATTGCACAAGCTAAGTTACGTTTAACAGAACAACAGAGTAGCTATGAGCGCAATATCCGCCAAATTAGTGCAGATATTGAACAGGCAGAATTGCGACTCAAAGAACAAGAAAGAGGTTATCAAACCTTAATGCGTTCCGGTCAGTTAGCTGTGCTAAAAATCACAGAACAGCAAAAGAACTTAGATACAGAAATTGCCTCTCTCCAAGCAGAAATTTCTCAAACCAAGAGTCAGATTGCATCGTTAAAATTTCAATTAGGACAACGAGAAATTAAAGCAACTGTGAATGGTAAACTGTTTCAGTTGCCAATTCAAAAAGCTGGCTCTGTAGTGCAATCAGGAACAATGATGGCAGAGATTGCACCTTTAGATTCACCTTTAATTATTCGGGCACAAATGGCAACTACCGAAAGTGGTTTTTTACAAAAAGGATTGCCAGTTAAATTAAAATTTGATGCTTACCCATTTCAGGATTATGGTGTTGTATCGGGGGAATTAATTAAAATTTCGCCTACTACTACAGAGGTGGATACACCTAATGGTAAAGTTGCAGCTTATAACTTAGAAATTAGTTTAAAACAAAACTGTATTTCTTCTGGTAATAAATGTATTCCCTTAAATCCAGGGGATACAGCAACAGCCGAAGTCATTGTCCGCCAACGCCGGATTAGTGATTTTCTACTCGATCCGTTTAAGAAATTGCAACAAGGTGGCTTAAAACTATAGTAGTTTTAGGTTGTAAGTTTCTTGTAATTATGCAGTTATAAATTTATCAGTGAGGAGCGCTTAAATGTCACAAAATATTACGATTATCAAGGAAGATATTCTGCGTGAAATTAAGTTGTCATGCAAGATTCCTGAAGTAGTTGAGCAAATTATTAGTCGGAAAGTAATTATATCTAGCGCAGTAGAAGCTGGGATTACAATAGAACCAAAAGAACTTCAGCACGCAGCAGACCAAATACGTTTAGTTAATAACCTTGATAGTGCTGATGATACATGGAATTGGTTAGAAAAACATAGTTTATCTTTAGAAGATTTTGAAAACATAGTATACAGCAGTCTCATTTCTGGAAAGTTAGCTGCTCATTTATTTAGAGAGCAAGTTGAGCCTTACTTTTTTGAACATCAATTAGATTATTCTGCCGCAGTTATGTACCAAGTCATCTTGGATAGTGAAGATTTAGCACTGGAACTTTTTTACGCCATTAAAGAAGTTGAAATTAGCTTCCATGATGTAGCTCACAAATATATCCAAGATGTTGAATTAAAACGCTCCGGTGGATACCAAGGAATAGTCAGACGGAAAGACATGAAACCGGAAATTTCTGCTGCTGTTTTTGCTGCTAATCCACCACAAATCCTCAAGCCGATTGTCAATTCTCAGGGATACCACTTAATTTTTGTAGAAGAAATTATTCAACCAATTTTAGATGATAAGTTGCGTTACAAGATTATTACAGAGTTGTTTGCAGAATGGCTCAAGAAACAAATTGACCAATTTGAAATTGAACTAATATTAGACTAATTATAGAAAACCTCTGAAATCCTCAGAGGTTTTTTATCAGATGATGACTTTTGGGTTAAAAGCAAAACTGCTTAATTGAAATTTCAGACTACTATCTTTTGAGCAGTGTTGCAATTTCCTTACCTATTTCATAACCAAGCCAAAGCGCTGCAACTGCTTGGATAAAACCACCACGAGTTGCATCAGTTTCGTTATCTGTTAAATCAACCAGATAATTGCTACGGTTGATATCGCTAATGGTAATTACTGTCATGGTAAATCCTACAATTCAAAAATGGTAGTAGATCAGTTCACAATTATCGGTTAAGAAGATAGCGAGCAACTAGACAAATGGAAAATAATAGAGGAATGCAGATTAGATTAATACCCTTAAATTCCTCTAGTTGATTGTTATTTATTTCAAAAATTATTCCTAGACAGGACTATCTTCTTTTAGTCAGTATTGCAATTTCTCTGCCTATTTCATAACCCAGCCAAACAGCAGCAACAAATTGTATAAAGCCACCACGAGTTGCATCAGTTTGCTTGTCTGTTAAATCAACCAGATAATTGCTACGGTTGATATCGTTAATGGTAATTACTGTCATGGTAAGTCCTACAATTCAAAAATGGTAGTAGATCAGTTCAGAATTATCAGTTAAGAAGATAACCAGCAGCTAGACCAATACCAAATAATAGAGGAATACAGATAGGACAACCGCCCTTAACTTCGTTCAGTTGATTGTTATCCAATTCAACAATTGATAGGTTCTGAGCATCTAGGTTTTGAATTGTGATGTTAGCCATTTGTAATTTCTCCTTCTTGGGTTAAATTCTTTGTCGAAGATGATATTTTGTTCATCCGTATGTATTATTCTCTTAGTTGTTTTATCTGGTCAATATTTGAGGTAATACATTATGGAACAAAATAGGTACAGTTATTAATTTAGTGTTTTTAGGGCTGATACTAATTCTCTGTGAGGCTGCACATTAACGCCCTCACCCTCAAGGGTGGCACTAAACAAACATAGACGCGGAGCGGCTTCCCGTAGGGTAGCCTGCCTTTGCCGGCTAGATTATACGCACCAGTGGTATAAGCCCTAATTTTGTATATTCCGCTTCTAACTTATCTACAATAGTGCATAATCATTTTTTCGTAGTTTTTTAGATTAAAACCTAGCTTAATTATTCATGAAAAAACCCTCGAAAATTTTCAGAGGGTTTTATTAATTGAGACAATGAAAGTTGACCTAAAAGCAAAAAAGCTTAATAATATGGGCAACTTTATTATGTCTGTATTTAATTTAATATTACTAAGTCAATCGGGCAATTTCTTTGCCTATTTTATAACCCAGCCAAAAAGCAGCAACAAATTGTATAAAGCCACCACGAGTTGCATCTGTTTCGTTGTCTGTTAAATCAACCAGATAATCGTTACGGTTGATATCGTTAATGGTAATTACTGTCATGGTAAGTCCTACAATTCAAAAATGGTAGTAGATCAGTTCAGAATTATCTGTTAAGAAGATAGCCAGCAGCTATACCAGCTGCAAATAATAGAGGAATACAGATAGGACAACCGCCCTTAACTTCATTAAGTTGATTGTTATCCAATTCAACAATTGCCAGATTCTGAGCATCTAGGTTTTGAATTGTGATGTTAGCCATTTGTAATTTCTCCTTCTTGGGTGTAAATTCTTTGTCAAGATGATATTTTGTTCATCCGTATGTATTATTCTCTTAGTTGTTTTATCTGGTCAATATCTTAGTGATATGTGATTGAACAAAATAGGTACAGTTATTAATTAATTCATTAATTATTCTATTTTTTATTTGCAGAATCTATTATGAGGGATGTTGACGGTTGACTGTTGACAGCTATTATTAGTAGTTCTAGAATTTAGACACACATTAGGTTATTTGCTGAATAGATATTTTTGATAAATAATTTATAAGTTATTGTCATTAAATTAGTAAAAAGTCCCGAAGGAAGAAAAACTTCATTCGGAACTTTGTCAGAGAGTGGCGGATTTTAATTACCCACTTAATGTAGGCTAAATTCTTCTTTAATTTCTAGCCGATTTATACTTTTTTAAGCAGCTTCCTAGCCCAAAAACTAAAGCTGTACTCAGAATAGTTGATGGTTCAGGTACTTGTTTAGCAATGTCGTAAGCACCACCTATTACCAAAGGCCCATTGTCTCCTGGTTGCGCTGGTCTTAAATCTGGTTTTGTAAGAAATTGAACTGCAAAGGAATTACCATTGAAAATTGATCCTCCGGTCATATTCAAGCGTGGCGCACGGAAATTTTCAACTAGAAAATCAGGAGAAATAGTAATGTTGGAAAAGATGTTAGAGAAACCAACTTTACCATCTCCATCTACATCTCCCCAGATTACATCATCAGCCAGAGTATCAAAATCAGGAAATACTAAGAAAGAAAATTGATTGATAGTAAAGCCTGTATCATTAACGAAATTTTGTTCTCCAGTAGTATCAGGGGCGTTCCAAAATCTTAATTCACTTGGTTTCAGCGCATCTGTGACTTTTATGCCATCAGGAAAATTGGTGATAGGTGTTGTCACGATTGGTTCGACTAATGTAACAGCACTAACGGGGGATAATGAGAGCAAAAATCCACCTAATGCACTTGAAATTAACGAGCCTATAGTTGTAGCTTTCATGGCTTAAATAAGGTAATCATTCCTGATGATTATTCTTACCATTATTAACATCTGTATTTTTACTGTTTTGGGAAAACTTCAAGAAAACTTTATATATTTTACCTTATATAAAGCAGCAAACAATAAAACTTTTAAATTCAAAAAAATTCGTTTTTATTTTTAGATTTAAAAGTACATAAATTTAGCCAAGATACTGTATTGCAAGGCTTGTAGGGTATGCGATCGCTCTACATACTCTCAAGTTTTTAAATCAAAAATTAACCCGTTCTTTATCTGGAATTAACTAATTTTTGATGTTTATTGAATTTATAGCATTCATTGAAAAATTAGTTAGATATTGGTGTAAAACCTGCTTCTTTTTCAATGCGATCTAAAGCTTTTTTGGCTTTAAAAATCACTCGCAAATACGCTATTTGACTATTCCAAGCTAAACGAGGTAACAACGGTTCTTGAGAGTCTAACTCAACTGGAGATTGATTAATAGATGATTCTACTGGAGGTATATAATCGCTGGGCATATTATGCTGATAAATTAAATTTTTACTAAAGATGGAACGAGTTCTAATTCTGCTTGCCAACCTTCTGGCCATTGAATGCAGTCAGCAGTAAAGTGGAGGGGATCGTTTTCTGGCCAAGTTGCATTAATTGGTTCTTCAATCAAAGCAAACTCCCCATTATCAAAAGGATTTCCGTCTGCTTGACGTTGCAAAAATACTCGTTCGCGGATGCCTTGTTTTTCTTGAGTCAGGGCGCGATGATGACAGTAGGGATTGTTACCTCGCTTGTCAAAAAAGACATGTGCAGTCCAACTGCAACCACCTCGACATAGTTCTGCAAATTCGCAAGTTTTGCAGAAACCCCAAAGATGTTCTGTACCTTTGGGTGTACCAGCACCTAAGTTAAACCGCAGTTCTTCGGTTTCTTCGATGATACTGCGCAAAGAGCGATCGCGGATATTTCCACCGGTGTATGCTGTAGTTGGCAATGAAGGACAACCTTTAATCGCGCCATCAGCTTCAATTCCTAAAGCCGCCAATCCCGCACTGCAACCTTGCCAAAATGACCAAGCATCACCACCCCGTAAAAAGCGTTCATAAGGGCCGTAGTAGCCGATGTTATTTCCTGGCTGTACCTGTACGCCTTCTTGTTTAGCTCGTTGGGCAACACGGGCTATCATCGGGTATACATCCAGTAGTTCATAAGGTTGCAGCAAAATCTCGCTATTGTCGGCTGCATTTCCCATTGGTACAGTTAATTGAATTTGCCAAGCAAAGATTCCCGCATCCCTTAGATATTCATAAATTCGGGGAAATTCCGGTGCAGATAGGCGATTGATTTGGGTATTGCAACCGAAGGAAATTCCTGCTTGTTGAAGATGGCTCATGGTTTTAAATGCCCATTGCCATGAACCTTGTTTACCACGAATGCGATCGTGAGTTGCTTCTAAGCCATCAACAGACACAGAAACTACATTAATTCCCGCTTCCTTCATTTTGTGGGCTGTGTCTAGAGTGATACCATAGCCCCCAGTAGTCATACCACAAAGCATTCCCGCTTTGGTAATTGCTTGGGCTATCTCTAGCCAATCGGGACGCAGAAAAGCCTCACCACCAATTATTGTTACTTCTGTAATTCCAACTTCCGCCATTTGTTTAACTAAATCAAGGGCTTCGGCGGTGGATAATTCTTTGGTTCTTGTATGACCGGCGCGAGAACCACAGTGCTGACAAGCAAGATTGCATTTTAAAGTGATTTCCCAAACCGCATAACTAATTCTGCGATAGCTCATTAGCGTTAACTCCCTCAATCAATTTCTCTAAAGGGGAAATAAATATAGCAATCCTATTTTTGTTGTGATTGTTGACTGTTAACTGTTGACTGTCAAAGCTGGCAAAATTTCAAAAATTATTTAGGATTGCTATATTTTTTCTTTTCAGTAAATATCAGCTTTTTATTTAGCCTTGTTAAATTTCATCATTGATGACAGCTCCATACAAGGGCTGAGGATAAATAGGGGGCCATTTAATAGGAGGCCAGACAACAACTCCATATAGAGGGCGGATTATAGGCTTACCTAAAAAGCCACCAAAAACTGCTTCTAGTTCTTTTTCTCCTAAATCTTGGAGTTCACTGTCAGCATTGGATTCTAGTAATTGAGTTGTATATTCTTCAAATTCTTCTTGAGTGAAATTTAAGCCAGCACTTTTGACAACTTGGCTACATTCATCCTTGGTTTCAACAGCTTGCATTTGATTACGGAAAGCCTCATCATTTGCTAGCTTTTGGTAAAATTCTTTTACATGTTCTAAAGACATAAAATAACTCCTAGATTGTTGATAGTTGACGGTTGACGGTTGACTGTCACCAAGCTTTATCAGTGATTGTGTGAATCAAAGTGGTAATGTCTTAACTCTTGATTAGAAGAGGTTTGTGTGATCCCAAAGAGGACTTGGCGCTCCATAAATCAAGTAAAGTCTGGGATAAAATCCAACTAATCCACCAACTACAGATGCTAGTTCTGCTGCATCTATATCTTGAAGTTCATTCTCAGAGTCTAATAATTGAGCAGTGTACTCTTCAAATTCTTCTTTGGTGAAGTTAAACCCAGCATTTTGCAAAATTTTTCTTCCTACATCTTTGCTTTCAATGCCTTGAATTTGGGTACGGAAAGCTTCATCAGATGCTAGTCTTTCGTAAAAAGCTCTAACATTTTCTAAGGACATAATCTGCTCCTGATAGGATGGGGTGATTGTTGCTAAAATCAAACCAAATTCCTATAGCTTTGCTTCACTAACAGTTGGCATTGCTACTTCAATTGCTAGTTCCGAAGGATTATAGTTATCTGTAATTACTTGGGCACAACGCATACAAGCTGCTTTACCTTCCTGGTTCCACCAGCGACAATCTCGGCGGATAGAACAAGGGGGTAATTCTTGGGCGATCGCGGGTAATTTTTCGACAATGCGTGTAGCTAAACGACAATCTTGTCCATCAAAATGGTGACAACCTTTGTTAACACAAGGTGCGGCTGTGCGAAAAATTTCAGCAGGTGTAACTGGGCTAGCTTTGGCTATCAGTTCATCTGTGAGTGTTTGGGGCTGTTTTAGATAAGCTACACGAGGTTCTACTACTGTGCCACTGATAATACCGAAAATCACACTATTCTCCGATTCAGGTCTTGCACTGGGGCAAAGTATAGTTTTTTCAGCAGCAATATTTTCCATTAATTGCGCCTCAGCAAAGAGAATCTTACGGCTAAATAGTTTCAATTGGAGCGATGATGATGCCGACAATAATAGGCGGTTTAATCACCAAACCAATTGTTTTAGTTACTAGACCACCTGCAACATTTTTCGTTTCTTCAGCAGATACATCTAACAAAGCATCTTCAGAATCTAAACCTTGATTGCGTCGGGCGATCGCATTATTTACCGCATCATCAATTAGACTGTTGATTTCTAAATGACCCTGGTAGCTGCTTTTGTGCTTTTCCATGTTATTTTTCCTTGGAAGCATCATTAACTAATCAGCTAAAACACATATTTCTTGCATTATCAATTGTAAAATTTGTTAACCGATAACAGTCAACAATCAACAATATGATGCAAATTTTAGTGGAATAGCTTATCTGTTGATTTTAGAGTAGAAGCCAAGTATTGCAGCGTTAGTTGTTGCTTTTTATTGAACAATAATAAAATATTTATGTTCTAAGAATTTTAGAGATATAGCTAAAAAATAGGCTTAAAAGTACTGGTATCTAGCCAATTTAATCTCTTGATTACCTAAATTTAAACTAAATCTTAACATAGCGGACTTTTTTCCTGCCCACCTACTTAACTGCATCTGCTTATTGCCGCAAAATTTGGGATTGGGATCTAGTCACAGCTTGTTATATACATCGATGTGTACTGATGAAACAATGCTCTAGTTGTCACAAAAATATTCAGTGGTCTAGACCCGCAGTCACTCGTTGTCGATGTGGTTTCGATTTTCGCACAGGGCTTGCACAAACAGCCACCTTTCACCAAGTTAATCTGTCTGCATACTTGTCCTCATTGGAGAAAAGCCTTGCTACTGTGCAGATTAGCAGGGATTAACATTTATGTGTAAGATGCCTTGTTGTGGGTTCGCAGACTAAGTGAAATCGAATGAACGCAATAATTGGGGTTTCGGCAGATTTGTTTCGGACTTATTGAAACTGGATTCGCAGACTAAGTGAAATTTACCTACCAAATTCGCAGACTAAGTGAAATTTACCTACCAAATTCGCAGACTTATTGAAATTTGCCGCCAAAATAACAAGCAAGGGCTGAATTGATTGTTGTATAAGGATTGTAGCTGATTTGTTTTGCACTCAATTGTTGAGTAAAAATTTGATAGTCATGTAGGTTTAATATAGCTGCAAGCGATCGCAATTTATTGCCGAGAAGTTTTTCAAAGCAACATCCACCCAGTTCTAAAGGCTACCAAAATAAATAAGGGATTATACATACCCCTATTTTCTCCTCCAGTTAAGGGATTGCTCTAACCCCAAATCAGTCTGATAGTCTGGCTTCCTATTGTGCCTTTATCATAAGCGGGATCTCCTAATTCCCAAAGTAGCTTCGTCACAACAGTTTTAACTGTCGCTGGGGAAGGAATTGTGACATAAAGTACTGGAACAACAGTTCCAATGGGTGTTTCCTTTCTCGGATATTCTTGGGCATAACTTCTAAAAATAGTAGTCTTACCAGTTCCAGTTTCTCCTTTTAAAAATAAACATTCTGGTTCATCCGTTGTGGACGACCCAAGCCTTGCAGTAAATCTTGAGTTGCTCACTACGATTTTTAACGAACGTGCTACTTAAGTAAGCTCGGTCAATATGCAATTCCGTGAGTTCGACATCTTGAGATGTTAAGTCCTGAGTAATCGCATCGGTTACTGATGCTTCTGGGACATTGGCTTTGGTAATACCAACAGCGCGAATCATTCCGTTGTCTAAATCTCGTAAAACATGACGTTTATAGCCATCAATTTTCTGGCTACGGCTTTTACGTCCATGTCTCATCTCTTCGTCTTCAACTGAAATACGCCGTTCTTTGGCAACACCAGAGCGCAGTTTCACCTCACCATTTGTATCAACTTCCACATCCTGTGTTTCGATTTGCCTTGCTGTCTCAAGAGTTGAACGAAGTAGCGGATGTTCATTTTCCGTAGGCTGTGTTTGAACAAAAGTCTCAACTAGCAGATGCTTAAAAAGCATTAGTGATGTCCCCGCTTCTATATTCATTTCTCTGTCTAAAGCTGTTGTCACTTTGTTGATAGTGGCACTACTTTTTTGAAGTCGAGACTTTAAAATAGTTGAGAGTCCTCGTAGTTGCTCAACTTCCATTTCGCTAGTTGCTTCTAATGAGTAGGAAGAATGAATCCACTCGATATTCAATACTAAAAGCCTGGGAATTTCTTTTTCTGTTACAATTCCCCAGTCAATATTTTGGTCAGCATAGTAGCGTCTTTCTAACTCAAATTTCTCAGCTACTGATTTTTTTTCTAAATCTGAAGAAGGCTTGACTGTTCGAGCAATTTGAACTGACTTACCCGATTGATTGACTGTGAGCATGAAGTCAGTAGTTAAAACGTAGGGTGTACCGCTAACTGGGTCAGTGGGGTATTTCATCCCCATGTCTCTAGCGATACTCGTACATAAGTCTAAGTCGAGCAGGGGGAATTGCTCCCTGATATCTACGACCATATCAGACCACTCGAACAAGTAAAATAGCCGCCGCTCGTGGTCTGATAACAAATGATGCACTCGATTGGTCTTCCAACCAGGACTTCTTGCGGATCTGCCCATTGAGGGGAAGTCACTGACGCTGATCCAAGGCTTGTAGTTCTCGCCACTTCCTTGCCCGCGACCTTCTTTTATGTAGCGTTCAAACTTGGCCTGGCTCCACTCCCGCGTACATCTTGCCATAAAGCTTGCCTTTCTGGATCTGCCCAGACCATGCACATCCAGAAATTGTAGAACTTTTTTATTTATTGTTGGACTTTTTTATTTATTGTTCAACTTTTTTATCCCTCTACATTTGGGGAAAAGGTATTAATCGTAGTTAATATCGTACAAAAGATAATGAATTCTTATTTTGTGTTCAGGGGGAGGTTTTGTATAATCTGAGGGTGTCATTCCGCACCGCGCTCGCCATAATAATTTTGTGAACATCCCTGAATTTGAAAACTTACCCCCGATTAAGCTCATTCCTCTTGAGCATGATGATCTGACAATCCACAAGCCCAAAGAAACCAGAAGACCACCAACTGATATCAGGTGGGTGAAAGTATTGGAATTTTTACGCAGCAACAATCTTGCACCTAACAGCCGCAAGCTTTATGAACGTGAACTCAAAAGGTTTTTGGGATGGACGCAGTTGCACTATCATGAACTGCGATCGCGTCATATAGGTTTGTACAAACAATACCTGATGGAAGAAGTCAGCACTGATGCAGGTAAACCACTTTCCAAAAGCAGTATTAATGCAGGACTTGCTGCTATCAAGAGTTTCTTCAAATGGTTGAGTCTCACCTACCCAGAGATGATGACTACAAATCCCACACAGGGGGTAAAGTTGGAAAAAGTACCTCTGCCACCTGCTCAAAGTTTAACAGCAGAACAGATGGAATCAGTGTGGTCAACTTTGGAATATTTAGGCGAAACAAAGGTTCGGGATACCGCACTGGTTCATATTCTCAGTCATGGACTCCGTGCTGGGGAAGTGGTGAATTTAAATGTCGGATCATTTGATGGTAAGTTGCTGTTCTTACCTGACACAAAGACCGCCCAACCTCGCTTGGTACCTTTAAGAAAAGAAAGTAGAGAGGTGGTTGCAGAGTATTTGCGATGGCGAGAGGCACAGGGGGAAGTTTTAACTAGCCTCAGTCCACTGATGATTTCGCATCATCCATCATATCTTGGAGAACGCCTTTCTTATCACGGTATTTACTTTGCTGTCGAGAAAATTGGGGAATTAGCAAGCATTGAAGACTTGCATCCTCATCAATTCCGTCATACTTATGCTACTGATTTGTTGTTACTGGGTGTAGACCCAACTCATGCCCGGAAACTGACGGGACATACTAGCGAGAAGGCTTTTCGACGGTATACACTTCGCAGTGAGCAAGAAGCGGCAATCTCTGCTTACTATCGTGCCATAGGTGAGGAAGAAGTGGAGTAGGAAATGCCAAAGCCACTAAACCCTAAGTGTCAGTTATGTGCCAAATTATCAACTGCTAAGGCTAAGGTATTGCATGGAACCCAAGGAGATGGATGCTGGAATCCGCGCATTTGCCATAATCGGCGCTCATTTTACCGTAGCCGAACTGAAGATAATAGGAGCATTGATTCAATAACAGTTGAACCACCTGCAACGTATTTTGCAGTGCTGTATTTATACAAAGAGCCGGGAGATAAACCATTACATGCCTTGGGTGCTGAATTGTGGTTGGGGCAAAAACCGATTTGTCGGCTCGAACCTATTCACTGTTTTGGGCTGACTGCTGGCAAGATTCGCACCTATACAGATAAGGTATTACAAGCATTCGCCAAGGAATATGGTGTTTCGCTGTATCAATATAAGGATATGTTTGAGATTAGCCCCAGCCACTGTCCAGTTCGTCCCTGTCCGTTACATCCGGAATCATAATGATGACAGCATATCGCCAATTAACGATTTGGGACGTGCTTGATGAGATTTCAGTTGCGCCACCAACTTCTTCACTTGCTCCGGTGTGGGATTGTTTAGATGCAGAACTCCACGATTT
>NZ_JACJRE010000005.1 GCF_014697075.1 Tolypothrix sp. FACHB-123 | reverse complement strand
TACATCAACTTTTAAATGAAGGAGAGTTAATTATTAAATGGGGGCGAAAACTCAAAAATAAAGGCGACGCTGTTATCACAATTTAAATGCACAACAGCTTACTGCTATAGATTAGTAACCAGATGCCTACAAGGGAGAATAAAGATAAGACAATGGCATTGATATTAGTCCATTGAAAAGTCAAGATATTCTTGACTAATGTCAGTATTTCTTGTAAATGTAAAGGCGGAGAAAGCAGCACAATATATGCTATAAATGCACCCCATAATAGCCATAAACCAAGTTTTCTATTCATGATAAATAATTGATAATTTTTCGTAGTGAGGGCTTCAGCCCTTCCTTTTGAGAACTAAAGTCCTCACTACCACTTTCCTTAATTTGCTGTTGCTTGCTGCTGAGGAGATATTTTATCTACCCCTACTTCTGGTAGAGGTGGACGCACGCATAAATAGAATAACGGGCCGAACAATGGTATAAAACTGATTAACCAAATTGAGGAATTTTTCCAAGCGCGACGCGCCATATCATCTCCTAACAATGCGGGAAATAATAAGCTAAGTAGACAAAAATCTAGGCTCATCACATGAATGAAGCGGCTAGTTTGCCATTGTTGGACAAAATCAACCCAATCTCCTGCTAACAGACCATAACCTACTAAAATAGCCGCAGCTATGGTAAGTACAATCCCAGTGATACGAGAATCTAAGGCTTTAATTAAAGCGTTCTTTTTACCCGTAAATTGTGGATTTGAGTTTCTGAGGGCTAAGTATGGTAAAAGTGCAAAAGCACCAACTGCAAAAGAAGCACTTGCAAAAGGCCAAGCAGGGATTTTTTGTCCTCTACCATCAATAAATAAAATGGCACTATAAATTACAGGCCAAATACCCATAACATTAAATAGTGCAATGATGAAAGGATTAATCCCTTGCCATTGCCCTGTGCTTAGGTTCTTAATTAACTCGAATGTATTAGGAGCATCGGGAGGGGCGAGGAGAAAAGCATAAGCAATGACTCCTAGCCACAACAACCCAAAGCCGATTTTATTCACCATAATTTACTTTGATTAACTGAAGGCTTCCGAAAGGTAATCAGCAGCCGCAGCTACAACTGCGATCGCACCTTCATAATCTAGTCTAGTTGGGCCTAAAACTCCTACACTCCCTACGGGGACTGAACCTCGGCGATAGGTAGAAGTAATTAAGGTACATGTACGCATTGGTTCTAGGGGATTTTCTGTACCAATTCGCACAGTTACCCTTGGTTTACTGTGATCTTCAACCTCTGGTTCTTCAAAGATTAATCGCCCTAGTTGCTCTTGTTCTTCTTCCAACAGATGGATAATTGTTTGTACTTGCTGGAGTTGGGAAAATTCTGGCTGACGTAAAACTTCAGCGACTCCGCGCACCATGATGTTTGTCGCACTTGGCGCTAGCTTTTTGCGGCTTAATTCAGCGACGGAATTTTTCAAAAATTCGCCGTAGCGTTGGAATTCTTGATTTAATTGGCTCCAATCTAGGTTACCTAATTCCAGTAAGCTCTGTCCCCGCAAATGAGTATTCAAGAAGTTAGAGACAATTTGTAATTCGCGATCTATCACTTCAGCATCGAGTTTTGTTTCTTCTCGCGTCGGTGACACATCCATTAAGCGCGAATGGGTTTCATAATTATCGGTGACGACAATTAGCATGATCCGCCCGGTTTCAATTTGCACCAATTGCAAATGTCTTAACAATGCTGTATTGCTTTGGGGCATGGTAATCAAGCTAATACACCCGCTTAATGTGGCTAATATTTGCGCTGCACCTTGCAATAGCGCTTCTAAACTCCAATCTTCCCAGTGTAGGCGTTTTTGTAGCGCTAGCTCTACCTCTTTGGCTAGAGTTTCAGAAGGTGTAATTAGGCGATCGACATAAATGCGATAGCCAGAATCAGAAGGTACTCGTCCAGCAGATGTGTGTGGTTGGTAAAGTAAACCTGATTTTTCTAGGACACCCATCACATTGCGAATTGTGGCTGAACTCACACCGAGATCGTATTCTTCAATTAAAGCTTTCGATCCAACAGGCTCTGCGGTAGCAATGTAGTGACGTACTGTTGCCCAAAGTATATGCTGTTGTCGATTTGTCAACTGGACTTGCATAGGGTATTCTTTACTGAAGGCAAATTTCAATGAAATTTTGCAAAAATTTGTAATTTTTTACGAAAAAAGTAAAAAAATATTAATATTTAACTAATATATCTAACTATTTAATTATAAACCAGTTAATTACTGTAAAGTTCCATATTCGCTTATTATGGTGCTGTTGTGTTTTACAGCTTGACTATCAGCATTAAAGGTGCTTGTCTCAATGGAATATTTAGTTGATTAACCGTATTTTTCCATAAGCTTTGCGGAAAAAATGTATTTCCACTTACGGATTTTTTTGCTGTTGAGATATATAAGCGTAAGAGAATCATCTATAGATAACTCAAGATATAAAAATTCGCCAGTATTACTACAAGGCGAAAATGAGGTTATTTGCTAAATGATACGATCGGTACTAAATTAGCAATATATAGTACAAATTTCTTAAATTAATACCGAGGAACTGAAGAGTCAACTAAATTGGAATAAGCATCAATTCCACCTGAGATGTTCTTAACATTTGTAAAACCTTGCGCCATTAACCACTGACACATCTGAGCCGAACGCATACCGTGATGGCAGAGTACTAAGGTTTCAGCATGAGGATTTAAAAGTGTTGGTACTTGATCCCCCCATTCAGTAAATTCGCTCAGAGGGAAGTTGACAAAGCCCTCAATACTGGCGATCGCTAGTTCTTGGGGTTCGCGCACATCTACAAGCTGAATAGTAGCATCCCCAGCAGCTAGACGTTGTGCCAGTTCTTCAACAGTAATTTGGGTAATTGCGTTTCCTGTCATGAGGTTTTTGTAAACAATCCGATATCATTTATGTTGGCAGAAGATGTTGATACTCGCATCAGCATCGATTACTAGCTAAATTACTAGATATATGCATTATGAAATATTTGGCAGGCAATGCAAATCTCCTGCCCCTTCCTTCTTATGCTTAGAAATTAACGGCTTTGGAGGTGAGGAGGTATGGTGAACAGACAAAATTCATTATTTGGTTTTTTAGTAGCTGGTGCGATCGCAATTCTGGCGCTTGTGATTGTTGGCTTTTACTGGTTATCTATCAAAAGTCCAGTGACTATTACGGCTGCTACTCCTTCCCAGCCAGAAGCTAGGATATTTGTATCGAAATTTTCACCAATAACAGTATCTTTACTAGTAAATCCAGACCAATTACAAGCTTTAGATAAGGACGGTGAATTATCTAAGCTGAAAACTAATTTATTAACTAAGAGTAATCTAAATTACCAAGAAGATATTCAACCTTGGTTAGGTAAGGAAATTACCCTAGCTGTAACTAGTTTAGATATCGATCGCGATCCCGAAAATGGACAGCAGATTGGCTATTTAATGGCGCTAGCAACTACACAACCAGAAAAAAGCCGCGAGTTTTTAGAATTATTATTTTCTAAACGAGTATTAGCTGGGGGAAACTTAGGTACAGAAGAATATGAAGGCGTGAAGCTACTGTATGATAATCCCCCACCAAAGCAAGACTTTTTAGCTGGTGCAGCAGTAGGCGATCGCTTTATTTTATTTGCTAACGAACTCAAAGTCCTCAAAGATGCGATTAATAATGTCCAAGCTCCCGATCTCAATTTAAGCAGCTTGGTGCAATATCAAAAAGCTACCCAACAATTACCCAAAGGAACCTTAGCTTTAGCCTTTGTTAATCTCCCCAAGTTAGTCAAATGGCAAGGCTTAGAATTGCAAGAAGCAGTCTATGACAGCGAAATTATTTCTTTAGTTTTAAACTCTCAAGGCTTACTAGCAGAAACCAGCTTTTTGAGTGCATCAGCAAATAGTTATTCCGCGCCAGCGCCTTTACTATCTCAACCTGTACAAGCATTGCAATATATCCCCCAGTCAGCAGGATTAGCAATTGCTGGCGCTAATTTGAGCAATTTGGGCGAAACAAATTTAGCTAAACTTTGGAAAGAAGCAACAGCGACTATATATAGTTCTGCTAAAAGTGCTAATTCCCCAACAGATCAACCATTTAGCGAACTGCAAAATCGCTGGGGTATTAACTTAGTTGAAGATATTTTTAGTTGGGTAAAAGGAGAATATGCGATCGCACTCTTACCCCAAACCGAGAAAAACCAGCAAAGTTGGGTATTTGTTGTGGAAAATACCCCAGAAGTAGCAGACGGGATTGCGCGGTTAGATGCGATCGCATCTAGCAAAGGATTAAATATTAATTCCCTCAATCTTAATAATCAAAAAGTCTCGGCTTGGACAGAATTAATCGCCGCTAGCAAAAAACCGCAAGAGAAAAATCGCCCCGCCTACACTGTAGATACCAAAGTGCAGGGAGTACATACAACTGTAGAAAATTACGAAATTTTTGCTTCCGATTTAGAAACAATGGCAGAAATTCTCACCGCTAAAGATAATTCTTTAGTTAAAAATCGGAATTTCCAAGATAGTATTGCAGCGATACCCCAACCAAACCAAGGTTATGTATATCTTGACTGGACAAAAAGTAAATATCTTGTAGAACGTCAACTACCGATTTTAAAACTAGTAGAAGTATTAGGTAAGCCCTTCTTTGAAAAATTGCGATCGCTCACAGTTAGTAGTTACGGTAGCGATACAGGATTGCTCAAAGGTGGCGTTTTCTTTAAATTGCAACCTTAGTAAAGGGGCTAGGGGTTAGGGACTAGGGGCTAGGGAAGAAGGTCATCGTTGTGCGATCATCGTACTCTTTCGGAGAACCCGTAGGGTAGACGTTGCCGCACGCCTACGCTTAAACAAGCTACGCGCAGCGTCTCCGACATGAGAAGGCATTGCCCGTGCTTGACTGTCGTCAACTACCCCGCCTACTAGATTATGAGCAAGAAACTTTTGTGCTGATAGTTTTGCCATAAAAAATCCCCCATTGGACGAGTGATATTAAATTAGGATAAGTGATACGGAATTTGCGATCAAAAAATTGCGGCTAACCGTACATAAGTTGATTACCTGTTATTTATAGTAGAGATTATATTAGCAACCCAATCTATAGGATTAAAAATATAAAAAATGAAAACTTGTGTTGTTTTAGGAGATTTATCGTCTGATTTATCGAGTGATAACTATCCTACCGTACCTGTGTGTGATGATTGTTTTGCAGAGTGCAGTGACAGTGAAAGCATAATAGATAGTGACGATTTTGACCCATTGTTTGGGAATTCTTGCCACTATTGTGGAAAGTCCAAAGAAGAAGAAAATGAACAGTGCTGAAACAGGCTACAAGTTTACACAATATTGTTAATAATTCCACTTAATTATTAGTAAAATTGATGCCCCGGTATGTATTTGATATCGGGGTATTTTTAAGGGGATTTTCCTGTCAGGATATATACCTTTTTCCCGCTTGATGCTCATGTCATAAATCACAAAAAGCCTGTTATGAAAATCAGATTTTCTACTTCTCCCTCATCCGCCTTATCTCCCTAGCCTCTAACCTCCACATCTTCTAATTTTTCAACTCTATCTTGTGGCAGATTTCAAGGTGTCACAAATTGGTCAATATTACGGTTTTTTGATTACAATATGTATATATAGTTACTTATAAAATTAATTATTGGCAGGCTACTATGAAATCTCGTCGCCTCCGGTTTAAGCCTCAATTTAGCTGGCTGTTAGCTATATTTACCGCTATTATGACTCAACCTGTAATAGCAGAGCCAGCAAACTTTGGCACACTCAAGCTGTCTCCGGGGTTTGACCCAGCCAAAGGAGTTGTTGAAGGTTACACAGGCGGTTCTTTTTCCCTGTCTGCGATTAGTAACCGCGATCGCGATAAAAAAGCTTGCATTGGCTTTGCCGATCCCAAACCAGATCACATACTAATTTTAGAAAAAGACTTTCCTCGCCTCAAAATCTTAGTTAACACTGGCGGAAAAGATACTACTTTACTCATTAAAGGCCCAGACGATGAAACAATTCGTTGCGGTGATGATACCGGTAAGAGTAAAGACGCCAGCATTGACGATCGCAACTTCAAAAGTGGAACCTATAAACTTTGGGTAGGTACATTTAATTCTGGAGCTAGGCACAATTACACCGTGACAGTGCAGCAGCCATAAAGAGGCAGGGAGCAGAGGGGACAAAGGAAGCAGGCGAAAATAGCTATGGACTTGGTGACTGATGCCCAATGCCCAATGCCCCATGCCCCATGCCCCATGCCCAAATCTCAACTTTGTTACGAGGAACACATCGAACGATAATATGGGAAAGTAGCTTATTTTGCTTTCCGAGGGTACTATCTCGTGCTATCTACACTGCGTACCGACTTTCGCATCATATTTGAACGTGACCCCGCTGCCCGCAACTGGTTGGAAGTATTATTCTGCTACCCAGGTTTGCAAGCCTTGCTATTTCATCGAATGGCTCACTGGTTGTATGTAATTGGCATTCCTTTCATTCCCCGTTTGATATCTCATATTGCGCGATTTTTTACGGGAATTGAAATTCACCCTGGTGCAGTCATTGGACGAGGAGTATTTATCGACCACGGTATGGGCGTGGTGATTGGTGAAACTGCGATCGTGGGAGACTATGCCCTAATTTATCAAGGTGTCACCCTTGGGGGTACTGGTAAAGAAAGTGGTAAACGCCATCCTACCTTGGGTGAAAATGTAGTAGTTGGTGCTGGCGCAAAAGTATTAGGTAATCTGCAAATAGGAAATAATGTCCGCATTGGTGCAGGATCGGTTGTCCTCAGAGATGTTCCTTCTAATTGCACAGTCGTTGGTATACCTGGTCGCATTATCTATCGTTCTGGAGTTAGGGTAGCACCGCTAGAACACAACAATCTACCAGATTCAGAAGCCGAAGTAATTCGTGCTTTAGTAGACCGGATTGAAGCACTGGAAGAACAAATACAACGCCTTCAGCCCAGCCATGTATCAGAGCAAACTCCTGTCTTGGCAGGTAATATAGCTGTAAATGAGGAAGAACCAGTAAAAGATACAGCTTGGTGCAACCTCAGAGATAAAGCTATTCAGCAGTTTTTAGATGGTGCTGGTATCTAGCGACAGTCAACAGTCAACAGTCAACAGTAAATTATCTCCTTTCCTCATCTCTCTAATCACGGATTAATTTCTTCGCTAGACCATTTCTGCTGGTCATTGCGGTGGTACAACCAGCGATTTTGTGGTTCACCACGTAACTTTAAATGATCTACTTGTGTAGGGTCTAATAGGAGTAAGCAAAAATTGGGTAATGGCTGACTGGGATCTGGTGGGGGAGGAGAAAAAGCAGCTTGTTCATCTTTATTTCTCGCTTTACTGGGATGAGGCCAAGCAAATTGTATCCGCGCTGCGTCGCTTAATTCTCGCCAAGTAGAAATACGCGCTGATGCTAATTCTGGTTGAGAATTATCGCTTTCAACTAAAGTTAAACTACCAGTAATCCTAAATTGCTCTCTGGAATTGGGGAAGTACCAGCAGACTTCTGCCCAAGGTTGCTGCTGTATTTGTTCAGCTTTTTCACTGCGAGAATCAGTAATAAATTTTAGCTGGTTGGTATCTCCTAAAAAGCCACGAAAAACTATAGTTCGATTGGCAGGTATACCATTTGCCCGTACTGTTGCTAGTTGCACATAACGGGCATAAGCCAGACTGCGATTTTGATGGAGGGCATGAGCGATCGCACTTCGCCAGGGAGCAAGAGACATTTTGTGGCAAGGAAGACAATATTATACATTATCGCTGGATGTTGCATTTTGTACTCTTGTTAAGCAAGGGTAAGTTGTCATTTTTGCCAATCTTTCATCCTAAATGTACTTGGTCTATAGTCTTAATCTGTTAGCACGCAACAAGACTGGATTTATGGTTCGAGAGCTTGAAAGAAAACGCCAGAGTGCAAAGTTTCCAGAAACTGCCCCCGCAGTTAATGACGATCCATACTTGAAAATAGTATTAGATGTCTCAAAAGAACATCTACGCCAAGCACAACAAACATTTAACCTCAGTTTGGTAGCAATCTATGCTTCCGTCGGTATGGGTTTAATTGGCGCATTTCTCGTAATTTCTGGTAGAGCAAGCGAGGGAAGCGTCACAACTGCAATAGGGTTAATTTCAACAAAATTTTGTACTCAAATTACAAAAGAATCCAGTCAAAAACTGGAGCATCTGAGACAAAATCTCAAAGAACTACGTCCCGAACTTAGAAAGTAGGATAATCGCTAAATTTAATCCTGTGTGTCTTTTATCAAGCCATATAGCGGTGTAATGCACTTCTTACTCGCAAACCGCTATTTTTTCATTACCACTCTGGATGAACACTTCGCCAGGGAGCAAGAGACATTTTGTGGCAAGAGAGACAATATTATACATTATCGACGGATGTTGCACTTTGTACTCTTGTTAAGTAAGGGTAAGTTGTCATTTTTGGCAATCTTTCATCCTAAATTTACTTGGTCTATAGTCTTAATCTGTTAGCACGCAACAAGACTGGATTTATGGTTCGAGAGCTTGAAAGAAAACGCCAGAGTGCAAAGTTTCCAGAAACTGCCCCCGCAGCTAATCCTGTGTTTTTTAGAACCTATAGCCGCCGCAGTCCGGCGGGTTTGAGAGAAACTTGGGATGAAGTATGCGATCGCACTCTCAAAGGCTTAGTTGAATTGGGGAAACTCAGCCAAGAAGAAGTTGCCATTTTAGACAAGATGCAGCGTCACATGAAAGCCCTACCCAGTGGCCGCTGGTTATGGGTTGGCGGTACCGATTGGATAGCCAAACCGAAAAACTTTTCTGGGGCTTACAATTGCACCTCTACCAACCTCCAAGACTGGAAAGCTTTTGGATTAATGATGGATTTAGCGATGATGGGCTGTGGTACTGGAGCCATCATCGAACCAAGATATATTAATCAACTGCCCCCAATCCGCAATCGCCTTCATGTCACCGTACAGGGCGAAATTGGTGCTACCCCCAAACAACAGCGTCGTGAGTATACAGAAATCTATATAGAGGGCGATCGAGTTACTATATACGTTGGCGATAGCCGTGAAGGTTGGGTTGAATCTTATCAAACCTTATTAGAACTTTCTACAGATGAGAGATTTAGTGGAGAAGTTCAAGTATTTGTTGATATTAGTGATGTGCGTCAAGCTGGAGAAACTTTGAATGGCTTTGGCGGGGTGGCTAATCCAGTTAAATTGCCCATCCTTTATCAAAATTGTGCATCTATTCTCAATAAAGCTTTAGGAAGACAATTAAACTCTGTTGAATGCTGTCTATTAATCGATCAGGCAGCTGTAACAATTGTTGCAGGTAATATACGAAGAAGCGCGGGTATGAGGCAGTTCAGATCTGACGATCAACTAGCCGCGACAGCCAAAGATAATTTATGGCAGCAAGATGCAGAAGGTAATTGGCGAATAGATCCAGAGCGTGATGCTCTCCGGATGGCGAACCATACCAGAGTGTTTCACCGCAAGCCGACATTAGAAGAATCCATTGATGCTGTTCGCAAACAATATTATAGTGGCGAAGGCGCAATTCAATGGGCTGGCGAAGCGATCGCTAGATCTAACATTGATTTGCTAACAACATCAGCATTAAAAGTTGATTTCTTGAAGGCTTACGAACAAGGAAAAGCAAAAGATTGGTTGCAAGAACAGTATCCACATCTGGATATTGAGGAGATAGAACATCGTTTAGCTAGGTTCGGATTAAATCCTTGCGGTGAAATTATTGGTAGTAACTTTCACTGCAATTTGTCCGAAGTTCATCTGAATCAACTTGACCCAAATAATTACAAAGAACAAGAGGAAGCTTTCACGGCTGGGGCGCTTTCTGTAGCCTCACTTTTAAACCATAAATTCCTCGAACCTCGCTATCAAAAAAGCCGGGAATTAGACCCAATTGTTGGGGTTTCTTTCACTGGTTTATTTGATTTCTTTGTTCATGCTTTTGGTGTTGATTGGTTGCGGTGGTGGGAAGCGGGAAGACCTGCTACGGAACAAGGATTGGCATTTAAGCGCCAAGAAGAGAAATATCTGAGTTACTGGAGAGATATTGTACATCGGGTAGTTTGGGATTATTGCGATCGCCATCATCTCAAACGCCCTAATCGCTGTACAACCGTTCAACCTAGCGGTACTAAAGCACTATTAACAGGTGCTAGCTCCGGTTGGCATCCCCCCAAAGCGCAAAGATTTATTCGCCGGATTACTTTCCGCAAAAATGACCCCGTAGCCTTAGCTTGTATTGACTATGGTTACAATGTCATTCCTTCTCAATCTGATAAAGATGAACATGGTAATTTACTCAACGATCCTTTCGATCCTCGTGTGAGCGAATGGTTAGTAGAAATCCCTGTAGCTGTACCTTGGGCTGATTTACCAGGAGCCGATCAAATTGATGTTTCTAAGTTCTCTGTTTTAGCTCAATTAGATTTTGTGATGCAAGTTCAGAAGCATTATGTCACTCACAATACTTCTGCAACTTTAGAACTACGTTCTGATGAAGTTGAGATTCTCGGACAGCGTATTTACGAAGCAATTCAGAATGATGAAGGATATATTTCCGCAGCGCTTCTCGCTCGGTTTGATGATTTGCAATCATTCCCACGTTTACCCTTTGAACCAATAGATAAAGTCACCTATGAACGATTAAATCAAGAAGTAAAAGCACGACGAATTACAGATGATTTCTGTGCAGTTCTCAGTCGCTATGATTTAGGTGAATTAGCTGAAGCTGGCCCTTCTGGTTGCGACTCTGATAAATGTATGTTTCCCGAACAGCAACCAACTTCATCAGGTGAAATAAGTAATAACTAAGGATTAACAAAATTCACTTTGTATAATCAATGAGCAGTGGGGTTAAAAATTTAACCACTGCTTTTTTTCATAGTTTTTTAGCTAGCACCATCGACAATATTATTTTGCAGCAAAGATGGTAGTTGAATAATCACTTGTGTACCCTGCTTTAATTGAGAATTAATTTGAATATTGCCTTGGTGCTTTTGAATAATTTGATAGCATACAGTTAAACCTAAACCAGTACCCTGTCCAACGGATTTGGTAGTAAAAAATGGATCAAATATTTGGGAAATATTTTGCTCATCAATACCTATGCCATTATCTATAATTTTAATAGTTACGCTTTGATTTTGATGATTTTTAGTTTGAATAATAATTTTTTTATCAACTTGCTCTTTATGTAATTCAATCGCATCTATTGCATTGACTAAGATATGCATAAATACTTGATTTATTTGGCGAGAATAACATTCAACTAGGGGTAAATGATCGTATTCTTTAATTACTTGAATCTTGGGAGAATCATGCAGAGGATTGAGACGATGTTGTAGCAAGACTAAAGTACTATCAATTCCTTCATGAAGGTTAACCTTTTTTATCTCAGCTTCATCATGACGAGAAAAATTTCTCAGAGAAGAAATAATATCTTTAATCCGAGTTGCACCTGTGTCCATAGAAGCTATTAGTTTAGGTAAATCTTTAATTAAGTAATCCAGTTCAATTTTTTCTGCATAAATTTGAATTTCTGGATCTGCATAGCGTTGCTGATATTGATGGATGAGATTAAATAAATCTTGAGTATAGTTCTCTATGTAGGTGATATTAGCGTAGATAAAATTAATTGGATTATTAATTTCGTGAGCAATACCAGCAACTAAATTACCCAGTGAAGACATTTTTTCGGTTTGAATTAATTGGGATTCAGCCATTTTTAAATTATATAAAGCTGTATGCAACTGCTCCGTTTTAATTTCTAGTTCCTGGTTTTTTTGTAATAGTTCTAATGTTCGTTCTTGAACTCGTTCTTCTAATGTTTGACGAGCTAATTCTAATTCGTGGGTACGTTGCGCTACCAATTTTTCTAAATTGTTGATTAAGGTTGAAAGAGAGTAAGCCATTTCTTGGTAAGCATTAGCTAACTGACCAATTTCACCACCATTTTCAACACCAGGGATAGGACTATTTAAATCTCCTGCTGCTAAAGTTTTACTCCGCTTTGCAAGTTGAATAATAGGGTTACTAATTTGTTTAGCCAGAAAATGAGCAATTAATATAGACAATAGCAACACTAAAGTTAACACCAGAACAATTAAGCGGGTAAGAGTTAGCTTAGCTTCTTGAAAGTATTTGGCTACAATTTGAAGCTTGATAATGGCGATAGGTTGATTACCAGAATAGAGGGGAGCATAGATTGTATTTAATCCTAGTTCTGGCTGAATATGATAAACTGAGCATTTTTTATAAATACTAGGTAAAATTTTTACGGAGAAATAATTTTTTTCCCAAATGTCTGATTTTCCATCAGAATTACTAGAAACAAAACGCTGACCATTTAAAGCAATAATTTCTACTCTTGTCGTCGGTTGGGAATAATTTAAAAATTGTGTTAACCATACTCGATCGAGTAACTGTCCTGCAATTAAAGTTCCAGCAGGTTTTCCGGTTCCATCACTGCGATAAATTGGTGAGCCTGCTAACAATACTAGTTCTTGTTTACCTGTATCAATTAAATCCTGAGATAATTTAGTTCTATTTTTTAAATCCTGAATCTTTTGTTGTACTAAGGGAAGAGCTAATATCTTACTTCCAGCTTCACCAATAATCTCTTCATTTTGGGATTTAATTACTCTCACTATATCAATATCAGTTGTGAATAATAGTTGTTCGGAAACTTCCTCTTTGATCCAGGCGGGATTTGGATTTTGAACTGCATTGTATAAATCACTCCAATTAGCATAACTAGAAATTAAATTTTTCAGTCCCTTTTCTGTTGCTGAGGAGTAACCCCGAAAAGCTAAAACCTGATCGTCAAGTCGAGTTTTTTCTAGTTCAATGAGTGGTTTTTCTAATAATTGCCAAACTACACTAATCAAAACTAAAACTGGTAACAAAGATGCGCCAAATGTAAAAAATAAAATTTTAAGTTGAAGGCTTTGCAAAAATTTTAGTCTTTTAAGGTTTATCATCTGCAAGTGCCTTTAACGAATTATCTGGAAATTTTAAGGGATTTAATCACAGCAATTACTAAGTCTATTACCTTCAACTTGGCGAACAGGTTATGAATAATCTATAATTCCCAAAATGCGAGTGCGATTAACTGTTGTTTACAGTTTTCTTTAGTACGAAAAGTCATCAGAGGTAATGTTATCTGTTAACTAAATTAAGCCATTATAACTTAACAGCTTTAGGTGATGGGTGCGATCGCATTTCTTGGTAATATCTAGCTGATAATTCCTCTTCCAGACCAATCAGCTAAAAAATTGTATATTTTATTACTAGTAGCCCGTTCTGATTTTCCACGTTACGATCTCTGAAGAAGTAATAATTTTCAAAGGCATTGCCAGGAGACTATTAATGTTCATTGATGAATTGTCACCAATCTTTAAAGAATTTACTCAGCATCCAGTCTCTTTCTTGGGTGGATTGTTTTCCGGTGTGTTTCGACTGAACCTTGCAGACGATCCTGTCAAAAGCTGGCTGGATAAGCAAACAGGCGCAACTAGTTATACCTCAGCTACCACAGAAGCTAATAATGGTAAAGCTACCGGGCCGCAACAAATTGCGATTGACTAATAGTCAAATCACTGAGGTATTTAGCAGATTACTTTAGTTTATTGTCACGACTTTAGTCCGGGAAATTAGGGAGATAGCACAAATAAGGGCACAACAAACAATGTTGTGCCCTAAAAAATAATTTATGTGTTGCCAACATTATTTTAATTGGTATAAGCTGGCAGAATCGCGATCGAGAAACAATGTTGCTTGAGCTTGTTGACGCAGAATCGAAGCAGGACATTTTGGATCAATCGAACCCTGCAATATATCCTTAACTACATTTGCTTTACGTTTGTCTGGAGCAAGGCAGATGATTTTTTTAGCTGCACAAATTAAAGGCAAAGTAACAGTAAATGCATATTGCGGTACAGTTTCTAAATTGGGAAATTGACCTGTATTCACTTGTTGTTGTCGATTGATGGCATCTAGCTTGACGAGTTTGACTGTGTAAGGATCTTGAAAATCAGCCACTGATGGATCGTTAAAAGCTAAGTGTCCATTTTCGCCCACACCAAGACAGCATAAATCAATTGGCTGTGCTTGCAGCAGTTTGGTATAGCGATCGCATTCTGCTAAAGGTTGCAAAGTATCCCCTTCTAGATAGTAAAACTTCTGAGGTTGAACTCGCTGCTCTACACGCTCCCGCAGATAGCGGCGGAAACTAGCAGGATGATCCGCAGAAATACCCAAATATTCATCTAAATGAAATAAAATAATTCGCGACCAATCTACACCGCCTAAAGCAATCAAAGCATCGAGAAATTTTAGTTGAGAATTTCCTGTTGCTAGCAATACAGCGGCTGTATCCTGTTGCTGAAGCAGGTTCTGTAAATAATTGCGGACAATTTCTGCAACATCTCGTGCCATTTCGGCTTCAGTGTTGTAAATCTGCACCGTTAACTCATCAACACGAAAACATTTGGTGTCGGCTAGCATGTGTTTACAAAGGTGAAGCTCAATATAAATATCTGGCTCAATTAAATCAGTTATGGGGCTGAGTAGTTGAGTGCAATCTAACTTTTACTCTTCGAGAAAGACGGAACGAATTTAGCAGATTTATTTGTAATTATTTGCCGCAAAGAATTGGGAAATCATGATTAAGTAGACAAAACAATATAAACTATGTAAGTAAAGTTAACATTTATTTACATTTTACCTATAAGCCATGCTAGCTGCTATTCTATTTGACCTAGACGGCACTATTGTCAATACTGACCCCATACACTACCAAGCTTGGCAGCAAAAGCTGGCTAGTTATGACATAGAAATTGATGAAACTTTTTACAAATCTAGAATTAGTGGGCGATTGAACCCGGAAATTGTTAAAGACATCTTGCCACAATTATCACCGGCAGATGGACAAAGATTTGCTGATGAAAAAGAAGCGCTGTTTCGAGAACTAGCAGCCAATCTCCAACCGCTGAGTGGATTTGCAGAACTCATAGCTTGGACAGAAGCAAATCAGCTAAAACGTGCTTTAGTAACAAATGCTCCTAGATTAAATGCTGAATTTATGCTAGATGTTTTGGGCATCAAAGCAGCTTTTCAGACAATTGTTTTAGCAGAAGACTGTAAAGCGGGTAAACCAGACCCCACACCTTACAATGTTGCCCTGAATCTGTTGGGGATTCAAGCACAAGAAGCGATCGCCCTGGAAGATTCCCCCTCTGGAATTCGTGCGGCGGTTGCTGCGGGTATCCGCACTATTGGTATAGCTTCTACTCACGACCCCAAAATTTTACTAGAGGTCGGTGCTTTTATCGCCATTCCCGATTTTACTAATTTACTCAATTCTCTAAGTGAGCAAAATTTGAGTAGTATCTCATAGGATGGGGTATGGGGTATGGGGCATTGGGCATTGGGCATTGGGAAAAAGTCAAATAGAATTCTTAATTTTGAATTTTGAATTGTTTTTCCCCCTTTTCTTATGCCCTACTTCCCTGCTGAAAATATTCCTAATTATCTTGCTTAACCTTCTGGTAACGGAATTTAGACCTGCCTTTAGCGAGTAAACCAATTCCAATTAAAGAAGCTAGCACAGTGGATGGTTCCGGTACTTCTGTAGCTGGGTTTCTCCCTTTTGCTGGTGGTAACGGTACAACTGGGATTTCTCTTCTGATGTTATTTCCACTCTGATTGTTACCTAGGTTGGCAGCGTTACCACGGCCGCCACCTCCCCCACCACCAAACAGCGATAAAAGTCCGGCGAAGGGAATCATACCACCTAATATTTCCCCTCCCCCTGCCCCACCTCCGGCGAGTGCGGCGGGTACTAAACTGGCTCTTTTTAACTTTCTCACAGACCAGGACTGCGCTCCACCTTTAGCATCGCGGAATTGAGAGAATAAATAAATATATTGGCGATCCTTGGCATCTTTGTTTGTATTTGCAAACAAATTGTTATTTATATATACAAAATAATCGTGACTACCATTTTCATAGTTGATATCTTCCAGCACAACTGTATTTGGTTGGAGATCGAATGTTTTGGTAGCACGACCCTTGAAGTTGGGATAATTAGTCAAATCAGGAGAATTACCCAAAAAAAGTTCTAACTTTTCTAAGACTATCTTTGCTGAGTCTTTATTTGCATTGGTTTGATCTATCTCGTTGATTGTTAAGATAAATTCCCGATACTCTGTACCGCCTATGGTGACTATGGGTACATCATCCAACTTCAATGAATGAGATATTGGCAATTTTTTGCGAGCATCTAACTTAACTACAAAAGAATCTGTGTTGTAGCCTTGTCTGGTTGCAGCGTAGCTTAAGGGTTCAATCTGCAAAAAGGTATTTACTTCATCAAAATCTTTGAGAATTTCGCTACCAATCTTTTTGATGCAAGCATCCTTACCTTTGATGCAAATTGACTCGCTGGGATTAGTCAGACTTATCTTCGTTGCAAAAGCGCGATCGCCTGTAATTGTAGCTAAGAAAATCAGGTCAGATAAAGCTACCAATCCTATTTTGCCAATAATTACCCCAATTTTTGGCCAGCATCGGTTTTTTCTGTAGCGTAAATACCACTCTTTGTGTAAAAAAAGCGACCTTACCATTTCTAATATTTACTCCGACCGTATAATTTAATTTCTTTGTGTAGTCTTGCTTTAGGAGATTTAGCAATGTATTTTACACGTTACCATTACTAGTTTTTGAATATGTTGCTTTTATACAATCTTTATATATATTACTTAAGTAAGAATTTTTAATAAAGCTATTTCAAATCCGGGTAAATACTGCTGAAAAGACCAAACTCAGCAAAAATTGATGAACCGAAGCAGAAATTCGTCTACTTTTTGGAAATCGGTGTAAATTCCCGATCCCCAAATCGATCCACCGCCTGCTGTTTCTTGCGATAATTCCCAAGGGGCATGAGCTTCTACACTGGTTAATCAAGGGAAGTATAGATGAGCATCAAACGGTTGGGTTTAATTGGGCTGACGCTGATATCGTTAGTCTTGTCCGGCTTGTCTTTATTTAGCAGTTGGCAGGAACCTCAGTTTCAAAGTCGCCTAGAACTTTATCAAACAAATTTGGCGCTACAAGCCCAAGCTTGGGAACCAGAAGATAGTACAGAGGAGAATTTTCAGCTGGTTAGGGATGCCATACTTGGCGATAAACCTCTGGAAAATGCTGCCAACCAATATCAACAAGCACGGAAATCTGTGCAAACCAATTTGGACAAAGCCAAAAATCAATTGGCAAAACTGCGTTCTCAATCAATTAACGCTTCCCCACCAGCTAAACCTTTACCAGAAACTCGTCCGTTAGAAAGTCCTGCTAATCCTCAGCAACAGCAGTTACAGCAGTCCCTCAACCAGATGCAAAAATTTTTGGCTGAATTAGATTTACGCTGGGGAATTTTACAAGCAGCGCAAGGCAAAACTGATCTAGCACTGTCGAGTTGGAGTGATTTGCAGCAACGTTCCGAAATTAGTCCAGAGTTTGCGGAAACATCGGCGGTGTTGATTGGTTTGTGGAGCAATCCTCCCCGCCTGCTCCCTAATGCGCAACAACTGATCCAAAAAAATTTAGATGGTTGGTTTCGTTCAACGGCACTGGTACAAATATACCAACTTCAGCAACGCTCAGAAGCACTGTCAGCCGTTCAAGCTGCACAACAACAAGCGGCTACTCAAGCTGTATTGAAATTAGCTGCGATCGGGATTTTCCCTACCTTGACAGCTTTGGTTGGTTTTGTACTGCTAATTACTGTGTTAGCCCAGCGCTTGGTAAAAGGTAAAGCCGCCTTACTAGCTCAAAATGCTGATGTAGCTTGGTCAACACCTTGGGGTGGCGAAACAATTTTACAGGTCTTTGTAATCGGCTTTTTCTTGATGGGACAGTTGTTTATACCCTTGCTATTCTCGCTGCTTCCCATGCAAATAGCTAGCGATAATGTCCGCTTTCAGGCTTTTTCGGTTTTGGTGCGTTATGTGTTGGTAGCTTTAGGAGCGCTATTAGTATTGTATTTATCAATCAAGCGCTTTTTTCCCTTACCAGAATTTTGGTTTAATTTTAATTTCCGGGGTAAGTGGTTTTTGTGGGGATTAGGTGGTTATTGCGCCGCTTTACCAATAGTTGTGGTGGTGTCTTTGATTAATCAACAACTATGGCAAGGACAAGGTGGTAGTAATCCTTTATTGCAACTGGCGCTGGAAAGCCAAGATTCTGTAGCCTTGGGACTGTTCTATGTCACAGCTGCGATCGCCGCACCACTGTTTGAAGAAGTTCTCTTTCGCGGCTTTTTGTTGCCCTCTCTCACCCGTTACTTACCTGTTTGGGCAGCAATTCTCATCAGTAGCCTGTTATTTGCAGCTGCTCATTTAAGTTTGTCAGAAATTTTACCCCTGACCGCCCTGGGGATCGTGTTAGGAGTGGTCTATACGCGATCGCGTAACTTGCTTGCTCCCATGCTATTACACAGTCTGTGGAATAGCGGTACTCTACTGAGTTTATTCATTCTGGGCAGCGGCAATTAATTTTCCGTAATATTACTGTTGCCATATAATTAGAATATTTGCTTTCATCTGCATATATGGCATAATATATGGCAACAATTTACTGATTAAACATAAAAATAAGCATGAGTTAATGCTAACTATAAATTCCAGATTGCTAGTGATACAAATCACTCAGCAACACTGAGTCATAGATAGCTAAATCTCAATGAACTTTTCATCTGGTCTCAGTAATATTTACCTTTGTGAGGATATAAATTACTTTCTCCAGCTTTTCTCAGCAGAAATAATTGGGAAAGTAAATAGCTACCATTGATGCAATTGATGAAAATGCTACTGTTTTGAAGTTGAGTAGCGACCATCCATAATCCGTTTCTCAGCTTGAGAACAATGCCTACACTGGTACTGTTCAAAAAACATGTCAATTATCATTGTCGCTATATCCAAAAAAGTCCGGACATAAAACTCATGGACTTGTAGAAAGGGTTATTCCAGCATAAGAGTATTTGCTGATTATGCAGAGTGAATTCTCCTCAAGAGAAAGGTTTCACTTAGTAATCTCCAAAGCCTAGATGCTGAGATTAATAGCCATAGTATCTGAACAGCGATCGGCGGCTCATTCTCTCGTTACAGTCGATAACAAATAACCTCATTACTGTAATTTTGTCAGCGATTCCTCGAAAATCGTGGACTTTTGCTGATGTCTATTTCTTAGAGAAAGCGCTTTTTCTTTGAGAAAGTAAAAATATGTTGAGTAAGTAAATATATTTACTTTTTTCTGAAATAATCATTAAAAATTACACCTAATTCATCCAGGAGCAATAATTCATATGGCAAATCTAAACTCCAGCCAAAAAAATAAACAACTTATGGCTGGCTACTGTGGAATTATTTTTGGTGGGTTTGGTGTCCATAAATTTATTTTAGGATATTCTCCCGAAGGCTTTATCATGCTGGTAATTTCGATTGTCGGCGGAACCTTTACCTACGGATTTACATTTTTAATTATGCAACTCGTAGGTTTAATTGAAGGCATGATTTACTTAAATAAAGACCCAAAAGAATTTGTAGATACCTACTGTATCAATAAGCAAGGGTGGTTTTAAAATTTCTATTTCTACTTATTTCTACTATCAATTAAAGCGGTGACTAGGTCTGAACAGCCACAGAAAAGCTAATTACGAATTACTGATATGCTAACTCTCAAACGTCACAAGCTCACCTTAGTCTTATTTTTACTACTAGGTATAGGATATTTCAGCGCTATGTCTAGTTTAGAAATTAATTATTTTTTAAAAAGCCTGATAGCTATTCTACCGCTTCAGCTGGGAGCATTAATTTACGTTTCTCAGCCGCGCTGGAGTCGTCGTTAATGTATTTGACGTGCAGTCTTAGTTGCAGATTTCGCCTACCCTGAAATTAGGGCGCTTTGATTACGGCGTCCGATTTGAAGCGAATCTAACTAAACCTTGCCATGCAACTTGTTCCGGAAACTCAACTCCAGCTAGAACCAATCCCCATGACAGAGAAAATTATTCTGGATGTTGGGGGTATGAAGTGTGCTGGATGTGTGAAAGCAGTAGAAACGCAGCTAACCCAACAGCCAGGAGTCAAGAGTGCTTGTGTGAACTTGGCGACAGAGGTAGCAGTAGTAGAAGCAGAACTTGGCACGCTTAATGCCGAACAACTGGCACAGCATTTAAGCGCCAATGGCTTCCCCAGCCAACCGCGCACAGCCGCTGGGTCTATATCTTCGCGAAAAGACCCACAAGTACGACAGCAGCGCGAAATGCAATCTTCTCTGCGACAATTACTGGTTGCAGGGATACTGCTAATTTTGTCGGGAATTGGACATATTAGTAGTATGGCAGGCTTGACATTGCCATTATTAAATAACATCTGGTTACATTGTGGACTGGCAACCTTAACCATATTATTTCCCGGTCGCCCGATTTTAGTTGATGGTTGGCTAGGTTGGCGACGCAATGCGCCAAATATGAATACCTTGGTGGGGTTGGGAACTTTAACAGCCTATACGGCTAGTTTGGTGGCGCTACTTTTCCCGCAAATGGGTTGGGAGTGCTTCTTTGATGAACCGGTGATGATGCTGGGGTTTATTCTCCTGGGAAGAACGTTAGAACAACAAGCTAGAGGTAAAGCCGCCGCCGCATTTAGACAATTATTAGCACTACAGCCGCAAGTTGCACGGTTAATTGCGAATCCAGAGAAAATTGCCCAAGAATCAGATCAGGTAATTGTGTCAGCTAGTGTGGAAATTCCCGCCGAACAGGTGCGCGTGGGCGAATGGTTACAAATTCTGCCTGGTGATAAAATCCCCGTTGATGGTGAAGTGCGCTGCGGACAAACCACGGTGGATGAGTCGATGCTGACGGGGGAAGCTGTACCCGTAATTAAGCAACCAGGAGACGTGGTAACAGCAGGGACGCTGAATCAATCAGGTGCGATCGCTATCCAAGCAACTCGTACTGGTAGCGATACAACTTTAGCGCATATTGTCGCTCTGGTAGAAGATGCTCAAACCCGGAAAGCCCCGGTACAAAAATTAGCAGATACCGTTGCTGGTTACTTTACCTATGGGGTATTAACAGCAGCTTTATTAACTTTTATCTTTTGGTTCTTCTGGGGTACCCATATTTGGCCAGAGATTACCATGTCTAGCAGCATGGAAATGACTCACCTGCCAGCTACTCATCACACCTCAGCGCCGATTCACTATCCACCACTGTTGATCAGTTTAAAATTAGCGATCGCAGTTATGGTCGTTGCTTGTCCCTGCGCTTTGGGGTTAGCGACACCTACAGCGATTCTTGTGGGTACTGGCTTAGGTGCAGAACGGGGTTTATTAATTAAAGGCGGCGATGTTTTAGAACGGGTACACCAGTTAAATACAGTGGTATTTGATAAAACTGGCACTTTAACTAGTGGTAATCCTACTGTTACTGATTGTCTGCCAATTGAGGCAGAATCTTGCGAATCTCTGCTGAAATTAGCAGCAGCGGTAGAAAGCGGCACATATCATCCCCTAGCGAAAGCGATTCAGCAAGCAGCCCAACATCAACAATTAGCGATCCCGGAAGCCAAAGATTTTCATACCGAACCAGGACTTGGGGTATCGGCTGTAGTTGCAGGTAAAACAGTACTCCTAGGTAATTGGGAATGGTTAAGTTGGCACGGAATTGTCATTAGCGATGCTGCACAACAGTTGAGTCAGCAGTTGGCTACAGAAGGGAAAACAGTTGTCTGTGTAGCGGTGGGCGGAACTTTAGCCGGAATTATTGCCGTTAGCGATACCCTGAGACCAGATGCGAAAGCCACAGTAGACCAATTACGAAAGATGGGTTTGCGAGTAATGTTGCTCAGTGGCGATCGCCTAGAAGCTGCCAGGGCGATCGGTAAACAGTTAGGATTAGATAGTGCTGATATTCTGGCTGGCGTTCCCCCCAGTAAAAAAGCCGCCGCCATTCAAGAATTACAAACTCAATCTGCATCAGTTGTCGCAATGGTTGGGGATGGAATTAATGATGCACCAGCTTTATCCCAAGCTGATGTGGGAATTGCTTTATACTCCGGTACAGATGTGGCAATGGAAACTGCCACGATTGTTTTAATGCGCGATCGCTTAAGCGATGTTGTAGAATCTATTTACCTCAGTCGTTCTACCTTCAACAAAATTCGCCAGAATTTATTCTGGGCTTTTGCATATAATACAATTGGTATTCCCTTAGCAGCAGGTGTTTTGTTACCTAGTTTGGGTTTTATACTTAGCCCATCTGGTGCCGCCGCATTAATGGCCTTTAGCTCAGTTAGTGTTGTTAGTAACTCAGTCTTATTACGGCGTTTAGCTCATCGACCGTAAAATTCTCTATATCAGAGAATATTCTCAACTTTCGCTTCTATGCTGATTGGGCAAACTAAAATCATAATCAGGAGTTAAGCATCTATTGAAGCCTGTTGAGAATCTGACTAAAGTTAAACTAACAAGAGTAGAACCGTCAAATTCTACTTTTTAACAGACAGCATCCGAATTTAATGCTGATTAAAGCAGTACCATAGCCTGTAATAAGTGAGAATGGCAGGAAACTATATTAAACAATTCTTGGTAAGTCACAGTTCAACCGATGTTAGCAACGATGCATCAATGGCAGCAGAAACCAATGAAAGTCATCTTCTGATTATTGAAGACGATCAAGGTCGTAAGGAATTTACGCTGGAAAACCCCGTCTACTCCATCGGTAGAGACCGTGATTGCAATATCCGCTTGGTGTCGCAGTTTGTCTCTCGTCGCCATGCAACATTAGTGAGATTACCAAGAGAACACAATAGTCAAAGCTTCTATTACCGAATAGTAGATGGTGATGCTAAAGGTAAGCTCAGTTCTAACGGTCTGATGATTAACGGACGCAAGATCCCATCCCACGATCTGAAAAATGAAGACGAAATTATTTTCGGACCTCAGGTACGTGCTATTTATTACTTGCTACGCAACTCTCAGCGATCTGGACAGACAGATGCCAGTGAGTATGATATTACACTCATCAATCCTGGAATGACTGACGATATCGAGGAAATTTAATCACCCCCATATGATTAATTTCCAGTTTCTTGCTTAAGCAATATCAAAATCCAGAGTCAGGGTTCCTAAAACCTTACTATGTTAGGCTTTTTGAATTTCAAATTTTGAATTTTGAATTCCTGTAGGGTTTTGGCTAGTTGCTTAAGCTAGCTTTGGGATGAAGCTAGCTGCAACGGACGCCTAAACAACTAACAGCAAAAGTTACCCTGCCAGACTTTCAATGAGATGCCAATGGCGACTGTGTTCAATCGCCTGTTTCACATATTCAAATACTTGTCGGCAGTGATTATCAAGTTGGAGTGGCAATTCCTCATTTTTAACCACAATACTCAACCTAGTTTCTGTTTCCGTCGCTGTGGATTTATCAATCAATACTTCTACCTTAACTAGCTTGGAATAAGGAACAGTACCGGGAATCTCACGCGCCATAATGTAATCGGCATTGTAGTATTGAACATCTAATTCCAAGTCTTGTAGCAGATCTACAAGCAAAGGCTGAAGATGCTCAATCGGCACAGAAACAATAAATGAACAGGTATAGCGAGCCATAATAGCCCCACGCCTTGCAACACTCCGTCCATCCTATAATACCGAAGTATGTAAACCGCAAGTCTTTATAAATTCATTAAACAATTCCAGTGGAAACTCTAAAGTCAAATCTCTTTTACCCAAAAAGGCAGGGGCTAAAAGCAGAAAACTTGATAAAAAACTCTAAAATAAGAGTTTGGGAAAGGAGTGCATGATGAAAGTAGCAATTACTGGAGCAACAGGATTTGTGGGAAGTCGTTTAGTACAACGGCTGCATCAGGAAGGTCATAGAGTATTGGTCTTAACACGTAATGCTAGCTTTGCCCAAAAGCTTTTTCCCGCTCAAGCTTTTCCTAATTTGGAAATAGTTGTTTATCAACCTATTGCATCAGGTTCTTGGCAAGATACCATTGCTGGCTGTGATGGTGTTGTTAACCTTGCTGGTGAACCGATTGCTGAGGAACGCTGGACAACAGAACACAAGCAGAAAATTCTCAATAGCCGCAAACTAGGTACACAGACAATTGTGGAAGCAATAGTGAAGGCGAACCCTCAACCAAAGGTGTTAGTTAATGCTTCAGCTATCGGCTTCTACGGTACTAGTGAAACTGCTACTTTTGATGAAACCAGCCAATCGGGAAATGATTTTTTGGCTGAAGTTTGTCAAGCTTGGGAAGCAGAAGCAAATAAAGTTAAAGATGCTGGGGTGCGATTAGTAATTCTGCGTTTAGGTATTGTCTTGGGAATGGGTGGCGCTTTAGCGAAAATGATTACTCCTTTCAAACTATTTGCTGGTGGCCCCATTGGTAGCGGTAGGCAGTGGTTCTCTTGGATTCACTTAGACGATTTAGTTAATCTCATTGTGCAAGCTTTAACAAATTCAGATTTAAAAGGTGTATATAATGCTACTGCTCCTCAGCCTGTCCGCATGACAGATTTAAGCCAAACTATGGGGCAAATTATGAATCGCCCTTCCTGGTTACCTGTTCCCAGTTTTGCCCTAGAAGCCCTATTGGGAGACGGGGCAAAAGTAGTGTTAGAAGGGCAAGAAGTTCTCCCTAAGCGCACTATGGCAGCTGGCTTTGAGTATCAATATCCGAATTTACGGGCTGCTTTATCACAGATTTTACAATAGGGCATTGGGCATTGGGCATGGGGCATTAGGGAGCCACTACGTTGCGCTGGTTTCTCTCGTTGTAGTATGAGACCCTGATGAGTACCGATTTAATAAAATTAGCGATTTTTAAAGCGCCAAGACTAACAATTTGTTAGCTTGGCGCTTTATGTTGTACGAATGATAAATAATTAGTCCTGTATCCAAAACTTATAGGTTTCCATAAAAAGGTACCCTTCGGGGTACTACACATACTACTCTTTTGCCTAATAGAGTAAAAACACTGAAAGTTAAACTTTCTCAGTGATACACCTCGTTTCTTCATCAGCAAGTAACGAGTTAGTGTATTTATCCTTTCATTGAAGGAAATACTCATTATGGCAACTATTAACGGTAACAACAACCCCAATAACTTGGTAGGTGTATTTGATCCTTTATTTCCCACATTGATAGATCAACCTGATATCATTAACGGCTTTGGCGCTAACGACACTATTACTGCTCGTGGCACTAACGACACCCTCAACGGTGGAACGGGTAGAGATAGGGTAAATGGCGGAGCCGGCAACGATCGCGTAATTGATGATGATGCTGTTAGCTTTGATGTTCACAACGGTGGCGACGGTATCGATACCATTGATTACTCTAGTGTGAGCTTTGGTGGTACAGTCACAATTAACTTGGCAACAGGGTTAACTAGCGTTGCTGGTGGAAATACGGAAACTATTCTCAACTTTGAGAATGTGGAAGGTAGCCAAGGTGCTGAAACAATCGTTGGCTCCAGTGTGAATAACGTCCTTAATGGTAATGCTGGCAACGATACGATTAATGGCGGTGCTGGTAACGACATCATTAACGGTGGTACAGGTAACGATATCCTCAACGGTGGTACTGGTAGAGATACTGTAAATGGCGGAGCCGGCAACGATCGCGTAATTGATGATGATGCTGTTAGCTTTGATGTTCACAACGGTGGCGACGGTATCGATACCATTGATTACTCTAGTGTGAGCTTTGGTGGCACAGTCACAATTAACTTGGCAACAGGGTTAACTAGCGTTGCTGGTGGAAATACGGAAACTATTCTCAACTTCGAGAATGTGGAAGGTAGCCAAGGTGCTGAAACAATCATCGGCTCTAGTCTAAATAACGTCCTCAATGGTAATGCTGGCAACGATACGATTAATGGCGGTGCTGGTAACGACATCATTAACGGTGGTGCAGGTAACGATATCCTCAACGGTGGTACTGGTAGAGATACTGTAAATGGCGGAGCCGGTAGCGATCGCGTAATTGATGATGATGCTGTTAGCTTTGATGTTCACAACGGTGGCGACGGTATCGATACCATTGATTACTCTGGTGTGAGCTTTGCGTCTGGAGTCACAATCAACTTGGCAACAGGGTTAACTAGCGTTACTGGTGGAAATACGGAAACTATTCTCAACTTTGAGAATGTGGAAGGTAGCCAAGGTGGCGAGACAATCATTGGCTCCAGCGCAAATAACGTCCTCAATGGTAATGCTGGCAACGATACGATTAATGGCGGTGCTGGTAACGACATCATTAACGGTGGTACAGGTAACGACTCACTTATTGGCGGCACCGGTAATGACATCTTAACTGGTGGTGGAGACGGTCAAATCGATGTCTTAACCAGTGGTAGTTTGTTCGATCGAGATACCTTCGTACTGGGTACTGGCGGTATATCTGGCTCTGTTCTCTATGACTCTGCTGGTAATGCTGATTTTGCTCGCATTACTGATTTTGATTTGATTGATTTTGTTGGGGAACCAGCAACTGAAGTAGATAGAATCCAGCTCAGAGGTACAGCTGCTGACTATCGGTTAGTAAGTAGTCTGGTTGTGGGAGGATTCACAGGTGTGGGTATTTATGACAGAAATTCAACCGCCAGTACTACAGATGATGATCTAATTGCTCTTGTTCAAGGCGTTACCGTAGGTGCTGCTTTTGGCCAATTGAACCTCACCAACACAACTCAGTTTGTGTTCGTCTAATCCCTCTTGAGGTAAGAGATTGGAGGCTTAATTTTCTCACAGCAACTCAAATTAGAGGATGAACTCTAATTTGAGAACGATCAAAACGCTCAAATAGTAGAGGGAGAGGTAAATTTAGCTTACCTCTCCTTATTGATGTTGAGAATTTTTCAGACTATTGCCCTCTCTAATTTCCGGTTTTTGAGATGTGGACAATAGTCGTAACTACTGCTTACTGAGCTGTAACTAAATAAGCTGATGGAATGGCTGGCGCACGTCCAGCATTGACTAGTGCTTGATAGACAAAGGCTGCAACTTCCGCTCTGGTTGCATCGCGATTAGGATTAAGTTGCTTAACTGTAGGATAGTTAATCACTAATTGCCTTGCTGTCGCCGCCGCAATTTGATTTAGGGCATATTTGGGAATTTGGGCAGCGTCAGTGTAAAAGCTGAGGATATTTTGATTGTCAGCCGTTAAATTTAGACCACTAGCTAAAGCTACTAAAGCTTGTACTCTGGGAATTTGTTGCTGTGGTTTAAATGTACCATCAGGGTAACCAGAAACAAACTGACTTTGGTAAGCAGATTGAATTGCTGCAAAAGCCCAAAAATCGCTTTTGACATCCTTAAATTGAATGGCTGGGCGTTTGGTTGGCGGTGTGAAAGCTTTGGTAATAATGGCAGCGAATTGAGCGCGGGTTACGGGATCGTTCGGTTTAAAGGTGCCGTCAGGAAAACCAGCAATAATTTTTTGCGCCGATAAGGCTTCGATATAAGCCTTAGCCCAGTAACCTGTTGGCACATCATTAAAGGCAGTAGCACCACCAACATCGGCGGGCTGAAAATCTACTAAACCAGAGATGCGCTTTTGATCGATATCATTACCAATGGCGAGAATCCTATTAGTTTTGGTGGCATTGTAAACATCATAACGAGTGTTATTTCGGATAAGATTACCACCGGGATTTTCAGTAGTACCTAAGTCTGGTAAGGCATCAATAGTCGCTATTACTCCATCCCGTTTATTGTTCTGAATGATATTCTTACGGAGGACAGGTTTAGCAGTTTCAGAGATAAAAAGACCATCTTGGTTTTGGATAATTTGGTTTTCTACAACTAAAGGAGTCGAAGCTCCACCGATCGCAATCCCAAAACCAGTATCCTGAAATAAATTATTGCGAATTTCACCTTGGGCAGATCTAGTTACGGAAACCCCATTACCCGTGTTCTGCACAAAGATATTGTTTTCGATTTTCGGATTTCCTGTACCTGTCACAAACACTCCGTCTCTAACACTTTTAGTAAAAGTGTTATTTGCGATCGTTGGGTTAGTGGACTCTACCCACACAGCTGTACCCCGTGTATTGGGATTGGTAACAGTTAAACCTGCGATCGTTGTATTATTTTCAGCCAGAATTGTAATATCCTGTCTGGCAAAGGTGCGACTGGTATAGAAGCCGCCACCTGTAATGACTACTGTCTGCCCTTTGCTGGCTTCATCACCGCGCAGCGTTACTCCTGATTTCGTTAATAAAGGGAAAGTTTCTCCACTTTGCTGATTATAAGTTCCCGGAGCCAGTTGAATGACTGTCCCTGCTTGGGCTTGACTCAGCGCAAAGGTAATAGTTTTGAAAGGCGCAGTTTGGGTTCCAGCACCAGCTGTATCTGCACCAGTGCTAGGGTTCACGTAAATTACAGTTGCAGTGGCGGGAGCTTGGGCTGTGAGAGTGGGAGCGATCGCTTTGTGCTGGCTGGAATCGGCATTTACCACATTAGGTAATAGTGTTAAACCAGTGGAAACAACGAATACAGTAGTCAATCCGGCTCGCAATGGTAGATGAGATGTGAGACTACTGCCAAAAACATAGCGAAGATACTTGGCGGAAAAAATTTCAAAACCCCGATATTTCATTTTTTAAGTCTGTGAAGTGCTGAATTAGGTTACCTTAAACAAGGTTATAGGTAGCAGCTATCTAGCTACCAAACCCATGCAAAACTATACCGGATTGTTAGCGAATGATCAGCTAAATTCTGAAATACGTAAGTAAAAAACTTTTTTTATTTTGTAAATAAGTATTAAACTTGCAGAATCAATAGATGAAAGATGATGATTCAAGCCAATAGGGCGCGTTACATTTTATTAACGCGCCCTATTAACGATATATTTTGTATTGGCAGTCTCTAGAAAATAATTTTAAATTCTTCTGTATTTGAAGTGGAAGCTGAAGAAGAGTGGCTACTGTCAACTTCATTATTTGCTAGCCAACTGAGAATATGGGATTAATTATTAGTAAGCGAGTGTTTCTAAAGTTTCACGCAAATAGCGCTGTACTTGTTGTTCTAAATGTAGTCCTTGTAATTGGACATGACGTTCTAATTGCCAGCGTTGGAAGCCAGAACTAGCGGCGATCGCGTATTTGAGGCTGTGCCAAATTTCACTATCATTAGTAAATGGGCGATCGCTAGATGTTGGAATTTGAGCCATAATTTCTCATTCCTCAATTTTCAGTTCAAAATTTATCGCAGTTTTCATCTTCAGACAACCGTCCGCAGGAGACAGTTTAAATCTGCCTAATGTTCATCGGGGTTGTGTTCTTGGGGTGCTTTTGTGCCTTTTTTCATCCCCAATAAGGAGTGAAATAACTGGGGCAATATTTGATTTACCCGTACCCCTACGATGGTGAAATCCTGCTGAATCTTTTCTAAAGGTAATGGTTTTATGGCTGCAAATTCTGTGTCATTCGTCACCAAAAGTCTGGCTACACTCACGGGAATTTGCAAAAACAGATTGCTGGCTAAAAAAGCTAAAGCAGCGAGCAGTAATCCCACACTCCGCCATTGGGGTAGAAAACTAGCAATGTTTGCTACCAGTGGAGTAATTTGATATATCTGCCACAGCACCCCTACTAATAATATTGCGGCTAAAACGGCCAGAAAGCGATTTAAATTTGTATTAATTAAACAAAGCATTTTGCGTTGCTCTTCAGTCAGATTTTCTGGCTTGAGGGCAACGCCCAAAATAGCAAATATGTAAAAAGGACGACTCAACTGCATCCACAGCAGTGGTAGGACGCCGATAGCCGCTACTAAAAAGAGTTCCATCCATACGGGTAAGACTGGCTCACCTATGGATAGGAACAACACACATAAAAACAAAAAAATCGGCAGTGTCGCCAACCCGGCGAGATGAATCCACAAAATAGGTTCAGAGCGAAATGAGGCCATAGTTTAATTCATGCCTTCTGAGTTATTAGTACTGAGTTGTAAGTTAGAAGTTGGAGTTTTGAGGATGAACTCAAAACTCAAAACTTGACTTAGAACTCAGCACTAGTGGACTCAACACTACTTTGTCAAAGTCAGAGTGCGACGCTTGGTAACCATTTGATAAGCTTCGATGATGTCACCTTCAGCCCAATCATGGAATTTATCAACGCCAATACCGCATTCATAACCGGCATTGACTTCCCGGGCATCTTCTTTCATCCGTTTGAGAGAATCAAGAACACCTTCGTAAACTATCTTACTGCCACGACGTACCCGCAGCTTGCAGTTGCGGACGAGTTTGCCGGATTGGACATAACAACCAGCCACAGCGCCACGACCAACTGGGAAGACGGCGCGGACTTCGGTTTGTCCCAAGGCTTCTTCCACCAATTCTGGTTCCAACAGACCTTCTAAAGCTCCTTGAATATCTTCTAGGAGTTTGTAGATGATGTTGTATTCCCGGACATCTACACCTGCTTCATCGGCGGCTTGTCTCGCACCACTGGCGTAGGTGGTGTTGAAGCCAATAATTACAGCGTTACTTGCAGCAGCTAAGTCGATGTCTGTTTCGGTGATTTCCCCAGCGGTAGCTAACAGCATCCGAATTTGGACTTCGTTTTGCGGGATTTGTCTGAGCGATCCCACAATAGCTTCCACTGAACCTTGCACGTCGGCTTTGAGGATCAAGTTGAGTTCTTTCAACTCGCCTTCTTGAGCTTGAGCCGATAGGGTTGTCAAGGTAACGCGTCCCTGGAGTAAGCGTGATTGACGCTGTTTGTCGGCGCGATCGCCGGCTAAGGTACGAGCTTCTTTCTCGTTCTCGAAGACCTCAAATTCATCACCTGCTGCGGGAACGTCGCTTAAACCCAGTACTTCCACTGCAAAGGAAGGGCTACCAGCTTCAACTCTCTTACCTCGGTCATCTACCATTGCCCGCACTTTACCAAATGCCGAGCCTGCGACTAACATATCTCCTACTTTGAGGGTACCATTTTGGATCAACAAGGTAGCAACTGCTCCCTTCGCCTTATCCAAATGAGCTTCAATGACGGTGCCTTTGGCAGGACGATCTGGGTTAGCAGAGAGTTCGCCGACTTCTGCTACCAACAGAATCATTTCTAAGAGTGTATCTAGGTTTTCGCCCTTGATGGCACTCACGGGAACCATGATTGTTTCACCACCCCAATCTTCGGCGGTGAGACCGTAGTTGGTCAATTCTTGTTTCACCCGCTCTGGTTGTGCACCTTCTTTGTCAATCTTGTTAATAGCGACGACAATTGGCACTTCGGCAGCTTGAGCATGGCTAATAGCTTCGATAGTTTGAGGACGCACGCCATCATCAGCCGCTACTACCAATACGGCAATATCTGTCACCCTAGCTCCTCTGGCCCGCATTGCGGTAAAGGCTTCGTGACCGGGAGTATCTAGGAAGACGATTTGATGTGGCTGACCTTCATGTTCGATATCAACATGGTATGCACCAATGTGCTGGGTGATCCCACCAGCTTCGCCAGCTGCGACTTTGGTTTTGCGAATTGAATCCAGCAGGGTAGTTTTACCGTGGTCTACGTGACCCATAATTGTCACTACTGGCGGACGACGATGGAGATTTCCCATGTCTTCCACATCCAGCATTTCTGTGACTTTCCGGGCTTCTGCTTCTGGCTCGGCAGTTTCCACTTCTACTTCTAGCTCTTTGGCTACCAAAGTAATGGTGGGAATATCCAGATTTTGGGTGATACTCACTGCCATGCCTTTCATGAACAGGATTTTCACAATCTCTGTATCAGCCACAACCAAGAGGTCTGCCAGTTCTTGTACTGTCAAGGGCCCGGTGACTATAACTTTTTCTGGGCGATCGCGCTTGACTTCTACTTCTTGGCGGCGATTTTGCTCGCGGTTGGCAGGAGGTTTTTTTCCTTTGGCTGTGGGCCCGGCGATCGCTACAGCTGGTTGCTGTGTTGGACGAGCTGCTTTTGGTTTGGGAGGACGAGCAATAGAAAGGCTAACTTGGATGGTAGCTGGTATTTCCAGACCTTCTTCATCCAGTAAATCTTCATCCTCAAAGTCATCGTCGAGGACGGGCTTGATACGCTTGCCTTTAACGCCTGCCTTTCCAGCTTTCTCCTTGATTTCATCAATAATTTCTTCTTCCTGCCACTTTTTCCCACCTTTCGCTGGGCGTGGTGGAGTCGGGCGTTTCAAGTCCAGCAGGTCTGGTGGGACTACTTCATCGGCGATCGCCGCTGCTTTACCACCACCGCCTTGCATCGGTCTGGGTGGGGTAGCCACTGGCATTGCTGCTACAGCTTCACTAGGACGTACTGGTCTGCTTGGTCGTTGCGGTGCATCACCAAATTGTCCTGGTGCTGCTGGCGGTCGATTGCCTCGGTTTTCTGACTTGACTGGTGCTGGCGTCGGACGAGACTGTTTTTGTGGCAGTGATTGTGGAGATTGGTCACTTGCTGGCTTTGCCGCTTTGGGCTTAATTTGCTCGCGTTCGTCGTCCCGTCGTTGCTGGCGTTCGCGCTTGAGGATCGGTTTATCTGCCTGATTGAGTGGCTCTAGCGCTGGTGCTGCTTCAGCCAAAGGTCTTGCTGGCGGGGCTACCAGTTGTGGTTTTTGGGGTTTTTCTGGTCTTGCTCGCGATGTAGTCGGCTTTTCCGGTTTTTCCGGTTTTTCCGCTGCTATTTTTTCTGTAGACTGAGGCTGAGGCTTGTGATCCGCGTCTGTGACAGCTGGTTGCTGTGGTGTCTCAGACACATTCCGGGGTACAGGTTTAGTTGGTGCCGTCGGCTGCATGGGTGAGACTGGTGTAGCGAAAGGCCTGGGGGCTGAGGGAGGATTGGCTTCAGAAGAAGCAACTTGGTTACTGATAGCAACTGACGCCTCTGAGGCGTTGGATGTAGGATTTCTCAATATTTTGGGTTTACGAATTTCCAAAATTTGTTGTTTGTGAGGTGCAGCTGGTCGATTTTTTGAACCAGCTTGTGAACCGTTGGGATGATTGGATATACCTGTTTCTTTTTTTGGGGAACCATTCGTAGTTGCGAGTTTTTCCGCAGCTGAGCGAATACGTTCTGCTTCCGAATCTGAAATTGTACTGCTATGGCTTTTGACCGCGATGTTGAGCTGGTCGCATATTGCTAATAGCTCTTTGTTATCCAAATTTAATTCCTTTGATAAGTCATAGATTCTAACTTTGCCGTTGTTCATGCACTCTTCCCCTTTAATTTACAGTTTTAGCGGATGGTTGCCTGGTTTGTGACATCTCCATCCTTTGATTACTGTTTTTTGGTTGCCGTTTAGATTTTTGCGGTGCCTCCAATTAGGAAAGAGAGATGTCTCGGGTTAATCTTGGCATCCCCACCAACAAGGATGCTGGATGCCGAACTGCGCCTGAGCGCTACCAGGTTGCCATTCTGTAGTTTTTTGTTTTGCTGATTCTGAGTCTTCCACAACACAATCGAGTAAAACTTGTTGGGAGTATTGCTCCACCTCTCTTGATTGTATGAGAGCCGTTTCTCAACTACACCCCTTTACTATTTTGGCACTAACCCAAGCATTCTAGATAGATTATTGTTGCTAGCCTTTATTCGGCTGTTGGCACAATCATCTAGGGATTACCGCCACAAATTTCTTTACAGAGAATTTGATGAATGGTGATTGCTTTTGGTTAGACGCTGCCACAATGTTTGATACAGTGTTTCTGGCACTGTTGCATGTAGCGATCGCCCTAGTCGATTTTTTTTCTGAGCCGCTTGCAGGCAGCTGGTTTGCGGACAAATATAGGCAGAACGCCCCATGCCCTCATCTAATTGTACCGTTCTCGACTCAAAGACGCGGACAATCCGCCAAAACTCTTCTTTTAGTGCTACTCGGCGACAGCTTATACATCGCCGATAATTTGGTTTCATTAATTTTGTGCTACCTCACTTTAGCAGTTTGGCTTAGAAAATAGGGGTTACCCGTCTATTATTTGCTTTGACCAAGTTGCTAAATCTCAGGTAATTTTTGTAAATTCTCCGTAAAAAATCTTACCAAAACTCAATAAATTTACTAAACTACTCGTCATCATTTTTGTCAAAAGAGTCATCTTCTAATTCTAATTCTTCCTGATTTTCATCATCTTCTAAATCTTCTAGTTCATCTAATTCTTCTAATCTTTCTAACTCTTCTAGTTCATCTAATTCTTCTTCATCCTCTAATTCATCTAGTTCTGCTTGATATTTAGCACGAGATGCCAAAAATTTAGCATCTTCTGCGGCTTGGTCGTATTTTGCTTTATCTTTGATGTCAATTTTCCAACCAGTCAACCGTGCTGCCAAACGGACATTTTGCCCTTCTTTACCAATTGCCAAGCTGAGTTGATCTTCAGCTACTAGTACATGTGTTTGCCGAGTTTCTGGATCCATGAGGCGTACTTCGTCCACCCTTGCTGGACTAAGAGCATTGGCAATGTAGGTGGCTGGGTCTGGAGACCAGCGGATGACATCGATTTTTTCACCTCGTAATTCGTTGACTACCACTTGAATCCGCGATCCCCGCGCGCCAATACAAGCACCGACTGGATCGACATCGCGATCAAGGGTATCAACAGCAATTTTAGTCCGAGGGCCTACGTAACGGGAAGGGGGATTAGCTTCTCGCGCTACGGCAACAATTCGCACGACTTCATCTTCAATTTCGGGGACTTCGTTAGCGAATAAATAAACGACTAAACCCGCATCAGCACGCGATACCAATAATTGCGGGCCTCTCTGCTGTCCTTGAGAAACTTTTTTGAGATATACCTTAAACGTAGCGTTGGCTCGGTAATTATCATTAGGTAATTGTTCGCGTTTCGGTAATTCTGCTTCTACTTCCGGTTGACCAAAACCGCTACTCACAGCCAAAATTACTGATTGACGCTCAAAGCGCAATACTCTAGCTTGTAAAACTGTACTTTCTAAATCTTGGAATTCTTCTTGCACCATCTGGCGCTGTTGATCCCGCAGTTTTTGCGCCAGTACCTGCTTGGTCTGCATCGCCGCCATCCGCCCAAACTCACCTTGGTCTGGGGTGACATCTAAAACTACAGAATCGCCTAACTGCGCCTCTGGTGCTACTTGTTGCACCTCATCTAAGGATATTTGGTGATCGGTATTACTAACTTCTTCAACTATAGTTTTAGTAGAAAGAACGCGAAAACCTTCTCCTTCAATATCCAGTTCAACTTCAAAATTATCAAAGTAATCTTCATCAAATTGTTTGCGCTCTAAATTTTGAGCACGACGGTAGCGTTCGTAACCTTTGAGTAAGGCTTCTCTGATTGCTGATTGAACTGCAAGCCGGGGTAAATTACGTTCGCGACTGATACTTTCAATTAAATCTTTTAATCCAGGTAAACTAACCATTGACATAAAATAATCTCCTTTAAAAATTAAGGAATAGGGACTAGGGGCTAGGGATTAGGGATTAGGGACTAGGGGGTAGAAATTAGGGATTAGAGATGAGGGATTAGGGACTAAAGATTAGAGAGTAGATAATATGTAGTGAAAACTACATATTAGAGACTTAGAGACTAAGGATTAGAGAAAACTTTTACTCTAGTCCCTAGCCTCTAGTCTCTAGCCTCTATCCCCCTTGGTTATCGGCGCTCATCCAGCTGCACCCTAGTAATGAGGGTGCGCTTAATTTCGACTACACGACCTTTTTGGTTTAAATAAACCGTTTGCTCATCCCGGCGAATCAACTGACCTGTCCACTCTTGCTGTCCGTCGTGGGGTGGAGAAGTGGAAACGATTACAGGAAATCCTTTGAAAGAAATAAACTCCCTGTCTGTCACCAGTTGTCGCGAAATACCGGGACTAGATACTTCCAAGACATAAGTATCTGGAATGATCTCTACCGCATCTAAGGAAGCTTCTAAAGCACGGCTCATGCGTTCGCAATCATCTAATCCAGTATCTTGCTGGGGATTGCGAATATCTACCCGTAAAATTGGTGGACGTTGATTAGTATGAAAAACCACGCCAACAATTTCCAATCCCAGTTCTTCTGCTACTGGTGTCGCCAATTCTATAATTTGTGGGACTAAGGGATGAGTCATGCAAAAATCCAATAAAAAAAGTGGGCTTCGACCCACTTCCTGCGATAGGGATATCTTCCAAGAAGTCTTGTGCCGAACTCAAAATAGTTCGACTCTAATTTGAGTTTAGCGCATTTCTTTTGAAGGTAGTCAAGAGTCAATGGTCAATGGTCATTTGTCATTGGTCATTTGTTTTTCTTTCTCGTCCTCCTTCCCTGTTCCCTTACTTATCTCTCTTGGCTAGCGCACTACTTTCCACTGCGGGTGTAAAGGGAACTCTGGTGCGTAATTGTCTGGTTTGCTCGACGATTTGGTCTATGTCTTCTTGGGATAGGCGCTGAACGTAGTTCAGTTTGACTTCTTCTAAAAAGTCAAATAGCAAACTTTGCAGTTCTGTGAGTACTTGTTTTTTCTGGACTTCTGAACCTAAGGCTTGGCTGAAGCGTTCTACAAGTTTGCTGGTGAGTTTTGCGCCTACGGGATCTTCGACAGCGCTGACTAGGGCATTATATAAACTAGTGGTGATTTGCGTGGCTAGTTGCTCGCTGAGTTGGGTTTGGGTTTGTCCTACGCCGGGGAGCATTTGCAAGTTACGGTACATGGGTACTTGCTGGAAGGCTGTGTTGATGTTGTGGCGTAAAATGGCGGTAATTTCTGGTTGAATTTGCGGTAGTACTTGATAAACGACGGTTTGGACTAAAATTCCGGCGATCGCTTCTATCTCATTAATATTATTTATATCTATATACGGACGCAAATTTTCTTGTTGCTTGAGCCAATTTGTAAATTCACCTCGCTGAATCGATCCCTGAATTTGGTTAATTACCCGGATCACTACAATTTCTGTGATTTCTTCGGCAAAATTGGCGACGATTCCTTGATTAATTTGTCGCCACACTGGACGTAAATTTACTAACCGTGCTTGATCTAAACGAATCACCACGGGGATCGCTCGCAACCATCGCCAAAATGGTAGCAATAATAATAAATCGTACCAACGCCACAATACAGCATCTAACCAGTTAAAACCAGGATGACTGCGTTTGATTAAAAAGCTGCGGACTAATAACTCGAAAGCAAATAAAGCGATAAAGGGTATGTCAATGAGCCAAAAATTATCAAGTAAATCTCCATCTTCACCAATGCGGCGATAGTAGTTCGTGGCTATTAAGGGACGGATATTTTGCTTGAAAAAAATAATTTCTGAATTCCACCCCTTTTGCGATAGATAAGCCTGACTCCAAAAAGTTCTAAATGCTTGTTTGGCGGATTCTTGGGCGACGCGATCGCGCATTCGGTTTTTAATTTTTTCTAAAGTACCGCTTTTACCCACTCCAGCAAAGGGATTGCTTTCAATTATCTCGATGCTAAGAGAGCTAATTTCTTCTAGTTTGGTTTTTACCTGAGGTGACTGTAACCCTGTCTGACTTACCTGTTCTTCTAATGCGTCTACGGCTTTAAGATAATTATTGGTTTCTCGATGAGGTTCAATTCCCTTAATTGGGTCGTAAATTTGGGTAATTTGCGGTACTTTTCGTAAATAAAAATCACGCCAAGGTACGTAACTTAAATCAAACAAAACTAAGCATAAATTTACAGTGGCAGTAACTGCCATCAATCTTTCAAAATACAGTTGCGATCGCTTTAAAGGTTTAGAATCTACCATTTTTAAGTATTTAATTATACTCTAATTGTGTATAAAATTTTAGCTTCTATAGTTTTAGGACTTTTTAGAGTTCAGCGCAACTGTTAAAAAATCTTTCTCGCGAAGGATGAAAATATATTCATAATTTATTAAATAAATTAACCTATCAAAGTATTTTTAATCAAAAATCATTAATCATAGTCAAAACAGATGTTAAAGAAACTTAAAATGCATCTGTACGCCTCTTAGATTCTGCTGATTTCAACCAAAGGAGTTTCAATTTATGTGGTGTGGCTTTGGAAAATCAAGCGTTAGCATTGTGACTGCTTGCCTCATAACTGCAACTGTGGCATCTTCAAGTGTCTCTTTTGCTGCTCGCCAGCGTAACTATACGCCACAGGAATTTCGTTCTGTGTTGCGCGGTTTAGGCTATAAGATAACGGTCAACAATTCACCCTTAACCGATAAGGAAGCAATCCAAGCAATCCGTGAATTTCAGAAAGGTTACAAGTTAGGTGTAGATGGCATAGCCGGGCCAAAAACTCAAGATTGGGCGGCGCAAATTTTGCAAATTTTGCAAGCAAATTTAAATGTAGTAGTGAAGCCAACAAAACTCCTACCCCGCGATCAATTTTATGGGCCTCAGACAGAAGCGGCGGTAAAGGAAGCTCAGAAAAAATTCCAGTTACAAGAAACTGGTATTGCTGATTTAGCATTCCGTCAAAAGCTGAATGCAGAGGCTAAGTCAGCTATCGGTGGTTCACAAGTCAAGCCATCGCCTACACCGACGGCGACACCCACGGCTAAACCAACGACTAAACCCAGGACGACAACACCATCACCATCACCATCGCCTACACCGACAGCATCACCATCGCCATCGCCTACCCCGACAGTATCCCCATCGCCATCACCATCACCATCACCGACATTATCCCCATCACCATCGCCATCACCGACAGTATCCCCATCACCATCGCCATCGCCAACACCTTCACCTACACCCTAGACTTTTTTATACTTGACCAATTTCAACTTTTTTGAGTTGGTTCTTCTAAAGGTCTACCTTTAGGTGCTGGTAAAATTGGCCGACGATCATCATAAGGTATGGGAATATACTGAACGCTGGGTCTGCCTCCTTGTGGTTGAGGATACAGATCCATGAGTTCATAAATAGAATGGGGCAATCCAACTGTCACGGGTAGCCCCATTTCTGTTGCTTCCTCTACGGTAATTGGATAGTCGTGAGTAACACGTCCAGTTGTTAAAGCTTCAATAATTGGTTCAATATTTTCTGGGCTGACTTTTTGTTTGGGGATACTGTCTTTAAGCAAAGTCCGTACAAACCGCTGCACCTGTTGAATGGCTTTAGCTGACAAGTCTGCCATGATTAAAGTTTGATCATCAACTTCGCTGATGGGTTTATCTTTCACCACCTTCAGAATACTTGCTGCGGGGAAGTTACCCAATTGGGGATCAACTGGCCCTAAGACAGCATTTGCATCCATGACAATTTCATCAGCAGCTAGGGCCAGCATAGTACCGCCACTCATTGCATAGTGAGGGACAAACACGGTAACTTTTGACGGATGGCGAATTAATGCTCTAGCGATTTGTTCGGTAGCTAGTACTAAACCACCAGGAGTATGCAAAATCAAGTCAATGGGGATTTCTGGGGGTGTGAGGCGAATTGCCCGCAGTATCTGTTCTGAGTCTTCAATTGTAATGTATCGTGATATGGGTATCCCTAGTAAGCTGATAGATTCTTGTCGGTGAATGAGGAAAATTACCCTGCTGTTACGTTCTCGCTCAAATTCTTGTAAAGCGCGCACACGGCGATATTCGATTTGACGCTTTTGCCAGATGGGTTGTAGAGAAGAGAGGAGAAGGAAAATCCAGAATAAATCGCCAATACCAAATGCCATGATGATTGCCCCAAAATAACGCATGTCGTCATTAATTGTGACAATTTTCAGGCGATCGCAATTCTATCTACAGGTCTATTAAGTTATTTAAAATTACAATAATTCTTCTAAATCATCAGGATTTACGCCTAATTGCCGCAAACGTTCAGCTAGTTGTGCAGCTTTTCTTTTTGCTTCTTCAGCTTCTTGTTCTGCAATCATAGCTCGTTCATTAGCAGCAGCCGCTTCTTCTGCGGGTTCAGGAATCAATTCTCCTGCTAAAGTGAACCACCTTAACCACAATCTTTCAATATCTCGAAATGAACCTTGCCATAAGCCTAAACTTAAATTTATCTCTGGCATGATTAAGCGTCCATCTGTTAAAGTCATCGGTTCATAATGACCGCCTACTAATTGAAATGCTCTGAGTTCATTTGTGTAACGGCTAAAAACAATATAGTAGGGAATTCGCAAAATTCGTTCGTAAACTTCCCATTTGCTAGGAGGTTTATCTGTTGTATTTTGTTTATTACCTAAATCTTCATCTTCTGTACCTGGGGATAATAATTCTACAACTACAAAAGGATTTGCTGGTTCTTGCCAAGTCACATAACTTAAACGCAAATCTTCACCTTTGTAGAGTTTTTGCACGCCGACAACACCAAACCAATCTGGGCGTTTATACCATAAAGGATGTTGTAGATCGTAGTAAAGATTGAGGTCAGCAGCGCTGAAAACTAGTTCAGGATTCCAATTTATTGGTTGAAAAGTTAAATATAAAAGTAAAGGCTGTAAAAAGTGAAAATAGTCTGGCAAACCTGGCTCCTCTGGGTTATCGCTGGGTAAATCATACATTGTGGGTAGGGTTTCCCAAGGCGGAAGGGGCGGATCGGATTGGGGGATATATTTAGGGAAGGTGGTCATAAATTGTCAAGGAATAAAGTGCAGATTAAAGAAAAATCCTGTAAATATCTTTATGATGTGCGACTCGTTGACAAATTAATGTTTGTGTTTCTTTGTCAAGAGCAATACCTATTCTGTAATTCCCTACGCGAATCTTATATTTATCATCGTAGCCCTGCATTTTTTGTAAATAGCCTAATTCAAAGGGATTTTCTGACTCTAGTTCTTGAAACACTATTGGTTCTATTCTGGACTGAACATCTTCTGGTAAATCTGCCAAATCTTTTAAAAACCTTTTAGTATATTCAACTTTCCACATTTTTATTCTTCAAAGATTTGTAATATTTCACTGCTTCATCTTTAGAAAGGCGTTCATTATCTTCCGATTCTGCCATTAGCTGTACCAAGCCGTAGTTTTCTAATATTTCTTCAATTTTTTCAAAGTCAGCTATAGAAATTTGTACAGCAATAGGTTGCTGATGTTCATCCATGACATAATTTTTAGTGATTTCTAGCATTTTTGTGGTGTTTGATGAATTATTGGCAAGTCCTAATACTATTTTGACGCTATTATTCTACAACTAGCGGCGAAGTGCTATGTCTACGATGGGCTACGCCTACTCTCAGATCCGTTAATGCCAAATTTTGATATTTTCGCTACGGCTATTATCTCTATCTGTTGGGATTCCTGGCGTCAAACGCCACTGACTTGCGATCGCATAACTTTTCTCAGGCTGGTGATTCTGAGATATCACTTAGGTGCTAGTATAAAAAACTTTGTCTAAATTAGTAATAAACAACTATATTTGCCTAAATATCTTGGGGAATACTGAAATTTAGTCCTAATCAAGGTGTATGTAAAATGGCAGATACTCAAGTCAGTGCAAAACTTTCCGCAGCAGATAGGGAAGCGGTGATGGAAGCTATAGGTACGATTCGGCAAAAGTTACCGTTTTTGATTGATTTGTCTACTGAGGAACGTAAAGCTTTACCAAAGCTGGGGGATAAGAGTCGGGCGTTTGTGAGTAAGGCGTTGGAAATAGCTGCACAAAATCCTGATTTTTTACCGCGTTCTTTTGATGTGGATGAAATGCGGCGAGATATTGAATTATTTGAAGCTTTGTATCCGATTTTGCTGTCGTTGACACAATTGCAAGAACTGGTGGATGATACTTCTGTGGCTGTTGGCAGTGAAGCTTATGCGGCGGGTTTGTTGGTATATAACTATGCCAAAGCTAGTGGTAAAGGCGCTGGTTTAGATTCGATGGTTGATGATTTGGGGCGAAGATTTGCCCGGAAAGCGAAAAAAGTGCAACCGCAAACCTCGTAATTTGAGAAATCTACTCGACGTTTCTAGATAAAAACATAAATTTTGAGCTTCTGAACTTGGGTATTTCAGTTTTAAGTGAAAAACTCCGAGTCAGAAGCTTAAATTTTGCGATTGTCAGTGAGAATGTTCTGGTTTCAAATGAGAACATTTTGGGTTGAAGTGAGAATGTTCTGGTTTCAAACGAGAACGTTTTGGGTTGAAGTGAGAATGTTCTGGTTTCAAACGAGAACTTTCTGGTTTTAAGTTAAAAGCCTTTCGTTTAGCGTTCCACAGTGAGAGTTTGGCAGGAGAATGTCGGGAATCATATCGGTTATTACTGAGCTAATGAGCCAAGAGATCCCCAACTTTTTAGAAAAATCGGGGATCTCTATCCTGAATTTTGGCAAAAAATGAGAATTAAACCTTTCTAAATCCGAAATGGGTCAGATGTACTGAGTAGTTATCTTATATGTATTAGAGCTTACACCTGCATCTTGTAATGAATCCCCAGAATAAGCCCAAGAGTTTACAGGATATTCTCAAACAACGTCAGCAATCAAGTTTTGTTGGTCGTGAAGAACAAGTCAACATATTTCGCCAAAATCTAGAATTGCCTTTAGAAGACTCTCGTCGGCACTTTTTATTTAATGTTTGGGGTCAAGGGGGAGTAGGTAAAAGTACATTACTGCGTCAGTTTCGCCAAATTGCCTCAGCAGCAAAAATTATCACGGCTCTCACTGATGAAGGTGAAAAAAGTGTACCAGAAGTTATGGGTCGTCTGGCGGAACAGTTGGAACAGCAAGGTTATAAGCTGGCACAGTTTACTGAACGCTACAAAGTTTATCGTCAGAAGCGCCAGGAATTAGAAACCGATCCCGAAGCACCGCAAGGTTTCTCGGCTTTTGTGGGCAAAACTGTAGCGAAAGCCGGAATGGGCATGGCTAAACAAGTTCCAGGTGCTGGTGCTGTATTTGGCTTAATCAATGAAGATGCTATTACTACCCAAGCCGGAGAATGGGCGGCTTATGTTGCCAAAAAATTAACCAATAAAGACGAAATTCTCTTAGTCCAAGAACCGGTGGAAGTCTTGACTCCTTTATTTTTAGAAGATATTTCTAAAATTGCCCAAAAGTCCGGTATTACGTTGTTCTTCGATACTTATGAACGTAGCGCCGAATTTCTAGATAGCTGGCTAAGGGAAATTATAGATGGTCGCCACGGTGAAGTACCTCTAAATATATTGATAATTATTGCTGGTCGGCAAGAATTAGATAAAAACCATTGGGCGCTTTATGAGGGGTTAATAGTTCGTTTCCCCTTAGAACCATTTACAGAAGAAGAAGCCCAACAATATCTCACCCGTAAAGGAATTACTAACAGTCGGGTTATTGAAGTAATTTTACGCCTTTCTGGATATTTACCCTTATTAGTCGCCACATTAGCAGCTGAAACTCCTAGCGATCCTAGTCAAGTAGGCGATCCTAGCGGTACAGCAGTGGAACGCTTTTTAAAATGGATTGATGACCCCAAGCGGCGACAATTAGCCGTAGATGCTGCACTTCCTCTGTCTTTAAATCGAGATGTCTTGGCTAAATTGCGAGGAGAAGAAGAAGCAGACGGTTTATTTAGCTGGCTCAAAGAGATGCCATTTATTGACGAACGCACTGATGGTTGGGCTTATCATGATGTCGTCAAAACTCAAATGCTACGCCACAAGCGGCTTTTATCACCCCAAAGTTGGGCTGAATTGCATGGGAAGTTAGCCGACTACTACGACACCTTGCGAAATAATTTACACCTGGAGGAAGACAAAAAACAGCGCGATCCTGTTTGGCAAAATTACACCCTCAATGTTTTGTATCACGGTTTATGTCAGTCACCACACAGAAGTTTAGCTGCTGCTTTAAATGAATTCCTCGCTGCATTTAAAAATCAACGTAGCTTTGCCAAACGCTGGGCAGAAAGAATGATACAGGCAGCTAAAGACACAGATGTAGCTGATATTCAGCATTGGGGTGAACAGTTAAGCGACGGTTTAATAGCCTACGAGGAGAAACAGTATGAAATTGCTGCTGAAATGTTCACAGCGCTGTTGAGCAGTACCGTTCTTGAAAACGAATGGCGTGCAGTAGCTTTATATCGACGTGGTGATATTTACGCTCAATCTAACCAATACTTAAAAGCTTTAGCAGATCTGACGGAAGCTGTAACTTTAACTCCGAATGAACCTGAAGGTTTATCATATCGAGGCAAAACTTACCGATTAATGGAGTGTTATCAAGAAGCACTGCTTGATTTTGACCGCGCCATTGAACTTAATCCTAAATCCGATTGGGCAATCACAGCTAGAGGTGAAACTTATCGCTTAATGGAGCGTTATCAAGAAGCACTGCAAGATTTCGACCGTGCGATTCACCTTAATCCCAAATATCATTGGGCGATCGCGCGTCGAGGACAAACTTACCGATTAATGGAACATTATCAGGAAGCACTACAAGATTTTGACCGCGCCATTGAACTTAATCCTAAATATGAATTGGCGATCGCACAAAGGGGTGAAACTTACCGCTTGATGAAGCGTTATCAGGAAGCACTGCAAGATTTTGACCACGCCATTGAACTTAATCTCAAATCCAATTGGGCGATCACACGTCGAGGTAAAACTTATCTCTTAATGCAGCGTTACCAGGAAGCACTGCAAGATTTCGACCGTGCCATTGAACTTAACCCTAAATCCGATTTGGCGATCGCAAGCCGAGGTAAAACTTATCTCTTAATGCAGCGTTATCAGGAAGCACTGCAAGATTTCGACCGTGCCATCAATTTAGATATTAATAATGATTGGCATTTGTATAACCGTGCTTTAGCATATAAAGCTCTTCAGCAAAAAGACAAAGTACAAGCTGATTTAGCACTTGCCATTAAGCTTGCTAAACAAAGTTACGAAAAAGATCCTAAAAACTGGCGTAATACCTTTAATCTAGCCATCTATTATTTAGCCGTTGAATATCCCAAACCCGCAGAAGATTTGTATAATTCTGCGCTATCTCAAGGTGCTTCCTTAGACAGTAAACGTGATGCTATTCAAGACCTCAATGACTTTTTAAGCATTTTCCCTAATCATGCACAAGCTCAATCTATGCGCCAGTTATTACAATCTTCTTTGACATGAATATAGTAAATACACAAAAACTAATTTATTTGAAAAACGTCTAATCTTGCGGTTCAATTCCCGCCGCCCGCAATTGTGCTGCTAATCTTTCAGCGCAGCCGCTAAAGCTGGTTGGTTGATGTTATCCACTGGATCGTCTGGGAGTTTGTAATCATCGGGGAGTTTTTCCCAAGTGATTCGGTAGTTCCGGGTGCGGGTTGTCATAGTGGGGGTTCTTCTTCATCGGGAATTAAATCGTCCTCTGTAAGTTCTTGATGGGGGATAGCGGCGATAATTGCATCTATTACTTTGGAAACTGGTAAAACTTCGATACCAAAATCTGGGAATTTTTGTCCTTTGGGGACGATCGCTCTTTTAAATCCCAGCTTCGCAGCTTCTTTTAACCGCAGTTCCATCTGGGAAACCGATCGCACTTGTCCCCCTAACCCGACTTCGCCAATTAAAACTGTACCTGGATCGACTATGCGATCGCGGAAACTGGCAACAATGGCGATCGCAATTCCTAAATCTACGGCTGGTTCTTCTACGTTCAATCCCCCAGCTGAAGCGACGTAGGAATCTAACTTTGACATGGGAATCCCAACCCGTTTTTCTAACACCGCTAAAATTTGCACCAGGCGGTTATAGTCTATCCCTGTAGCTGCGCGTCGTGGTGAGGGGTAGCTGGTGGGGCTGACTAAAGCTTGCAATTCGACAACGATGGGGCGAGTTCCTTCGCAAGCGACAACTATCGCCGTACCTGGTGCGGGATCGTCACGATTACCTAAAAATAGCTCTGAAGGGTTAGGAACTTCACGCAATCCATGAGATACCATCTCAAAAATACCGATTTCGTGAGTTGCACCGAAGCGATTTTTCACTGTCCGTAATAAGCGATGGGAAGCAAAGCGATCGCCTTCAAAATACAATACGGTATCTACTAAGTGTTCTAAAACTTTCGGCCCCGCGATCGCTCCTTCTTTAGTTACGTGTCCCACAATTAACATTGTCACGTCTTCGTGCTTTGCCACTTTCATCAGTGCGGCTGTACATTCCCGAACTTGCGCTACGGAACCAGGTGCAGATGTCAGTGCTGGAAAGAACACTGTTTGGATACTATCAATTACTGCCACATTTGGTTTGAGAGAGTCTATTTCCCGGAGAATTTCTTCTAAATCTGTTTCTGGCAATATATATAAATCTGCACCTATGTTGTCAGGGTTTATACTTTTAGGGTCTATGGGAACAGGTATGACTTCACTTTTAGGGTCTATGGGAACAGGTGTTACTTCCTCTACAACTGTATTCTCATCACCTACAACATTGACGCTTTTTGATACTCCTAAGCGGGATGCTCTTAATTTTACCTGTTGACCTGATTCTTCCCCTGTGACATAAAGGATGCGGTATCTCTGCGCTAATTGATTGGATACTTGAAGCAGTAGAGTTGATTTCCCAATTCCCGGATCGCCACCAATTAGCACCATCGAACCAGGAACAACACCACCGCCCAAAACCCGATCTAATTCGCCATAGCCAGATTCCCAACGCGCAATTTGGCGATCGCTAATTTGATCGAATGTTAAAGAAGAGCGCGGTTTTGCTGGTTTATTATGAGATTTGCCATTATTTTGTGCTGATTGCCAACCACTCACACCCCCCCGGCTGGGTATATCAACTGATGATTGGATAGAAATTTGCTCTTCTAAGGAATTGTAAGTGCCGCAAGCAGGACACTTACCAAACCATTGCGAAGATTCTGCTCCACAATCGTTACAAATGTAAAAGGTTTTGGACTTTGCCATTCTTAAATCTAATTAAATAATCTTAATTTTTCCTTAATTCTTGGAGAAAAGAAAAGTTCAATAATAGTAGTAGTTACAGCTTTTTTTCATGTAATTGATGGAATGATATCTTAATATTATGGTATTAAAAATTAATCATCAAAAATTTTAGTTAAGGAGCGTTGAGAAACTTGGAAAGTCATAAAGAAAAAATCCTGGTGGTAGACGACGAAGCCAGCATTCGCCGGATTTTGGAAACGCGCCTTTCCATGATTGGCTACGATGTAGTGACTGCGGGTGATGGAGAAGAAGCTTTGGAAACTTTTCGCAAAGCTGACCCCGACCTGGTAGTTTTGGATGTCATGATGCCAAAACTCGATGGTTACGGCGTTTGCCAAGAACTACGTAAGGAGTCAGATGTCCCTATCATTATGCTAACAGCCTTAGGGGACGTAGCCGATCGCATTACCGGATTAGAGTTAGGCGCAGATGACTATGTAGTCAAGCCGTTTTCCCCCAAAGAGTTAGAAGCGCGGATTCGCTCGGTACTAAGACGAGTAGACAAAACCAGTGCTTCGGGAATTCCCAGTTCTGGGGTGATCCATGTTGCTAATATCAAAATTGATACGAATAAGCGACAAGTTTACAAAGGCGACGAGCGCATTCGCTTAACTGGTATGGAGTTTAGCTTACTAGAGTTATTAGTTAGCCGCTCCGGCGAAGCTTTTTCCCGTTCGGAAATTTTGCAAGAAGTGTGGGGTTATACACCAGAACGTCATGTAGACACCCGCGTAGTAGACGTACATATCTCCCGTCTGCGAGCAAAATTAGAAGACGATCCCAGCAACCCAGAATTAATCCTCACCGCACGAGGTACTGGTTATTTATTCCAACGGATAATTGAACCAGGCGAGGAGTAGGTAAGATGAGGGGGATGAGGGATACAGGGGAGACAAATGACTATTACCTATTACCTATTACTTTCTTGCCCAATGCCCAATGCCCAATGCCCAATGCCCAATAACAAATGACTAAACCCGATCCCAATCTAGTTTTACGCCGTCTACCAATAGTAGTTGGTTGTTTAGGCGCTGTACTGTTGCTAATTAATCGCTTATTGACACCAGAAATAACTGAATCCCAAGCGCGGGGGGATGTGTTGGGTGTGATTTTGAGTGCAGTTTTAATTTTAACTGGTTTAATTTGGCAGCAAGTACAACCGCGATCGCCTGAAACTGTACAACTGATTGGGGAGGAAGGTTTTGTCTTGGCTGACGATTTACCAGAAGCCGTGAAAACAGAACTAGCTTGGGCATCACATTTATTATTAACTAACACCGTCACGCGATCGCTGCTAGTTTTTTATCAAGGTAAGGTTTTGTTACGTCGCGGTATTCTGGCTCCTAAATCGGAAGTAGTACCAGGGCCAATTTTAAAAAGGGTCTTAGAAACAAAAAAGCCAGTTTATTTAGTTGCCTTAAAAGTCTATCCAGGGCGAATTGAATTTGATTATTTGCCTGAAAATACTCAAGGGGTAATTTGTCAACCAATTGGCAATGAAGGTGTATTAATTTTAGGAGCAAATGCACCTCGTAGTTACACCAAACAAGATGAAAATTGGGTAGCCGGAATTGCTGATAAATTAGCTGTAACTCTCAGTTCTTATTTGCAAGTCGCATCAGACAGTTAAATTAGACAATTAAAATTGTATGCAAATTATCTATTGGTTACTGGTTGCAGTAATGGTTGTAGGTATCATCGGTGCTGTAGTTCCTGCCATTCCTGGAACCAGTTTAATCTTAATTGCAATTATTATCTGGGGAGTTGTGAGCAGTTCCTTTGCTGCAATTAAAATACCATTAATCGTTACTGTTGTTGTCTTGCTGCTGAGTATTGGCGTAGATTTTTTAGCTGGCTACATAGGTGCAAAACAAGCCGGTGCTAGTAAGTGGGGACAAATAGGCGCATTTGTCGGCTTACTTTTAGGATTCTTTGGCTTATTACCAGCTTTACCTTTTGGCGGGCCTCTATTAGGTATTTTAATCGGGCCATTATTAGGCGCAATTATCGGTGAGTACCTTTATCAGCGCCAATTGGGAGTTGCTATCAAAGCCGGTATCGGTATTGTTGTGGGGACAGTAGTCGGAAATTTACTGCAAGGTATTTTAGCGATCGCCGCAGTGATAGTTTTCCTCGTGACAACTTGGCCTCAAGTATTTCCTAGTTAAATTTTGATGTCGAATTAGCATTTTTTTAGGGAAATTCGATTTCCGAAATTTACTAGGTACACAAGTAGGGGTAGGTTTACAGATATCAACGATGATATTGGTAAACTAGCCCCTACTTAGTTTTTATGCCATAACTATACAAATCTTTAATTTCAATTTATTGTTTGTTGATATTAAGTTAATAAAAAATTCAAATATCATTTATCTAAAAATTAACATTTTCATTTTAAAAAATTAGTGCATTTTTTCTCAAAAAACATGTAACTTTTTTGAGAAAATCAATATTTAAAAATTAGTAGATTTACTTACGCAACGAAAAACAAAATTAGGAAGGATTTAGTTGCTTTAAATACTTTTAACTTTTGCCATTAAGAGATAACACTATATAGCTTATGAAGATTCTATCAAGTTAGATAAGTTGTACTTGCCTATTCGTAAATAGCTATGTAATTCTGTAAAAGTAACAAATCAATCAGCAAGCAATCACAAAAAGAGTAATTAATATAACTCTAAGTTTGAGCCTGCAATATCACATAAATTATGAATGCAAGATGCATTAATACCTTATTTTTTAAGTATTGCTGGCATTCATTAAGTAGTTTCAATATTCCTGCGTAGCAATAACACAAGCTGTCTCATAAATTCTTTTATAGGAGTCTTAAATTTACAATGTTTAGTTTTAAATCTCGACTAATCAATGCAACTTTAGCCGCTACTGCTGTAATCCCTTTAGCTACTGCTGGAACTTTCACCTTTGCTGCTTCTGCTCAAGCAGCTGCATTAACTGGAGAATTTCAATTTCAAGGTGGTTTTACTGCTAATCCATCTGCAACTAGTTTAATCACATTATCAAAAGATAAATTAAACTTTACGCCTCAGCCTATTACTCCCATTGGTATTACTGCGAATACAGGAAGTTTTGGAGCTTTCAACACAGGTAACATAGGTAATATTATTTCCTTTGCATCCGATATTGCCGACAATCCATTTATGGACTTTGGTAACCTGAATATACCTGGGGTAATTCTCCCTGGAGAAAATACTACCTCCATCACAGATGGCTTCAATACTTTTAGTTTAGAATCTGCTGATTATTCAATAGCCCAAAGTGGAGCCAACGTTGCTATAGATGTTCAACTTTGGGGTTTCTTCACCAGTGCAACAGGAGAGAAATCTAAGGGTGCAGGAAACTTAACTTTCCAAGTCAATAATCAGACTGTTACTCAGGTAAATTCAACTCTTGCTAGCGGCGGCTCAATTAGTAACTTGAGCTTTTCTGGTGGTGCATTTGCTACTGTTCCTGAACCTACTACATTATTAGGTTTGAGCGCCATAGGTATCATCATGGGTGTGTCTCGTCGTCGCAAAACTCAAGTTAGTTCTTGAGAATTAGCTGCAAGATAAATTGTCTAAAATTAAGGAGGTACATCTATTATCAAGAGCAATAATCATTAAAAATTACCTAAATATCTTCGGTTAGCAATAAGTGTTATAGCTTTCATTTCGTAGTAGTTTGTAAAATAATTACTACGAATTTTTTTATATAGGTAAAAAATCTCATGTTAGTGACATATCAATATATTTTTTAGGGCACAAAAATCTTGTGCCCAAGGATTATTGAGAATTAGATTTTGCTATTATCAGGATACTGACTGTAAAGATTTTTTAGCTTCATTGGCGATCGCTTCTACTTCATCACTAGCCAAAGTTTCTAAGACAGCTCTAGCATCTGCACCACCCAAACGGCTCAAAGCCAGCAAAACTCTATAGCGGACTTGCCAATCTGGATTTTGCGCATAGGGTATTAACAATGGTACTGCATCAAGATTTCCCAACTCACCAAAGGAACTAATCGCCGCAGTTTTAATTAAATCATTCTCAGTATCCAGTGCCAGCTTGAGCAAATCAAAACCGCGCGGATCGCCTAACTCACCCAAGGTAGCAATAATGCTAAATTTCACTAGCCATTCAGGGGTTGCATTGTAAAGTTGCTGCAAATCATCAAAAGCTTCTTCGAGTTTGAGAGCGCCTAAACAATCGGCTGCGGCGGCTTGGACATCAGGTTCGGGATCGTTGAGAAGTTCCCGGAGTATATTCAATGACAACTGTAAATCTTGCGTGCCGAGTACATCAAGCTGACTAACTGCTGAGTAACGGACACGAGCATTGCTATCGCCAACCGCAGTTTGAATTAACTCAAAAGCGATCGCTCTTTCTAATTCGCGAATTTGATTCACAGCTCGTAAGCGATCGCCCAAATCTTCAGAACTGAGCAATTGCTTCACCGACTCAGGAGTAATACTCATTTAATTATCCTAACTTTTCCAAACGTTTAAAATAGTCATTAGTCATTGGTCAAGAAATTGTTGATTTTTGACTGTTGACTATGGTCACTGAGCGAAGTCGAAGTGTTGACTGTTGACTAATCTTGGCTTGCAGCCATTGCGCGAATAACGTCACCACGGGTGAGGATACCAATTACTTGACCCGCGCTGTCAAGTACCGGTAGACGGTGAACGCTGCGATCGTGCATAATTCTGGCTGCTTCCTTTAAAGTTTTATCAGGGGTAATAGTAATCGGGTTCTTGCTCATCACATCCCCGACAGTTTGGCCTAGTGCTTTGTGCAAGTCACGTTCATAATCACCGGGATTTTGTAAATAGATAACACTATCGAGAAACATGATGTAAGCCGGAGGAGTCACACCTGTTTCTTGCCACATCAGATCGGTTTCTGAGATAATGCCTACCAATTTACCAACATCATCTACAACAGGTAGACCGCTAATGCGTCTTTCTGCCAGAATTTGAATGGCTTCCTTCAGCGGAGTTTCTGAGCGAACAACAACTGGGTCATGGCTCATTACGTCGGCAACTGTCTTAGGCATTTGTTTACTAAAACCTTATATCAAAGTCTCTGCGTTTATTTTAAAAAATTGCGGGACGTAACCAGATGCAGTTAATACATCGTTACTTGGGCATGGGGCATTGGGCATGGGGCATTGGGCATTGGGCATTTGTCAGTTGTCTTCCTTGTCCCCTCAGCTCCCTGCTCTCTTCCCCTACACTCTAGTCCCTAGTCCCTAGTCCATAGTCCCTAGCCCCTAGCCCCTAAACCCTGCTTGAGCGCGGCAATAATTTCTACATTGGCTTTGGGGAAAGCAAAATTTTCTAATTCTGCTAAACTTACCCAACGGATTTCATCACATTCTAGGGCTTGGGGAACACCTGCTAGATGGCGACAGTGATGTACTGTCAGAGTAACGCGCAACTCTGTATAAGTGTGGTCAATGGTAATGAGATGTTCCTCTACAGCAATTTCTATTCCTAGTTCTTCATAAATTTCCCGTTGAATACATTCCTCTATAGTTTCACCCGGCTCAATTTTTCCGCCTGGGAACTCCCATAAACCACCCATTGCTCCCCCAGCACGCCGACGATCAATTAAAATTTGCTCTTGGTCATTCCAAATTACGGCAACACCGATAATTTTGTGGGGTAGGAGAGAAATGGTTTCACTCATAATTAATGGGGAAATCAAAAATTAGTAGGGCTGCTTATTTACATTATGAAAGCATACATGCATTTCAAAAACATAACTCGGCAATTTAAATGTATATTTGCCGAGTTTATGCGCCTACTTATTCTACCTATTGTTGTTGCTTTAATTCTTGATTATGAGTATTTTCTTTGAGGATGCTATTTTTTACATGATTAACCCCCAATCATAGCTATTATTTCCATCTATGAATTAGGGGTAAATTATTAGGAAAATATCAGGATTTTGCAGAGAAATATTTTTCACTGATATCAGCTTGGCTGAGTCTAGAGATAAACTCAACAGCATTGTTATTCATGTTCGCTATCGTTGGTTTCTGTGCCTTGTAAGGCCATTTCAAAGTTCATTCTTTGTTCAGCATTACGCAAAAAGTAACCGCTGATCATTGCTGAAGCTAAAAGCCGACCGAGACTTTCTCGGCTAGTAGTGATGGTAACGCCAAAGTGTTCTGAAGGGAGATTACCCAAAAGCCCTACTATATTGCGTTCCATTACCTGAAGCACTTCTCCAGAAGTAGGTTTAGATAGCTGGGAGACTGTCTCTGGACTCAAAGACTTAACATATTGCCAGAGTGCATCGTTAGTTTCTGACTCACTGTTAAAAAATTCTGAGACTCGATTGGATGGGTTACTCACGTTTCAACTCCTTGACTAATATTACTAGCTGCGGTGTTGATGAATTTTCCGAATCAACGCCTACCCTTGATTGACCTTAGCTAGTTCTTTCCTGTTCCTGTCAACTAATGTAACAAGTTATATATTTATAGTCAGTCGGTGTAACCGTACCAAAAGCATTGGTGTTTTCTCACCTATTAGGCATGGGGCATTGAGGATTGGGTATTTGTAATATCATAAAAGGCAAAGCCTGAACTAAGGCTGTCTTAGATCAGGCTTTGTGAGAGAAGACAAATAACAAGTGTACAAACGCGATTAATCGCGTCTGTGACGATTGACAACTGACAATTGACTAACTCGCCAAATACTCATCCATGTTGGCTTTGGATTTGCGCAGTTTGGTTAAGGCTTCCCGTTCAATTTGTCTAACTCGTTCGCGGCTAATGTTGAGGATTTCGCCAATTCGCGCTAATGTTAAAGCCTGTCCATCGATTAACCCAAAGCGGAGTGTAATCACTTCTTTCTGTTGGGGTGTGAGATCTCCCATCAGGCGTTCTAAGTCCAAAGATAGGGAAGATTGCATAACAAACTCTTCTGGAGAAGCACCGGGATCTTCTAGCATTTCTCCGAGTTCGGTATCGTAGTTGTCTCCCAAGCGCAAATCTAGTGATAGGGGTAGACGGGCTTTTTCGAGATACTCGCGTACCTGTTTCGGTGTCAAATCTAATTCTTGCGCTAGTTCGGCGGCTGAAGGGGCACGTCCTAGTTTTTGCGATAATTGTCGTTGAGCTTTTTTAATTTTATTGAGTTTTTCGGTGATGTGGATTGGTAAGCGAATTGTCCGCGCTTTTTCGGCGATCGCTCTTGTAATCGCTTGTCTAATCCACCAATAAGCATAAGTTGAAAATCTATAGCCTTTTGTGGGGTCAAATTTCTCCACACCCCGCTGCATCCCGATACTACCTTCTTGAATCAAATCAAGTAGATCGACGTTGCGCTTAATATATTTTTTGGCGACAGATACCACTAGCCGCAAGTTAGCTTCTACCATCTTGCGCTTGGCATACTCACCTTCAGCGATCACTTCATTTAATTCAGCCAATTCTAGCTGTGTGGCCTTAGCCCATTCTTCTAAGGAGGGCTGACGACCTAACTGGGTGGCTAGCTCCTCTCTTAAGTCATGCAAAGCAGTTGAACGCTGCACCTGTTTGCCATAAAAAATCTCTTCTTCGTGGGTCAGGAGTGGCACACGGCCAATCTCACGCAGGTAAGTCCGCACGAGGTCCGTGGCTGTCTGAGCGGTCTTCATGGCGCTACTCATTGCTAATTATTGGATTTGACAGTGGGGTGATTAAGTGATAGATGCTCTACCAGGGTGCTACCCAGTCGAAAGGAGAACCCATGCTATAGTTGGCGATTTACTTGTCCGAGAAGCTCGGCTGGTCATATTAATCTAGTTTGGTTCTTAACTGTTCTAGACGTTACAGTTATTCACCAGGTTGCACAAGTATCTAGAGTTAGATAAACGGTAATAAGTAGAACATTTTTTAGATTATTTCATCATTAATAATTGTAACATTTATGAGAAAAATCGGATCATTGATTTGCCTCAAGGTTACAGGCGGTTCCAGTTTATGTAACGCAGTTATATATCTAGATACCGTTTAGTAGCTCAGGCTTAGCCTGTCTTCCGGCAGTGATGATTTCTCATATTTCTTAAAATAACTCAATGGTTTCTATAAAGAATCATCTATAACAATTGCTTAATTTTTGCTTGGGGCTGGGGGGGCTAGGGGCTAGGGGGACAAACAATTCAAAATTCTCTCTTGGAAAGTTCTGAGCGCCGGCTTCCGGCGATCAGACTTTCCGCAAAATTCAAAATTAAGAATTCTATTTGACTTTTGCCCAATGCCCAATGCCCCATGCCCCATGCCCAACACCCTATGCCCTACTTAAGCACAATAATCTTGCAGGACTTTTACATCTAAAGTGGTAGATTGCAGAGAACGAATGGCGGCGACGGTGGCTTTGGCACCGGCGATGGTAGTAATGATGGGGATTTTATAAGCCAAGGCTGTGCGGCGGATTAACCTAGCATCAGTATGGGCTTCTTCTCCCGATGGGGTGTTGATAATCAGTTGGATTTTCTGGTTTTTGATGGCATCGAGAACGTGAGGACGACCTTCATGGAGTTTCAAGACTAATTCCACATCTAAGCCATGTTCCTGAAGGACTTTGCGTGTCCCAAATGTCGCCATGACGGTAAAGCCTAAATCGATAAATTCTTTGATGACGTTAACGGCTGGGGCTTTGTCGCGATCGTTCATGGAGACGAAGACGGTTCCTGATAAGGGTAACCGTTCCCCTGCACCAATTTCGGCTTTAGCATAGGCGCGGCCAAAGTCGCTGTCAATTCCCATAACTTCACCTGTGGAGCGCATTTCTGGCCCCAATATGGTATCGGTACCGGGGAATTTATTAAATGGCAGTACGGCTTCTTTAACTGCTATGTGACGGGGAATCACTTCTTGGGTAAAGCTTAGCTCTTCTAAGGTTTTACCGGACATAATTAAGGATGCCAGTTTTGCCAACTGCACACCTGTGGCTTTAGATACAAAGGGCACGGTACGAGAAGCGCGGGGGTTGGCTTCGAGAATGTAAATTTGCGGCGAATAGCTACTAGCACCAACAACAGCAAACTGAATATTCATCAGCCCAACTACTGAAAGCGCCTGTGCTAGCTGTACTGTCCAAGTGCGGATTTGATTTAGCACTGCTGGGGGAAGGGAAATGGAAGGTAAGGAGCAAGCAGAATCACCAGAATGAATCCCCGCCTGTTCGATGTGTTCCATAATACCACCAATCACAACGCGGCCAGTGTGGTCGGCGATCGCATCTACATCAACTTCGATGGCATTTTCTAAGAATTTATCAATCAAAATCGGGTGATCTGGTTCTACCTGTACGGCAAAGGTCATGTAGCGTTCTAATTCTGTATCGGAGTAGACAATTTCCATCGCCCTTCCCCCCAATACATAGCTGGGACGTACTACCACTGGATAACCAATGCGTTTAGCGACAATCAGCGCGTCTTCGTAATTGCGGGCGGTTCCGTTAGGTGGTTGAGCAATATTTAACTGGTTGAGAATTTTCTCAAATCTTTCCCTATCTTCTGCCATATCAATGGAATCTGGCGATGTTCCCCAAATTTTAGGAATGACAGAATTTTCCCCGGCTTCTAGCTGCTGCAAATACTTTTGTAAAGGTACAGCTAATTTCAAGGGTGTTTGCCCGCCAAATTGGATGATGATGCCTACAGGGTTCTCAGCTTCGATGATGTTGAGGACATCTTCTTTGGTTAATGGCTCAAAGTACAGGCGATCGCTGGTGTCATAATCTGTAGAGACTGTCTCTGGGTTAGAGTTGACCATAATCGTCTCATACCCCGCACCTTTGAGGGCATAGGCGGCGTGACAACAGCAGTAATCAAACTCAATTCCCTGGCCGATGCGGTTGGGGCCTCCACCTAAAATCATCACTTTTGGCTTGGTGGTGGGTAAAACTTCCGTTTCGTCTTCGTAGGTGGAATAGTAATAAGGCGTAAACGCTTCAAATTCGGCGGCGCAGGTATCTACAGTTTTGTAAACCGGGATGACTCCTAACTGTTGGCGATATGTCCGCACCTCATCTTCGGTGGTTTTGGTCGCAAAGGCAATTTGGCGATCGCTAAATCCCTCACGTTTTACTGCATACATCTGCTCTTTTGTCAATTGCTGCAACGGCGTGCGTTTGAGGAATTTCTCAACTTCGAGAATTTGTTGCAATTTATCGAGGAACCAAGGATCAATTCCTGTTAATTCGTAGATTTCGTCATTAGTTAGCCCTAGTAATAAAGCATGACGCAAAGCAAAAATCCGCTCAGGGTTCGGCGTGCGTAATTGGGCGCGAATTTGTTCGCCACTGGGTAATTTTTCGGCTTTGTCGCAACCCCAGCCAGCGCGCCCGGTTTCTAAGGAACGCAGGGCTTTTTGAAAAGATTCGTTGAAAGTCCGCCCGATTGACATGGCTTCGCCGACGGATTTCATTTGCGTAGTTAACACCGCTTCCGAACCGGGGAACTTTTCAAACGCAAACCGGGGAACTTTGGTAACTACATAGTCAATTGTCGGTTCAAAGGATGCCGGGGTTTTTTTGGTGATATCGTTTTTAATTTCATCCAAGGTATAGCCGACAGCTAACTTCGCCGCCATTTTGGCGATGGGAAAGCCGGTAGCTTTAGACGCTAGGGCGGAACTGCGAGATACACGGGGGTTCATTTCGATGACAACCACATCCCCGTTGACTGGATTCACGGCAAACTGGATATTAGAACCGCCAGTTTCTACACCGATTTCGCGGATAATTTTAATTGCCATATCCCGCAGCCGTTGATATTCTTTATCGGTGAGGGTTTGGGCTGGTGCTACGGTAATCGAGTCGCCGGTGTGGATACCCATCGGGTCAAGGTTTTCGATGGAGCAGATAATTACCACGTTATCTGCTAAATCTCGCATGACTTCCAATTCGTACTCTTTCCAACCAAGTAAAGATTGGTCAATGAGAATTTGGGAAACTGGGCTAGCATCGATACCAACCTGCGCCATTTCTTCAAATTCTTCTTGGTTGTAAGCAATACCGCCACCCGTACCACCCATTGTGAAAGCAGGACGGATAATTAAAGGATAAGTCCCAATGCGACGAGCGATCGCTTTAGATTCTTCCAAAGATGAAGCTGTACCACTGGGACAGACACTCACCCCAATTTTCGCCATTGCATCATTGAAGAGTTTTCTATCTTCCGCTTTTTCGATAGCTGGGAGTTTCGCGCCAATTAACTCCACACCATACTCGTCTAAAACACCATTTTTCGCCAAAGCTACAGCAATGTTCAGCGCCGTTTGTCCGCCCATAGTGGGTAGTAAAGCGTCAGGTCGCTCTTTAGCGATAACTTTGGCAACTAATTCCGGTGTAAGCGGTTCAATATAAGTGCGATCGGCTGTTTCCGGGTCAGTCATAATAGTTGCTGGGTTAGAGTTCACCAGCACCACTTCATAACCTTCTTCACGTAAAGCTTTACAAGCTTGAGTACCAGAATAGTCAAATTCACAGGCTTGTCCGATAACAATCGGGCCAGAACCTAAAAGCAGTATCTTCCGGAGATCTTGACGGCGGGGCATAGTCGTTGGGATGGAGTAAGAGAATACAAATCCTGATTATTTTAAGATTGTTTATCCCTGGTCACGCCTTTTATTATCAAGTTTTCTAAGTTTGATGACAGGGAGGGTGTGTAGGAGGCAGGGGGACAAGGGAGACAAATGACGACTGTAGGGGCGGGTTCACCAATATCCTCATTTATTAACAAAGATCCAAATAAACCCGCCCCTACTGACTATTGACTATTGACCAATGACTAATGACTAATTTTTATGGAAAATGACAATTTTTAGCAAAAGATTCTGAAGTTTGTACATAATATATAGTTGATAAGTAATTAAATTACGGTAACATTAAATAAAAATATTCCTAAGTAGCTAATTAAGAATATTTTATAATTTTAAATCTTTTGTTAATCGGTATACATAATTAAAAATTGCAGAGATGTAGTAATTCTACTCTCTGCAAAAATTAATATTTTCTTAAGACTTATTTCTGCCTAGTTTTTATGCTGTTAAAAGCAACTGATGAAAATTATGAGAGTTTTAGTTTTGAGCAGGTTGAACAAAACCTAGGGTTAAGCTGTCTTTAGCCAAGAAGTGAGACAAATGATAAGCCCGCTCTTCAGTTTTTAACAGAATTTTTTCGTAGAGATAGCGTGTACCCCGGTCTCCCAAACTCTCTGCCTGAGCAGCTTGGCGACGAATCACGCCAATAATAGCTTGTTCTGCGGCCAGGTCATTTTCTACCATTTGACGCGAAGAATATACGCCATCTGGCTCTTGCGTAAAACAAGTTAATTCGGCCAATTTGCTGAAGGTAGCAACTGGTACACCGCCTAATCCATCTAAGCGCTCGCCAATTTCATGAATATGATCTTGGATTTCTTTGTAGCTGTCATTAAAAAACTCATGTAATGAGTAAAATTCTGCACCTTCAACGACAAAATGATGTTTTTGATACTGCAATGAAAGTGCTTGAAAACTAGCTAAAACAACGTTAAATCCTTCTGTAACAGGTGCAGTTACACTGCGATCTAACAATACAGGATTGTCATAAACATCACCAAAGTTTCGTAATACTGTTGTGGTTTCAGACATGGTTCTCCTCGCTTTTATCAGTTAGGTTTAACTGCTGAGTTTCTACATATTAACACTCTAAAAATTAAACGCAATTTCAATAATTTTCATGGAATTTTAAATTTTTCTCATTAAAATTATTCATTACGTAAAGTGTGTTGATAGTCATTATTCAGTAGGGGCGGGTTTATTTAGATCGTCGTTGATCGACGAAGATATCTGTGAACCCGCCCGTACAGTTGTCTTTCTTGTCGCCCCTGCTTCCTACTCACCTGCCTATTTAATGGCAGGTCATTGCAAGTATTTGAGATTCTTATCTAAAATAAATGAGAATTGTTTGCACTTAAGTTATCCTGGTTTAAGAGGCTGAACTCCCAAAAATGGGAAACAGCAGCGAATTAAAGCTCGGTAGTTACTGCAAGTTTGTTGCACTTTGAGGGTACATTTCTTGAAACCGTCTAGTTCAGAAGTCGAAAGCAAGCATGTTTTAGAGGTGAATTGGGTAGACCGCTGGCAGGTGTATCAACGTTTACAGGAACTAGATATTCCTTGTTGGTGTGAGCCTAACCAGCCGTTGAAAGTTGAAATCAGCAATTCCCTAGCCGCTGTTCAACTTTGGAGTTTGATGCGTCAATTTACACTTAAGCGTCAAGACCTGGTTTGGAGTCTAGAGAAATGCTGGCAAAGTCGCTACCGCTGAAGATTTCCCGTTGAATACTATGTCCTAATCAACATAATGAGGTGAAAAACATGAGTGAATCCCACAATCAGCAAGTATCAGATTTTTGCCTTGAGGGCAGGTTTATGGACTTTGTGATTAAAGATGGGTATAAGCTTAAAGGCTTGCAGATATGGACTGCCGAGGGTGAATGTTATATAAAATTGGCGAAACATTTAAGATTTGCTTTTGATTTGCGCTTACCACGAGGTACTTGGCTGCAAATTGTGGGTAAGAAAAAGCACCAATTAGCAACAGGTGAAGTCACATTTAAAGCTGAACGGGTGATGGCGGCGCGCCAAGATGTGGCAAATGAGACAATTACACAGATGGGTATCCCTTCACCTATCTCTCATCCACCGAAACCGTCATCAATTACGGAAGCTAGCGCTAAGCCAAGTAAGGGGAAAAGTACGATTTTGGTATGTCAAAAATCTGACTGTATGAAGCGCGGTGGTAAGGGCGTTTGTCAAGCTTTGGAAGCTGCTTTGAGCGATCGCGGTTTAGAAGACCAAGTTACCATCAAAGGTACTGGCTGTATGAAAAACTGCAAAGCAGGCCCTAACGTAGTTATGCCCGATAAAACCCGTTACACTCGCATTAGTGCAGCACAAGTCTCCAATATCATGGATAAACATTTTGGCGATCGCAATACAGAACGCCAATTAGAAGAAGTCACAGAAGTACCTATTCCAATACAATCTATAGCTAGTGGAATTGCCACTCGTTAATGAGAATATATTACAAGAAATTTTTTAGTGTTTCCTTTTTATTTTGGGTACTATAGTTTTGCAAATTTTTTGCGAAATATTTGCAAAACTAGTACTTGTGTCAATCAATGTTGGGAGTAATCACAATTTGAAAAAACAATGCCAAAGATATAAGTAAGGGCACAACCATCAAACATTGTTGTGCCCTTAAAAATAATTTATGTTTCGCAAACATTATTTTAATGTCAAAGCGAAGCTTTCTATCGCGAATTTCTACATAGAATCAAGGCGACGGCGGAGTTGGCTACTAAACGCATCAATAACTGTGACTACTACTAAAAGTACTAGCATCATGGTTGTAGCCTTGTTGTACTCAAAACCGTCAATGTAACTTTTCAACTGAAAGCCAATACCACCTGCACCGACTACACCCAAAACAGAAGCGGCGCGGATATTATATTCAAACATCCAAAATGTATAACCTAATCCCAAAGGTAGTACTTGGGGTAAAATCCCGTATTGGGCAATTTGTAATTTAGATGCACCAATGACTTCTAAAGATTCTATAGATCGGGGGTTAACGGCTTCAATCGCTTGTTGATAAAATTTAGCCAGGTAGCCGATAGTATAAATTCCCAAAGCTAAAGTACCGGCTGGTGCGCCTAATCCAGTTGCGGCGACAAAAATTAACCCCAAAATAATTGAAGGAACTGAACGGACGGCATTTTGGAGTAAATTTGCTAGCCATTGCAACCATTTTGGCGCTACGTTGTTGGCGCTAGCTACAGCAATTGGTACGGAAATAATTGCCCCGATAGTGGTTCCCCACAGTGACATTTGTACAGTTTCAATTAGTGCTTGAATCGCTATATCTAAAACTGTTATATCTGGCGGAAATAATCGGGAGATAAAATCAGTAATATAAGGCCAGCTGTTGCTAACTAAGGCAAAATCGACTTTGAGTCCTTGTAATGCCCAAGTATAAATTACAACAGCTATTAACAGAAAGATGAAATAACTTACCCAAGGGTAGCGCCGGAGAGGATTGGAATTAAATAAGTAATTCATAATGTATATTTGCGCGCTTATACTCTACACTTGGGATAATTGGGCAAATTTTGCTTGCAGGTTGTCGCAAGCACCCTCATAAACAATACATCCGCTATCGACAACGATCGCTCTTTGGGCATATTCTGCTGCTATCCCCAGATCGTGCAAAACCGTCACAATTGTCATGCCTTTTTGAGAATGCAATTCTGATAAAGTCTGCATCACTTGTTGACAAGCGATAACATCCAAGCCGGTGATGGGTTCATCAGCTAAGAGAATGTGTGGTGACTGAATTAAAGCACGAGCGATCGCCACTCGTTGCTGTTGTCCCCCACTGAGTTGGCTGGTTTTTTGTTCAGCTAAATCTTTTAAACCTAACTGTTCTAATAAATCTAATGCCAAAAGGCGATCGCGTCGCCCAAAGCCAAATAAAGTTTGCCAAGTTGTCTTTGTACCCAAGCGTCCACAAAGCACATTTTCGATAGCAGATAACTGGCGAATTAACCCGCCACCTTGAAATAGCATCGACACATCACGCCTGATTGCTGGTAATGTGCGGGGTGTCATGGTGACACCATTAATTTGAATTTCACCCTTAACTAAGGGTACTAATCCTACAAGCGATCGCAGTAGAGTAGATTTACCAGCGCCATTAAGTCCCAACAACACGACAAATTCGCCCCGTTTAATTTGACAATTAATGCCATTAAGAATAGGGCGATTCAGAGAATTTACATAAGCTGTCTCTAAGTTATGGCACTCAATTACATAATCGTTCATCCCGAAATTAATTCCACCAGTATCTAAGGTTATCAAAATGGGCATGGGGCATGGGGCATTGGGCATTGAAACAATTTTGGATTTTGGATTTTAAATTTTAGATTGGAATCCAAAATCGCAAATCTAAAATCTAAAATTCCTTGTCCTCCTTGTCCTCCTTGTCCCCCTCTGCCTCATGCCCTTTATCAACTACGGTTCAATACCAATGCGTGTCAGTGCATCCCGAACTGGTGCTAGGTGGCGATTGTGATCTACTCTCACCAATTCTGTCGAGTTATATAAATTACGTAGTAGCTGATTGTTTTGTGATTGATTTAACTTGAGTAGGGAATTAATAATTTTTTCGCGCATGGGTGCGGGAACATCATCGTCAATGGCGATACCGTGAGCAGGTACGCCAGCAATTCTATGCAGTACGCGCAACTGATTTTTTTCTTCTGCGGTAATATACGGAGGATTTAACGCATATTCTGAGACAACAGCCACATCCGCTTGTCCGCGCAGAACAGCTTGCAGTGCTTTGCTGTAATTACCACCATAGCTAACTTGACCGAAAAAACCATTTAAACGGTCTTTATCAGGTACAAATCCTTGTTTAACTAATTCGCTAGTGGGGAAAATAAACCCAGAACCAGAAGTAGGAGAAGTAAACGCCATTCTTTTACCCCGCAATTGTTCTAGGGTGCCTTTGGCGTTATTTCTACTTTTTAAGGGGCTATTTTTGGGCACTACAAATACTGAGCTATACGTGTGTCTTCCAGAATAGTTATCACGCACCTCAGCTAGATACAAGCGAGCATTGGCTAATTGTTCGGCTTTCAACGCTGGACGGCTACTCAAGAAAGCTACATCAGCGCGATTAGCTCTTAATGCTTCTACCGCAGCTGTATCATCCCCTACTTGTGCTTTAACTGGTATTCCCAATTCTCTAGATAAAAATGCGCCTACCGCGTTTGCTTTATTTTGCAAATCAGTGGAATCAGATCTGCTAGGAAAAACTACTGTCAAGGAATTAATTTTTTGGGCAAGCAAAGTAGGTGCTTGTTGATTAAGAATGGAATTAGTAGTAATTGCCTCTAATCCCCCAGATGCGCTGAATAATACACCTGCAAGGGCAGTTAGTGCAGCCCCAGCAGCCAACAAGCCCTTTTTCCTCACACTCATTGCTCACTCTCCATTAAGAACTTTTCTCAAAAATTTTGCAAATTAGTTGCAAGTAAATCCTTAAAGCAATCTAGAACTTTTGAGAATAAAAGTCAATATTTTCAAGGGTTACTCATTGATCGATGAACTTCATAGAGTTAAGCTGCAAGTTGATTGATGGGGCGGATTTGTTCGGGTTTTGGTGGCGCGAAGATTGAGAAAACGTCAATAAACAACGATAAAAAATTAGACAAAAATAAATGGGCTAAGAATTGCAATAATTTAGTAATGCTTGAGTAATGCCTTGCGAGCGATGGCCTACACAACATTTTTAATTAAATTAAGCAATAGAAAAGATATTGGGGGCTATTATGACTTCTTCTGTCAAAGATTTGGTGCTGGTTGCTGGTGCCACTGGTGGAGTAGGACAATTGGTAGTAGGTGAACTACTAGAGAAAGGCTTAGGGGTTCGCATCCTCACAAGGAATTCCGCAAAAGCTCAAAAGATGTTTAACGATCGCGTGGAAATTGCTGTTAGTGATATTCGCGACGCCGCTAAACTAGCCGCTGCAATGGCGAATGTTACTCATATTATCTCTTGTACTGGTACTAGTGCTTTTCCTTCTAGTAGATGGGAGTTTGACCCCAGTCCTAGTTGGATTGAATGGGTGCAGCTTTTGCTCGATCCGAAGTTGCGTGAATCTAGAGCTAAGAACAGCCCCGAAAAAGTTGATGCTCAAGGTGTGAGTAACTTAGTAGCAGCAGCACCTCGCAATCTTCAGCGGTTTGTTTTACTTTCTTCTTGCGGTACTACACGTAAAAATGAGTTCCCTTTAAATATTCTTAATAGCTTTGGTGTGCTGGATGCAAAACAAAAAGGTGAAGAAGCAGTAATTAATTCCGGATTACCTTACACAATTATTCGTCCCGGACGTTTGATTGATGGCCCTTATACCTCATACGACCTTAACACTCTTCTCAAAGCCAAAACAGACGGTAAGTTCGGTGTGGTCATTGCTCAAGGTGATAAACTTGCAGGTGATAGCAGCCGAATTGATGTGGCTTCAGCTTGTGTGGAATGCCTTTTTCAGCCAGTCACTGCAAGACAAATTTATGAATTGATCAGTAAAGGGACAAGACCCGCTGTCATTGACTGGGAGAAACTTTTCTCACAACCAACCACTGTTTAGATAAGTAAGTCGGTGTTAAAAATTGTCTTGATGAAAAGGCAGCTATGCTGAGAGCAGAAGGTGAGTCAGCACGGTTATGGGGGAAGCCCCCATGACCTTGGGAAGCGGTTTTTAGGTAATTTAACTTTTTGTTATATACTTCTGTTTTTTTGCGCCGTTCTACTTATCTTACACCTACACCCTATAAGGGTGAGGCTATACAAACAAAGCCTGCCTCCGCAGGCTAATAAACTTGATTTTTCATGTTATTGCTAAAATAAAATGTTTATTAAAAAATTATTAGCTAAATATAAATACTGAGATGCAAGATGTGCGATCGCCTATATTAAGTCAGCCTTTCTTAATTAACTAACTCTATTACGAATCACAAATGACAAAGCGCAAAGTCTGAGCGGGGTTCCCCCGCCAACGGACTGCCTCAACTTTGTAAGAACGACCAATGACCAATAAAAAAAAGGCCCAGCATTGAGCCAAGCCTTGTTATATCCTGGTGCTTAAACAGACATCCCAGATTAATTTAGTCAAAAATTTTGCAGATTTAATCTTCCTATAGGCTGTATATCTAACTATCCTCAAGACTGACTCAATTTTTAAGCTTCAGGGTGACAAATTTGAACTACATTTAGCAACAAAGGGTTGCTAACTTGGATCGCTAATCCTGAAACAATGAAAGTAGACACCAAATTAAGAGCCAGAGTAAGAGCCAGACTATGAGTGAACTTCCTAAAAGTCTTGAAGAAGCGATCGCCCAATCTCGCGTAGCTACCCAAGCAGCCCTAGCAGATGGACAAACTCGCCTACAAGTTGAGTTTTTGTTTCCTGAACTCAAATTTATGCTAGTAGCGGAAGATTATCTACCTGTATTTGCTGAATATGGTTCAGGCTTGAAGGTTTTCTTTGCTGATGCGGGTGCGGCTGCTTTGGCGCGCAACCAATGGAAAGACGCTGCATTTAAAATTACAGATATTGGTACGGGTAGAGCTAATGCACCTAGTACCAAAATTAAACCAGACGATGAAATTTTTCTGTTTATTGCGCCAACTTCTGTAGAAGTACCGCAAATGGAAAAGTTAATGGCAGAAATTGGCGATCGCCCCGCCATCTTCTTAAATCCTCGCTTAGAAGATTACGGTGTTGTCGGCTTGGGTTATGCAGCCAGACAAGTGCGTCAGCGTTTTATTGGCAACATAGAATCTTGCTACTACTTACGCCCAGTAGATGACCAAACTGCCGTCTTTCGTTGCTATCCGGAACAGTGGTCAGTTTGGGTAGAAAAGGGTGACGAGTATGAAAAAATTGCCGAACTACCGAAAAAGCCATCTGGTGATGACTTAGATCTCATCCTGATGAAAGGACAGCCGCAAACAGCAACCGATACTGCACCCGCGAAAAAGCCCAGTGTACTTAAGGGTTTACAACGGTTTTTAAAGGCTTTAAGTAGTTAAAAAATATGGGCACAACAATGTTGTGCCCTAGCAATTTTCCCTATGTTTTAATTGCAAATATTGCTTTCTGATTAAGAAGAAATCAAACAACCTTTGTGGCACATTAATCTATTCTAGAGGTCATGGCATTGCCAGTGCCCCTACAATCAACAATCATCTGTACCTCACAAACTGGCAATCTACTGTATTTCGCAAACTACTGTACAAGCAAAGACAAGGACACTGAGCAATGCCCAATGCCCAATGCCCAATGCCCTTTTAATTACTCCTTAACGGCGCATTCAAGATTTTTTCAATGCGATCGCGTGTTTCGAGAATATGCGCTTTCGTATACTCATCATCAGAATTTACTCCTGCTAATTTCTCGTTGAGTTGGCGAATTTTGTACCAGGCTAAGGTACGTGCATCTTCTGGTACGTATTCTCTACGTAATACAATATCACTTAGAATATTTACGTACTCGCGCTGCAAGCCACGGCGCAGGCTAGAAATCTTTAGGGTTTTGCCTTGGGGTTTGAGTACTTCTGTCCAAATGCCATTTTGCAAGGTATCAAATAATTCTGGCAGACTCAAAGCTTTACCTTGGGGACTCTTGAGTTCGATGTCCTTGAGACGAGAAAGGCGATCACCTGAAAGTAAATCCACCAATACGGCACTTTGCAAGGTCAAAACCAAATCGTGAATGGGGTAATCTAAACGCCCAATCAAGGGATAGCTGCCCCAATGATACCAACGGGAAGGGGCTAATTTATTCAGCAGTTCTGGTGAAAAGTTGAACGCATCTTCAGCAAACACGTACTTTTGCAAAGTTTCTAAGGCTTGGCGTTGTTTTTCTACGGGTACAGGCTCAAATGGTAACCTGCGTTGGCGAACACCTGCTTTGCTTGGGAGTTCTCCAGCATGGACGCGGTAAAAGGACTGACCACCGATATATTTAGTGGTATAAAATATATTTTGAAAATAGTTACCCAATACGGAGCCAAAGCGATCGCTGAGATCGCTATAACTCTCACCCGCCACTGGATAACGTTTGTTTAGACGATCCCACATAACGCGAGAGTTATCTAACTGCCATTGGGCATAGCGGAGGACATTATTGCTATTATCCCAAGCGTTGGCTGTGGGATCAAGGTCATAGCGATCCTCATCTGTAGAGTAACTTAGTTCTGGGCGATCGGATTGACTAGCAATTTCGTCCAAAATCGGCTTTTCGGCTATGGGAGTTGAAGCTTGAGTTGGCATATAGCCATACTGAATTGCCCAATCATCATAAGGCCCCACCATACTGGGAAAATAATCGCCTTGCTTGGTACCTTGGGGTGCAATATTGGGGGGAATATAATCCATCACCGAAGCAGTCAGACCTTTATTAGTGGTAATCTGCTTATCGTTCATTTCTTCTGGTTGGAGCAAGTTACTACCCCGGAAGTTGTGGCGTAATCCTAAAGTATGCCCTACTTCATGGGCAATAATTAAGCGTAAGTATTGATGGATGTACTCTTTAAGCTGTTCTTTGGTAGTTGTGGTGTCTTCTAAAAGAGTCATCGCCATTGCACCCAAAGCAAACTGGTTAGCTGCTTCGATCCCGTAGCACAAATCTGACTCTCCAGCCATTTTAGCTAAACGCCTTAACATCGGCTTTTGCTGCTGCTGAGGATTATTTTCAGCTTTTTTACTTAATTTATTGGCACAAAGTGCATGACCTTGCATCAACGCCGTCAAAGAAGTACGTCCTTGTACTTGATTGGGTTGTACTATTTGTCGATATTCATTTTTCAGTACACGGACAAAACTGCCATCTACTAAAATATCTGCATCCAAAATTTCCCCAGTCAAGGGATTAACGCGGGATGGCCCCCTAGCAAAAAAGCCATCTATAGTATTAATCCAGCGAATTGTATTGTAGCGAATATCCGCAGGGTCCCAAGTGGCATTATCTGGCATTTGCCGGGCTTCGATGGCATCTTTGAATCCTGCTTTCAAAAATGCTTTATTCCACATTAATATCCCTTCTTTAATCGCATCGCGGTACTCATAAGGGACAGCATTATCTATCCAAAAAACAATTGGTTTTTTCGGTCGAGATATGGGCGCTTGGGGGTCTTCTTTTTCCAAATTCCAGCGATTGATATAGCGGACAAATGGGTCGCCGCGATCGTCTTTTGATAAGTCTTGATAGGCCGTGATAAAATAGCCAACGCGCTCGTCTGCTAGGCGTGGTTGATATTTGTTATTTGGCAGTTGAGAAAGACTATAGTGGATGCGTAAAGTGAAGCCACGACTGTCTGCGAGTGACTCAAAATTCAGCATCTCACTCTCTCGACTACTACTACTACCACCACCAGAAAAATTTAACACTGTCTGCACTTCTATATTTTCTGGAAAGGCTTTGGCATTACCAAAATAAGATTGATCTGTCCCGCCAGGAATACCCAAACTTAAAGATAAGCCAGCTAAGTCTGTCAGTAACAAATCGCCTAAGTCAATCAGCAGGGTTTTCCGTTCTGGATGGATGCTTTTAATGGGAATAGTATACAGTATAGAATCGCTAAAAGACCGGGCGAGCGATCGCGCCTGGGGATCTCCTTCTTTGGTACGAAAATTAACATTTCGTACAGTAAATTGTAAGTTATTGTCTATGCGTTTGAAATAAAATAAAAAGTCCTGCAAAGGCATCCCACTATAAATACCTTGTTCGCCAATCCCCGATTCCAAGGTTGACGTAGCTAGATAATTTTTATTTAGTTGCTCTGGCTGAATTTCTAAATAAATTTTATTTTTTTCTTTTTGGCGATAAAGAGTAAATAGTCCTTGTTGCTTTTCTGTATCTTTGATGACTTCATCAAACGCTTCTAGATCGTCTTTTTTCGGTGGTTTACTCGATGTGTTTGGCTTTGTGTTTGGCTTTTCTGGTGTTTTTTGCGCTACTAATAACGGTTGTTTTCCCACTTCTTGAGGATTGGGAACTATCCAATTAAATGGTTGCTGCTGTGGCGGTTGATTTTGATTAATCACCCAAACTTGCTTTGAGTTTTTACCCAAAGCATTAGGTAACGGCGATGCTTGTAAAGCAAGTTTACCAGTAGAATTATTTACTTTCTTTGACGGTTCTAAAGTTGGCTTGCTACTAGGAAACGGCGCTGTAACTCCTTTGGTAACAGTAGTTACACCAAACATATTTACTTTTTGTTGGTTGTGTAACTCAGTATCTAGTTTGTTAACAGACGATGACTTAGCACTAGCAGTTGTTACTCCAAAACACAAACCAGACAACAAAATTACATAAAGGCTTAATTTATTCATCAAATCTACCCCCGACAACAATCATTAGCTATTTTTCATTATTGGCAAAGTCAATTGGCTTTGCTGTTATCTAACTGAGCTAACTTAAAAAATATTATTAGCTGTCTGATATGCAGCAGTAAACTTTTCAGTTAAGTTATCGTTACTATTCTTCAATGCTATTGACCAGTTTTCCTGTAGTATTTTTGCTAACAATTGTATCTGTAGCCTACAGTACGTATTATTCTGACATCAGACTAGTAAACTTGCTGATAAGAAAGTATAACAATCTGGAATAAATCAATGAAATTACTGGTAAACAGACAACGGATCAAGTTGGCAATTTCAATTTATATAGAGAAAAATAGTCAGGCTGCAATCAAGTAAGCTGCTACTGAAAAATACCTGGCTATAGAAAGTTAAAAAACATACGAGTGTATTTGCGATCGCAAAGCATGTGAGTTAATAAAACCTTTAGATTATCCCTCATAAATCAATAACTAGATAGTAATACGAAATAAAAAAATGTCATATTTGTCACAAATGTGGAAGCGTTTAAACAATTATGCTAGGGGTATAAAGTTAACAGATATGCCACAGTTAAAATCTGTAGAGGCTGCAAAACTTTTTCCTAGTACAAAAATTTCTCAAGATTTAGATAAAAAGCCTAGATCTGTTCAAGATAATTTACAACACTCTTTATTACTTCAAAAATTGCAAAAAAGCTTAGAAGAATGGGGGAGATCAGGTAATGGGTTATCGCTTTTGACAAGTGAAATCCCATCAGCTAAGTACGGACTAATCGCGCCCCACCTACCCCCCAAGCATCGCCAATTTTATGCAGAGATTTACGATCTACTTGGTCATGCAGCCTTAACACCAGACATAGTTGAACAGGTAATAAAGTTACTAATTGCTCGGAAAAAATTTCATCCACTGCTTTTATTCCAACGTCTAGAGGAATTTTATCGCCGCTGGTGTCAGGGTGAGTTTCTTGATGCTGCACCTGATGATAACTTACCTCAGAAAAAAATGTTAACTCTGTTAGCACAAAATATCAATATCGGACTGAGGCAAGTAGATATATATACTGGATTAAATGTATTAATTTTACTACTGGAGTTACATCGCTACGCCCAAGAGCGCGCGGAACTTCAGCAGCTAATTACTTTTTATCCATCTAGCCAACCAGATACAGAAAGTTTTTTCACCTCCGAACTACTGCGGATAATAAACTATAGCGATGCCATTGAAATTGGTAATTTCACTAGTATTGTCGGTGAATTCCTCAAGGGTGGGAATTTTCGCGGTGCTTACTTGGGTAATGCTAACTTAACCGGTGCTAACTTTAGCGGTGCTAACCTTAGTGGTGCTTACCTAGGAGATGCCAATTTAACAGGCGTGAATTTTAGTAATGCCGATCTCAGTGGTGCTAACTTTGGCGATGCTAATCTCAGCGGTGCTAATTTGCAAAATGCCAACCTCAGCCGTACTGACCTCAGTAGTGCCAACCTCACTGGTGCTAACTTTAGCCACGCTGACCTGAGTCGCGCTAACCTCAGCCATGCGGATATCAGCAGCGCTAACCTTAAAAATGCCAACCTCAGCCATGCTGACCTCAGTAGTACTAATCTTAAGGATGCTAACCTCAACAATGCTGACCTCAGCCATGCAATTCTTTTCAGTGCTAACCTCAGCGAAGCCAAACTCAGTAGTGTGAACCTAAGTCATGCGGATCTGTGTCGCGCTGACCTCAGTGGTGCTAACTTAAGTCATGGGATTCTTAACGGCACCAACCTGAGTGACACTATTCTCTTCAGTACAAATCTGAGTGATGCGATTTTAGTTGCTGCTGACCTCAGCTATGCCAAGCTAAATGGGGCTAAACTCAACTATGCCAAACTCAACGGAGCAATGTTTTTAGGTGCCGATCTCAGTGGTGTAGACCTCAGTGGAGTGATACTAAATGATGCTGACCTCAGTGGTGTCCTACTGAGTGATGCTGACCTCAGTGGTGCTGACTTGAGTTATACCATGCTCTTTGGTACTGACCTGAGCTATGCCAACCTCAATCAAGCTAATCTTAGCGGTAGTAATCTCAGCGGTGCTTTGCTCAATGGTGCAGATCTCAGCCACACTAACCTCAGTTGTGCCATTCTCAGCAATGCTGATGTCACCGAAGCTAACCTAAAAGAAATGACCTGGGGTGAAAAGCAACAATGGGAGACTGTGCGGGGATTAGAGAAAGCGGTGAATGTGCCAGAGTTATTAAAACAGGAGTTGGGGTTAAGTTAATTGTTGATGGTTGACTGTTGACTGTTGACTGTTGACTTTTTAACCACTGACAACTGACAACTGACTAATTCCGATAAACCTGATGTCCGCGAATTTCTACTTTGTGGCTAGCTAGACATTTTTCCCAACCTTCGCGGGTACCAATTTCGTTTTTCTGCTGGAGGAGTCCTAATTCTTCTTCTTGTTGGGTAAGTTGGGCAAATTGTTCGTAGAGTGGGTAGTTAGGCCTAACAAAGGTTTCTTTACGATGCAATATTGGCGGATTGTCTCTGGTTTGGTAGTCGCGGTGAGTGATTTTTAAAGTCAAGAAGTCAATTATGATACTGGCTTTTAAGGCTGGGTGCGGGTCGGTGTCGAAGTCGGGATAAAACAGATAGCAAATTTGCGGTTTATCAGTGCAATATTTAATTAAGGTGGCACCATCTACACGCCCGATGGTACGGCTAGCGCAGCCTTCATAAATTCGCAGTAAAGCATCAATTTCTGTTAAAGCGGAAACATGGACATACAAAGCGCCACGGGTATGTTTACCGATTTTACTTTTGTCGCAAGCATTTTGGATGACTCTGGGTTGACCGAGGCTAAAGAGTTTTTGGTCAGCAACGCCACAAGCTTCTTCATAGCTACCAAAAAAGGCTTTGATATCGTGGCGGATTTCTGGTGCTAGTTTATGCCATGAGGGACGTTTTTCAAAGTGGGTGAGGGCGAGGTAAACTTGAATATCAAGCGAGCGACGATAAGCGATCGCATCCCATTCGGCTTCATCGGTAGCTTGTAATACTACGCCAAAAGCACGGCGGAAGTTACCAAATTCACTCAGTAGTTCCTGTTCGTTACTTAATTCCCCTTTGACTGGTAGTCTTCCCCGTTGGGTGAAAAAAGCCATCAATGGTGCAAGTAGTTCTTGGTAATCTTCAAATCGCTTGCTAGGAATGCGGACTCTGGGCGTAGAACTGCGAGTAAAAAAGCGAATAGCCTTGAAACTTTCCTTTTCGGCTTCATCGCGAAAGACAAAGTAGACACCTAAAGCTACAGGTACAGCATCGACATTCAGCACCTCATCAATGTAACTTTTTAGTTCTTCTTGCTCGTAATATTTCTGAAACGTATTGCGTCGGGTGACAATTCCATCGCTGTAAGCTATTTGGGTTTTGCTGGGTGCGTTAATTAAAACCTGCGCAGCAACAATTAAAACTTTGCGCGTGAGTTCCCAAGCTTTAATTAAGCTTTCTCGCCTTTCTTGGGGATCTTCGATGACGTTAAGAACATAACCCAAGTTGACAATATCGGCTGTAGTAATTGATGCATCAGGATAATAATAAGGATCCCAACCGCCACTGCTGTAACCTAAATTGGCTACGCGCTGGACATCACCACCATAGCCGCAACCGTAGTCAAAAAAAGTAGTTTCAGGATTGAGAATTGCCCATTCTATAGCTAATCGTACCGGACGAGAGATATCAGTGCGAGCGATCGCAGCTCGATGACGTTCGATTTCTAACGCTTCAGGCATAATATTTAGTCAACAGTCAACACTTCGACAGAGCTTCAGTGACCGCAGTCAACAGTTAATTAATATCCTTTCAATCTTTCAGTGCCAGTACAATTAAATCTTCAATTTTCTTGATATTTGGATCGCCAGCTAAGTAGCCAATTCCCCGATGTAAATGCAGGCGAAATTGACTAGCGAGGGTTTCTTTATCGGTGGGGAAACCGTCGTTGTGACACCTTTGCTTGAGTGCGAGAAGGAGGATATCTGACATTTCGCCACCAAATACCCGCCAAGTCATTTCCACATTGCTATCTTGGGGAATGGGTACGGGGGAAGGTGGGGTTGGTTCTGCGAGAGAACGACAAAAAGCCCATCTGCATAATATATTCCATTGGTCAATTTTGCTGCTGCGGCGGAGTTTGACCAGTTGCTCTTTAGCGGTTTGGGAAAGTTTTATTCTTTCTATTGGCGATTCCATAATTAAAATTTATCAAGCTTTTTATAGTGTCACCCTGCAACAGGGTAGATTTTGAGGTTTAAATGGTCTGAGCCATTCTTTAAATGATTGTCATTTTTCATTTTAATTTATTGAAGCGATTGCACCAGGTTCAATCTCTGTGCTAAGGCAGATAGATTTAATTTATTCAATATACTAGACTTAATTGGGCGTTTTTCGTCCCAAAAAATCAGTGAAGAGTAGAAATCAGAAGCTAAGGTAGAAGTTAAAATAATTAAAGCTTGCTCGGCTGATTGCTCATTGTCAAAAGCCAGAAAATAAACAGTATCATCAAAAACAGTAGGTTTATTATCGATCGTTCCAATGAGTTGGAAGTTAAGTTTTTTATATAATCCACAAATTGCTATTTTCCAAGGAAGAAATGTGTAATTTCCGACACCAAATATAGAGAAGCGTGGGTTATTATGATATATTTTACTTTTTCTTCCATCTAAATAATTTGCATGAAACTCTAAATAATTCCAAGTTTTAGGTGCTATATTTTTAATATATTCAGTTGATTCACCGATAAATCTTTGAGTAACTAAAACATATCGATTGGTAACTTGCGTTCGACCTTGAGCAACATTAGATCCTTTAATTAAAGGAAAAATAAATTTTTCTTCGATATCAACAATTTCTCCTAATCCATTTATATAAATATCATTGATTTTAGATAGCTCCATTACATCTGAGCAGTCATGTTTAATACCAGAACGCCATTTTTCTCCTGAGTCTAGAGCATATAAATCTTTTAACTTATTGAAAACAAATACATCTTTAACTAGAATGTTGTCTTTATAGCCTATTCGCTGGTAATTTTTATCTTTAAGGTTATTAAAAACATCACAAAAATAATTATGTGAAATTGAATCAAATTTACATAATAGTAAACAAGCATCAACATTTGCGCCAAAATACTTTTTTGCATCTATTTTGTAAGTGGCACAATATTCTAGAGAAATTTTTTGAGCATGAATATAATTCAGTAACTTCCTTGAGACAGAAGTTTTGCACAACATGGCAAGATAGGCATGGTATTTTTGTAAATATTGGACTATACGGATTAACATCCATTCAGAAACATCAAAATTGCTTTTGCCAGTAATTGCATCTAATCCATTCAGCTTTTGAAAATTACTTTTCAAGGGTAAATTAACACCATGAATTACTCCTTGTCGTGAGTTAGTAACCCAAGGAAAGTTACCTATTGCTAAAATATTTTCTTGGTTTTCTCTGATTAATGACTGCCAATCAAACTGAAAAAAATCTGCTTGCTGAACTTTAATTCTTTTGTCTGCTAAAAGCAATTCTTCATTGTTAATCGCGTTAATATAATTTTGATTAATTTCCATGCCAATAATTTTTCTTGCAGATGGAAATATATGTGTAGAAGCTTTAATAAAATTGCCTAAGCCGCAAGTTGGCTCAATAATTATGTCAGGTTTAATACCCAGTTCAACTAGTTTATGGCAAATTTTTTCAGCTAACTCTATAGGAGTTTGAAAATCGCCATATTCTATTTTTGACCTGAAAGTTTGAGTCATGAAATCAACCTATAAACAGCAACTACACCGTCTTCTTGTCCAGCGCGATCGATAACTCTGCTATATTGCAATCTCCATTGCAAGGCATTGGAAATAGTTAATAATCCCTGAATTGGTGGATTTATCAATATCTCATCCGCAATATTTCCTGCTTCAATTTCATCAACAGGTAGATTTTTATCTAGCATGAAAGCAATGAGATCATCTTTGTTACCCTCATTCTCTATGATATTGCGAATTCCCCGAGTCATTTGGAAATCTGCTGTCCTTTCAGCACTGACATAAATGGTGTGTAGGATACTCAAAGTTGCGGTGCGATTTTCACTATTGTCTGTTTTGTCATAAACAAAAATAATTAGTGAGTAACCAAGACCGAAAATCTTCTGTCGTGCAGATTTGAAGGGACAAGACGATTGTGGTTGTCTAATACTGGTCACTTTAACATCTACTAATAATCCGGGAAAATCTATACCGCTTGCTGAATTACCCTGCAAAAACTCATATTTTTCTTTTAGATAAAGCTTAAATTTTTGCTCCAGATATGTTCCAACTGCTTTACCGTCTGTAACTCCATAAAGTAGAGATTCTGAGTGTTGAGACTCGGATGCTGAAAATATTGCTGCTTCTAAGCAGAGAGTTTCTACGGTCAGTATGGGCATAGATACAAATCAAATGTAAAATAATCTACTTACCAAAAGTATTGATTTTCTAATACTGTTGTTTGCCGAGTCACAGAGTCATATTTTAAAAGATATTCGTGAGCGATCGCTTCATTTTCTCTCAATATTTGTACTTCTTGTTTACCAATCTCTGTATCCGTAGATAATAAAATTACCTGATGGCTAGCGGAGGGAAAGTAACGTTCTACCAAGTTACTGCGGTGCGAAGAATCAAGCCTACCTAATGGCGTATCAATTGCTACTGGTAAACGACGACCGGAAACTCTCGCTAAACCCCATAAAAAAGCGATCGCTAATAGTTGTTTTTCCCCAGCAGAAAGGCGATGTTTGGGGACTGGTTTACCTTTTAAATCGTAAAGCGACAGGCTAAATGTATTACTATCGATAGCAACGCGATGAACTAAATCAGATTTATGGAGCAAGTAACGAAAGCACTCTGTAACTTCAACTTCTAATTTATTCAGTTTTCTTAAAGTTAATTTTTCGCGAAAAACCTTGAGTGTTTCTTGCACTCTCGCCGCCGATTCAATAATATGTTCTTTATTTTGCCGTTTTAGACTTGTTTCTGTATAGCTTTCTAAATCTTTTTTGGTAGTGTAAATCTCGGTTTCTAATTCAACTAAACGGCGTTTTGCTAATTCATAAGCCGCCTTAGCATCAGCAACTTCCTGTTGTGCTTGTTGTAATTCATCAGCCAGTCTTTGATATTCTTCGGGTGAAGCTGCGGTTTGAATTTGTCGTTCCAGAGTGATAATTTCTTCTTCGTGAGACTGGAGAAATTTAATTTTATCTTTAGCCTGAGTTTTCACATAACCTAGATAATGATGAATCACATTATCTAACTGATTCAGGCTTTCTCGATCAGCCAATAGCCAAGGTTCGGCGGTAACTGCTTGATTTAAATCTTGATTCTCTTTTTTGATAAATTCTTGAATTTGATTAACTTCTGATTCAGCAATCGTTAATTGATTAATAAAATTAAGTAACTTCTGCTCTCTTTCTACTAATAAATCGTGAGCCACCTGCATTTGTTGAATCCGAAATTCTTCTTCTCCTTGACTGAGAGATTCATTTAATAATGGTGTAATTAAGGCTAAGGGTAAAACATCAGCAGCTAAATCGCACATTCCTTGACGTTCTGTTTCCACTGCTGTAGTTTTTTCATGCTTTTGCTTTTCTAAGTGACTGCGTTCTCCCGCAATTTTACCACCTTCAGAAATAAATTTATTGACAGCTTCTTGCTGCCGAATTTCAGCAGCTTTTAATTCATCTTGCAGAAAAGCTATAGATTGCAATTTTTGATTATAAGTCTCTTGTAACCCTTGTAACTTCTCTTCAATTTCTACCAAATTTGCTAATTCTTTAGTGTCAGCCAATTCCTTGCGTCTGCGATTAACTAAAATATCTAAATCAACAGCTAATCTATCGGCTAACTCTAATCCTAAAAGTCCGCTAATTGCATCGACTACAATTGGTGGTGGTGTTTCCTGTTCTGCTAGTTCTTTAACTTGTTCGCCATCAAATAAAAATAAATTAGATATACCTAAAGGTAATAAATTTTCAATATACTCATCCCAAATATTCACTAAAGCCGTATCCAACCATTCATTAGCATCTAAAATTCCCAAATGGTCTTTACCATCTTTCGGATTTTTCTCCCAAGTCCGCACCACCCGATATTTTATCGGCTGGTCATTTTCAACATGTTCAAAAACTAATTCAATCCGAGTTTTTTCAACTGGGTCAGTTTTACTATTAACACATTGAGTCAGAAAATCACTATAACTTAAATTACCACGGGTAGAACATTGAGCGCGATGACCATAAAGCGCCAACCGAATAGCATCCATTAAAGTCGTTTTTCCGCCGCCATTCATCCCACCTAAAAGAATTATGGGACGAGAATTTTCATGATTTCTTGGGTCAAGATTGATGACCTGTTTCCCCGCATAGGGGCCAAAGTTTTGTAATACAAGTTCAATAAATATCATTTAACTTAGTTAGACAAAATTCAAATTAGAGCTATAGGAGTCAATAGATCGGTGCAAAGATGCAAAGAGTACAAATATTTAGAAACTCTCTAGCATTTCTAAATCATGCGTAAAATTCTCTATCGTTCTTCCTCTGCGTCCTTGGCGTCTTCTCTGCGAGACGCTGCGCGTTGGCGGAAGCCTCTCGCAGAGAAGGCGGTTCCATTAAAAAAATACTTTTCACAACTCCTACACAAATTCCTATACAAATTCCTATACAAATGAAATGTCCCAAAAACTCAGATATGGTGGGCATTGCCCACCCTACCATATTTCCTGTAACGCTTGTTTGGAGAATTATTATCGTCTCTCCACTTCATCCACTTCTTTCGGAACCCCAGCAGTTAACACCTCATGTCCGGTGCTGGTAACTAACACATCATCTTCAATGCGAATTCCAATCCCCACCCAACGCGGATCAGTTGCTGGCTGGTCTTCTGCCAGTTTGGTATCTGGTACGATATAAAGTCCTGGTTCTACGGTGAGTATTTGTCCTGGTTGTAAAATCTGTGGGTTATCGCCATGCTGATATACGCCGACATCATGTACATCCAAGCCTAACCAATGGCTGGTACGGTGCATATAGTATGGTTTATATTTTTCTTCTTCAATTAGTTTATCAACTTCACCTTTGAGAATACCCACTTCCACTAAACCCTCTGTGAGAACGCGCACTGCTTTATCGTGAACTGAGTTGAAGGTATTACCTGGTTGAACTTGAGCGATCGCTTGTTTTTGTGCTTCTAAGACAATCTCATATAATATCTTTTGTTCTGCTGTAAACTTCCCACCAACAGGAAATGTCCTGGTAATATCGGAATTGTAATAGCTGTATGCACAACCAGCATCAATCAGCAGTAATTCACCATCTTGCATTTGGCGATCGTTTTCAATGTAATGCAACACACAAGCATTCACACCAGACGCGACTATTGAAGGATAAGCTGGCCCCATCGCTCCCCGCAAGCGAAAAATATGCTCAATTTCCGCTTGAATTTCATATTCATAACGTCCGGGTGCAGTTACTTGCTGTGCTAAACTGTGCGCTTCTGTAGCGATCGCAGCTGCTTGGCGCATCAATTCCAACTCGGCTTGACTTTTGATTAATCTCATGCTACCTAAAATAGGGCTGGTATCTTCAATGGCGATCGGCCCTGTACCTCGTTTAGGATAGGTGCGGAGTAAACTTTGATAATGTTTGAGAACTTTGTCATTAAAACTGCGATCGCGTCCCAAATGGTAAAAAATGCGATCGGCTTTTTCTAAATACTGGGGTAGTTTTTCATCCAATTCGGCGATCGGGTAAGCTTCATCAGCACCATACAGTTCTTTAGCTGCTTCCACTCCACAACGGTAACCAGTCCAAACTTCCTTTTCCCGATCCTTGGGTTGAACAAACAACACAAATTGATGTTCTGCGTGATGAGGCGCTAACACAGCTACAGCTTGCGGTTCATTAAAACCAGTCAAATAGAAGAAATCACTATCTTGGCGATAATTGTACTCCACATCATTGTGCATCACCGCCATTGGCGCACTGCGAAAAATGGCCGTACCATTACCAAGTTTTGACATCAACTGCTGACGACGCTTCAGATATTCTGCTTGCATAGCTACTTTATATTTCAAATTATGGTGATATCTTAACCTTTTCACACTACAGATTGCATATATCACCACTATTATAAGTAGTGCCAATCCATCTCAACACAAATAATATTTCTCAACTTTTTTCTACTAGCTATTGATTGATATTGTTAATCATAGTCCAGTATTAGTATTGCTATTTTTTTTAAAGCATATTACATACAGATTATAAACATAAAGTTGTGTAATTGACATAATCTGCATGTCATCACTTGATGATTTATCCTATTTGCTAGGAATATGAAGTTATCATTTTTGGATATTTATTTTCATCATTTATCTATATATCATAAATTCTTTACAACCTTAATCCTAACTTATTGAATAGTCCACATTTTTGATTGTTTTGATTTTTATAAGTGTTAGAAAACTTCTAGATCTCATCTGTAAATTCAAAATTGTATACTCAAATCGTCAGACTATATCTGTTTGTGACAAACATAGTTCAAGCAAGAATTATCAGAAAAACCTTATATTCTAGATTGTAGAGACATTTAGCTATTTAGCATAAAAACCTCTATGTTAAAGCTAATTCAGGTTTTTGTGACTTATCCATAAAGGCTGACACAAACAAAAATATTTTCATAACTGCTTATCTTGAACTTGAAAGATTTATGTATTTTAGCTATAAAAGACCAACCATATATCTATATGTATTCCCATTACCCAAAACATGAATTCATGAAAAAGTCAAACAAATATTTATCAAACAAATGTTATTTAAGAACAGAAATTATTTAGCCGAAAAAGTTACAACTTGGATAACAACAAGCTATAAAAACACACCATGCCTGAGCAATTGTCTTTGAAAAGTGAGTTAGAATTAGCCAAGGGATCATCATATGGCTTTATGAGCCGTGTACAATCTGCATTTGAAGAAAATACTAGCGTATTGGGTTCCTCTATAAAGTCTGCTTCATCATCAAGCGAAATATCAAATACAAATAAATCTGTATCATCACAAGGTTTATTTAACGCCAACCCCAACCCCAATCCATACTTAACAAGTGCCGCAATTGTCCCCGATTTTAACGGCGATGGAAGAACAGATAAAATCTGGGTTGATGCGCAAACAGGTGAAACTCAAATTTGGTTAATGGATGGGACAACTGTTATATCTAAGGGGTCTTTTCCTGCCGATCCAAATAACCCTCCTGGCTCAATAGATTACAAAATTGGCGATTTCAATGGCGATAATAAGACTGACTTTTTATTACGCAACAAGGTAACAGGTGCTAATACCTTGGTGTTGATGGATGGTACCAATTTTACAAATCTGATTTCACTAGATCCACTAGATGGAAACTGGTCACCATTCATTGGCGATTTCGATGGCGATCGCAAAACTGATATCTTGTGGCGAAATAACACCACAGGTGAAAACGCCATTTGGTTAGTAGATGGTAGTAACCCAATTCAAGCAATTAAAAGCGGAATTAGACTTGAGGGTCTGGATGCTACTTGGACACCGACAATGGTTGATTTCGACGGTAATGGTGTCACTGATATCTTCTGGCGCAGTACCACAGGTGAAAACAGCGCTTGGTTTTTTGATGGTACCCAAGTTAATAAGAGTTCTCTCCAATCACAAGACGCAAGCTGGACTTTCACCTTAGGAGATTTTAACGGTGATTTCCGTTCTGACATCTTGTGGCGCAACACAACCACAGGTGAGAACAAAGCTTGGTTAACTAATTCCCTCATTCCCAATAACGTCTTCTTCACCGAATCTTCTCTGACAACACTTGACGCTAACTGGACATCTAGCATTGCTGACTTTAATGGCGATGGTAAGACAGATGTCTTCTGGCGTAATCAAGCAACAGGTGAAAACACCACCTGGTTGATGGATGGTGGTACAATTGTTACAGAATCTTTCCTCGCACCCAGTTCCACAACCGCACAAGCAACCTTTGGCGACTTCAACAACGATGGTAGAACCGATATCTACTGGCGCGAGTACGCTACAGGTGCGGACGAAATTTGGATCACAAATGCAGACGGAACAACCGTAACTAGAACTCCAATTGCAGAAACAGAAAGACTTTCCCCAATTCAAGTAGGAGAAGATGGTAATCCTATCCTCGGCCCAGACGGTACACCTTTGAAGAAATGGGTTACCTTCTAGAAAACAGTTAGTTTATCGGTAGTAACACAAAGACTAGTAGCGTTATAGATAACGCCATATCAGCAATTACACAAAGCCAAGTTGAGTAAAGCTAAGCCACAATACTGTCTCTAGCTAAAAGTTTCATTCTGAGCCGGAACACAACTCAGGATCGAGGGAATTCTACCAAACATAAATTATCCCAAATAGTAAGGGCGGGGAGACCCCGCCCTTACAAATTATGTTCACACAATTTTGATTTCTCAGTTATTTAAAATTTGTAACTCAAAGTTTGAATTACGCTATTTTCTGGTAAGGTGCTAGGGCTAATACTAATACTGTCACTAGTACCCCGACGTACAGTGACACCCTGCATCAAATTAAGAAAATCATCCACCGGGGAAATATCGCACTTAGCTGCATCTGCTGCCTGTGTCCGAAAATGGGTAGGAATTATAATTTTTGGGTTTAAAACTTCCACCGCTTGCTTAGCTTCCTGAGCATTATAAGCTTTAGCACTACCGCCGACAGGAATAAAGGCGACATCGGGACGACCCATGAGAATTTTTTGCTCAACCGAAATTGGTGCAGCTGCGCCGCCTAAATGCAGGAGATTAATTCCGCCTTGTTTCCAACTCCAAGCAGTATTGATGCCAAATTGTTTACCACCTTTGCGATCGTGATCTATACCAATTCCTTGAAACTTAATTCCTTGGAATTCGTAAACCCCTGGTTCATAGATCAGTTTCGGCTTTCCAGGGAGTCCGTCTACAGCACCTTCATCCAGGAGTTGACTGCTAATCATTACTAAATCTGCTGCAATCTTTGGCGGACGATACCCAGCAGTACAGCCGATAGGTCGAAATGGATTGACGAGAATCTTCACCCCGCCACCCGTTAACAGAAAGCAGGTATGACCCAACCACTGAACTGATAAGCCGCCAGATTGCGCTTGGGATGGAAATTCAGAACTTAAGGTGGTAAAAAAAGCTGTTGCCAAACCCGCCCCAGCATAGCCCATCAACTGTCGTCGTTTCATTAATTACTCTCTCGACTGTAATTGTTCCAGAAAGTTTCGCAGCAATTGCTTACCTGAAGATGTCAAGACACTCTCTGGATGAAACTGGACGCCTTGAATGTGAGTATAGTTCCGATGACGTACTCCCATAATCGTACCATCCTCAACCCAAGCAGTGATTTCCAACACATCGGGACAAGTCTCGCGGTCAATTACCAGACTGTGATATCTGGTTGCCGTCAGAGGATTTTCTAATCCCTGAAAAACTCCCACCCCAGTATGGGATACCTGAGAAGTTTTGCCATGCATCAATTCAGGAGCAGAAACGATTTTACCACCGAATACCTGACCAATGCTTTGATGTCCTAAACAGACACCCAAAATTGGCAAACTAGAACCTAGCTGTTCAATTAAATCTAAACTAATTCCTGCATCTTCCGGGCGACCAGGCCCGGGAGAAATGACGACAAATTCAGGATTTAAAGCCTTAATTTCGTCTACAGATATTTTATCGTTGCGAAAAACTCTAATATCTGCTGCTACAGGAAATTCTGCGGCAAGCTCTCCGAGATACTGGACTATATTATAAGTAAAACTGTCGTAATTGTCGATGACTATAATCACAGCTGATAACTCCTGGTCAGATTATTTTATGATTTTGTTTAATTGTCACCAGATGGGAACTGCTGTAAACGTCATCAATTATCGAATGAAAATAAGTAAAGTTAGCAATCTTACTTAAAAAGCTGACATAATTAAAGTTGCCAAAGGTGGCAGTATGAGTATACCACCTACCAAAAGCGATACTAGTGCCGAGACAAGTACAGCACCAGCGGCGCAATCTTTAGCAATTTTGGCTAGCTCGTGGTAAGTCTGCTTGACTGTTAAATCAACTAGTGATTCTAAAGCGGTATTTAGTAGTTCTAAAGTTAAAACTAAACCACTAGTGATCGCAATTATGGCAATTTCCACAGAAGATAAATGTAAGATGATGCTGAGAGCGATCGCTACAGCACACACGCCTACATGAATGCGAAAATTGCGTTGAGTTTTAAAACCATAGCTAATTCCTGCCCAAGCATACTTAAAACTAATCAATAAATTAGTTGCCACTTGCCAAGAAAATTCTCTTTCTTTAGTCACCAGTGTTGGTATGCGGTTATTAGTGGGTGGTGGCGAAACTTTTTGGGACATAGGCTTAAAGATCCTCACATAAAGTAGATACAGTTTGTGGTTTTGCTGATTTTTAGGGTGTAATCAAGTTTTAGGCAATTTTATCCGGAAGTTTTCGGAGCAGCAAAGAATAATAATAGAGATTACTCTATGTCAATAGAAATACCTATTTGTCTCAGCAATATTACCTGCTGTTTTAACATTCTTACCAAACTTTCCTCATCAGGATGATCCCAGCCTAATAAGTGCAGCAAACCATGAGCCACAAGCCAGGCCAATTCAGTTTGCAAACTATGCTCCTGCTGTTGGGCTTGACGCTGTGCAGTATCTACAGATACCACAATATCCCCTAGATATAAAGGCATAGAGGCAAACATTTCCTCATTTTGAGGACTGTCCACCTCTAAGGCAGCAAAAGCTAATACATCTGTAGGTTTATCCTGGTGACGATATTGGGAATTGAGTGACTGAATTTCGACATCATCTGTCAACCGTAGCCCAATTTCATAACTTGGTGCTAATGGAAGATCTGAGTGAAGTATTTCTAACCAACTATGAAACCAGTCTTCCCAAGTTTCCACAGCAATGCGATTATCATTAGTCCCAAAATTTTCCGTTGTTTCTGGGGACGATTCATAAAAATAATCTTGTACATCTAGTTCAACTTGCACTAGCTACAAAGTCTCCTAGTAACTCGAGGTTTAGATTTACGATCAGCGAGTTAGGTAAGCAAGACCTACGAAGAGAGCTAAAAGTCCCACAGTAGTAAGCACAAAATGCTTAATAGAAGTACCACCTTTACGCACCATGTTGCGCATGGCGAGTTTAACGTAGCTCGGCTGAGGTTCCTTTGACGGAGAACTGCTCATGATGATTCGATAACAAACTCTTTTATATATAAATGTAACAGTTATCGTCAATGGTCAATGGTCATTTGTAATTTGTCATTTGTCATTGGGCATTGGGCATGGGGCATTGGGCATTGGGCATTGGGCGTTGGGCGTTGGGCATTGGGCGTTGGGCATTGGGCATTGGGCATTGGGCGTTGGGCATTGGAGTTATTTCTCCTCTGCTCCCTTGTCCTCTTGTCCCCTAAGCGGGAGTGCTTTCTACGAGTTGATTTTCTTGTCTTAGATAAGCTTGGATGAAAGGGTCAAGGTCGCCGTTCATGACATCGGTAATAGCTGTGGTTTCTGTGTTAGTACGCAAATCCTTCACCATTTGGTAAGGGTGAAATACATAGTTACGGATTTGGTTACCCCAAGAAGCTTCGACCATATCACCGCGAATTTGGGCGATTTCTTGGGCGCGTTGTTCTTGGGCAATAACTAATAACTTGGCTTTGAGACGGGTAAGGGCTTTCTCTTTATTTTGCAGCTGCGATCGCTCTTCTGTACAACGCACAGCTAAACCGGTGGGAATGTGAACAATCCGCACGGCTGTTTCTACTTTGTTGACGTTCTGTCCACCTTTACCACCAGAACGAGATGTAGTAATTTCTAAATCCTTGTCGGGAATGTCTAGCTGTACAGAACTATCTATTTGGGGCATCACTTCCACCCCAGCGAAACTGGTTTGGCGTTTACCGTTGGCGTTAAATGGGGAAATTCGCACTAAACGATGTGTACCAGTTTCCGATCGCAAATAGCCATAGGCATAACGACCGGTAATTTCCAAGGTCGCCGATTTAATTCCGGCTTCATCGCCTTCTGACTCTTCTGCCAAAGTAACTTTATATCCGTGGGATTCTGCCCAACGGGTATACATTCGCATCAGCATAAACGCCCAGTCTTGAGCATCCGTACCACCCGCACCGGCGTTAATTGTCAGTACTGCTCCTTTATCGTCGTAGGGGCCGGAAAGTAATTGTTGTAACTCCCACTGATCGAGTTCGTGGTTGAGTGTAGTAATGGTAGATTCTGCTTCTTGTAGCAGACTTTCGTCAGTTTCTAACTCCAACAACTCAACTACAGCTTTGGTATCTTCCAGATTAGATTGCCACTGATGATACTGTTGGAGGTGGGCTTTGAGGTCGTTGAGTTCTTGTAATGTTTCTTGAGCTTTAGTTTGGTCGTTCCAAAATTCTGGCTGGGCCGATATTTGTTCTAAGTCTTGAATTTTGGCTGTCAGTGCAGGTACGTCAAAGATAGTCCTGGGTTTTACCCAGGCGATAAGCCAACGTTTCGATTTCGCGTTTGAGTTCTAAAACATCCATATTGCTTACTTCACGATAGAGCGTTTCTAATTGTTAAGAACTTGCTCTCAATTCTTTTTACTTTATTGATTTTAGCTGTTGTTGAGCAAATTCTACCGTCTTGCTTGTCTTAGTTATATAGGGAACAGGAGACAGAGAAGAAGGAATAAAAGTCTACAGAGTGATATTCACAAATTAACTATGAGTCATGGATTGCTGTTGTAAATAAGCATCGATCAAAAAATTAATCTCACCATTTAACACCTCTGTCACCGATGTAGTTTCTACATTAGTACGCAAATCTTTCACCCGATTTTCGGGATGCAAGATATATTCACGAATGGGCTTTGTAGATAGAGATTTTATGCTGCTAGTTTCAATTTTGGCAATATCTTGAACGCTTTGGGATTGCATTAAAAACCATAGCTTACTTTTAATAATCCTTAAGGCTTTTGTTTGGTTTTGCATTTGACTGCGTTCTTGGTCACAAAAAACAGTAATTCCTGTAGGAATATGACATACTTTTACCCAAGGTTGTGAGCGTTTAAGATTTTTACCATGCCAACGCCATTGAGTTATTTTTAAATCATGTTCGGGAATTTCCCAATTAATCGCTGCATCGCATATTGGTATGACTTCTACCCTAGCTAAAATTGTCTGTAAATTCCCGTTAGTCTGAAAGGGCGATATCCTTTGTAATTTATGTATACCCGTTTCTGATTTAAGAAATCCGTATGCATAACGTCCGGTAATTTCTAAGGTAGCAAAGTTAATTCCTGCACTATCCCCATCAATTATTTCTACTAAATTAACTTGGTAATTGTGATTTATGCCCCAATTCCAGTACAATTTCATTAACAAATATGCCCAATCTTGAGCATCTGCACCAGCAATTTCAGCCGTAATGGTGACTAATGCACCCATTTGGTCGTAAGGGTGAGATAGTAACTTTTGTATTTGGACTATTTCTAGTTCTTTTTTAAGATGCTTCAACTTCAATTGAGTTTCTTGCCATAATTGCTCATCAGTTGAAGCTTGTAAAAGTTCTAAAGCCGCTTTTATATCTTCAAGAACGGCACACCAATTTTGATATTTTTCTTGTCTAAAAAATATTAAGTATTCTATTTCTTGAAGTATTTGATAGGCTGGTGCTGGATTTAGCCAAAAATTAGAGTGAGCAATTATTGTTTCTAAATCTTGAATTCTAGCAGTTAGTTCTCTTTGGTCAAAGACAATCCTCTGCTTTGCCCAAGATATTTGCTAATCTTTCTACTTCCTGTTTGATTCGGACAAGTTCCAGCATAATTTTGCTCATGACTGACCACTAAATAATATTGTATGCCATAATTTCATCCACTCATCCCATAAAAAAACCGTGGCTGCTGAGGCTAGACCACGGTACTTTTTACAAAACTTTACTTTTATCTCGTGCCTACGGATATTTAATCGCGGCTATTGAGGGCAATTAACAGCCGCAAAATAAAAATGAATAGGTTGATGTAGGTGAGATACATAGATAAAGCTGCTGGCAAGTACTGATCGTTGCGATAAGTACGTGGCAGAATATAGAAATCTACCACAGATGCGCCAGCAAATAGAAATACTCCCAAACCAGAAATAGCGATTTCTAACCAGGTTGGCGTGTAAACACCAAACAAAGCAAAGACAAATTGAGTTAAACAGACAACTACCAGGGCAATGACGCCGAGAGAGATGGTTTTTGTCAAAGCCATCCCGTCTTGTTCTGATAGATTGGAACCGATTTGCCGGGCAACAATAAAGGTAACGCCACAACCAAGGGCGGCTATTCCAATACCTTGAATACCAACACCTTGGGTTCTCAAAGCGACAAAGACTAAGCCACTGAGAGTATATCCAGATAATAGGCTGTAGGTAGCCAGTAAAGGAAGTGCCAAACCTTTATTGCCTTTTTCGGCAACATTTTGGGCAACAAAGAACAGAATTAACTCAACGATGACTGCACCAATAAAGGTGGGGAAGAACAGTCCGGGATGATTACGGATAACTCCTAGACCACCGTAGGTTCCTAATGCGGTAAGTACAAGACCGCCACCCACATAGGGTAGGGCATTGGCAATGACATTTGGGCCTATGAGGGCTTGAGTTCTAGCCTCACGAATAGCGTCCCGAAAATTGCTGGTGTTACTCATTTTGAAGACTTGTTTTACTGAGAAACGTCCTGTATACTTCCATTTTTACCAATATTCTGAGCCAACCACCACTCAATTTAACTGGATAAATTATGTTTGTGAGTATGATTGCTAAATAAAAAAGGTTTGGTTCTCAAAATCTATCATCTGTAAACGCTGAAAAATCTACAGTCTTGTTTGTACTGTCAGCAGATTTATTCTTAGGTCTTCCCGAGAAAAGAGAATAGTAACTTTCAGGATTATTGAGCTTTAGCTTCAGTATGACAGATGTCTGTGGCGTAATTACTATATTTTTTTTGCAGTAATAGTTGAGTTATGTTGCGGTAAATCAAAGACGATTAATGCCGCTAATCGTTGTCAAGAAAAGGAAATTCACTCACAGAAAATAATTATAAAAAATCAGGGTTAGTCATAAAAAATCATGCGTATAAATACGGAATCATCGACTCCATACCCTGATAAGTTCAGTATAACGACGATGGTTTATTCAGCGGTGACTAAGGAAAATAATTACAGCATTGATAACAATATACGCAACTCCATTTTTTCAGGAAAAGGAGTTACAACAAAGGAATTTTTATATGGCAGCAAGTGAGTCCTCTGTGCGAATAGATGGTATAGAGTTATTGCACTTATACCACCAGAATCCCTCTATTAAACTGCGTAATCAACTTGTGCAGCTACATACTGGCTTAGTGCGGAAGATGGCTCATAAATTTAGCCATCAATGTAATGAGCCTTATGAAGATTTAGAACAGATTGGTTATTTTGGTTTAATCAGAGCAATTGAACGCTTTGATCCCAGTCAAGGATATGCGTTTAGTTCCTTCGCTGTACCATATATTCGTGGAGAGATGCTGCACTTTTTGCGCGATCGCAGTACTCTATTAAAAATTCCCCGGCGTTGGCAAGAACTATATAATGAAGGGCAAAAGGTACGCAAAGATTTGGCTATTGCTTTGGGTCGCCCTCCCAAGGATACAGAAATTGCTCGGGAATTGCGCGTATCTGTGCAAGAATGGCAAGAAACTAAATTAGCGGCACAAAATCGGATGCCTTTAAGTTTAGATGCTACGGCTGTTCACTATGTTGATTGTCAAATCACTTTAGGTGAAGCCCTACCTTGTCCACGTTCTAATGCACTTCAGCAACAAGAAGAAGAACGCCAACAACTCCAAGGTGCAATTAATTTATTAGAAGAAAAGCCCCGGATGGCGGTTGAGTTAGTCTTTTTGAAAGAACTTTCACGCAAGGATGCTGCTAAGAATATCGGTACAAGTCCGATGACTGTAACGCGATATCTGCAAAAAGGCATTCAAGATTTGATTTGCTATTTGCAACCCCAGGTTGTAGCTAGTGGGTCATAGTCAGTTATTAAAAGTCTCTAGTTCAAAGTTTATTAGCTGTTGACTGTTGACTGTTGACCCAGAACTAATTACCTAGATTTTAAATCAGCGATCGCACCTTTGGTCATAGCCGCAATAGCTTTATCGGTCGCTTTCGGCAAATGATAATATTTACCACCGGCTGTTTGTGCTAATTCTTTAGCAAAGCCAGTAGAAACAAATTTACTCTCCGTATCAATTACTAACAACTGTATTCCCAAAGCGCGAATTCTCGCCGCAATTTCTAATAATTCGCTTTTGATGTCTGGCTTTTCTCCTGGTTCGGTTGGTTCGCCTAAGGAACGCGCTAAGGGTATATTACCCCGGCCATCAGTAATGGCTACAACCACAACTTGACCAATATCTCCACTCATTTGTGCATTTAACCCAACGCGCACAGCTTGGGTTAAACCATGTGCTAGTGGCGAACCGCCACCACAAGGTAGTCTTTCCAAACGGTTGCGGGCTAAAGCAATGGAACGGGTAGGAGGTAATAAAACCTCTGCTTGTTCACCACGGAAAGGAATCAAGGCTATTTGGTCGCGGTTTTGATATGCTTCAGTTAACAGTTGCATGACTGCACCTTTAGCTGACTGCATCCGGTTAAGTGCCATTGAGCCAGAAGCATCTACTACAAACACTACCAACGCCCCGGCTTTGCGGACTAACCGCTTGGCGCGAATGTCTCCTTGTTCAACGATAACTTTGCGTCCTGGGTGTCTTTCTCTACGTGCTTTTTGATACGGCGCAGCTGCCCTGAGTGTGGCATCTACGGCTATGCGTCTTACCTTGCCTTTAGGCAACATCGGCTTAATGTAGCGTCCCCGGTCTTCTGAGAAGATAATGCTACGGCTACCAGACTTACCCTGGCGCTTAGCCATTTGGGTAAAATAAAGCACGCTATCATCAAGGATCACCCCTTCCGGATCGAAGATAAATTCTTCGGGGATGCTGGGTGGTTCTTGTTGTTCTTGTTCTTCTTGTTCCTGTTCTTCTTCTTCTTCTTCTTGTTCCTCTTGTTCCGACTCGTCTTGACTTTCTGGTGGTGGGGGAGGAGGAGGTGGTGGTGGTGGTGCTTGTTCTGGTGGTGGTGTCTGCACTACCGTGGCGCGGGGGACAATCACCAATTCCACCGCACGACGCAAGTCATCGGCGTTGACGGTGTTGCGTCCATCCAAAGCTGCTGCGGCTTTCGCCACCCGCACAGCAAATAACTCGGCCCGGTGTCCTTGAACGCCACCCCGAATTGCTTCATTGACTATATAAGCAATTTGATCGTGGGTAATGGTGACATCTTTTAACCATTCCCGCGCCAGGATAATTTGCGTTTTCAGGGCGTCTAAATCTTCGTTATATTGTTCGAGGAATTCTTGGGGAGATACAGAATAGGCGATCGCTTGTTCAACTGCTTGTACTCTTTGATCTAAACCCAGGACTCCATCTGCTGATAATGCGATCGCAATTCTATCGAGTAAATGCTCCCTTAACGACCCTTCTTCTGGGTTATAGGTAGCAATAAACAACGGTTTGCAGGAATGCTGAAAGCTGATCCCTTCCCGTTCAATTTGGTTACGTCCTTCCGATAAGACTGTTAAGAGTTGATTGCTGATTTGGTCATCGAGTAAGTTGATTTCATCCACATACAGCACACCTCGGTTCGCGCTGGCGAGTAATCCGGGTTGAAATATGGTGTCTCCTTGTTTTACCGATTGTTCTACATCCACAGAACCAAGGAGTCTGTCTTCTGTTACGCCGAGGGGAATTTGCACAAACGGCGCAGGGATGATGGCGGTAGGGACATCTTGAATTTCTTTATCTGCGTACTCTGCTAAAAGCAAGTCATCCCAGTCTTGGGGTTGATTGGGATCGCAGTTGCTAATGGAGTCTTGAACAACTTCAATAGGTGGTAGCAAGGCGTGAATAGCACGCGCCATCACAGATTTTGCCGTACCGCGACGACCTGCGATCGCTACTCCACCTAATCCCGGATCGACAGCAGCTAATAGCAAAGCTAATTTAATCGCTTCTTGTCCGACTACGGCTGTCAGCGGGAACGAAGTGATTTTGGGAGTGATAGTAGGCGCAGGCATGGTTTGGCAATATAGCTAGTCTCGGCTTTTAGCATATCAAGCTTCTGGCACATTTAGAATAAGTGTTGTGACAAATTTCCCCAAAGGAGCAACAGACATGAGAATTTCTCAGACTAAATGCTTCACCTTAGATGAATATTGATTAAATAAATACCACTGAGATTTTTCAATGGCTATTAGTAACCACGAACGAGTTAACAGGGCTTTAATTACTCTATCTCAAGGTTTATATCCTTATTTAGAAAAGAAAATGAAGTCAGTACATGGTGGAGGTTGGCTAGCAGTAGCAAAATCTTATTTATCTGACGATCAAAGTTTAAGGCGCACACCAGAAGAAATTTTACATGAGGATGTTTCTGCTATACTCAAATTAATGATAAAGCAGTGGGATCAAGTCTTCAAGAAAAACTTGACTAAGAGCGAACGTGCTCTCATTAGTGAACTTCTGGAAGTACGTAATAAATGGGCGCATCAATCGCGCTTTTCTACAGATGACACATATCGCGCCCTCGATAGTATTGCTCGACTGCTTAAAGTCATTTCAGCGACAGCAGAAGCAGATATTGTAGAGAAACAACAACAAGAAGTTTTGCAAATACTTTCTCCAGAAAAAGCAGAGAAAGCTCTGATTAAAGACAAATTAGCTGATATTAATAAACTCTTACTATTTCGTGATGAAAAACTATTACGCCATGCACTGACACACCGTTCTTATGTTCATGAAAACCCAGGAGAAGGTGAACATAATGAACGTCTAGAATTTCTCGGTGATGCTTTACTAAATTACTTAAGTGGCGAGTATCTTTATCGTCGTCATCCAGACAAAGGAGAAGATGAATTAACTCGACGGCGTTCAGCATTAGTAGATGAGAAGCAATTAGCAAAATTCGCTAATGAGGTAGGTTTAGATTTCCGAATGCGACTCGGAAAAGGTGCTATTCGCGATGGAGGATACCAAAATCCTAATTTACTCAGCAGTACTTTTGAAGCAGTTATTGCTGCTTACTATCTAGATAACAATTCTAATATTGAAGCAGTGCGCGCAATTGTTGAACCGCTATTTGATTCTGTACCTGAGCAAGTTGTGGTAATTCGTTCCAATGTAGATTCAAAAAATCGCTTTCAAGAATGGGTACAACGCAACGTGACGCCAAATCCTCCTGTATATGAAACAGTGCAAATAGGTGGTTTATCTCATGCACCGGAGTTTTTAGCTAAAGTTTGTGTAGAAAAAAAAGAGTATGGTGAAGGTAAAGGACGTAACAAGAAAGAAGCCGAAAAAGCTGCGGCTGAAGATGCATTAGCTAAATTAAAACAACAAGGTAGGTTATAAAATTAACCCAAATTTAAAAATATTAAGCTTTTTTATTTTACGATTTCATCCTTTATGCTTCGGTGTTTCCTATTTTTAAAGCCAAATCAAAAATCTGTTGTGCGGTAAGGTTAAATTGTGGGAAGGTAGGCGATTTAATCAAGTCATTTTCTCTAAAAGTTGTTTTTACATATTCCCCATCAACTAACTCGTATACGAAAATAGTCGGTTGTTTGGGATAACCGAGATATTCGCGTCCACCTAAAGCAGCATAATCAACAATCCAATATTCTGGTATACCCATACCTTCGTAGTCACGACGTTTATCATAATAGTCATCTTGCCAATTATTACTCACAACTTCTACTATCAATTTAACCGAACTGGCATTTTGAATTACTGATTCAGCTTCCCACCTTGTCTCAGTACTGATAGTTTTTTCATTCAAAATAATTATGTCAGGTTCGTATCCACATTTATCGCGGTACGGTTTGACAATCGATTCTCTAGGTATTGTCCAAATGTCGCCTTTACCCATTTCTCTAATAGTTATCAATAATCTTTCTATCAGAGAACCTGTTAACTTTGAATGTTTTCCTCTGGGTTTAGGCATCTCGACAATTACTCCATCATATAATTCATAACGGACTAGCGAATTTTCTGGATACCATGCAATAAATTCATCAAATGTATATAATTTTGATGCTGTTTGTGATTGTGTTTGGGTTTGATTCATAAGCTACAACTTCCATATATATCTGACCAAGAAAAAGTTGAAAATATTTTTTATCAAAATAATTTATAACGACAATATAAATGCTGATTTTATATCTTCAATTCTAAGGGGAAAGTCACAGTAAAAGTAGAACCTACGCCAAGATTTGAAACTAAATTTATTTCCCCTTGCAATAGTCTTACCAGTCGCGCCACTATTGCTAAACCTAAGCCAGTACTTCCAGAAACGTAGGATTTATGAATAGAACCTACGCGGAAGTAAGGCTCAAATATCTGAGTTTGATTTTCTGGGGCGATGCCAATTCCTGTATCTTTAACTGCGATCGCCCATTTTTGATTATCCACTAACTGACAGCCAATCTCAACGCTGCCCGAATTGGTGTAGCGAATAGCATTACTAATAAGATTTGTAACAATTTGTTGTAATCTAAATGGGTCTGTGAGTATTTGTGAAGCCTCAATCTCGCAATTGCGCACCAACGCTAATTTTTTCTCTTGAGCTAAAGGCTCTAACATTTCCACGACATTGTCGATTAATTCACACACATTAGTGAATTCTAGCTCAGGTTGTATTTTACCTGCGTCATGGCGCGAAACTTCGAGAATATCGTTAATTAGTCGCAGTAAATGTCTGCCATTGCGCAGTACCCGCTCAATATGCTCTAAATTTGCCGGAGTATTATTTTTACCATTATGCTGTCGTTGTTGACGTAAAAATAAATCTGAGTAACCAATAATTGAAGCTAGCGGACTTTTGAGTTCGTGTGCTAATTGATTTAGGTAATCTTGATTAGTATTAACTAAACGATTTAGTTCCTCGTTGTGGAGTGTGAGCGAATTATACAGGTGTTGTAATTCGCGTAAGCGTTCTTCAAAATAACTATTGAAACAGCGTGCGATCGCTTCATCAATCACAGTATCAATTAATCGCATCGCCCGAAAAATTGCTACTGGCGATCCCTGTAATAAATCTATCTCTATAGTTTCAAATATAACCGTGCGTAATAAATGATATTCCCGCGCAATTTCTTCTGGATCAAAACCTTGTTCAGCCCGGAGAATTCCATGTTGCCAACTAGCAACTATAATCGCTCTCACATCATTACCCACAGATTTGGAAAGTACTGTTACCATTGCATTCAGCACATCGGGTAGGTGATTTTGGATTGCTGTGTAAGATAAATCATCAGCACTTTCTATATGTTTATCTTTACGAACCTCTACCACCCATTGTTGGAGGATAGTATCAGTTTTTTCAGCCAATACTTGACTAAAATCCATTATTTTAAATCTTGTAAATAGAACAGATAACTAAAATTCTCTATGGAAATAGTTTAACAAGTGTAGCGTTTAATCGAGAAAATTATCAAAATTTACAACTACCCCAAGATAGAGATTTTGGTTGAGCTATTTTTTTAGTAAATGCTGTGTTTGCTTAATGTCTACGTATCAGATTTATCATTTATCTTTAGGCAATAGCTAAATATGCAAATATTTTGCTAATTGATGATGCTGCCAGTATTCACACTGTTCGGATGGGATATTAACTGATGCAGCCAAGCCAGTATATAAAACTTAACGATTACTCAACACCGAGAATATTTATGCACTTCGGGTAGTTAAATCAACAACTTTTATCTTGGGAGAGATATTTTTACTGAGAAAGCATGTTATATTATGCGGAATTAGAGTAAGTCAGCCTAATCTAGCGGCTTTCAGTAGGTAACGCTAGAGCGGAGGAACCAAATTTTGGGGCGTATCTCTTGCGGGATCGAGACTCATCGTTGACACATCATCCTGTAAAAGAGGGGCATCTCTCAGCCCTAGCCCGTCAGCTAACTTCGTAGGCATTGAGAGGAGACTGAAGAGAAGACATTTTTGTAATCTCATCAGTGTCCAAGGCTGGTACTGCTCGGATTATTGTACCCGTGCTGACATCTGTTGAGGTTGTTAATGATCTTGCAACTAAATTTAGCGGCGATTTTCGCGATCGCTGGACAAGCCGCTTGGAAAAAAGCTAAACCTGTCATAGTCCAAGATGTTGTCATCCTCCCCGCATTAGGATTTTTAGGCATCATCTTACTGTGGTGGATTGTGGCACTATTCAACCATGAAATAATGCCCACCCCACCAGAAGCATTTGTTGCAAATTTGGACTATATTTTAAACCCCTTCTATGAAAGAGGGCCGGGTAACTTAGGAATTGGTTGGCTATTAATTGCCAGCTTGCGCAGAGTCTTGCTAGGTTTTCTGTTAGGAGCCATAGTAGCGATTCCCTTGGGATTTTTAATTGGCATGTCCAAACCAGCAATGTTAGCCTTAAATCCCATCATTCAAATCTTTAAACCAGTATCACCTTTAGCTTGGCTACCAATAGCTTTAGCTATCTTTAACCTAGCAGATCCTTCAGCAATTTTCGTCATTTTCATTACCTCCCTATGGCCGACAATTATTAACACCGCCTTAGGAGTTTCTAGCGTTCCCAAAGATTATTTAGATGTCGCCAGAGTCTTAGAAATCCCGCGTTGGCGGCGAATTACCAAAATTATTTGGCCTGCCAGTCTTCCCTACATTTTTACCGGATTGCGCATCAGTTTAGGTATTGCTTGGCTAGTAATTGTTGCTGTAGAAATGCTCACCGGCGGTATCGGTATCGGCTTCTTTGTCTGGGATGAATGGAGCCGTTTAAATTTGAGTTCAGTGTTTCTCGCCGTATTAGTAATTGGCGTAACCGGATTAATTCTTGATTATGCCGTTGGCAAAATTCAAGAATTAGTAACACGTCGCCCCTCAGTTGCTAAATAAATTGAATCTGGCTTTCTTAATTACGAATTACGAATTATTTCCCCCTATTAATCTCGGCTGGAGCCACTTCAATGGCTGATCATAACTGGACTCGACGCGATTTTATCTTAGGAATGGGAGCAACAACCGCCGCAATGGCGCTCTCTTCTTGTGCTATTAAAGGTAATACTGGCGCTACAGGACTCAGCGAAGAAGCCTTAGCCATAGAACCAGTAGTTAGATCCCAAGACTTAGAGAAGCCAGATATTACTGTTGGCTACGTACCTGTAAATGATTGTGCGCCATTTGCGATCGCCTGGAAAAAAGGCTTCTTCCGCAAATATGGCTTAAACGTCAAACTCAACCGCGAAGCCAGTTGGGCGACTTCCCGCGACGGCTTGATTTTTGGGCGTTTAGATGCTGCGCCTGTCGTCTCCGGTGCAGTCACCAACGCCAGAATTGGAGCTGAAGGCGCGCGCCATGCACCCCTCTGCGCCGGTATGACAATCCACCGTCACGGTAACGCCATGACGATGAACAAAGCCATGTGGGATTTTGGCTTGCGTCCTTGGTACGAGTATCAAGAAAAATATGGCGATGGCGCTTTAGAAGCCTTCGGTAGAGATTTTCGCGGTTATTTTGACAACCAGCCTCCAGAACGCAAAGTTTGGGCGGTAGTCCTCAGTTCTGCCATCTACGAATACTTTGTGCGTTATATTTCTGCTGCGGCTGGTGTCGATCCCTTAAAAGAGTTTCGTGTCATAATTGTCCCACCACCGCAGATGGTAACCAACGTGCGGATTGGGGCAATGCAAGCTTACATGGTTGCCGAACCTTGGAATACTAGAGCAATTACAGGCAACGAAGGTATCGGTTTTACCTTTGCCCAAGGTAAAGAAGTTTGGTTAGGACACCCCGATAGGTTATTGGGAGTGATGGAATTATTTATCGATCAATATCCCAAAACCTATCGTTCCCTCATCAAGGCGATGATTGAAGCTTGTCAATATTGCAGTAAGCCAGAAAATCGCCAAGAAGTTGCGGAATTAATTACAGATAGATCCTTTACTGGCGCAAAACCGAAAAAGCCCGGAGCGCCAATTACCAAATTTACCGGGCCAGGAATTTTAGGCAATTATAACTATGGTGGATTTGATGGTAAAGACCGCACCATTACAGCTGCTGACAATACAATTTTCTTTGATATCCCGGATAACTTACCCAAACAACCAAAAGAACACTCGACATTCTTGTGGCGATCGCGCAGTATTTGGTTAATGACACAAGCTGCACGTTGGGGACAAATTAAAGAATTTCCCAAAAATGCAGAAGAATTAGCCGCTAACGGTTGGCGCACAGATCTTTATCGTGAGATAGCCGCAGAAATGGGGATTGAATCCCCAAAAGATGATTACAAAGTTGAACCAAAAGAAGTATTTATCGATCAAAAAGCTTTCGATCCCAGCGATCCTGTGGGCTATTTAAATAGTTTTGAAATTAGGGCTAAATCTCCTATTCGTTTCTATATGTCTTAATTGCACAGTAGCAATATTGACTGACGACTCAATATTTTCCGGAGCATTTGATGATGAAATCTACCTCATTACCTATCAATACCCATAACGAAGCCATACCAGACTGTGGATTTCTGGAAATTGAAAATTTAGTCAAGTCATATCCGACACCAGATAAAGGTAATTTTGTCGTTTTAGATGGTGTAAATCTTTCCATTGGTGCAGATGAATATATATCAGTAATTGGGCACTCTGGTTGCGGTAAATCAACTTTGTTAAAAATTGTTGCTGGATTAGAAACAGCCACTTCTGGATCAGTACGGCTAGACGGTAAAGAAATTCGCCAGCCGGGTGCAGAAAGGATGATGGTATTTCAAAATTACTCGCTTTTACCTTGGTTAACAGTGCGAGAAAATATCCGGTTAGCTGTAGATGAAGTGCTAAAAAATGCTAATCGCTCTGAAAAAATTAGCATTGTGAACGAACACTTGGCAATGGTAAACTTGACGGCGGCTGCTGACAAATATCCCGATGAAATTTCTGGGGGTATGAAACAGCGTGTGGGCATTGCTAGAGCTTTAGCAATTCGCCCAAAAATGTTGCTGATGGATGAACCTTTTGGGGCGTTAGATGCGTTAACTAGAGGTAAATTGCAGCGACAAGTATTAGATATCTGGGAAAAACATCGCCAAGCAGTGATGATGATTACTCACGATGTAGACGAAGCCATTTATATGTCAGATCGCATCGTCTTAATGACAAATGGCCCCGCCGCCACCATCGGAGAAATCTTAGAAGTACCTTTTTCCCATCCACGCGATCGCGCCGCCATGCGTAACTCCAAAGAATATTTTGAATTGCGCAATCACGCCTTAAATTTTCTGGATCGCTATTTTACCCAAGATGAGTAAATTAGATTATGATCCTTTTAGTGGGTAGCCTAATTCAAATTCGGTAAAATCTGAATTTGAAACGGAGGAACCAATGTTTGGGGCTAATCATTATGAGAGACACCTTCCAGTCTTAGCCCGTCAGCTAACTCCGTCGGCAGTGGAAGGAACCGCCAAAAACTTTGGCTTTTATACCAGTTGTTATTGGGGTTTCTTTTACCGATTTTAGTTATTAGTCATTGGTCATTAGTCATTAGTCATTAGTCATTAGCAAAAAATCTAGACAACTGACAACTGACAACTGTACAGACGCGATTAATCGCGTCTCTGACAAAGGATCAATGACAAAAGACAAAGTTGGTTACCCTGCTTCTCATTTAGTCATTTGTTTCATGGGAGAGAAGTTAAGCTGTGAAAATCAAGCCAATGCTAGTGCGCCTACAAAGCACCATCGGTCGAGATGACTTAATTGAGCAAATGGTATTGCTACCAGAGCCAAGAAAAACACTTTCTAGAAACGCCGATCCAGCAAAACCAATTAACTTAATTGTTGCTTATGATGCTTCTCCCAAAAGCCATACCGCTTTAGATATTGCTTTTTGGATTGCCCATCAAACACGCTTAGCTACTAATACATCAGTCACAGTTCAAGCCGTTTATGTAGTAGCAGATAAGCAAAAAAGCCAGTATTCAGATATCTTTAGTTTGACTAGACATATTACTCCTTTAGAATGTCCAGCCAGCAACGTCTCGAAAACTGTCACCCCCGTTTTAACTCAACCAAAACTACAAGCAGTAGCGCCACATTTACAAGAAAAATCCTTAGCTGTCATCCAAAAAGCAGACCAAATTCTTTGGCAAGCACGCAGTCTTGCAGAAGAATGGCAAGGTTCTTTTAAATCTCATTTGCGTTTTGGTATAATTGGTACAGAATTGAGAAAAGTTGTAGAATTAGAAAGTGCCGATATTTTATTTATCGGTTGTCGATCTATTCATCATCCTATTATCAAATCGCTAGGTTCTGATTTCCCTTGTGCAGTTTTAGGAATACCTAGTTGTATTGAAGAATAAACTGAAGAATTCAGGCTATTGAGTTCAGTTCCTCTTCATTTCACTAAAGTTTCCAAAGATTCCTATTTGATTGCTGAAAAAACTTTATATATCCCTAACTTGCCTTTTCCCTGTTCCCTGGTTTGTGTTCCCTTTCTGTTTAAGTGATTTCAAAAATCAAATAGGAGTTTTATATCCACAAGTCACCTATACTTAGGTGGCTTTTTTCATTATTATGCAAATAATAGACTGGAGGATAGACAGGGTGGAAAATTTGCAAGCGCTCCTGAGCATTATTACTTTTATATCTGTCATTGTTTTAATCATGACAGAATGGGTACATCTTACCATTGCAGCCTTTTTAGGAGCATTATTACTAGTTTTTACCAACGTCATGACTTTAGAAGAAGCCGTTGGATATATCGGTAATAGTCATGGCACACTCGGTTTATTCTTTGGAGTCATGGTACTAGTAAGAGCATTTGAGCCTACCAAAATATTTGATTACTTAGCTACGCAAATGGTGCTATTGGCTAAAGGTGATGGTAAGCGCCTCTTACTAGGTATTGTGGCTATTACCACCCCAATTTGTGCAGTATTACCTAATGCGACAACAGTCATGTTATTAGCTCCCTTAATTCCGCCAATGGCGGAAGAAATAGGAGTCAACTTTGTTCCATTATTAATTTTGATGGTATTTGTTGCTAATAGTGCTGGCTTACTAACACTTGTTGGCGATCCTGCAACATTTATTGTGGGTGATGCTATTAATATTAGCTTTACAGATTATGTACTGCGCTTAAGTTTAGGTGGTGTAATTGCCGTCATCACAGTAATAGCTACATTACCATTTTTATTTCGCAAAATTTGGCGGACAAAACTCGAAAATCTCGAACAACTTCCACATCCACAAATTAATCATCCCCGTGTTTTATTGGTTGGAGCGTTAATTATCGCTTTTGTATTACTATTTTTTGTGATTGGCGAATCTCTACCAGTTCCTATATCACCTGCGGCGGTTGCTTTATTAGGCGCTGGTTTAGCTTTACTACTATCTCACCAAAGTAAAATCGATTCCGTGAACAATATCTTACGGGATGTTGACTGGAGCACCTTAATATTTTTTATGAGTATTTTTGTGCTGATTGGTGGATTAGAAAAAACCGGAGTAATTAACAGCCTCTCAGGTATATTAGCAGCCATATTAGGAAAGAATATTGTTCTCGGTTCCCTAGCTTTAATATTTTTTGTCGGGATATTATCTAGCGTTGTCCCCAATATCCCCTTAGTCGTGGCGATGGTTCCCTTACTCAAACAATATCTTGTTAACGTCGGGTTAGCGCCAGCAGAAGTTCTCGCATCCGATTTTCAAGGACAATTTCCGCCAGAAGTTTTACCATTGTTTTACGCCATGATGTTTGGTGCCACCTTAGGCGGTAATGGCACATTAGTAGGCGCATCATCTAACATCGTCGCCGCCGGCGTCTCTGAACAGCATGGACGGCGCATATCTTTTAACACATTTCTTCACTACGGTATCCCAGTAATGATACTGCAACTATTGACTTCTGCTTTGTATGTGTTGTTTCGCTTTTTACTCTAAGTATTTAGCTGCGGACTTTATCAAAACCTAATTCCACGAAGAAGTTTTTTAATTATTACTTAATATTTAGCAAAGTCAATCTGTATACAGATAAATTTCCATCTTTAGGGGGATGGATCTATTTGTTGTATTCAATGATTCTACCTTACGGAGAGATTTTTGCTCTCTAAATCTGGTAAAACAACTATAAGTACAAATAATTACACCCTGAAAAGGATTAAACCCATGAATCCGCCTGAAGAATACATCAATAATAATTTGAGAGAGCCAGGTCAAGGGGTTTCGGCATCTGATATCAACAAATCGCAATTTAATGGTACAAATCTTAGCGAAATTAACAGTTTAGATAGAGTCAGAGATATTCTTTTTGGTAACCAAGTCCGGGAGGTAGAAAAACGGTTTGGAAGGTTAGAAGAACGTCTAGCTAAGGAATTAACTAACCTGCGAGATGAAACAAAGAAACGTTTAGATTACTTAGAAACTTATATTAAAAAAGAAGTTGATTCCTTAACAGAACGCTTGAAAAATGAGCAATTAGAAAGAGATGCAGGTGTGAAAGCACTGGCGGAGGATCATAGAAATCTCTCTATTTCTCTAGAAAAAAAGATTGCCCAATTTGATGAACAGACGACTAACAGTCAAAGGGAACTCCGCGAACATCTCCTGAACCAATCTAATAGCCTTCAAGATGATATTCGGCAAAAATATGAAGAGATTATAGCGTTACTAGAACGAGAATCTCAAGAATTGAGGCGAGAAAAAACCGATCGTTCTCAGCTAGCTTCTTTGTTTAGCGAACTAGCTATTAGGCTGAATGCTGATGTGAAATCATGATAAAAGTAAGGAGTGAGAGGATTTTACTCTCACCTTACTAAATAAAATTTTTACTATTAAGATTACATTTTCAAATTATTAATTCAAAGATTGAAATCACTTAATGCTAAAACCGATTTAGTTTAGCAATTTCTTTCTTCTCTCTGCGTCTCTGCGATTTATAAAAACAGACATCGATAACAGAGCTTTAAACTCTACTCAATCTTATTAATTTATGGCAGATATTATAGCTGTTAAATGTTTAAAATTAAAAATATTAAAACTCAGTATTAAGTATAAATCAGAGGATTTTAATTATGAATAAAAAATCCACTAATGGCATAAGTAAAGAATCCCTAAAATTACAAAGTAATGGTAGCCAAATTACTGTCAGCACAGCGAATACAGAAGATAATCAGGAATTAAGCCAGTCATCAATAATAGCAAATAATCATCAGCAAAAAATCAACGATGAATTAAATATACTGCGCAGTTTATTACTGGGTGTTGAACCAACTCAACTTAATAAACTCTACGAAAGATTAAATAATCCACAAATTCAAGCAGAAGATATTAGTCGCTTGCTTCCAGAAGCGGTGATTTTGCGAGCAAAGCAAGATAAACAATTGGGTGAAGCTATAGTAACTACAGTTGAAACGGCTATTCATTCTTCAGTCACGCAAGACCACAATATACTTTCAGAAGCCTTTTTTCCCATTTTAGGGCCAGCTACCCGCAAAGCAATTTCAACTGCGTTAGAAGAGATGATGCAATCTCTCAATCAAACTTTAGAACATAGCTTATCACCCCAAAGTTTACGATGGAGATTAGAAGCAAGGAGAACCGGTAAATCATTTGGGGAAATTATTCTCCTGCGGACGCTGGTTTATCGAGTAGAACAAGTATTTTTAATTCATAAACAAACTGGATTATTACTACAACATTTGGTAGCGCCGAGAGTTACTACTCAAGATCCTGATTTAGTATCAGCGATGCTGACAGCAATTCAGGATTTTGTCAAAGATTCTTTTACTGTGAACAAAGCTGAAGGATTACACAGTTTGCAGTTTGGTGAACTGACGATTTGGGTAGAAGAAGGGCCGCAAGCCCTCATCGCCGCGATTATTCGGGGGAAACCAGCGCAAGAATTTCGGGTAACTCTGCAAGATGCGATCGCCAAAATTCATTTAAGATTAAGTAGCGAAATTAACACCTTTAACGGCGATACAGAGACAATGGCAGCTAGCAAGCCTTATTTAGAGGCTTGTTTAGTCGATGGCTATAAATCTGCACAGAAAAAAAATTATACTTATGCCTGGGGATTTTTAGGTACAATAGCGATCGCGTCAGGGATTTGGAGTTTTTTCACCCTTAGAGACCAATTTCGTTGGCATTCCTATACGCAAAAACTGTCAGCACAACCAGGAATTGTTGTTTTAGATACCAAGAAACACCAAGGTAAATATGTAATTTCGGGAATGCGCGATCCTCTAGCAGTAGACCCCCAAACCCTGATCGAGCCAGCCAATCTCAACCCAGAAAAGGTAATCGGTCAATGGCAGCCTTACCTATCATTAGATCCAAAATTAGTTAATATAAGATCTGAGAAATTACTGTTACCACCAAAAACAGTATCATTAAAAGTTGACGACAATGGCATTCTCCATGCTACTGGTTATGCTCCGCGTCAATGGATTTTAGAAACGCGAAAGTTATGGCACTTTATTCCCGGTGTCAATCAATTTAACGATAAAAATCTTCAGGATATTGCACTGAAGCAATTAGAGTTATATAAACAGCAAATTGAACAAGAAACACTATTATTTGTAGAGGCAAAAACCGAATTAATTCCAGGTGAAGCTGATAAACTCGCTAAATTAGCGAACACAATTAATCAGCTATTAGCTACTGGTAAATATCTCAATAAAGATATCAGCCTGCAAATTACAGGACACACTAGTGCTACTGGAACCGAACCAATCAATAATTTGCTTAGTCAAGCCCGCGCTAACAGGATATTATCTTATCTAAATTCCCAAGGAATCAACACCAACAAATTTAAAGCTGTGGGTGTAGGCTCTAACTTATCTTCAAACTCAGAAACAACACAAGCGGCTAACCGCAAAGTCACATTTAAAATATTCATCACCGACACTTCTAGTTGAAGTGATTATCAGTTTATGCTCCAGAAAAAGATATGTATGGTAGGTGCATTTGCCACAGGTAAAACTAGTTTAGTATCCAGATTTGTAAGTAGTATTTTTTCAGAAAACTACCATACTACTGTGGGCGTAAAAATAGATAAAAAAACGGTCAATATTCAAGATAAAATCATCAACTTAATTCTTTGGGATCTCTATGGAGAAGATGAATTTCAAAAAGTACGCATGTCTTATTTACGGGGTTCATCTGGTTATTTATTAGTTGTAGACGGCACTCGGAAAAATACTCTAGAAAAAGCCTTAAACCTCCAAGGTAGAGTCGAAGAAACTATTGGTCAAGTTCCTTTTATTATGATGTTGAATAAATGCGATTTGACAGATGAATGGGAGATTGACGCGGTAGAAATCGACGCAATTAAACAAAAAAATTGGATTGTGATGAAAACCAGTGCTAAAACTGGTCAGGGTGTAGCAGAAGCGTTTCAAACTCTTGCTGAGAAAATAATGGATGAATAAATGCTAGATGTTCCCACTCCTGTGATTGCTTATCTATTAACTTTTATTTTAGAAGAACTATCCCTAGCCTATCTTCTAGTCAATAAAGATGGCTGTTTATCTGCTTGGGGTGGAAAACTAGCTGCATATGGAGTTAGTAACCTGAAAGTAGGAGAAAAAATTAAAGAAAGGGTGTTTTTTTTAGAAGGTATGTTGCCATTAGATGATTTTCCGTTATTTTTACCCAGATTAAAAACTGAATATGGTATTTGTGCAGATGTGCATCTATTTCCTTCAACAGAAGGTGATTGGATATTAATGTTAGATGCAACTAGGAATGAGAAAGATTTCACATTTATTCAACAAAATGCTAATGAATTTAGCTTGTTACAAGAGAAATTAGCTAAAATTTTTCAACAATAATTAATAAAAAAAATTCTTAATGGCATAAACTGATGAATGACTCTATCACAGACGACTTATTCGCCGCTCTGAATATTCTAGTGTTAGAGCGACTATATCCTGGTTCTTTTAAAGTGACTGGGAAAGTACCAAATTGGTTAAGGCATTTTTGTCATCCCAGAGTTACATCAGGTACAGAGGTTTTAATTCCCGAACAACAGTTTCCTTTTTTAGAAAACTTTTTGATTGATGCTGAAGAATTTTGGCAAAATAATAGCTCCAGTAAACTCAGTTCTGGATTCTGGACTGACAATGATTTAGCCGGGAAAGAATATCACTTTGAAGCTTCAGCTATTTCTCTCAATAACAGACACTTTTTATTAATTGAATTATTAGACGAAGTTTATACAGAAAAGCAAGATATTATTCAAAAAGCTCGAGAAAATCAATTAAAGTATCAACAATTAGTTAAAGATAAGCAAAAAAAAGAAGTTTTAATTCATTGTATTATTCATGATATAGCCGGACAATTAAGCAGTATTAATTGTTGTCTAGCTTTGTTAGAATTTGAAAGCTTAACACCAAAAGGACAAGAAAGGTTAGAAATTGGCAGACAGCAGACAATTAAGCAAGAAACGCTAATTAGGGAAATATTAAATGCATTTTCCGAGGAAATGCGATCGCTTGAAGCCTTTACCCTTGATCCAGAACAAGCACCGAATATTTTAGCTTCTGTACAAGAGACAATTAAGCTGTTAAGTCCGAGCTTTGTGTTGAATCACGTACAATTACAACTAGCTAGTGATATTGCTGTGACAGCAGACTGGAGAGTAGTAGGCGATCGCTCCCGTTTAGATCGGGTAATGTCAAATTTAGTAGAAAATGCATTGCGCCACAGTCCGCCAGACTCTACAGTGGAAATTGGTTTACAATCAGATGAAACATCTATTCTCGTGACCATTGACGATCGCGGTATGGGAGTACCACCAGAAATAGCCAACAATTTATTTCAAAAATTTACCCAAGGTGGGCAAAAATCAGGTAGAGTTGGACTAGGACTTTACTTCTGCCGGATTACAGTTGAACGTTGGGGTGGTAAGATAGGCTATTTACCTCGTCCTGAAGGCGGTTCGCGATTCTGGTTCCGTTTATTAAGACCTGAAAATCAGTTTTAATGGTTTCATTTGAGCTTTTGATTAACAGTATTTAGCAAAAAATTAGGGCACAACAATGTTGCACCCTAACTGCTGACAATCTATAGCTTGATTGAGTGGAAATGCAATTAATAGCTCATCAGATGAAGTACATCGCGCAGTACGCTATATCCTGCTAAATCCCACAATAAATAAGCCAAAAAGCCAATCGCTGCTAAGCGACCATTCCAGATTTCTGCTTGTGGTGTCCAGCCAAACAGAAAAGCATTTCTATCTACACCGTTATATTCTGTAGCAACTGGTGGTAAATCAGTAGAAGGACGAGTTTCCATTTTTTTATCTCCAATAATTGAACAAGTAATTGCGCAGGTTTTTGATTATTTAATCCTTAATAACCAATAAGGTGCAGTACATCGCGCAGTACGCTATATCCTGCTAAATCCCACAGTAGATAAGCCAAAAAGCCAATCGCTGCTAAGCGACCATTCCAGATTTCTGCTTGTGGTGTCCAGCCAAACAGAAAAGCATTTCTATCTACGCCGTTATATTCTGTAGCGACCGGTGGTAAATTAGAAGAAGAACGAGTTTCCATCTTTTTATTTCCAATAATTGAGCAGGTTTTTGATTATTTAATTCTTAATAACCAATTAGGTGCAGTACATCGCGCAGTACGCTATAGCCTGCTAAATCCCACAATAAATATGCAAGAAAACCAATAGCTGCAAGGCGACCGTTCCAGATTTCTGCTTGCGGTGTCCAACCAAACAGAAAAGCATTTCTATCTACGCCGTTATATTCTGTAGCGACTGGTGGTAAATCACTGGAGGAGCGAGTTTTCATGTTTTCCCCTAACAATTTGTTTTTTGTTGTGTCTTGCTTCTAATGTAACGATTTATAAATTAATTGCTTTCTGTCTGTAGATACAAAGAATAAGCACTTCTTGTGGATGAATATTAAGCGAGAATGTAGCGAATATATCCACCTTAAGATGGTGATAAAAAACTAATTGTAAATAAATGTAACGCCGAATACCAAAAAGCGCATATAAGCGAATTTCCCAGGCTTCCAGGCATCAATGCTAATAATAAATTTGCAAAAATATCAGATATACGTTTAATTTTGAGATATATAAAATAGGGTAAGTATTACTAGCATGTAATGCAGATAAGAAGGTAATTTTTGGAATAATTCAGCTAAATTTATATGTTATTACACGCTCATCATTGTTCAGCTTTCTTTGATCAATTTTTAATCTAAAATCTCAAATCTAAAATCTAAAATTGTGTGGTATTACCATCACCAGGGAACACACCCTTGGATTTCCGCAAGAGTGCATTCATGGCTCATAAAATTAATTAGGAATCTTCCAGGGAGACACCACTATTCAAATTGAAGTTGGGGAACCAGTTGTAGAGTCCCTATGCCTAAATCTTTGGGAGAAAGCGATCGCGCTTCAAAAAGAGCCATCATATCCCTTAATTGGGGGTTACCACGAGAAGAACCAGTCAATCCTTTGGCAATGATTAAGCCACAGTAGCCTTTGGTATTCTTACACCGTTGATTCCATTTTTTCCTAGCTTCTACATGTACGGGATCGTCATCTAAAAATTCCCCAAACAGGAACAACTCATCATTGTGAGTTTGCAATAATCCTAAATCATAGTTATTGCCATCAAAGGGATCGGCTCCAGGATTAAAGCAAATTGCTTTCAATCCACCAGCGGCCTCTACATTTTCAATTACCGTCTTAGCTCTGGGTCGGGAAGTTTGAATTAAAATGACAGGCAAACCATCACCTACTTGGGGAATTTCACCCACAGGATGATAGCTAACGCCTTCGCGCAAATACGCCAGCATTTCCCAAGAGACTACTCCCAAGCTGAGGAATGAATCTTCGGGGATCAAATCATCTCGCAACGAACGGAACATCGAGGAAGCTTCGCCCATGTCTTCATCTTCATCTAAGCCAGCCATTTCTTCTAATTCTGCTGCCAACTCTGGCATAGTCGAGACAGTTACAGATACAGTTTTAGTGGCTTCATGGGACTGAGGAAGAGTAATGCGATAGCGATGGTTGAGGCTGGGGAAGGAGTCTGCATACATTTGGCGACGATGATCCCGGATAAAGCGGCTGAGACTTTCTAAAGCCACAAACATTACCAATGCTTCTTCGTCATATAAAACCGATCGCAGTCCTTCTAGAGGATGGATATTGCCAAAGGTCGGGTCAATTTCCGATAATGGCAAATCTGCTAAATCGTCATCCTCATCCTCAAATTCATCTGTGTCATCACTCCGTTCAAAGGTGAGAAATAAGCAATCTTGCTTGAGGAATGCTTCTTCTAAACGCCCTTGTGAATCTTCATCTTGTAACACAGCGGCGCGAAACTGCTTGAGGGATTCTTCGGAACGATACAACAAAATTCCATACTCCATCCCCAGCATTCCCATAACTGAAGCGTAGAGTTTACCGACATCCCATTTATTAATCTCTATAGATAATATTTGTTGTTCTTCTAAAAACTCCCAAGGAGAGGCTTGCCAAATGGCGAAAGCCTTCTCTTGCAAGGCTTGTGCATATTGTGGTGGTAAATCGGGGATTTGACTGTCGAGGATTTCCCCAAAAGAGCGAAACAGCTCGTCAATTAAAGGTAATTCTGGTGCGTAGTCAATAGCAATATCCAGGTCTTGCAACACACCGCGCAGATAAAATTGAATCTCGCGATCGCGCACGACAATTCTTTGCGGTCGAGCCGGTTTTGCTGGACTATGAGGATGCTCCATTGCGCGCATGAGAGTGCGAACCACTGCTTCCGGGCCAGTATCGGGTGCGACTACGTCCATTCCTCTGACAATACCTTGAGAGCCATCCACCCACAGAATGCAGTCCCCCTTGGACTCTCCATCTGTAGACTGGGTTTGCGATGATGACAACGGACGGCGATCGCCCTCCCATACAGAAGGAATTTGGGATAATTTCTTCAACCGACGACTGGTAGAGCGATTAAAACTGGTCATAGAGTAAATTAATTAAAAGAAGCAATAACCTCGTCAATTTTTGGGAACGGCTAGCCTCGGATGACGTTTTCGAGAGCTAAGCCTGAAGATTGGTTGCGATTTTTCCTGCCACAAGGCTGAATATCCCAAAATAGCGAATCTTTAAACGCACCGAATCTCTCAATTCTAGAATAAAAATATTTAGCCGCTTTTAACGGAGTCGTTACAATTTGCCAATCAGAGACATCAATGTCGCTAGAATGGATACAAAAACATACAATACAACCCCAGGGTACTGGTTAGACCTCTTAAGGAGTTGAAACAGCAGATGACACAAGCACAAGCAACTCAGCCACAACAGCGCGGAATTCAGCTTAGCGAAGCCGCATTACGCCAGGTAAAATCCCTTCGCGACAAGCAAGATCAAGATTTATGCTTGCGCGTTGGCGTCAGACAAGGCGGCTGCTCTGGGATGTCTTACATGATGGATTTTGAAGACAGCAGCAAGATTACCGAGCACGACGATATTTTTGACTACGATGGCTTCAAAATTGTTTGCGATCGCAAAAGCCTATTATACCTCTATGGCTTAATGCTAGATTACAGCGATGCCATGATTGGCGGTGGCTTCCAATTTACTAACCCCAACGCCAACCAAACTTGTGGTTGCGGAAAGTCATTTGGCGTCTAGTCAAGATTCCAAAGTCAATAGTCCAAAGTTCATAGGCCAAAATTTAATGATCCGGAACTCTTGACTCTTGGCCATTGACCATTGACTATTGACTATTGACAACTGTACGGGCGGGTTCACAAATATCCTCACCGCTCAACGATAATTCTCAATAAACCCGCCCCTACTGACCATTGACAACTGACCAATGACTAACACCGTTGAATCCCTATTTGATACAGGTTTAGAACGCTATAAAGCTGGAGAAAGCGCTGCTGCTTTAATTCCTGTATTTAAAGAAATTTGCGATCGCGCTCCTAAAAGCAGTTCGGCTTGGACTTGTTTAGCTTGGTTGTATCTGCTGGAAAACAAAGGTAACCTAGCCTACAAAGCCGCACTCAAAGCAGTCAAGCTCAATCCCCAAGACCCACAAGCCAGAATTAACCTAGCTGTCGCCATGCTAGAAACTAAACAAAAAGGTCTACGGGAACATGTTGATTTCGCCCAACAGTTAATTTTTGTTAATCAAGAATGGGAGGAAGAAGTCAAACACAGCATTGAAGATGGTTTAACGAGAAAACCAGATTGGCAGAGTTTGACAAAAGTCAAAAACTGGCTGTTTGATAATTAGGGGTATGGGGTATAGGGTATGGAGCATGGGGCATTGAAAATTAATTTTTGCTCCCCCTGCTCCCTACTCCTAGTCCCTCTTGCCTTTTCCCCTAGCCCCTAGCCCCTAATCTCTATTCCCTATTCCCCTATGAAAGAGAAATTGTTAAACTGGCTCAACCTGATTTTAGTCGCAGATGTATTTCTAGTTTTCTTTGGCTTTGGGTGGTTTGCGATCGCAGTAATTGGTGATGCTTCTGGTATCAATCTAGGATTAGATTTGTGGCATCAACTATGGCAACCTCTATTTAACCCAGCCATTGGTATTCTCATGGGCGGCGCACTTCTCAGCGGTCTTATCAGTTGGATCTCCCGAAAATTTCAAGCAGATTAATCACTCCTGGAAAGGAAATTTAATTATTTATATTCAAGGTCTTTATATGGGCTGACCCCGGTTGAACAATTTTCAGTTTCTTAGAAATTTTTTTAATTTCAGATTTCCTCATATTCTTTTATTTTTTCTGTCTTGAGATTTCTAACTTTGAATAAAAGTTAATTAATCTCAAGAATCTGAAGATATATCAAGAAAAAGTCATCGCAAATTAATTACTCTACTTTAGACTCAATTTACAAACGTTTTTGTTTGCGTTCTTCCCAGCGCCAAAGAAATATCATCAAAGCGACAATTCCTACCTGAAGTAATAGATTAGGTAATCCACTCTCAATGTCTTGTCCAGCAAGTAGTTGGAAAAAAAAGATGAATGCGCCGATAAAGCCAGAAGCACCACAAGCAACATAAATAAATTTGCGCAAGCCACGGTAAGGCGCAGCCATTTCCGCTTTCAGGCGAGCATATTGTTCCGGATTCAAGGGATTTTTAGGATTTTGTTCTACCATTAGTACAAACTATGCTACAATTACCGATTGTGTGCGCCGATGTGGCTCAGTGGTAGAGCAGCTGATTCGTAATCAGCAGGCCACGGGTTCAAATCCCGTCATCGGCTTTAATTTACTATTACTCTATACTGGTATCTCCTAGATGAAGTTTGAGGAATACCTTTAATATCAGGAATTCAGCTCTGAGTACAAAATAATCTACCTATGATTACGAATCTGGCGAATTACTGGATTTAAGAGGTATTTAAGCTGAGATGTAAAACTTTTAAGTAGAGAGCAGGTAAATTATTGGCACACCGCTCTCTTGCAAGAGCAAGACTAAACAAAGCAATGCTTAAGATATCTTAACGTAATTCATCAGGCTGAATCTGTGTGGCGATCGCCTGGTATTGCCGCCCTTAAAAAGGGGATATTCTCAAATTATTTAGCTGAATCTTTAAAAAATTGCGGAATAGCTATAGAATATCTTTATTCCCAATTTGCAATTGTTTTTTGCTGCGTTTTAATTCTTTCCACAGCGATTTTATTTGCTTGTAAGCTTCATTGGGCGGAATTTTTCCACCACTTTCCAGATTACAGATATAGCTGATTCGTTGGCTAAATTCTTGTAAATTTGCATTGAAAACTAAATTTTGGGGTTGGACTTGACCGTAGTAGCGACTACGCGGGTAGAGAAAATCATCTTTACTAACCAATTATGCTTTCTCCTACTTGGTTAATTTATATTTTTCTTTACAGTCCAAAATACACCTAAAGCAATTGTTAATTTTTTCTATGCAAACTTTTGTAATATTTGCACTCATCAATAGATTAGTGACAAATTTTGCTACTTTTATCGATAAAAACAGTAAGGCTAACGTGTCTCAACTCCAGAGGTTGTATAAAATAAAGGTTTTGATTTTTCTAAGCGTAAATACTTAGCTTTTCAAATCCTTAAGGAAAAACAGTTGTCAAACAAAATCCGTTAGCCTTACTGTAAACTGACGTACTCAATATAAAGTTATGCCTTTTCAATGCCCATTTTTACTATGGGAAAAAATCATAAAAAATCAGGTCTTTGCGGTGATGGAGAAAATTCAGTGAAATTAAGGAAACAGATATTGGTATTAAATTGAATTAAACCGCTAAAGCGGCATTAGGGATTGATTTAGGTTAATGTTTTTAACTCATCGAGTCTGTGAGAGATTTTGAGAAGATTTCTCCCAAATAAATTTTCTTGACATAATATATTTAAATAAATTTCATACTTATAATTACGAATAAATTCAATAAAACCCTGTGTTATTTATTACACAGTGTTGATAAGAAATTTTGCTACTGATAGATAAGGGATGACTCTTTTCCCAATCTGTAGAAAATCAAAGCTTTTGTCTGTTTAATGGGTTAATTAATCAAACTGTGTTTGACAAAACGCTGTTAATAAATCTATACAATTAGCGATCGCACCTAGATGAGCAATTTCATAACCATGCGTATTTTGTGTCGGAAATGCCAAACAAGCAGCACGACCCACATGACCGAATTTCATCGCAATTGATGCATCGCTACCAAACTGACTTAAAATTGCTAGCTGTACTGGTATATCACGTTGCTGAGCACAGAGGCGCAGTTGCCTATTTAATGTTTCATCATACATGCCATAGGCATCCTGAGACAAGATTACAGGGCTTTTACCATCTTTAATCGGGTATTCGCTGGATAACGGACAAATCTCTAAGGCAATCAAAGCATCCAACACCTGATTTTGAGTAAAAAATAGAGCGCCAATTGCACCCACTTCTTCCTTGGCTGAAGCTACCAAATAAACATCTACTGGTGGTTGCTTCACTTGTTGCGCCAGAGCCAGGAGAATCGCCACTGAGGCTTTGTTATCTAACGTGTAGCTAGCAATATGATCCTTTAACCTGATTGGGTGTTTGCGATGCTTACCAATTACCATTCTCGTTCCGGGACGGATACCTGCTGCTGCTAATTCTTCTGTAGTTAATTTTGTTTCAATCCAAGCATTTTCCCACTTTACAGCAGTATCTTCTTGTTGGACTTTTTGAGGTGATTCATGGGAAACGTGACGGGAACCAAAGCTGAGAATACCACTAAGAGTGTGATTATCTCCTAATAAATCAACCACACCTTCACCGTAAATCCACGGATACGAACCGCCCAGCTTGCGGACTTCTAAGCGTCCGTCATCGCCAATATTTTTGACGATACCGCCAATTTCGTCTTTATGGGCAGTAATAGCAATTGCTCTTTCGGGATTTTTACCAGCAATTTTAGCAATTACATTGTCAGCGCGATCGCACCAAACCTCGACACCGAGATGAGCAAATTCCTGAAGTAGAAATTGGTTAATTTCCGTTTCTACACCACTAGGCGAATGGTGCATGACTAATTCTGCAATTATTTTAAATAACTGCTCGTAATCCCACATAGAGATCTGATGTTAAGTTAACAATTAAGTATAAATATTTTTACCTAAAATCACCAATTTAGGGGAAAAGATGCAAGCTATATCTAGAGCCAAGCCAAACTTTTTTCAACAACCAACCTTTGCTTCGTTTAAAGAAGAACGACTGCATCGTCAGCAACGCCTAGCCGCAGCATTTAGACTATTTGCGCGCTTTGGGTTTGATGAAGGGATTGCAGGTCATATCACTGTCCGCGATCCAGAACATCCGGAGCAGTTTTGGGTAAACCCCTTAGGAAAGCACTTCGGTTTAATGCGCGTCAGCGACCTAATTTTAGTTAACCAGCAAGGTGAGGTAATTGCAGGCGATCGCCCAGTCAATACAGCTGCTTTTGCGATTCATTCCCAAATACACGCAGCTCGTCCTGATGTAGTCGCAGCAGCTCACGCCCATTCTATCTATGGTAAAAGTTGGGCTAGCCTGGGTCGTCTCCTCGATCCTTTAACCCAAGATGCTTGTGCTTTTTATCAAGACCATAGCTTGTTTGATGACTATACAGGCGTAGTGTTAGAAGTCGCAGAAGGTAAACGCATCGCCCAAACATTAGGCAAAAACAAAGCCATAATTCTCAAGAATCATGGCTTGTTAACAGTCGGTCATTCCGTTGATGAAGCTGCCTGGTGGTTTATCACAATGGAGCGTTCTTGTCAAGCTCAGTTACTTGCCCAAGCAGCTGGTCAACCTCAATTAATCAAACCAGAATCTGCCACTATTGCTCATCAGCAAGTAGGAGGGCATGATTTAGGTTGGTTTAGCTTTCAACCTTTATATGAGTTGATAGTCCACCAGGAACCCGACCTACTATCGTAAGTTGTGACTGTTTGCGTTTGCGTCTGATAGCCGCTGCTGTACCCCAAGCTGCTATAGCCAATGTTCCCAAAGCTGGAGAGGGTTCGGGGACTGACTTTGCCTCAATTGCATTTAGTGCTGAAGTGGCAATTAACTTATGAGTAGCAGCTGTTGGGTGAAACTCATCCCAAAATAAATACTCGTCGGGATTAGAACAAGTGATGAAAGTTGTGGGACTAGTGAATGTTAGACAAGCATCACTAATATTCTTAATGCCCAGTTGATCTTTATTGGCGATCGTCTGCTCAAATAAAGAATAAGCATCAACATAAACAATGTTGAGATCCGGTTTTTGGCTCAAAACATTCAGCGTTTGTTCTAAGGCTGAGTTAAAACTTTTGGTTGCTAGGCTAAGGTTTTTAGGATCTCGACCACCGATTTTAGCTGCTGGCAGCTTGCTCAAATCGGGCAAATTAAACACCATCAAATTTTTTACACCAACTGTATCACCTGCTAAAACATTCAACGCTTGTGATACATATTGGGCTGGGGTAATAAAGTCTGTCTCATCAAGAAATAGAAAATCATTAGCACCAGCCCAGAAAGTATAAAGTGCATCTGGGTTAGCCTTTTGGTTACTTTGTTTTAAAGAATCTTCGTAACCTAGAACTTGTGCCAGCGCCCCTGGTAAACCTAGTCCGGGCACAACTGCATTATCCAAACCCGTAGAAGCACCGCCAAAAGCAAAATTTATCCCTTCTGTAGGATTAATCGGATTAGTAACTAAAGTAGGTTGTAAATTTAGCTTATCTCCTAGCTCTTCCACCCATATAGGCCCATTGGAAAAACGTCCATCTGCATACGGTGGGCTTGGAGGGTATGTTTGCCCCAATGAATTATATGTGTTACGACGATCGGAGAGACTATCCCCAAATACGTAAAGCTGATTAAATGTGGTGATACTTGCAGCATTTGCCTTGATTGGCAACATCAAAGGTAAGAGAAAAAATCCTGCCTGAATAAATTGTTTTTTCATGATTATGTAACTTAGGTACTCTTGACAATATATGAATGGAAAACATGGGAATAATTTAAATAAAATTACTGATTTTTGATTAATTAATAGCCAAAAATAGCATTTTTTCTCAAATTTTTGATTTTGCTTACGTATGTTTGATGAGATAAGTAAATTACGTACCAATCAAATATAAATTAAAATGCTTTTCTGTGCCTAAATTTACGTAATTTTTATATATACAGCCTATTTGTTTTACAAAAAATTCTCAATGTCCATCCTGAAAATTATCCTTGTGGGCATGACTCTGCCCACTTTACGCGATCAATTAGGTACGTAAGTACTAAAAAACAGGACTTTAAATCCTAGCTTGAAAATAGACGCGGCGACGTGGCGACGAGGGGAATGAGATTTTCATCTTTGGTTGTGAGATTTTCTCGTGATTAGCTAGCTAGCTAGCTTGAAAGTGATTCACGCTGACTATTAGGTTTGTGGACGCTGTAACTTTAAAGCATCAACCGCTGATACTCCCTCACCTTGCGAGCCAAAATACCACAGTGCTGCTGCGGCTTCAGCGCGAGTTACGGGTTTTTTCGGTTGAAACAGTGTTGTATAACCAAATACCCGACGAATATTTGATTGTTCGCCATTTTGGTAATCGGCTAATACTGCTCTTAAAGCTTTAGGGTCAATTTTCCCTACATCCTGAAAACCCCAGGTTTGTTTAACTGCATCTAAGCTAGCAGCGGGTAAGGCTTGGCGACTATCCAAAGGTATTTTCCACAGTAGCAACTGCTCCCGCGTTAAAGGTGCATCAGGACGGAATAAAACTGCTGTGGTGTCACCAGATAAAGAACTAGGAATTAATCCAGCTTCGGCTAATCCCTGAATTGCTGAAAAATCTGGATCTTTGGCGGAAACATCAGTAAAAGCAGGTTGGGCGCTGTCTGCGGCTAGACGAATCTGTTTGGCTGGATTATTTGCATACATAGCATTGTTAGCAGCTACTAACCAACGAGCATATTCTCGCCGAGTAATGGTTTTACTGGGGGCAAATTGGCTAGTTTTTGCTTGGGTGTTGTTTTTGATAGCTTGTATAGCTGGAGACAAAACACCTAATTTAGCTAAATCCTGAATATGCTCTCGCACTTGTGGTGGTGCTTGGTTGATATCAGTGAATACAACAGATGTATTAGTAGTGGCACTAGATACTTGAGGATTCGTTACAGTTCCCGGTTGTGTGGCTGCGTTGGTTGGTAGTACAGGGCCAATAAACTGCGGATCGCCTGGTTGAGGAACCCCGCTAGGAATTTGGGCGTTATTAGTTTCTGTCTCGCTGGGGCTGCTAGTTGGCGTAGCTTGCGCCGTTGGCGTGCTAGATGGTAAATACTCAATTAATAATTCAGTGGCTGTTTGTGGCTGATTAGGCGCAGGATTGGTTACTGATTGAGCTTGAATTGAAACCTTAACCAGTACATTATTACGCTGCGCCTCAAAAACGCCGCCAACATCATCGCTAGGTTTTTGGTTAATCTGCCAATTATTAGCTTGGAACTGATTGCTATAGAAATTGGTAATAAAATTGCTAGGATCGGGACTTAGCCAGCGAGTTGATACTTTTTTTTCTGCGTCACTAGCAGGTGTAACTGTTTCTAGTTTGGCATTGGGATATAAAGGGATATCTTGAGGAAAATCAACTGGTAATTGTACGGTTGATTGGTTTTGTTGTGCTTGTAGTTGTTGATCCTTAGCTTCACCAAACACAACTGGGTTAGTTTGCAACTGAGGATCTGCCGCCAAAGATTGTTCTAAGTTCTTGGCGGTAGGACTGTTAGCACAGGCTGTTAACGAAGAAAGTAAAACAGCCAAACTCAGAAAAACAACTGGATTTTTACTGGGCAGCACAGGAATCAATCAAATCTAGTGTCAATTCCTACCCTAGCGCAGACTGTTCCATGAAAGTTAAAGCCGGAAGTATGAAGTTGATGAATTGGTGAGTGGTCAGTGGGGTTTTTTATTTAATGGCAATTTGGGGTTCGGGGAATTGATGTAAAACTCGCCAAAGGACGGTGTAGCTACCATCAGCACGGCGACGCACTGGTCGAAATGCCAGCAAGATATCACTGCTAGGTATCTTTTTTAATTGATTGAGAAATTGGCGCTCTTGTGGGGTCAGGGGTTTACCAGCGACAATCATATCTGGCAGTTGAAATTGTAGCGATCGCACTAAATAAGTATGATTTAATTCTGCTTTTGCATTAGCAAAAATCACTTGGTTTAAATTCCAGTTCTGGTCTTTACCCGTGATAAACCGTCGCCGTTCTACTTGTAACTCTTCTAATTGCTTGGGCGGTTGGTAATTTAGGAAAAATTCTCTTGTAGATTGGGTGACAGCCTTCAACTGAGAATCTAACTTACTTAGGGAAATATCGCCCAAATCTACCATGAAACTGTAGTCTACACCTTGATGCCTTAATTCAAAGCGATCGCCAACGATTTGAAGTGCTAGACTGGGAGTAAAACCGCCTTGAGCAACACCCAATAATGGGAAAGGATAGCGTTCACTCACACTCGGTGCTAAGCGATTCTCAAGCGTACTCAGTGGACGCTGGTAAGCCAAACCAGGTAACACGCGAACAATGCCAGTCTGAGGTAATTTGAGAAAAGTAGCGTAGGTTTGGGGTTCTTGGGGATCTATGTCGTAAGTAAAGCGGTCAAGTATGGCCGAAGTTTCCTGAGGATCTGTAAATTGATTTGGTAAAGGAAATTCTACTTGGGCTGCGGTCAAGAATTTCTTGGCAGATGCTAGGGTCGTTAGCACTTCTTCGGGTGCGGCGATCGCGGGTGGCACAGTTGGTATATAGTCAGCTATAGCTGTTTTGGCCGTCCTACCAATAATTATTTGTGGGGGCGAAGCTAAATTCTGAGCTTGGATAGCAAAAGGTGTCGCTAGCTTGTCAAGCTGGGGATACTCGATCGGCGCAATACTCAGCACCGGATCTGATTGTCGCTCACCCGTCACTAAGGGTAGGCTTGTAACTAAGGCTAGTTCTCCCCGCCGAGATAATAATCGATCTAGTATAGGAGCCAGTTTTAATAATTCTTGGTTAGATGCATACAAAGAGCAGTAAATTTTTAATTGTGACCTATTTAACTGCTCGGCTAAAGGGGAATTCTGAGTGATATCCACTCTGGAGGTACATACATTTTTAGGGCTTTGATTTTGACGGGTGAGAAAAGTGTCTACCAACTTGGTATAAACCGTTAGTTGCCCTTGCACGGCTCGCATCTGATTGGCATCAGGTGAAACCATAGCTTGCTCAACACGAGCTATCAGATTTATCTGTTGCTGTATCAACTTCCTGGCTGTAGTATAAAAGCTTTCATTGGCTGGTGCTGCTGCCAGAATTAGTTTCCCAGAAGTTGCTGAAGACCTATAATCAAGGTTTTGATTGCCAACTGGAATAGAAATTAAAGAAAAAGGAAGCAAAAGACTAAAAAAAATGTATCTCATCATTAAAAGCCCTGGACTGATGGGAGTATGAAAAATCTAAAATAGATATTAAATTTAAAAGAAAGAACGACCACCGACAAGCGTCAGTCCATTTTCAATGTTCCTCAAGCGTCGCCGGGTTGTTACCAGTGCTGAAACAAGATTACATGCCAGTTTCCCAAGACCAGCCGATCTCTTCTGAGGCTCCGCTCCAGCTGTTGCTATTTGTCGATGGACGCCCCAAGTCCCGGCAACAAGTACAGCGAATCCGTACTTACTTAAAAGAACTACAAACTGGGTATCGATTTGAACTACAAATTATTGATGTGGGACAACAACCATATATGGCGGAACACTTTAAATTAGTGGCAACGCCAGCGTTAGTCAAAATTCACCCAGAACCCAGACAAATTATTGCGGGAAGTAATATTATTGGCCAGCTGAAAAACTGGTGGCCGCGTTGGCAAGCAGCGGTGGATACCTATGTGAAGCTTCAGGAAGATTTACAAGAACGTTTAGACGAAACTGGTCTGGTAGTATCGCCACAATCCAATATTAGTTCGGTGGCTGTTTCTGCCGAACTGATCCGCTTATCAGACGAAATCTTTCGCTTGAAACAGGAACAAGAGAAACTTCAAGAGCAATTGCAATTTAAAGACAGGGTAATTGCTGTTCTGGCCCATGATCTGCGGAATCCTTTAACTGCTGCGGCGATCGCCATAGAAACTCTCCAATCTAACTACAACATTGAAACTGGCCAATTTCAGCGCCTCAAACCAGCAATGACAGCGCACTTATTAAAACAAGCCCGCAGTCAAACCAAGATCATTGACCGTATGATTACGGATCTTTTACAAGGTGGTAGAGGCAATGATACAGAGCTACCAATAGTACCGCAAAAAATGGTAATCGGCAAACTCTGTCTTGATGTACTCGAAGAATTACGCGATCGCTACACTGCTAAATCCCAGCAGATCGAAACAGATATTCCTAAAGATTTACCCTATGTTTACGCCGATCCAGAACGCATCCACCAAGTGTTGATGAATCTGTTAGACAATGCCATTAAATATACGCCAGCAGGCGGCAAAATCAGTGTTACGGGACTGCACCGCACTAGCCAAAAAGTCCAGATCAGTATTGGTGACACTGGCCCGGGAATTCCTTCGGAAAACCGCGATCGGATATTTGAAAATCACTTCCGTCTGCAACGAGATGAAAGTACAGAAGGTTATGGTATTGGCCTTTGTGTTTGCCAACGCATTATTCGCGCTCACTATGGTCAAATTTGGGTAGATTCTGTTCCCAATGGTGGTGCATGGTTCCACTTTACATTGCCAGTTTATCCTTCGTAATCACTGCATTTGTTGGCTGTCAACGCTTATCTACTCAATCATTTGAGAATAATGCGATCGCGCCCTTCGGCCTTTGCTTGGTAAAGTGCCTTATCTGCCTTGACAATCAAATCTGAGGGAGAAGATTCCCAGGTAGGAACCATAGTCGCCACACCCATACTCAAGGTGACATACTCGCTGACCTCAGAGCCATCATGCACAATTTTTAAATCTCTCACTCCCGCTTGCATCGCCGCCGCAACATGAACTGCACCAACAGCATGGGTATGGGGCATAATTACAGCAAATTCTTCGCCACCATAACGGGCAACTAAATCTTGATTCTTTTGTGCTGTATGACTTAAAACCTTACCCACCTTTTGTAAGCACACATCTCCAGCGGGATGACCATATCTATCATTGTAAAATTTAAAAAAATCAATATCGCATAAAATCAGCGATAAAGGCGCTTCTTCTTGCGCTAAATTAATCCACTGCGTATTTAAGTAATCATCAAAGCGGCGACGGTTCGCTAACCCTGTTAAACCATCAACGTTAGCAATATGCTGCAACGCCTGATTTGCCGCCTCTAATTGTTTATATACCTGTGCTTGTTGTAACAATCGCCGTAAACGCTGGCGTAAAACTGCCCAGTGAATGGGTTTGGTAATATAGTCCATTGCCCCGGCCTCAAATGCGCGGTTGACAGACTCTTCATCATCCAAGCATGTAATCATTAATATGGGAGTCCGCTCCCATAATTTAGAAATGACAGTATTATTCAAAGCCGAGTCAGTATCAAAACTGGCCAGAGCTGAAATCAAGTTATTTCTAGCAATCTTCAGCAATTGCTTACAGCATGTAAAGCCATCCATCACCGGCATAACTGCATCTAGCAAGACTATATCCGGTTTGATAGTATCGTAAGCATCTAAACATTGCTGACCATCATTGACTTCGACCACTCGATAGCCTTCTTGTTCCATAGCTTTACGCAACAGCACTCGCATGGTCTTATCATCATCAGCCACTAAAATCAGTGGCGGTTGTTTAGAAAGAGAAAATGGACTTATGCCTGACATGAGTTGCGTTCCACAGAAATTGAGAGTATCGGTAAGGGCGAACTTGATAAAACTTGCCCCTTGAACCAAATCGCTTGGGAGCGATAATTTTTTGTAGTATTCACAATCCTATTGAACAAACGATTTGGTAGAAGCTAAGTCAGCAAAGCAAAAAGCTTTGATTGTAGCTAGAAAAAAGACTGTCCTCCCAAACAAGAGAGATAATTGCTCCTTCATCACCAACACTTGGCACAAAGGTATATTTTGATGCAGGACAGTAGAATCCTCAATTATTCTCAGCCAAGCAAACGGTAGATGACTAGGTTCCATAAGCAGTTGATGTGAAACACTAAGGCAATTTTTACCTTCTTATCCAACTAAGGACATGGGAAGAAATTTATTATTTATATTTCCCTACTGCACAAGTCAAATTGTCATTTTTGGGAAAACTTCAAATACTTACCTTTCTTTTTTAAGTTATACGCCGATTTTTGCCAGTAGCAGTAACAGCAGATATTAAGTATTGGCAATAAGTGATTAATTCAGTGAAAACCCTGATGTTAAACTGAGTTTAATGCGCATCAACAGTCTTTTGTTAGGTGTTAGTTTTCACAAGCAAGCTTGGAGCAAAAGAGTTTTACTAGCAAACATGAAAGTTGTTTTCATAAAAAATCTCAAGAACCCAACTATTGATCAATTAGGCTGAGTTATTGCTGAGGGTACGATCTCATCAGAAAATTTAGTTAATTTATTATTTAAAATTATTCTTTTTAAAAAGAAAGGAAACTATGAACAACTAAGAAAAAGCAGCGTGAAAAATCAACATTCTAGTAAATTTGTCAGGAAGCTAGTGTTTTGCACTGATTATGGGGTTGCAAGTAACTAGCCGTGAATATTGCACAATAGATTCTGAAGATTCTGATTTTCGCTTAAAATATAGAAGGTTATGGTCATGAATAAATTCTGCCATTGCCAAAATAAGCAATAGTTTGAAAATTAGCTATATACTCTCAATGCCAGATTCATTAATGTATGCCGAGGACTATTTTGTTGTCCTAGAAACAAACCAACCAGAACAATTTTTGACCGCCTCAGAGTTATTGGAAAAGCTCAAGACGGTTCTACAACAACTAAATTCTCAAGATTTACCGCCAGATGTGCAAAAAATTAATGGCTTAGCAGAACAAGCTAAATATTTAAAAAATACGAGTTGTGAGTTAGATTTAGGCCCCGGAGAATATCTACAGTGGTATGCAGTACGTTTAGAGAAATGAGTTTTTATTCAATAATCAACAGTCAACAGTCAACAGTTCCTAGCCTAAAATTGCTGAACAAATGACAAATGACCATTGACCATTGACCATTGACTATTTTTCTAGAATAGTAATCAGTGCCAGTTCAATTTTGTTTTCATCTGGCTGCGTGATTTCTACTTGAACTCCAGGTCCGAAGTATTTAGTCATTTTTTCCTGCTTTTGCTGCCAAACATCAATTCCGATGAGTGGCGAATCAAATTCTACAATTAAGGCGTAAGCACCATTAATTTCTTTTTCTTTTAATCCTGTAACTATTGGTCTTTCTTCATCTGTAGGACTCAAACCTAAATAAGCAAGTGCTACATCGAAATGGGCTTTTTGTCCATAGCAATATCTGGTGATATCTTTACGAATTTTATTTTGTGTAACTGTTGCTTGTTGTTCGCGCAGCTGCAAAACTTCTGGTGTAGTAGTTTGAGTAAAGGGTATGGGCTTTAATTCATTAGCTTTGAGTGCTAATCCTCCCAGCAATAGAGGAAACCCATAGAAAAATCCGACAAGATTAAGTGTGGCATTATCAGCGGCGTAGGCAACAAATCCACCGATAGTTAAAATACTACCGACAGTTAAACCGAGTGTTCCCAAAGAAAGTTGGCGTAGCATGAGCTGAGGTTAATATAAATTCTGAAAGCCTTAATTTTAATATCATCGGATATGAGTAACATCTAAGGGAAGAGTATCAGCTAAAACTACTCGGTGATTACGGTGCTGCTAAAGCTGGATTTGATTTCTCCACTGAACCTGGTTGAACCAGTAAATTTCCACCCTGGTCTTTTTTGCGTTAATTTAAACTGGAAGATAGTTAAGGAATGTAAAAACAATGGATATACAGACTATAAAAGAACGAATTGCTGCTGTTGAAAGCAAGCGCGATTACCTACTCAGCCTACTAGAACAACCTAATCTAGGAACTTTGAGAATTGATGTCAATCAAGCTTTGGAAGAATTGGATGATTTAATGGACGAATTTAAACGCACTATTCCTCAGACAGAAAATAACTAGGCTAATCCAGCCTTCACAAAAAGCAAAACTGCGTCAGTATAGCTTGAGTTAATAGCTATACTGACGTTTTTATGTAAGAGAATGTCCCTAGTCTCCAGATTTGAACCGCGCATCGGTTCATCCAGATACTTTGCTGTCTCATCTATTGTTTACCTCAGTTAGCTGTTTAGGTATCACTTTTGCGGGTTCCTAACTCTCTAACTAAAGCTATCAGTTCGTGGGTTGGGACATCCTTTTTACAAACATCATCAAAGCTAGTCATGGCTTTTGTCTGCTGCAAATTTGCATCCTCTATGGAAGAGTAAGCTAGGATTTGTGTCTTTGGGGCGATCGCTTTAATATGATTGGAGGCACTCCAACCATCCATTACTGGCATTTGTAAATCGAGCACAATCACGTCAGGATGATGACGCTTCACCATTTCGATGGCTTCTTGACCATTCTTGGCTAAACCGACTACTTGAATATTTTCTTGGCAAGAAAAAGCTAATTGTAGCGTTAAGCGTGTTAATTCGTGATCGTCAACCAAAAGAACACGTAAGGTAGAAGACTCACAGGACAACATTAACATTCAAAGTAAAAGACTAAGTACTATAACTTTTATAGTTTAGGGGAACAAGTGGCAGGAATTACTCTATCCTATGGTTGAATAATTGCCTTCATCCTAAGGATAAATAATAGAGTTTTTGTGAGGAGTTATTAAAGTTTTCTCAAAGACAGAATTTTTCTAGTTGTCAAGATAGAAAGAATTCTTTTTATTGTCAATGAGATTTGCGGCTATGCTGGTTGAGCGTAGTGCCATATTAATGAAAGTTTTTTGTGAGTGGGCTTCAGGGGCGCGATCGCCTGGATGGCGTTGAATATAGCTACCATTGCCTTGTAACTCCCAAGCTTGACGGTTATCTGCTAGCATAATTCCCAGAATTTCTTGCAAATCTTTGGCAATATCTTGGTCTTGGATAGGAACGATCACTTCTACGCGGCGATCCAAGTTGCGACGCATCCAATCGGCACTACCAATGTATATTTCTTCTTGAGCATTGTTGTAAAAATAAAAAATTCTTGAGTGTTCTAAAAAGCGACCAACTATGCTAATAACCCGAATATTTTCACTGATGTCTTTAAGTCCAGGTCGCAAACAGCAGACTCCGCGAATAATTAAATCAATTTGCACTCCCGCCCTGGATGCTTCATATAAAGTGGCGATAATTTGGGGATCGACTAAGGAATTCATTTTGGCGACAATCCGCCCGGTAAATCCATTTTTTGCATTGTCGATTTCGCGATTAATTAATGCTAAAAAGCGATCGCGCATGTTCACAGGGGCTACAAGTACTTCTCTGTATGACTTTTGTCGCGAATAACCTGTTAAAAAGTTAAATAAATCAGTGATATCCGCACCGATTTCTTCATTACAGGTAAATAATCCTAAATCTGTATATAGGCGTGCGGTTTTTTGGTTGTAGTTACCTGTACCGATATGTACGTAGCGGCGCATCCGGTCTTTTTCACGACGCACTACCATGATAGTTTTACAGTGGGTTTTTAAGCCGACTAAACCATAAACTACGTGAACCCCTACTCTTTCTAACCTTCTCGCCCAGTAAATATTATTTTCTTCGTCAAATCGGGCTTTTAACTCAACTAAAACCGATACCTGTTTGCCATTTTCCGCCGCCGCAATTAAGGCGTTGACAATAGGTGAGTCGCCGGAGGTGCGATAAAGGGTCATTTTAATCGCTAGCACATTCGGATCGTGGGCGGCGTGGGTAATAAAACGCACCACTGTCGTAGAAAAAGATTGATAGGGATGGTGGACTAATAAATCTCGTTCCCGAATCACCGCGAAAAAGTCCTTTCCTTCTTCAACTTCGGGAAGTTCCGAACTAACGCTAGGTTCCCGTAACCATTGGAGGCGCGAAGGAACTACAGACTGTCTGGGTGGATCTTTAAATTCTGGCAATGATAATGCCATGAAGTACATTAAATCTCGCAGTCCCAAAAGTCCATCGACTTCATAGACATCGCTTTCAGTTAATTCTAAATCTTGTAATAAACGCGATCGCACTGCTTCGGGTGTTTGCGATTGAATTTCTAATCTGACAGGAGTACCACCAATGCGGCGCTTTCTCAATTCCTGTTCAATGGCTAACAGCAAATCGTCGGCTTCATCTTCTTCCAAGGCTAAATCGGCGTCGCGGGTAATGCGGAAGGGATGATATTCCTGGATATTCATTCCCGGAAATAGGGAATCTAAGTTATGAGCGATCGCCTGTTCTAAGGGTACACCAGTCCAGTGGGCAGGTTGACCGTTGTGTTGAATTCCCAATTCTGGCGGTAAAGGTAAAAACCGGGGTAAAACTTTCGGAACTTTAACTCTGGCAAAAAATTCTTCTTCGGTTTCCGGATTTTTGACAACAACTGCCAAATTTAAACTCAAATTAGAAATATAAGGAAAGGGATGGCTAGGATCAACAGCTAAGGGTGTGAGAACAGGAAATATTTGTTCTTCAAAGTAATTATCCAGATAATTGCGCTGTTTATCGCTTAAATCTATATAGTCCAGAATATGTATATGATTATTTGCTAGCAGAGGTCGCAGTACTTGCTCAAAATGTTGGTGCAGTTTCGTCACCTGAGGACTGAGTGTAAACCTGATATCATCTAGCTGTTGTTGTGGCGTGCGCCCATCAGGACTTAATTGAGTGACTTTGGCCTCGACTTGTTGCTTTAAACCTGCAACCCGTACCATAAAGAATTCATCTAAATTCGAGGTAAAGATTGCTAAAAACTTGAGTCTTTCTAGCAGTGGTGTGCGCTGGTCGCAAGCTTCATGTAATACCCGGCTATTAAACTCTAACCAGCTTAATTCTCGGTTGAGATAATATTGTGGATCGTTCAGATTAATCGAAGTACCGCTCTTTTTGGATTTTGGCATGATCGCTTGAAAACACAAAGGTGCCGCCCATCATCAACCATAGTAAAGGAAATGGTGTCCGGCTTTGTGGAGTTTAGCAAAATTGCGTGTTAAAAAGCGATCGCTAACTGTATTGATTTGTTAAAAAGCTTTAAAAAACTAATATATATTCTGGTACGCAAATGTTTGTACAATAAGCATCTTGCGTGAATCATATTGGCAAAGTTAGATTAATAGTTTTTTCTTTATTCTCAGTTGCTAAAGCGCTCAAAGCTTGCAAATGTATCGGTTCAATTAAGGATTGTTTGTCATAGATTTAAGGGCAAGGGCAAATAAATAATGTGGGGCGGTGCAATGAAAATACTTTCAATGCTCAATGGGCATTGGGCATTGGGCATTGGTAAGGGTTTAGAGAACTCCAAAAAAAATTATTCCGTTTAAGCTGTTGACTGTTGACGGTTCACAGTTCACAGTTCACAGTTCACAGTCAACAGTCAACAGTCAACAGTCAACGGTCAACGGTGAACAATCGTTGCGAGAATATTTTTTACCTAGAAGTTCCTTAAAGATGATTGACTTACCAATATAGTCAAGTAAAACCGCGCCTCAGACTAATCAAAAAATTTCATTTTTGAAATGTAAAAAAATATGGGAGAATCTAAGCGTATTGGCATTCTGACTAGTGGTGGTGATTGCTCTGGTTTGAATGCAGCGATCAGATCTGTAGTGCATTGTGCTGGTGAAAAAGGTTGGGAAGTATTAGGAATTCGCCAAGCAACTTTAGGATTAATGGCGCGTCCGCCGCAAGTGACGAAACTGGAAATAGACCAAGTAGATCCCCTGTTAACTTCTGGGGGAACAATGTTAGGGACGACAAATAAAGGCGATCCCTTTGCTTTTCCGATGCCTGATGGTAGTTTATGCGATCGCTCTGAGGAAATTATCGCCGGTTACCATCAACTTGGTTTAGATGCCTTAATTGGCATTGGTGGTGATGGTAGTTTGGCAATTCTCCGCCGTTTGGCGCAACAAGGCGGCATTAATTTAGTTGGCATTCCCAAAACCATTGATAATGATATTGGCATTACTGAACATGCCATCGGTTTTGATACGGCGGTTAACATTGCCACTGAAGCATTGGATCGCCTACATTTTACCGCCGCTTCTCACAGTCGCGTGATCATTTTAGAAGTGATGGGGCGTGATGCGGGACATATTGCGATCGCAGCGGGAATTGCTGGCGGTGCAGATGTAATTTTAATTCCCGAAATTCTCTACAATATTGACCACATTTGCCACAAGATTAAACAACGCCAAGAACAAGGCAAAAACTATTGTTTAATCGTCGTTTCCGAAGCCGTGAAAACTCAAGAAGGTGCCGCCGTCACCATGACTAATAGCTTGGGACAATCACGATATGGTGGTATCGGTCAATACCTAGCTGACCAACTAAGCGATCGCATCGGCGCAGAAACCAGAGTCACCGTTTTAGGGCATTTACAACGAGGCGGTACAGCTTCCCCCCTAGACCGCCTAGTCGCCGCCGCCTTTGGCGTCGCCGCCGTCAACCTCATAGAAGAAGGTAAATACGATCACATGGTAACCTGGCAAAATCGCCAAGTTTTCGCCGTCCCCATTGCCGAAGCGATCGCTCAATATAGAGCAGTCAACCCAGGAGATACCCTAGTCAAAACTGCTCGCGGTTTAGGCATTTATTTGGGAGATTGATGTTATTGGGCATTGGGCATTGGGCATTGGGCATTGGGCATTGGGCATTGGGCATTGGGCATTGGGGTAGGGGGGCATGGAGTTGAGTTAAAAGCCTCATTCACGGAGCAAAAAGCCTCGTTCGCGGAGCAAAAAGCCTCATTCACGGAGCAAAAAGCCTCGTTCACGGAGCAAAAAGCCTCGTTCACGGAGCAAAAAGCCTCGTTCGCGGAGCAAAAAGCCTCGTTCACGGAGCAAAAAGCCTCGTTCGCGGAGCAAAAAGCCTCGTTCGCGGAGCAAAAAGCCTCGTTCACGGAGCAAAAAGCCTCGTTCACGGAGCAAAAAGCCTCGTTCACGGAGCAAAAAGCCTCGTTCACGGAGCAAAAAGCCTCGTTCCTATGCGATACTTCTATGACCCATGCCCCATGCTCCATGCCCCATGCCCAACATAAATCATGTTTCAAGCTACCCGTCGTCGTCTAGCTCTTTGGTATACTGCTGTCACTGCTGTATTACTTCTACTATTTGCTAGTGGCGTATATTTATATGTTCGCAGTACCCTAGTTGAGCGGATTGACGATACCCTCAATCATGTAGTGGAAATCGTCGAGCGATCGCTTGTTATCGAACCAGTTAATAGCGGTACTGACACTTTACGCATTAATGTAGAAGCCAGCTTCCGGGATAATGCTGATACTGTAGAAGACGACCACATTGATTTGGAATGGTTCAGTCCCACTGGTGAGTTATTATGGTCAACTCTCACCACACCTTTAAATATTCCTATACATGGCAACCGCACTGGAGAAACGGTACATGTTTATAAGCAAGAGGGTTGGGGAGAATCGCCAGTTTTATTACGCCAAGTCACCCAGCGCGTCGAAGTAGGCAGGCAAGTATTAGGCTATTTGCGTGTTAGTCATCCTTGGTTTGAAGTTACCAAACCCAGTCGTCAGTTAATTTTTGATTTAGCACTGGGTACGGGATTAATGGTTTTGTCTGTAGGTGCAAGCGGTTGGTTTCTTTCAGGGAAAGCGATGGAACCTGTAGGAGATTCCTATCAACGCTTGAAACAATTTACCGCCGATGCTTCCCACGAACTGAGAAATCCCATAACCTTGATTCAAACTAACGTCCAAGTAGCCTTAACTGATTTAGAGTTAGCAGAAGGGGAAGTTACTACTTCCTCACATTATCGCCAACAGTTAAAATTAGTGGAACGACTAACCCAGCGTTTAGGGAGGTTAGTCAATGATTTACTATTTCTCGCTAGACAAGATAGTGGTATCAGCAAAGATAACTTTTCTGCTTGTCCTTTAGATGCGTTGCTGATGGAAGTGGTAGAAGAACAGCAATTATTAGCCACAGAAAAGCAGATTGCTTTGACTTTGCATTTAGTTGATGCTCACCATAGCGATATTAGCCCTGAGTTGCTAGATAATTGGTTTACCCTGGCTGGTAACTGGGATCAATTGGTGCGATTGTTTACTAATTTAATTGGCAATGCTTTAAAGTACACCCCTGCGAGTGGACAAGTAAATGTAGAATTGGCGCGTCTCGAAGGAATCAATCGGGTTCCAGGATTGCGCTACAGTAGTGCCCAATTACAAGTTAAAGTTAGCGATACAGGGGTTGGGATTCCCCCAGAAGCATTACCAAGATTATTTGATCGCTTTTATCGCGTAGATCCAGCACGTACCCACATCACCGAAAACACAGCTTGCGACATTTCTACAGGTTCGGGGTTAGGATTAGCGATCGCTCAAGCTATTGTCGAACATCACCAAGGTCAAATACAAGTTGACAGCAGCTTTGGTAAAGGTACTACTTTTACAGTGACTTTCCCTGTCACATTTGAGCCTTAATTCTGTTCTCAACATTTGTTTTAACTCAGAAAATTGTCCATTCTTCAGGTAAATACAAACAATAAATTATCCTAAATTGTAGGGGCGGGTTAAGCGAGATAGTCGTGAATTATTGGAGCATATCTGTGAACCCGCCCCTACTAAAGTAAACTGGGGATAAATAATAATTTTTAGTTAGCTTTAGCTACTTTTGCTATTAGACTCCGAATTCATTCGGAGGTGGGCTATGAGCTTAGCGTGGTTTCACATTAAGTTCTCAAATAAATCGTTTCAATCCCTAATAGGTATTAAGTGAAATTTCAAGCATTTAGATTAATCGCAGAGGATGAAGCCCAAAGTTTCAATCCCTAATAGGGATTAAGTGAAATTTCAAGAGAGCGAATTGCTGAAACAGGCTTTTGCTTTACTTCGTTTCAATCCCTAATAGGGATTAAGTGAAATTTCAAGTAATCATCCATCCCCTTGGCTTGTCCTTCCGGGATGTTTCAATCCCTAATAGGGATTAAGTGAAATTTCAAGTGCGGAAGCCTGAAAGCTAATTAATATCAGGTTTTCAAGGTTCTGTTGCGCGGACAGGTCAATAATAACACAAGCAATAGTCAAAAAGCAAAACCAAAATCGCTGAAAGTTATCCTGCGTAGGAAGCGCGGACGATAAAACAGCAATAAAACTTGCAAGTATTACAGACAAAGAGTTTCAGCCGCTTTTATGAAAATCCCGTTTTCAACACCTACCCATCCGCGCATTCTATCTAGCAAACCGTAGGATTTGACCCCGGAGTGGGCAATACTAAATTCTCTCAACTCATAATTAATTTTCTGATTCTTCCACTGTATCTACTTTTGCCAAAGCTGTAGTAGCTTCCGTCAACCCTGCAAGAGCTACAGCTTTAACATTTCCGTGTTTTGCGCAAGCTGCAAGAGCTTCCGTCAACCCTGCAAGAGCTACAGCTTTGACATTTCCGTGTTTTGCGCAAGCTGCAAGAGCTTCTGTTAAACCTGCAAGAGCTACAGCTTTAACATTTCCGTGTTTTGCGCAAGCTGCAAGAGCTACAGCTTTCACGTTTGCGGCTCATACGCAGACTGGAGTAAGTTGTAGCTCAATGTTTGCGTATTTTGCGCAGACTGTAATCATAATTCTCTAAAAGTCGGCAATTGATGCCCACCTAGTAATCTATAGTCAATCCTAAATAGACCACCTTAATTTTAATATTTCTAGAAAAGAAATTAAATTTCTAATTGATGAAATAATTTCATCATCTAAGCTGATTGAATTATAACTAATGATTGATTTCCTCATTCTTCAGTAGTAAACATTATCTTTAATTTAATTAAAATTTCAAACCTCTAGTAAGATACATCAAATAAAGACAATTGCTAAATTAATATTATCAAAAGCGGCAATAAGGCTTAATGAAAATACGTCTTAAACTCAGATTATTCCCTTTTTTTTGTGCTTGGGATAATTGTGATTATCTAATGGAGACGGCAGTCTTAGCCATTATAAAAAGCAGATAAATTCAATATTTAAGAGTAATAATTGCCAAGTTATTACCTGATTTAATTTGCTGATTTATCAAATGTACCAATAATTCCAGTTGAAATTTTTCTAGGAGTGAACTCATGAATAACAAGTCGCACAAGTTTCGCAAATCTGCTGAGTTTTTAGCTGCTCTCTGTGGCGGTGTACTAATGAGTATGCCAGCATTAGCCCAAACACCAGTTCCTGTAACTCCACAGCCTAGTTCTCCTAGCGGCAAAGTCAATCCTTGTCCGAGAATATTTTACGAAGAACCACACAATAGCCGTGTTGTAGTTCCCCAAGGATGCCCACCTAATGCTTTAACTCAACAATTGCAATCTCAAGGAACACTTCCTTATAACTATAATTCTGGGGCTTCTTCACAAAATCAAACAGGTGTAGGTGGAGAAACACCAGGAAGAACAACAACCCCAGGACTTAACCCCAATCCCGGTATTTTAAACGAAGCACCTTACAATCGCTCCCAGCAAAATACACAAACTGGTAGTTACGGTACTTACTCTACACCCCAGCAAAATACACAAACTGGTAGTTATGGTACTTACTCTACACCCCAGCAGGTTCCTTCAACATCAAATTCTGTAACTTCTCCATCCCAAAGCCCAGTTGCTACAGTCGCACTACTCGAAAATGCTAATGTTAATATCAGGCTGGTAAATGACACTGGAGCGAATATCACTTATCAAGTTGTTGGTGATACAAATGAGCGATCGCTCGGCGGCCAATCTGATGTAATATTACAAGGTCTACGTGCGCCTATAACAGTTACATTCCAACGTGCAGACGGCGGATTAATCTCCGTTAATGCCCAAGCTTCAGAAACAGGTTTGTTGGAAGTAAGATTAGATGAAACAACAGACGTAGCTCAAGACAAAAAAGCCATGAGAATTCAATCTAATGGCTCAGTGTTTTTGAATTAGTCAGTTGTTAGTAGGGGCGGGTTTATTGAGAATATCGTTGATTCAGTGAGGATATTTGTGAACCCGCCCGTACAGTTGTCAGTTGTCAGTTGGCAGTAGTAGGAGCAATACTCAGCATATCTAATGTTTTGTTAAGCATAGCCCTACCTGCTGCTAATCCAATCACTGCTTAGGCATTTTCAGCAATTTATCGACTAAAAACACCTCTTGCTTACTATCTCCCATATTTTGGGCTATTATTAGCGCTCTTTCGTAGAAATGACGGGCAGTTAGATATTTATTTAACTGCTCGTACAATTGAGCATAGACCATGATAGCTTTGAATTCATCGCGCAAATTTTGCGTATCTCTAGCGATTTCTAAGCGTTGCTGTAATAAATCAAAAGCACGTTCATAACGTCCGACAGAACTGTGAGAGGCAATTAAACCATCAATCGATCTTACATAATTAATGCGATCGCTTGTGGTTTTAGCTATCCGCAAAGCCGCGCCATAGGTTCCAATAGTGTCAGGATAATTTCCCATTGCGAGGTAAGCCTCACCCAAATTATTCAGGGTATTGGTTTCACCTAAAATATCACCAACCTGACGGCGGTAAGTTAAAGCCGTTTCGTACAATTTAATAGCCTTGTTGTAATTGCCTAACCTAGCATTTACTAGCCCTAAATTACTCAAAGACAGCCCCTTTCCGGCAAGATTGTCAACATTCTGGGCAATTGACAGAGCTTCCTCTACTACTTTACCCGCAGAGCTATATGCTCCCTTTTGCAGCAGCACAGTACTAATATTATTCAGTGCGAAAATTTGCGACTGAAAATCTTTTGTATCACGCGCGATCGCTAACTGTCGCCGTAATGCATCTTCCGCTTCCGTAAATCGGTTAAGCTGAATATAGGACTTCGCTAGTAATCCGTAAGTTTTACCTTGGGCTTTATAGTCTCCCAAAGAGTGATAAATTTCCAGCGCTTGTAAGCAAGAATCAATTGTTTTATCAGCAGCACCAGACATTTGCTGTTGCTCACCGATACGCAATAAACTGTCTGCTTCTTCTCTGGAGTCTCGCAATCCGGGATTATTTAACGGGCGGTGTAGTTGTTGGGTAATATCCACCGCACTGGCTTTTAAAGGACTCAAAGCCATAGCCAAAATTAACAAGCAAATAGCCAAAAATTGGGATTTGCCACCCCGGTACGAGGTGAGGATAGCACAATCCCAACTCCCCAATTCATAGCTTTTTGATTTCCGGGGGGGATTCATATCGACAATGCTAGCCTCTGGTAAGAAATACCTTTGTTTCATAAAACTTACCTGAGAAATTTCGCTTTTAAGTAGAAGGTTTTATAAGTCAAGTTTAAATTACCTTGTTTTTAGATTTGTATGTACTTCTACTTAAGCTAGGATTAGGCAGCACCTTCACCTAAATAAATAGTACGAATGTCTCCAGGTAATTTTGCCTCTAACATACGATATCCTTCCTGAAGAAAATTGGCTACTTCAAGCGGGGTAAAATTTTCACCCTCAGCTTGCAGATAAGCCGCAATTCTCGTTTCACTCCAGCGAAAAGTTTGAGCCATTAACACCACAAACCGCAATACTGGTGGTAGTTGTTCCAAAGCTTGTTCCACATAACACCAAAAAGCTGGTGAAGTCGCCTTGAGAGAGTAATGAATAGCTTCTGTAGGTGGTAGTTCAATTTCGTTAATACAGAAAGCCGTGATATTAATCAGCCAGTTTTGCAGGGTTAAAGGTTCTTGATCTGCTTGGGAGCTTTTGTTTAAATCTAGTCCACCCAGTTCATAGTAAATATGTCGCCAGGTAAGGGCAAACAGATAATCTGCTTGCACAGGCGATCGCGCCGAGTGGCGAATCAAGGTGTAGACTATCGGACTATAGCGGCAAAAAATCGCCGTAAAGTACTTCCCCGAATCCGGAGAGTTTTGAAAAGAAGTTAGCAGTTCTTGGTCACTTTGATGAAATAGTGACTTGACTAGGGGGTGGTTAGCTTCAGGAAAATGGGGTATTTGCACAAGTCGTCGGGTTGATAGTTGTTAAAATATGTGGGGCTGTAGTTTCCCCGGTTAGCGCACAATATCTTTATATTTGTCTGTGAGACTTCAAACTTCAGACACTAAAGTTATTGATACACTATAAACAAAGAGTTAATTTTAGTCTTAATCGACAATCATAAAAGCGTCTCCCCTATACAATAAATATTTGATTTATTCATGGTTATAGTAGCTAGCGTGATACCATTACTGCTCAGTCCTTTGACTTTAGCCTCTTTTTTGCCTTCTTTGCCCCTAGATAGCCTATTATCAACCCAAGGTATTATGGTGTTGCTACTGGCGGCTTATGCTGGTGCAATGTGGATGTTTCTCACCAGTGCGCCAAAAGTGCATACTGTCATGGTTTCAGATTTGGAGATTGCACGACAGTTGTATGAAGGGCTGCTAGATTTACCTGCGGCTGAAGTGCCTTTGCATTACTACTACAACTACGAACAAACCATCGGCGCAACCAGCATAGACCCGCTTTATATGTCAGCTGGTTCCAGTTTCGGTAGCAGAAGCATGAATAATGCTAGTGAAGGTTTGTGGTATCAGTTAAAGAAAAATACCCAATTGCACGTAATTACTGGCGCTAGTTTAGGCACTAAAAATCAGCAACGCCATGTCTGTTTCGATCGCGATTGCTTAGAAATGATTTTACTGCGAGTTGAAACACGCGGTTTAAAGTTTAAGATTCGCAACCAAAAGCCCCTTAATTTTTTAGTTAAGGATTATGAAGGGCGCGTTATTGAAATGGCTGAAGTTGCCAATTAGCTTACTTTCAAACAATAGTATCAGGGTCAGCATTTCCCACCCTGATACTATTTAACCCGATGATGATAAATATTGAGTTAAGGGCGCGTTAACGAAAGTGATAACGCGCCTTTATCATCTGTAATAGAGAGGAGAGGAAAATTAGAGAAATTGACTCTGATATCTGACGGAAATTTCTTGCAATTTATTTAAAACTTTTGCTACTAAATCACAAAGTTCAACATCTACAAAATTGTTACTACTATTACGGTTGTTGTCTTCTATTAAGCTATTACTTAAAAAGTCCTTAAGCGCAAATATTCTTTCTGCTTCTGGGAAACTAAAGTATTTTTCTAGCTTCTCTGCAATTTCGGGAATTGGTTTATTCGCTAGCTTCTGGCGTACTCTTACGGCTATGGAGTCATCACTTTTGAGGAAATCAGTCACTGAGTCTACAAAACTCTGCTGTTCTTCTTCTTCCCACTTTTCCCACCAGTCTCCATCTACATCCTCAACATACTTATCTACATAATCAAGTCCATAAGTCATCCAATTTCTTTGTAATTCCCTAGCTGCTGCTAAATGCTCTAAAAATTTTTCCAATCTTTCTTGAGGTTCAAGTGACCTTTGTTTCCCCATAGTTGTGTAGTTTCGTTAAGACAGTACAGGAAAAAGACTTAAAACTATAAACTGAATTTTAAATAAACGCCTGTTTTTAGGCGATCGCTGTTATACAGTGATATATTCACTAACTGAGTGACAAAATCCGTAATGTGGGGGTTATAACTTAAAAATAAACCTCTATCTATGCCCCATTGTTGCAAGGTGTTTTCCCAATTATCAGACTTTTCTTGAGAAAATTCATCCGAGAGACTCGTAATCTGAATACACAGTGGTTGCTGCTCTCTATTACTTATAATTATATCAGTTGCCATTGAAAAATCTGCTATATAGCAATGCCAAAATGTCCCTTCTCGATGAACCACATCTGTAGCGATCGCTCTTAATATATTGATATCCTCTTGCTGAAACTCCCCGGCCATCAATTTTCTTTTCCAGATAGAAAACTTAGGATCTGGTTGATTGAGCCATTTGGGAAATAAATACTTATACCAATAATATTCTGATGGCGTCATCCGCTCAAAGTAATGCTGTTGCTCCTCTGGTGATTCCAACGCTTGAATATCCAACCAAATTATTGCATCTTGAATAATTTGTTGCAGAAAAAAAAGGACAAATTTTTTAGCTGTCAAAGAACCAGGCTTAACATCTTTAACCCAGCGATTTATATCTTCTAATTTTCTCGCTAAACCAGGATCAATAACAGATGCTTCCTCTATGAGTAATCTTAATTGTTTTTTAATATCTTTGGCTTGCAAATAATGATAAACCTCAAAACTGGAGTGAGTCGCTGGAATTTTAAAATTATTTTATAGCATTCTCACCTAATAACCTGCAAAAACCTTAAACCCTCGTGTTGACTGTTGAGGAATCAGGAAGTGCGATCGCTTATTATCGTAAACCCTGGCAGATGAAAGCAGACCAATAACGCGGATGAGAAAAGGGAAACTCTTGCTTAGAACTTTCGATAGCTTGAATTAATCGGTTAAATCTGGCATACATCTTATATTCACGCTCCCATTCGCGATGTTCTACTGTCCCAGGGCTGTATTGTCTTCTACTTTTTATGAGTTCTCTTTCCCTGGCTTGTGCTTCTGGAGAAATTTCTTTAACATCCTCTTTCCTTAAACTGCGTAAGGAGATTTGAGCTTGTCGTAAAGCTTCCGGACGGCTTTTACCCTGTTGTCTGTGTTGGTAGTAAAATACTGAAAATACTGCTGTGGCTAAATCATCTACTTCCCAGAGAGTACTGACAACGCTTCTCGCACCAGCACACAAAAAGCCTGTGGAGAGGGTGAGAATATCATCAGTTAGCCCAGGAATACCCAAATTCGTCTCACAGCAGGAAAGAAAAACATCAGAGAGATTGGGTAAACGCCATCCTGGTGTCATCAACTGCCCTAAAGTAATAGTGCCATCCCCCAATTTCAAATATGATGCAAGGGGATTGTCAAGACATGATTCAGCATGATGACAGCAATGAAGCACTTGGACTTGTTTAGCTAGCTGACGATAATTAGCTTTAGTCGCTTGAATGCTACCTCTCAGGCGTTGAGAGTGAGGAATGTTGTACAGTTTGGCAACTTTTTCACCTTCAAAACTGGCGCAGGGTAAATCATCTGTCGCATCTTCGATAGTGCCATACAATTCGCAGTTTTCTATTTTGTCGCGTTGTTGACAAAATTCCAATATTTGGCAGCTAGGAGTATAGCGAATCAGAAATTGATCTCCTAGATATTGATGATTTTCAATTGGTAAAGCCGCAAAGGGAATTTGGTGCAGCAATAAGTGAGGTACTAAAATTAGTTCTTCAATACCTTCTAAATGTTGAAAAATTAATTCAGGCAGTTGCAAACGTTGAGCTAGTTCGCTAAGAATCTGATTAATTTGGCTATTCCATGTCTGGTTATCACTTACATAAGGTGATATCCAATTCTGCTCAATCCAGTCTTGCAGCGTTTTTAGCCCTTGTCCGGTGCAAGTGTGGAGGGTAATTTGATTTTGTCGCAGGACAAAGATATAGGTGTGGTTATCGATAGTATAGAAATTGAGAATAGCGGTAGTAGGCTGGTCAATCAGCTTTTGGATTGCGGAAAAATTAGGAGCGCTAACTTGAATTTCGCCAGCTAACACAGGATCTAAGCGTCTGATTTGTTCCCAAACTTGCTGTTTTTCAGTTTCTAAAAATGCGATCGCTTCGTTGTAAGCTTGGAATACAGCGCGTGTTTGACTACCGTTATCGTTGGATATTGGGCGATCGCGTTCTTGATCAATTTGTTGTTGTAGTTCTTCATATTGCTGCAATAATTCTTTAACTTCTGGGGGAATTTCGCCGCTTTGGTAGAGATCGTTACTTGCCATTAAGTCTACCAGGCGTTTAGAGCGCGATCGCTCGGCATATTCAAAAGCTTTTTCAATTTGTCCTGCGTTGATGCAGATTTCTACCATCTCTTGGTAAATATCAATAGCTTCTTCTAGAATTTCTTGGCGGCGAGTTTCAGAATTATCCCAGGTACGATAGGTTTCGATCGCTTCTATAGCTGTGGCGTAGCCTTGAATGGCTGTTTCCCACTTATCTTCCATAAGACTTATGAAGGCAAGAGATCTTCCTGCGTCATAGGATAGCCGAGGAAACCTATTAGGTGTATATATTTCTAACTCTTGCTGCCAACAATGGATAGCTAAAGCAATATTTTCTTGATGATTTCCTTGGATGCGATTTGCATAAGCACCACCGAGATTATGTTGAATATCAGCCCATCTTTCAGGAAAGCGATCGCGGGTACATACTTGTAATGCTTCTTGGAAGTGATATATAGCTTTTTCAAAATCCTGAATTCCACCATAAGCAATCCCTAGTTCCATGTGAGTTAAACCACAAAGTTCTTGGTTGCGCTCTGGAGTATATTCTTGCAGTGCTTGCTGAAAATAGAAAATAGCCTGTTTAATATTCTCAGTTTTAGAAACCACCATTCTATCGACGTAAACTGTAGCAAGATGTAATTGAATTTCTGCCCATAGATGTGGATCGCGATCGCGGATATCTACTTGTAAAGCATCTTGACAATGCTGAAGAGACAGTTCTAAATTTTCCGATTTATCTCCATCAATACGTCTGCGAAAAGCAATACCTAAATAGCTTTTGGTTTTAGCCCATGCTTCGGGGAAATGTTGTTGCGTCCTTACTTGTAGAGCTTGCGTAAAACAATTGATAGCAGATTCAATATTTTCGCTTTCATCTCCTCGGATACGATGCAGATAGGAATTACCTAAATGTTGTTGAATCTTTCCCCACTCTTCGGGATATTTTTCAGCAGTAAATACTTGTAATGCCTGTGTATAAAAATGGATAGATTTTTCTAAATTTTTACCTCTATCTCCTATGTAACTAGCATGGTAATAATCACCCAAATTTAGTTGGATATTTGCCCATTCTTTTGGATTTTGTTCTTTTGTAGATAAGTTTTGCGTTAACTGACTGAGTCCCTGTTGAATATATTCTTCTATATCATCTTCCCTGTTTTCACATGAGATTCTATCAAGATTATACTGGAGCTTTAACCATAGTTTAGTAAACCGTTCTGGTGGAAACTCTTGGATTGCCTCTGTAAGATGCTGAATTGCTTGTTTAATATTCTCAGAACGTTCACCTTGAATGCGATCGCCATAGGCAACTCCCAGGTCATTTTTGGCACTTAGCCATTCTTTAGGATAGCGCTTTAGTGTGTGTATTTCTAATTCTTGATAAAAACAGCGGATAGCTTTTTCAATATTCTCTGCTCGTTCTCCTCTCCAACATTCCAGGTATAATTCGCCGAGATTGTGTTGAATCATCGCCCATATTTCGGGAAAGTGAGAACGAGTAACTAACGTTAGTAAAACTTCATAACCAGCAATGCAAATCTCCTCACAAACAACTCTATTTCCCTGCTCAAACTCATTCAACAAAAGCATTAATTTTACAGTAGCATCTGCTGTAGCATAAGCTTGTTGAGAATTTGTAGATAATTTAGTTGTTAACCATCGTCTGAAAACTGGAGGAAATTCCTGATTCAACTTATCTTTGTTAGCTTCAAGCAACCGATAAGCAACTTTAGGTTTATTTGGATTAGCTGAAATTACCTTTAATAATTTATGTAAAAAATCAATATAAAATTTATATTGATTTTGGTTCTTTTTTGGTTTTTTAACACCAAAACCTTTCACTATATTATTAAAGCTCATGTTTAGTTATATTTATCAATGAAATCTACTAACTTCTCTACTAGTTCTTCTGCTAAATCTAACAACTCAATTTCATCAATTTCATTATTGCTTCCGCGATTACTTTCTCCAACCGCCACACTACCCGCCAATACATTCTTAACAGCAAAAATTCGGTCTTCTTCAGATAGACTCAGACATTTTTCTAACTCTATAGCAATTTCTGGAATTGCCTTTGCACCTAAACGCTCTCTTACTTTTACTGCTACTAAATCATCACTTTCCAGCAGTTTTACTAAAGCGGTTCTCAGTCCATTATTTTCGCTAGCAAACTTCTCAATTGCTGCACAAACATATTCCCGCACGCTCATGTTCGCCGCTAATGCTTTTTGTGCCACTATATCTGGTACATCTACTAGCAATACACCATCGTTATCGCTGGCTTGATATAAGTCATCCCCTTGTTTAATGGCTACTAGCAAATCTGCACCCAAGGTATGTAAATAGTGCAACACTGATTCCAATTCATGGTCTTTTAACGCCGATTCCAATTTGGAAACCGCCGCTTGCTTTACTCCCAATTTTTCGGCTAGCTGTGCCTGAGTTAATCCTGATTTATTACGTATTTCCCGCATAGCATCGGTAAGATAGAGACGTAAATACTCTAGCTTCCCTGCCAAAATCACCTCTGAATCGTCGCTGATTGGCTGCTGTAACCAAGCTTGAAAATTAGGCTTTTTCATGATTCCTCTGCTGCAATTCTCGCAATCTCTCTCTTGCAGGCGCTTTGTCTCTTTCTTTGATAGCGTCGTTGTATTTTTTCATAAAGGCATGTAGCACCACAAACCGCTGAGGAGTCACAGCCGTTAAAATAAATCTTGGGTTATGTTCGCTTTTAGTCATCCGTAACTCATACAGATCATCTTCCAGCTTCTCAAAAATGCCACTGGTGAGTGATGCTAGTCCTTTGTTGCACAGGTAGCCAAGATTAACCTGCAAGCGTCTGGTTTCGGAAGCACTGAGTAATGGCTTTGGTGGATGTTCTGGTTCCTCCTCTGCTGGAATCATCCTGATGAAAAAAGCAAGTAAATCTTTAGGGATTTCTCCATTGCCATCTTGATAAACTTCCCAAGTCCAGGTCACTTCCTACCTCACAATATATTATTCCCTATAAGGAATGTCAAGCTCATTATTCTTTATAAGGAATATCATAGAGAATTAGTAAGAGCAAGTAAGATAATCAAATATTGAATGATAAAACATAGTGCGTTATGGCTTTGCCTAACGCACCTTACTGTTTTTATGCAATTGCGAGTGTTGATTAAGTAGTTGCTTCTGGGGATGAGTCAGATTTTTCGGGTTTGAGTAGGGGAAAGGCGATCGCATCCCGAATACTGGCAGAATCAGTTAATAGCATCACCAAGCGATCTATCCCGATTCCTAAACCCCCTGTAGGTGGCATACCATATTCCAATGCTGTCAAAAAGTCCTCATCAACACCTTGGGCTTCTAAGTCGCCAGCCGCTTTACGCGCAGCTTGGGCTTCGAGGCGTTCCCTTTGGTCAATGGGGTCGGTAAGTTCTGAGAAACTGTTACCCGTCTCCCGTCCAACTATAAATAACTCAAACCTTTCTACCAAACCAGGCTGAGAACGGTGGGGTTTAGCCAAAGGCGAAATTTCTACAGGATAGTCAATAACAAAGGTAGGCTGAATTAAATTGGCTTCTACCTTTTCTTCAAAGGCTAAGTTCAGTAACTTGCCGATAGATTGGGCTTCATCTACACCTGGAATCCCAGCATTTTTACTGGCTGTTTTTGCATCTTCCAAGGTTGGGAATGAATTGTAATCTAAACCTGTAGATTCTTTAACTAAATCGTGCATTGTTACCCGCCGCCAAGGTGGTGTTAAATCAATAGCTTCCCCTTGGTAGGTAATTTGCAGTGTTCCGAGGACATCTTGAGCGACAGCGGTAATAATTCCCTCTGTCAACGCCATCATATCGTTGTAGTCGGCGTAGGCTTGGTAAATTTCAATGGTAGTAAATTCTGGGTTGTGTCGGGTGGAAATTCCTTCATTGCGGAAAATTCGCCCTAACTCAAACACCTTCTCAAAACCGCCCACAATCAACCTTTTGAGATGAAGTTCTGTAGCAATCCGCAGATACAACTCCATATCTAAGGTGTTGTGATAGGTGATAAACGGGCGTGCATCTGCTCCCCCAGCCTCACTTTGCAGCACTGGCGTTTCAATTTCTAGAAAATCGCGCTGTTCTAAATAGCGACGAATTCCCGCAGTGATTTGGGCGCGACGGCGGAAAGTTTGCCGCACATCAGGATTGACAATCAAATCAACATAACGCTGACGGTAGCGTTTAGCCACATCCGTCAACCCATGCCACTTGTCGGGTAGAGGCAACAGAGATTTAGTGAGGATGGTGTATTGTTTGACGTAGACCGATAACTCGCCCTTTTCAGTCCGTTTAATAGTGCCTTTGACTCCCAAGATGTCGCCAGCATCTGACAGTTGCTTCAGGTGATTGAAAGCATCAGCATCAATCTCTGCCATGCTTTCTTGAATGCGATTTTTCTCTAAATAAAGCTGAATCGTGCCTGTTTCATCTTGCAAAGTAAAGAAAGCCAATTTACCAAAGACGCGACGCGCTAAAATGCGTCCAGCAATGGCAACTTCTAAATCAACTTCTTCTCCACTGGGTAAATCAGCAAATTTTTCTTGTAGTTGTGCTGCGTGGTGAGTAGATTCCCATCGATAGGCATAGGGATTCATTCCCAGCTGTTTTAGCTGATCTACTTTTTCCAGCCTCGCGGCACGGATATCTTCTTCCGACATGGTAACGAACGCTCATAGGGCAAGATTAATTATAGATGCTGCAAAAGTAGCCGCGACTGTTAAAGCTAAAAAGAGATTACCAGGGGATAAAAGACAAGCAGATGAGGAATGCAGAGAAATCACCAATGCCCCATACCTCATAAATAGTGACACACTTCACGCTAACAGGCTAAAACAGAGTGGATTTTCGGATGACATCACATCTACCACTATGGCTAACCCTGCAAAAGTAATCCCCTTACCTGCTTTTATTGACAATATTCTCTCGAATTTGCTGAAAAATACTGCTGCTAGTATTGCACGCAAGCTAGAAGAGATAGCTAGCGGTTACAGTACTTCTGCTTTTTTGCCATTTCCTGTTAAAGAAGATACTCGATATATAGAAGCGTTAATTAAATATCAGGATATTTTTCATCATCATCTCTATGAGTTACCTATCCAGTTGCGATCGCAATTTAGCAAAAAACTCCTAACTCTGTTACTAGAATGGCAAGCTAATCAAATTCAGCATCGATTGAAAGATATCCGTAAGATTTTTGAATCGAGAAATTTGGCTAATATTTTTAGCCAAGAACAAAGTTACAATATTTTAGATGAAGGGCAAAAAAAATACCGTTTAGTTGTATTGGTTTCTCCGCCAAATGTTAGCCCTAATTGCCCATCTTCTTTACAACATGACCTACCAATAGAACTACCAGAAAAATTAAAGGCTTTTTTACATAAGGATTATCCACCTAATAGCGATCTCTGCCCAGTTGGATTTTATAGCGACTATTTCATTCGTTCTATTACTGATGCAGATGTCCTCCAGCTAAAACAAATTTTAGCTGACGTACCAACATTAGTACTACATAGCAAAATCACTGATTACGAAGTTTACTTCCAACTGAATTTTTGGCATCCTCAAAATAGTAATATTGCTAGCATTTCCATGCCAGCTTGGAATTGGGAAGAAGTTAAGGAATCTTTACAAGCAGCCGAGTACGATGAAATTCGAGCAATTCGTACTATTAGACAAATCATAGTGACAATTCACCAATTACTAGCTGCTTTTATTACCGATTGGTATTATTTACATCTTAATCCTAGCTATGAACCCCAACTGTTTCATTTAGAATCAGAATTTGCTTTGGGCAAATGGTCAGCAGATTTACTCAGTCCTTATATTGAGACGATTAAGGATATTTATTTACAGCAAAAACAAGTATTTCAACAAAGTTTAAAAGAGTTAACTGAACATGAATATACAGCATTATATGAGCAATACAACAAAATCGAAAAACTGGTAATTACCGCAGATAATTGGGCAATAGAAGAGGAAGAAACTTCCAATATCAGCAGTAAATCTGGCATACATTACTCTCAACTTCGTCATCTTTTATCTGAAAATAAATGGCAAGAAGCTGATGAGGAAACCAGCCAAATTTTGCTAACATTGGCAATGCCATATAGACAAAATTTAGCACTTGAGCAACCCGAAAAAATTACCTTCAATGAACTATTCTTTTCTAGGGATTGTGTGAATTCTATTCCTTGTGAAGATTTGCGGATTATTGATAAGCTTTGGTTAACTTATAGTAACTCCCATTTCGGGTTTAGTATCCAAACTTGTATTTGGCAAAGCCTCATCCAAACAACCAAAGATGTAAACTTAAACTGTAAAGATTTTGTTGAAACTGTGGGCTGGTTTGTCAATGAAAATTGGCGCAAGGATGAGGAAATAATCTATGAAATTGATGCGCCTATCGGTCATCTTCCCTTTGCGTTTACAAAGTTATTTCCGCTAACTGAAGTTAACAATTGGGGGGAATGGTACAATTTTTACTATCGCCTGCAAACTTGCGAACTCTAAAACAGAGTATAACGGTAGCAATCCTATTTAATTTGTGAATTTACTCTGAATAATAAAACAATAGATTTTTTTCACTAATTATATGGGATTGTTAGCTTTATATCGCCGGAGTATTTTTAGGGAAAATAAATTTCAATTTGAGATTGGTAAATTTCAATATAGCTTTAATTAGTTCTTGCTGTTCTGGATTTAAATTCAGTTTTTCTAAAGCTTGATTAAGATTAGCTCTTTGATGTAACTCTCGAATTAATTGGGCACGTTGTGATGAATCTAACACAGCCTGAATTTCCCGATTTCTTCTTTGGCGAACAGCCTGAAGCCTTTGGCGTTGTAAAGGAGTTAAGTCAGATTCTGGGTATGATTTAGTAGCTTGGACAACTATGAAGTTAGAGTTAAATTTAGCTGGTAATGCTAAGGCCATTCCAGGTGTGTAACAGAACAGCAAAAGAATATATGTTATTATAAAAAATAATTTTGTAAATTTAATTATCATTGAAAATTTTATCAATTCTATAGGTATATAGACAATAAAGGCAGCAGGACTGTGAAATTTATGATACTTGATAGTTTCAACTTTCAACTATCAAGTATCATAAATTAATTTTGTCACTTACTGAAGTATTTTATTAAAACTATAATAGTAAGCCTACCAAAATCCATATATGCTGGGCATTGCGCAGCATCCAAGTACGCAAAGTACAGAGCTGGTTTCTGAAATTAAATTGACTGCCTGTGGTACGTTGAGGAAATCCTAACGTACCAACGAAAAAATTATTTGATAATCAAAATTACTCAGATTTTTTAATTCTGTTAATTTCTCGTTGTAATTCTTCAATTTGCTGACGCAATTTTTCTGCATCAGTTTCAGAAGTTTGAGAAGAAACATTAACAGATCCAGAGGCAGGCGATCGCTGATAATTACCTTGGCGAATTTGCTGGTATTCTGCCGATACTGCCCACTCCCGTAAATATCGCAAGCGTTCCACCGCAAAAGGATGGCTGAGCATCATTCCTTGCCCGCCATTGTACATCAGGAATTTGTAAACTTGATTGAGTACATCGGTATCTAATGCCTGATAATTTTCTGACTGCTGGATAAATTCTTGTAAACTACATTCATTGGCATATTTGATACTGCCACCTGAGACTTTCATCATTGAAGACATGACGGGATTCAAGTCATCAATCACTAACAACGCCGCCCTGTCTGCTGATAACTCCGCTTTGCGCCGCCACTCAAAAAAGGCGTAAATCAAAGCCTGAGTAACAACGTTACCCAACCCAAAGGTTAATTCACCTAAGGCGGAAGCAGCACTCATCGCCCACATCGCCATTTGAATTAAAATAGTATGACCACATTTAATATGCCCCAGTTCATGGGCTAGCACCGCCCGAATCTCGACTTCATCTAGTAAGTCAAGTATCCCTGTGTTTATGACTATGTAAGGATTTTCTTGCCCCAAAGCATAGCTATTTGCTTGGGGATTCTGCAAGACAAAAAGTGTAGGTTCTGGATAAATATCCAAATCCCGCACGCATTCGCGAAACATCTGGTAAATAGTGGAGTATTGTCGTGGCCCAACTTGGATGGTGTTACCCATTAGATAAACTAACTGTGGGCGTTCATAGATAAATTCCACAAATTTACGAGCGATTAAATCAAATCCCGGTAAACTGCGTAAAGCTTGCTCGGCTTGGCGATCCAGTGGATGTCTGAAGGCTTCGCTGGAGATTCCTGTGTAAATTGGCATAATTCAGGGAAATTGGTCAATGATCAATGGTCAATGGTCAATAGTCGATAGCAAAACAACTGACAACTTTACAGATAAGGGTTATCGCGTCTCTGACAACTGACTAATGACAAGATAATGGAAATGGGGCTATTCGGAAGTAAAAATCATTTTGTATGGGATTAGAAGCGTGTGATTGAGGCAGAAGTTCATTTGTCACTACATAACTTTTTGCGATCGCAGGCGGGTTTCCCTTCCTGGCCCCATCATTTGACGATGGCAAGGTTGGTAGCACGCGCCTTGCGCTTGGGACGTAGCGCTTTAATTCAAGTCGGGGCAGTTTGTGGCTATCAAGGACGATATCGCACAAGTTTTGTCGCCTCGGCATTGATGTGGCACGGCCCTGTAATTATTGTGGCTCCTCAAACAGTGCAGCAACGGTTGTTAAAAGTCGAAATTCCGCGCCTACAGCAGTGGCTGCAAGCCAAAAAGCCAATTAGAACAGGTGACGCTTGGCCTGGTGCGGAGTTCCAAGGGCTACTACTAACCACCCCAGCAGCTTGGTTAAGTAAACAAATTAAAGATGAGGGACATTTCCCGCCTGGTGTGCCGACAATTATTGATGGGGTGGACGATTTGGAAGATTGGGTACGCCAAGAACTTACCCAAACTATTCAACCCCATGACTGGGATGAACTCATGCTAGCTTGTCCGGGACATGGGGAGACTATTTGTGCTGCAAAAGCACAACTGACGAAGGATTTTTTCCTGCACCCAGCTAATCCTTATGAGTGCTATCTCATCTCTCAAGCAGAAATTGATGTTTTGCAACATCTGTATGCAGTATTAGATCCAGCTGAACTACCTGATGCTTGGAAAAACTTCTGGCACTATTTCCAAAATCTGCCAGAAAATCTCTCCGGATCGTCTCCTGCATCGCCTTCTCTTCTCTGGGCTACCATTGCCCGTCGTCAAGGTTTATTTTCCTTACACTGCGCCCCGATTGAATTAGGAAAAATAGTCGCCCCAATTTGGCAACGACAACCGATAGTTTTTGTTGGTAGCGCCTTAGAACCCGAAACGGAAGCGCCTCTATTTCGTCAGCGTTTGGGGTTAGAAGATGTGACTTGTTTGAAGTTCTCATCTGATAGCCAAACAGATGCGATTCAACTTTACATACCTTATAAGCTGCCTTTACCCAATACGCCAGAATTTCAAGCGGCGTTTATTCATAAGGTGCGTACCCTTTTATGTTTGAGTGCGACTGCACCAGGATTAACAGTCGTGTTAATTGGAGATGTGCCGCTAAAAGCCCAAACCGGTGCAATTCTCGCTGCTGAGTTTGGTTCGCGAGTACAGGTAGAAAAAACTTGTCTCGATGACAATGGGATTTTAATTAGCGGCTGGGAATTTTGGCGAGAACATCAAGGTGTTTTACCGCCACCTCATTTGTTAATTATTGCGACATTGCCCTTGCCATCTTTAGAAAGCCCTCTAGTTGCTGGTAGGGTAGCTCACTACAAGCGATCGCATCAAGACTGGTTCCGTTTATACTTATTACCCACAGCTTTAAACGAACTCCAACGCGCTGTAGCTCCCGCACGAGAAAGTCAAGGCATAGTAGCATTACTAGATGGGCGTGTAGTCAATCGCAGCTATGGTGCGCAAATTCTCGCCGCTTTAAGTCCCCTCGCCAGAATTAACTACCTCGATCCCAGCCTGTTCTCCCACAACAACGAAGAAAATTCAGCTTAGTCCAAAAAAACAGTCAACAGTCAACAGTCAACAGTCAACAGAATAACGCCTATCTGACAAGCTTTGTGCTGAATTTAAATTTAGCTAGATTTCCGCCTGATTCTACAAGTCTATTTCAATGCCCAATGCCCAATGCCCAATGCCCAATGCCCAATGCCCATTAACTATTTACGTTTTGTCAACCACAGAGCGATCGCTCCACGCCACAAGCTATCATCAGTTCACATACCTTAATTGGCAAAGTGCTATCGCTGCCAATATCAACCAAAAAGTTACATGAAATTAGAAATTTAAATTGCTGATTATGGGTGAAGCAAAGCGTCGTAAAGGCACACTAGGCGAAAAATACGGTCAAGATACTACCCGGATCTTACCTTGGGTTCCAATTTCCAAATCTCAAGGTGAACTATTTGTCAGTTGGACAACTCGGGGGGCCTGGATTGGTATTGGCGTGATGGTAGCTGCTTGGGTAACCATCCGGTTTATTGGCCCGGCTTTTGGTTGGTGGCAAGTAGTTTATTAACTAATGTCTCTTGAATTCTCCATTGCGCTGACAGGGTGGGCGGTGTCGCTTTGATGGTGACTAAATCATCAGAAAAATGGGTAGAAACCCCGTCCTTCAAGGACGGCTTTACATAGAGCGTGGTAAAATAGAGATGGTCAATGACCCACCCGCGACGATGGAGACATAAACCCTAACACCAAAGTTGGCGATACTTCGCAACGGGGAAGAAAAATCGGTAGACCGGGAAAAGAGGATGGGGCAATGGACAGTCCAACCCTGGAATCAAAAATATATCAGAAATTTCTGTTTGAGATTTCGATACATGAGAACCGCAGGGCTTGCGGGGATAGTCTGTGGAGCGAACATCAGACCAAAACTCCTTGTGGGTGGAGGCAGTTGCTATGAAACAGAAACCTAAATCGTGAGATTTAGGAATCACCTCGCCTTTAGGTCGGTGAGGATGTCAACCTCAATTTATATCAATCGCTGAGGGGCACAATTTAGGTTGTGCCCTCATCTGTCTTAATCGCAACTAACAGCTAGACCGCATAATTACGCTTAATTATAAAGTTTTCTGTATTTTATGTAACTTTTTTCTATAATGGACAAAAAAAATTAGTAGCTTATGTAACAATATCTCTGCAATCTCAAAAGTCCGGAAAATCTTGCCTAAATGGCAACATAGGTTTTTTCACTAGAGTTATTCTCAGTGTTTAATCCTGTGGAAGGGGGTTTTACATTTGGCATTACGGTTACGTTACACTGAATGTATAATCCAAAACAGATAACTTATCTAAGCTTAGGGAATACTAATTTCAAAGTTTTATGGTCATCTGCCAAATGCCATAGATTGAGGGCATTTTAACTCAAGGTATCAAGTACTGGGTAAGACCAAGCAGATGTTAGAGAATAGACTAGTTGATTAAGCGAGTTTATGTCACTCAGGCTACAGAAACTAGCCCCAAAGCTTTTACCAGTCAGGAATTTGACTTTACTAGGCAATCAAAACCCAATATGTATCTTTTATATGGTTGACTAGTAGCAAATTTGAGTTACTCTTAAAGCGGATTACTTCTCTGAAGCATCTAAACTGACCCAAGCGCATAAAGACAATCTTAAATTTAGCAATTCTGTCTGATATTTTGCCTTTGCAAATTGAATACTTTGATACGGTACTTAAATCCGTTATCCACTACCCTAAGCTAGGTGGTCAAGAAAAGTCTACGTAAACTGATGGTTATTGTAAGGGATAGTTTACAATACCATTGGATGAGAAAATCTAAAGAAAATATAAAAGAAATTCAAATGACTGTGGTGTCTGGAGGACAAAAGTGTTTCTGAGACTAGCGCATCAACATCGGCAATTCGTCCAAGACTTGGTAATGAACCTACAAGCCTTGGCAATAGTACTGGAGCGACGCGGATATCCTGCATCCTGCTATACCTGCGGCGACCAAATGAATAGTGCTTCATTTATGGTCAGCTTGGGAGATAATCACTTAATTCGGTTTTTAGTATCTGATTACGGTATTACTTGGACAGAAATGCGGGATGACCGCGAATTAATGAAGTTAGAAGGCGCGGAAGCGATTAGTCAGCTACAAGAGCTAGCTAATATCGTCAAGCAATCTGCACCACCAACGATCGCAGCGAATAAAGCCCTCGCCAAGAAGTTTTAAGGATTCTTGCATCTAATGGGCTATTGCAAAACAACTACAAAGGATCTATTTGGTAATTGGGAATTGGTAATTATGGATAGGTTAACCCTCATCTATTACCCATTCACCATTACCTTTAGTTGATTTACTGAGGAATGGCTGACTACATCTTGTGAGAAAATAAACTTCTGTGTGGCGATAATTGCCACATCATCAACTGATGTATATAGCCAGATTTTTAACAAACCTTATTCTTCATCAGCCACAGACTCTAGAAAAGCATTCTTGTCTATCTGCTTGAGAAATCGGTAAAAATTTGGTAGCAAAAATTACAAAGGGTTGCCAATGATAATAAAGGGTGCCCAATAGTAGGGATGGTTGAGACCACTGCTTGTGGCTATGTTAAGACTATTATTGCCTTGAGGTTTTCCCGTAATTAAAGCAATTTGTGTTTGTCGCAAAGCTTCAGCTTTTGTCAGCTTCCCTGAAGATAACAAGGTGTAAAAAGCACTCATCAATGCTTGCGTACCACCATCATCTACAGACCACAATGAGGCTATAGTGGCTCTAGCGCCAGTTCTTTGCATTTGGTAAGCAAACCCTAAAATCTCTTCACCGTTACCTAATTTACCGCCTAAACCGGTTTCACAGGCACTCAAGACAACTAAATCTACGTTGGGTAAAGACCAATTTGCGACATCTTGCAGGTGAATGCGATCGCCATTCCCAAATAAAATAAATGAGTCTTCTGGTTTACCGACCACAAAAGCTGCATGGGTAGCTAAATGGACAATGGTATAGTCATCCATTTGCGGGATCGTGGCTTGGGGGCTAAAGGCTGTATCAATCAATTTTTGCGATCCGGGGAGAGTAGCGGCGATACTTTCTACTTCTTGTCCTGCAAATGGTAACCCAGCATAATTGAGTCGTTGATTACCCACTTGAAATTGGTAGTTACCCTTAGTAAACGCACCTGCTAAAGCCCGGAAATTTGTTTTTGGTGGGGTGTTAAAGCTACTTAGGCTAGCAGCAGTGATGTAATTGACACTAAAGCGCTCAACTAGCCATTGCTTACCATCATGTAAAGCGGTGAGAGGAATGTAGCGTAATTGATCGTCTGGTGCATAAACTAGTTGCTTGGCCCCTGCTAATTTGATGTCATTTTCTATGGGTTTGATCAGCCAGTCGTATAACTGATTGGCTGATTTTTTCACATCCTGACGCCGGGGACTTTGTAAGTCTTGGCGAAAACTAGCTATTGTTTGGTTTAGCTGTTCTCTGGTGACTTTGACTGAGCGATGGACGGGTACGGATTCCGGGCTAACTACTACCAATTCCAAGCTATCTTGGAGAATTAGGGGATAAATTAGGACAGATTTTTGCGGTAATTTGGCTAAATTATCGCGCAATTCGTTGATACTCGCCAAATCTAAACTTTGTCCTTTGGCTGTTCGCCTAATTTGCTCTAGCTGTGCTTTTACAGGTGGACTAGCGATAAAATCGTTAAATTGCTTTAAGAGTTGTTGCTGAGTTAAGACGATTTCTTCTATACGTTGTTTTTGCTGTGGCGATCGCTTTTCGGGAGGAATTTTCCGCAGTTTTGTTAACTCCTTACCAAGTTCAACAGCACTATCCAAGGTTTGATCCAACTTTTGTTTCGTTGCTGTTTCTTGGGGGATAATATTGATCCCTTTAGCAGTTTGTTGATTACCCCGCACTCCCGAAAGAAAGTCTTGTACTTCTTCCACCTTCAGCAGATCCAGACTGCGTTGTGCTTCGGGAACCCGTCCCTGCTTCAGTAATTTTTCGCCTAAAATCCGGTAGGTTTGGGCAACAGTGATACTATAAGCATCGGGTTGGGGTGCAGATAGCAATGATGGATTGAGTCTTGCTTGCTCGCGATTGATCAGACAGTGTTTATAAAAGAAAATTGCTAACTCTGGTTGCTTTTGGATATCAAACAAGTAGCCGATATTACTATAGGTCTTACCTGTTTGGACGCGATCGCCTAATTCTCTGTTAATTAATAAAGCCTGCTGATACGATTGGAGCGCTTGGGCATAATTGGCTTGTTTTTGGTAAATTCTGCCCATATTGTTCAAAGTGACAGCTTCCCAAAAGCGATCGCCCGTATCTGTGCTAATAGTTAAAGCTTGTTGTAATTTCTCAAAACCTGCTTTTAACTGACCTTGCTCCCATAATTTTACTGCTTCTTCGTTCAGCAGCTTAATCTGAGTAGCTTGCTGACTATTAACTGAAGGCTGATTGTTGTCTTTTGCGTTTTGTTGCGTGCTAGGATTTTGATTTACCTGTTGATTTTCTGGGGTAGTACACCCAGAAAGGCAAATCACAAGGGTAGTCATCACAAAACTGCATAGTGGAAAATAATAACGCATAACAAAACACCCCCGATTTTTGGGAGCGTAGATGCTAAATTAATAAATTATCGGATTTTGCTAATTTTGAGGAAGCAAAGCTAATTCAGCATTTTCATCTATCTTTGACTATTCTAGCAGAAAGAGCAACTTTAAGGTTTCCACCCCAACTTGAGCTTTTTTCACCATCTAGAAATATGGGGTTTTGACAAAGCATCAATGATTTTGTTAGTAATTTTTATGTTATCCCAGAGGTATAAATTCATCAGTACTGAAAAAATTAAACATGTCAGCAAATCAACCAACTCAACCAGAATTACCACCCACTACTGCCATTGATAAACCATCAAATTATGCATTTGAAGATTGGTTTGCCTATCCTGTCAGAGTTTACCCTCACCATACTGATTGTGCAGGAATTGTCTGGCATGGTAACTATTTAACTTGGATGGAAGAAGCACGGGTAGAATGCTTGCGATCTATTGGGATTGATTATACCAATTTAGTGGCTTTAGGTTGTGATTTAGCAGTTGTCAACATTTCCCTGCATTATCATCGTTCTCTCATGTTAGGTATGGATGTGTTAGTCAAAACACGCATGACTGATGTGACTGGTGTCAGGATGAATTGGGACTATGCGATCGTTTCCACTGATGGACAACAATTGTATACCACTGCTAAAGTAACTTTAGTAGCCTTAGATCGCGAAAGAGGTAAGATTATGCGCCAGTTACCCGCCGCCTTCAAGGATGCATTACTCAAGATTTCTACATTACACAATAATTGATTTCAAAAGATGAAGTCTGAAATATGTAGACAATTAGGGAACTCTAAAAAATAAACAACAGCTTGATTTCGTTGGCGGTTGACGGTTGACGGTTAGCGGTTGACTGTCAACGGTTAACCATAGCAATGGAATATCTTTTTACTAGAAAGCTCCTTACTTCGTAGCTACATATTACATACTTCATCCCGATTACTTACCAGTGCGGATTTGCGACAGAGTTTGTGGCAAGTTAGTTATCAGATCCCAAATATCTTGGGGAGTAATGCCAAAACTGATGTGTAATAATATCAAGATCGCTGCTAGAGTAAGTGCAGTTCTGATAGTTGTTTTCAAAACTTTCCATAATACTGCAAATACGATCCAAGCTAAAATTAAGGTAGGAATCATAGGTATAAATTGCTGGAAAATAGCCCTTGTCTAAAAGGGTCTTTGCGCTCACAATTCCGACTGCAAAAGTGAAATTCTCCTTTTGACACGAATTATGCTGAGCATTATACCCGATAAGATTCCAAACTCTGAAAATTTAAATAATAATTTTTGCTACAAATATGCAAAAAATTCTCGCCTTTAGCAGTCAAAGGTAAGCAATGAGAAACAAGTGCGATCGCTCTTGAGTCTTTAGGATTAATTCTGCGTCACGGTTGAGTCAGGGATTTAACAAAAAAAAGTACTTATACTTACTAATAACCTCTTAGCTCTGACTGCGACTAAGAGCGATCGTCCCGATTAAAGAAATTTTTAGAAGTTGATTTGCTTTTAGAAGGTGAATATTCAGGACAGTTTTTAGCCTCTTCTGTCATTACCAAAGAAGGCTGGACTGCACATTTAAGATAATGGTTGTTGGCATAAAATTGACAATTTTTACAAGGAACTTTCCGTAAAGTATGAATTATAAAACCTTTTTTATTTTCTCGAGATGTTTGGTGCTTGCGTAAAAGTATAAAAAAACTTATCCAAGTAATAAACACAGCGAGAGGAGTTAAAGATATAGCTAGATCAGGTATAGTAAATGGCTCTTGTTTAGATTGCTCATATTTGACATCAGTCTGAGTTTCTTGAGCTATGTTTTTATTGGCGATCGCACTTTTTTGTAATATCAGTTCAAGCGACATATTATCTACCTTTGCTTAATCAACATCAAGAAAATAATTTTCATAAATCTTTGAATCGCTGGTATGAAGTTGCAGAAAGCACTGCTTTAATTATAGGTTTAGCAAAACAGCAGTTATGTCATATCTGCCGCGAGTTTTGCTTGTTATTAATTGTTATATACCTAAAGGCATAAATTCAGAAGTTGCTGTATAAATATAAGTTTCTATGTTAAAATATATCGGCACATTATTAGAGATAAATATCTATTTCTGTCGTCACAGTACTCCTATTGTTTTCAGTAGAAAATTAAGTATATAAATCTACAACCAATTACTATTTTCAGTTTGACAAGCCTAGCAATTGTTTGAAATTATCGCCAGCATAATACATGCTCAATTTAGCAAATTAAATTTCCGTATCAAGCCTGAATTCCATATTAAATATAAGTTTAATTTTTAGCAAGTTTATGAATATACAATTTTACAACAGGATGCCTTGGATATCTTTGGCATTACTCTGGATAGCTTATGCTCTTTTAGGGTGGTATCTTGCAGTGCATCACATTATTTGGTTGATGGGATGTTTTATCACTGCTGTAGCCTTAGTTATAGCCCGAAAAAGTATTTTTTGGTTAGAACAATTATTTACTTTTGGTTCTCAAACTTTAGTAATTGTCTTATTTTTAAGTCTCTCAATTGCGATAGTAGCAACTTGGTCACTCATATTGAGTCTTTTTCTCATACCAGTAGCTACAACATTTTTAGCAGATTTAGAATTGCGGTTTGTAGGTTTTAGTAAGCTAGATTCATTTTTAGTTTTAATGGGAATAGCAATCTTAGGTTTATGTGTAGGTGAAACCATTGATTTACTACTTTTACCTAGTAGTAGATACTAAAACTAATTGAAGAGTAACGATCTAACCCCGCAAAAATAACTGAGTGATGACGTAGGTATTACCTTTGCGCCACACTCCTACACCTGTTTCTCTAAAAACTGGCCTGAGAATATTTGCTCGGTGTCCCGGACTTTCTAACCACCCTTCAACAGCTGGCGATACAGGCTGAGAAATATTTTTACTTCTAAATAAATTTTCTCCAATTATCCAATAAGATATATTACCTGCACGCACTCTTTGACTGAGAGTACTACCATCTATTCCTGTGTGGCTGAAGAAGTTTTCTTCTATCATTTGACGGCTGTATTTTCTGGCTACTTGCGCCAATTTTTCATTGTTTTGTAAAGGTTGTAGTCCATTTTTTTGACGAACTTGATTGATTTGTTGGCGAATCTGTGACTCAACTTGTGCAGTTTGGGGTGTTTGCGCCAGTTGTGGTGACTGTGGCGACTGGTTGGATGGAATTTCAATATTTGGTAAGGGTGGTAAATACTCAATCGCTTGTTCGCATCCTGTCAATGATAGTGCGATCGCTATCCATCCTGCACCAACAATTCTAGATAAAAGGTGTTTTTTTTGAGATTTATGATTGATCAAATAGAACAGTGTAGAAAGTGACATCCTTCAATTGGGGGATATTTGTTAGATCGCCTAATACTTTTAGCTGCTGAATTTCTCATTTCCTGATTAATTTTAACAAAATTAATTTGATGCTTGCTCGCAAACTCGCAAAAGTATGAGTAATACTAATTCAAATAATGTTGGCGACACATCAATATATTTATAGGATATTTTATAGGATGAGGCATTGCCTTGTTCCTAGCATTTGTCGCCTTGCTTTGGCAAATTGGTAGTATAAAAAGTAATTTTACAGCCAGGATTTTAGTCCTGTATGATGATGCAATTTGAGATTTTGTATTTGCAATCAACAACAACTTAGCAAATTTCAAAAAATTATAGGGCACAATAATATTGTGCCCCTAACTTTATCCGGTAAATTATATTAAGAATTGATGCCGGAATTTTGCCAAGTTACTGCGTATTGTTAATGGCTGATTTTAGCTTCAACTTGACTTTTGTACCTTTTTTCAGAACAACTTCACCCCCAGGACTGGAGAGAACATAAGCAGTCGCAGCCGCAGCGCCAGCTAAACCACCATGCTTGACATTGGTTTTCTTACCAATAAAATGGCCTGCTACTGCTCCGCCTAAAATCAGCCCAGCATTCTGAATAAATTTGCCTTTAGTTTTACTTTCTACCTGAGTGTTAACTAAGGCCGCATTTATGGGATAAGTATCGCCATTTTTAAAGGTAATTTCATCAAAAACCAGATGTAAACTTGCTTTTTTACCCTTAGCTGCTTTGACTACATTTTCTAAATGTCCTTGAATTTCCGCATCTTTTAAGTCAGGTTTTACACCCTTAACAGAGTTCTTTACTCGCAAAATAAATCGCTCGTTATTAGTATTTTTGCCGGTAGATAATTCTTGTTGCAGAACTGTATCTAAATTGGTGTCTGAGGGGATGGATACTGGGGCATTTTGGGGCTTAGTAGTTTGAGTTGAAGTAGCATTATTAGCAATGCGATCGCTTGGCTTGCTGCAAGCAAAAGTGTTACTAAGTAAAGCTGCACTTAGTAACAATGGTATGAATTTTTTCATGGTTTTTGATATTTTAAATTTTGTAAACTAGAGAATTTAAAAATCAGTGCAGAAAAACGGCACAAAACCTGATTTTTTACAGATTATATGCCGAATTTAAATCTGAATAATTCGCGATAATGTTACTTAATGTGTTTTGGGCATTGGGCATTGGGCATTGGATAATTGTTAGTTGTCCTGCTTGTCCTCCTTCCCTTCCCTTCCTTCCCCTTATCCACAATCAGACTACGGGCTAGGAGTTTCTTCCACTGGGCGGATAATTGGCGGGGCTGGTGTTACTTGTGGTTGGAAGATGGCTTGTAATCCCTGTTCTAATGTTTGAGTCATGACGATGCGGTTTTCGTAAGCTATAACTACTCTGACTAAAGTCGGTAAGCTATTTTGTGCCGCTTCTAAATAAATTGGCTCGACGTAAAGCAAAGATTGTTCGATGGGGATGACTAAAAGATTACCCTGAACTGCTCGTGAACCTTGGCGATTCCACAGAGAGATTTGCTGAGAAATAACGGGATCTTGATTAATTCGGGCTTCAATTTGCTCCGGGCCGTAAACTAATCGTTCCTTGGGAAAAACATACAAAAATAACTTACCGTAGTTTTCAACATCCGATCGCGCTGCTAACCAAGCAATTAAATTCGTCCGTTCTTTAGGAGTATAGGGCAGCAATAAGATAAATTCTTCAAAGGGTACAGTAGGTAAACTGGTAATCAAATAATAAGGTTCTACTGGACGGGCTTTACTGCCATAAATTTCGTTAGGAATCTGCCATTGGTCTTCCCGGTTGTAAAATACCTGCGTATCTGTCATGTGATAAGTCATCAACCTTTCCGCTTGAATATTAAAAAAGTCTACTGGATAGCGGAGATGACTTTTAAGAGTTGCAGGCATGGCACTCAAGGGTTTAAATAATTGTGGGAAAATTTTCTCCCAAGTGGCAATTATCGGATCGCTAGCATCGGCAATGTAAAAGTTAACAGTCCCGTTGTAAGCATCAATGACAACCTTGACGGAATTACGAATGTAGTTGATCCCATCTCCATCAATATCTGAATAGGGATAGTGATTATTTATTGTGTAGGCATCAACAATCCAGTAAAGATAATTTTGATTTGTGGGAAAATCTAAATTATTGTTGTTGAGATTGGCATTAGCTACGACTAAATAAGGGTCGCTGTCATATTTTAAAAAAGGTGCGATCGCGCGAATTCGTTGCTGAATATTTCGCCGCAATAAAACTTTTGTTTCTGGTAAAAAATCTCGCGTTAGCACCATCTGCCAATCTTTCAAATATGTGGCAAATAGCCACTTCCGCCAGGTGTTACCAATGGTAATTCCACCTTCTCCATCGTAGGTATTGTAAACATTATCGCTACCACTAGGGTAGTCTAGCTCTCTAACTCTTGTGCCAGTCATTACATAATTATTCGTTATTTCCCCGTAATAGATTCGTGGTTGACCAATGGGGATACTATTACGAATGCCTTGAGTGGAAGTTGTGAGGGCGCTGCTATCACCGCTAATATCTTTGACAAAATACTCAGGTAGCCCACCTGGCCCGACTGTATTCACAGGGCTAAGGGTAAAACCAAAACCATGAGTATAAATTAAATGACGATTCACCCAGGTCTGCGCTTGTTGGGGGACTGCACTGTAATCTAATTCTCTGGCAGCAATTAGCACTTGTCGTTGTTCTGTGGTTGTTATCGGTTCTGGCTGAGAATCTGGTGAATCTTGGTTAGCAGCAGGTCTATTACTATTAATGTCTGTTTCTAAGGTGTAACGGTCAATATCAGCACCAGGAAAGCGATAGTATGGTCGAATTTGCTGTAACTGGCGGTTAGTTTGGAGTAGTGGCTGTTCATCCCACAGGCGGATATTACGAATTGTCAAATCATTCGCTTTGAGATCGGCTTCTGTTAGTTCACCTTGGGGGTTAAAAGTTCGTGCATCGATCGCTGCTAAATTAAATGCTTGCCGAGTTGCGGTAATAGTACGCTGAATGTAGGGTTGCTCTCGTTGTAATTCGTTAGGTTCAACTACCAAATATTGCACAGCAGTGGGGATGAGAATACCAGCAACTACTATCAAAAGTAAATAACTTCCTAGTCCATAAAATACTAATCGCTGATTGTAGGATTTGGGTTTCCAGAAAATTGTTCGCCATAACAGGTAAAAGGCGATCGCCAGTCCGAAAACAAACAAAATGTTGTAAGCTGGCAACTGTGTGACGACATCGGTATAGCTAGCACCGTAACTTACACCACGAGAGGAATAGACTAATTCGTAACGACTCAATAAATAGCTAAAGGCTACAGCCACCATAAATGCACCACCCAACCCATATAAATGACGCTGCTGTGGTGGTGAAAACCCTGGAAAAATACCTTGGCTGAGACTATCTGCTGATAAAAGATAACTCAAAGTGACAGCAATGAGAGTATATGAAAATAAGCCTAATAGCCAAATTACCAGCAGTTCCCACAAGGGTAAAGCAAAGATGTAAAAGCTAATATTTTTATTAAATAAAGGGTCGGAGAAGTTAAAAGATTGGGCATGGAAATATTGCAAAACCTGTGCCCAATTATGGAATAGCAACATCCCAAATAAAACACTCAACACAATGGCGATCGCATTTAGCAAAAACCGGGGATAAATTAAAATAGCGATCGCAATTCCCCCAACTAAACCCAGATACCAGATTTGGGAAACAATTGTCCTACCTAACTGCCAGAAGTTGTTTAATTGGAATACCGCGTTCACAGTTAAACTAGCCTTGTTAAGGTCAGTGGTGGAGTAAGACCAGATCGTCTGGCCATAGTAAGCTAGCATCAACCCTACCAATAAGCTTAATCCCAAAGCTAAAGGTAACAGCCAGCGTAATCTGAATGTTTGCAACTGTCGCGGATTAGATCTGTTAAGATCATCGCCTCTGGAATATCGCGGACTGAGAAAGTTTTTTATCTGACTACTCAGTACGGCTTCCTCACGCCTAACTTGGGCAATTTTTAGATTCTGAGGATATTTCAACTGTTGTGCTAAGTGCAGGTTTCCTAGTATATAAACAGCGCTTATGCTGACTACGGTTACCCATAAACCGCCCTTTGTCACAAATCGCAACAAAAAGACTTGCAGATAGCCGACTTCCTGAAACCAAAGAATCTCGCATCCAATTCGGGAAGCTATTTCTAAAAATAGCCATAGTCCCAGGAATAATATCAATAATCTCAAATACCCTTTGGAGAACATTCTTGGCAAGCTACCTTTTCCCTAAACTACATACACCTATAAACAATTGTCCTTTGCTATTGTGCAGAAAAAATTTTTTGGCATGACGACGAAAATCAAGCAGAAGATATTAGCATTAAAATCTCAAAATCTTCATCCTCTTTGCGTCTGAAGTATGGCGATTAGTTTTACCCTTGTAAATAAACTACTTCTAGCCCCTATTTTCACGCTCAGTTTGGGCACAACCTGTGCAAGATGACCTAAAATAATGTTTGATTTTTAACTTGCAATCATGCTGACCAGCGTTGACCGTTTATTGTTTGTGCGGCGAGTCCCAATTTTTAAGGAATTGCGGGATGATTTTATCGTGCGGCTTGCTTCTGTGATGAATGAGCTGTCATTTCCTGCTAATCATGCCATTTTTAGGCAAGGAGAAGAGGGGCGATCGCTCTATATTGTAGTATCTGGTCGTGTCAAAGTTCACATTGGTGAGAAAAAATTAGCCGAGGTAGATAAAGGAAAGTACTTTGGCGAAATGGCAGTTTTTGACACCCAACCCCGTTCTGCTTCCGCCACAACTTTAGAACCTTGTGATTGTTTAGAACTGACACAAGAACAACTTTATGACGCAATTGAAGAAACTCCGGAAATTGCAGTTAATATTATTCGGGAATTATCGCGCTTAATTCGCCAACTCAATGAAAAGATTAATGTGGATAGTTCACAAAGTCATTAATCAACAGTCAACAGTCAACAGTCAACCGTCAACCGTCAACAGCTATAATTTTAAATTCCAGACATTTATGAATAAATTGCTGGGGTATCTCTACACTTGCGCCCCAGTGTAAATGAACATAAGAAGCATGAATATTTGCAGGTAAAGCCCAGCCTTCATAGCCCATATTTTCTGTACAATCGTAACGATAAGTTTCAAACAAGGGTTGATTGGGTGCTGTTTGCAACCGCGAACGATGAAATTCATGTCCGTAAACATTTGTACCTGAACTTATAAGCAAACTATCTTGTAAAGCAACTGCACGACGATAACCTAAAGTTAAGCGTCCTCCCATTTGGGCCGTTGTAGGTAATACTCCTAGCATCGGCCAAGATTCCCCAGCAAAATCAATAATTTGTTCGCACAAATACATCAATCCGCCACATTCAGAAATTGTGGGTATTCCTTGCAAAATTGCATTTTTAACTGATTTACGCAGGCTAATATTTTCTGATAATTGTTGGGCGAAAACTTCCGGAAATCCACCACCAAAATATATTCCTTGAATATTTTCTGGTAATTCGCTATCAGCTAAAGGACTCCAAAAAACCAATTCTGCGCCCAATTTTTGCAACAAATCCAAATTATCTTGATAATAAAAATTAAAAGCGCGATCGCGTGCCACCGCAACCCTCACCACAGACTCACTAGACAAGCTAAAACATTTTTCCTTGTCCTCCTCATCCCCACTCCGCAACAGTGGTAACAAGCGTTCCCAGTCAAAACAACTGTCACCCAAATCAGCCAGGCGATTAATCACAGCATCTAGTTCGGGAAGTTCGGCTGTTGGTACTAAACCTAAATGGCGATCGGGAATTGTGATATCATCTTGACGCCGCATTACGCCGAGAATTGGTAAATTTAATGGTTCTAGGGCATTTTTGATTAAACTCAGATGGCGATCGCTCCCGACGCGATTCAGAACTAAACCGGCTATTTTAATATTGGGATCAAAAGTACAATAACCATGTGCGATCGCCGCCACCGAACCAGACAAGCGACTGCAATCAATTACCAACACCACAGGTAAATTGAGCAATCGGGCGATATGGGCTGTACTGGCAAAATCTTTTACCTGATTTGTTTGTTGTTCAGTATTTGTTTGAGTTAAAGAAATGCCATCAAATAAACCCATTACGCCTTCTATGAGAGCATATTCACTACTTTGACTATGCTCAATGAAGCAATGCTGCACATAAGCCTCAGAAGTTAATACTGGGTCTAAATTACGACAAGCACGACCAGTTACGTGCTGATGAAACATCGGATCGATATAGTCTGGGCCGACCTTAAAAGATTGGACTGCGATCGCTCGCCGACATAATGATGCTAAAAGGGTGAGCGTTACTGTTGTCTTACCCACCCCGCTACGCTCTCCGGCAATTACTAAAGCCATAAAAATAGTTGTGAATCAAAAATGCGATCGCTAACTCTGCGTACCTACCCTGCGGGAACGCCTAACGGCGAATGCGTTAACCTCCGCGTACCTTTGCGTTTCAAAAAGATATAGTAAATGCGTCGGTTGGATAGAAGGTCGTGAAACCCAACAAAGCTCAAATTGCTAATAGATATAATACCTCCAGATTTGAGTTAAAAATATCATCAAATCTGGAGGTAATTAAATTATTGAATTTTCAGGCTGAACTAACTCTTAACGCCTAACTTTAATGATTGCGCTGTTAATACCAGGCTATCTTCAAACAGAGTCTCATGACCCCAGCGCTGCACCTGCTGACTCAGCAACGCTTCTGCCTTTTGTTCCGAAAGTGAACTGACTTGTTGGAATAAACCTGCGGATTGCGCACCACCGTGGGTTTCCATCCGCATACAACCGCCAGTTTCTGTACAAATTACTGTACCGCAGTCAGCCTTGGGATTGGTAGAACTCAAGCGCAGGGCAATTAAATCACCTGCTACTTCACCCGCATCAGCAACAGGAACACCTGCTACTTCAGCTTCTACTTGCTTTTGATCCTGCGTAACAAAGCGAATCTTGGCAATATCATAATCTCCACTTTCTTTTTCATAGGCAACTGGCTGCCATTGCAAGCGACTTGCCAACCAACCTAAAAATAGTAAAGCTTGTGAAGAATTACCTTTTTCGTAATCAATATTCACTCGGTCAATTTCTTTCAGCGCCGCACAACGATTGGGTGAATCGTAAGCCTGTGCTGTCAATTCTTGCCATGCCGCCAAACGCCGCCAGTTCAAATCAGCTAAAGGTACACCATTTTCTACCAACTCTTGTAAGCTGAGTAGATCGTGTTCTGGCTCGTTGAAATTGCAAGAATCTACGATGACATTGTTACAAACTGCTGCCAATCGCTTAAATAAAGGGTTGTTGGGGTCTGGTGTTGCTTTCCACCACAGAAACTTGGGCAAACCACCAATCAACAAAGCGGGAATCATTCCCCCTATTCGTTCCAAAGCGCTGGGCGTTCCCGATAGAGTGATGTATTCACAGCAGATAAGTGTACTGGAAGATTGCTTTTGAATCGGGCAATAAGCAGAAACTTGTGCTTTCACCCCTTCATCTTCACCAGCAATGGGGCACAACGCAATAATTCGGCACGGGTTACGGATAGCAATTTCATCAGCAATCCGGGGACTAGCTGCATCTGCACTATAGGAAACAGGAGCAGAACTATCTCCAATAACTCCGTGGCGCTGACCTTTAGCAAATTGTTCCCGCAATACAGCCAGGGTTTCTGGGGTTGTAGTTCCAGTTTCTGGTAATTGGAATTTTCGCTGCAATTCTCGCAGTGCTGCTTCTGTTTGCGGCCCTAAAATGCCATCAATTGGCCCGCTATAAAACCCTAAAGTTGCCAAAAGGTACTGGGTTTCTTCTGGTTCATAAACCACCAAGGTAAAAGTCGTGGCGCGGGTAGCTGCTGGTAGGGCACCATCATCACCAGCAATGCCATAACTTTGCCAAATTTGATTCAGTTCCGCTTCTATTTCTGTGAGCGAAATGTCCTTTGGTGCCTGTAGTGAGAAAATCGTAGGAGCTTGAGTCATAGTCAATTTGAGATTTTGGATTTTGCGAAAAGTCGGAGCTAAGGCTTCCTTAGATCTGTTAGCGCAGCGTAAAGCCTTCTCTGCGATAGGCTGCGCCAACGGCATAGCTTCGCTTAGAGCGAGGCAGGAGCGTTACTTTTCAAGACGGATTTTGGATTGGCGATGTAAGATTTTGGATTAAGAATTGGTAATTGGTAATTGTTAATTGTCTTTCAGTTATCTATAACTCATTACCTAATTTCCCTTTCCTCAATCTAAAATCTAAAATCTAAAATCTAAAATTTTAGAGTCTGCGCCAGCGACGACCATCTTGATTAATCAAGAGTTCTGCTTCTGCTGGTTCCCAGGTACCGGCTTCGTACTGGGGAATGGTTGCGGGATCGCTTGGTGCATCCCAAACAGAAAGGGCTGGTGTCACTACCTGCCAAGCTGCTTCTACTTCGTCTGCTCTGGTGAATAATGTTTGGTCGCCCATCATACAATCAAGGAAAAGGCGATCGTAGGCATCAGAAGTAGCTTGGATACCAAAGGAACCATAGCTAAAGTCCATATCCACGGAACGAGTACGGAATTCTGCCCCAGGCATTTTCACATCAAAGCGCAAGGAGATACCTTCATTCGGTTGAATCCGCATCGCTAAAATGTTGGCATTTCTTTGTTGGGCAGCCGATGGGAACATCCGAGAAGGAACTTCGCGGAAATGGATGGAAATCTCACTGACTTTTTTCGGCATCCGTTTGCCAGTGCGCAGGTAAAATGGCACGCCTTGCCAGCGCCAGTTATCTACTAAGAACTTCATCGCCACATAAGTAGGTGTGGTCGATTTCGGATCGACTCCTGGCTCACTACGATACCCCGGTACTGGTTCCCCTTTCATCCAACCAGCGCTGTATTGACCGCGTACAGAGGAACGGGACAAATTATTCACATTTGCCAATCTAGTAGCTTGCAGCACCTTAACTTTTTCCGTGCGGATACTGTCAGCATCCATTGAGTTTGGTGCTTCCATTGCGGTTAAACAATACAGTTGCATCAAGTGATTCTGCAACATATCCCGCAGCGCCCCGGATTTTTCGTAATATCCCGCCCGGTCTTCAACTCCTACGGTTTCTGCTACGGTAATTTGGACGTGGTCAACAAACTGACGATTCCACAAAGGTTCAAAAATCGCATTGGCAAAGCGAAATACCAATAAGTTCTGAACAGTTTCTTTACCTAAGTAGTGGTCAATCCGATAAACTTGGCTTTCTTTGCAGTATTTCTGCACGATTTTGTTCAGGCTTTGAGCAGAGGCTAAGTCTCTACCAAAGGGTTTTTCAATAACTAGACGGTGTTTGTAGGGATCGTCTAGCATTCCTGCTCCCCCTAGCTGTCTAATAGCTTCAGGGAAGAAGTTAGGCGCAACAGAAAGGTAGAACATTCTGTTACCCCTGGTGCCGCGTTTTTCGTCTAATTCGCTGAGTAAATCTTTTAATTTCTGGTAACTTTCTGGTTTATCTATATCACCAGGACAGTAGAAAAGACCTTGTAAGAAGTCTTGCCAGAGTTCCCCTAGTTCAACACTACTATGAGCCTCTTCCATGCCTTTTTGCATTTGCTCGCGGAAGTACTCGTGGCTCCATTCGCGACGGGCTACGCCGACAATGGTGGTTTCTGGGGGAATACGCCGTTCCCGTCGCAATTTGTAAAGTGCAGGTACGAGTTTGCGCCAGGTAAGGTCACCAGAAGCGCCGAAAATAACGATAATTTGGGGTTCGGGCATCCCTTGTTGTTGCAGACCAACGCGCAGGGGATTTTCTAACAGACTAACCATAAGAATTTGGGATGTGGAATTTGAGATTTGGGATGTTGGATGAAATAGGGTATGGGGCATTGGGCATTGGGCATGGGGCATTGGGCATTGGGCATTTATTCTCTAGTCCCTAGCCCCTAGCCTCTAGTCCCTAGCCCCTAGCCCCTATACAGGTGACAATAGCTTGACTTTCCCTTCTAAAGAGTTCATTAATGACTGGAAGGGTTGGACGAATTTATCAATCCCTTCTGTGAGTAATTCCTCCATGACGGTATCGATATTGATATTGATGTCGGGATCTTTGAGGTTATCGATCAGGTTGTAAGCTTCTTGTATGCCTGTTTCTATGCGATTGGCGACATCGCAGTGATCTGCACAAGCGCCAATGGTGGCAGGTGGTAAGGTATTGACGGTATCCGGGCCAATCAACTCATCGACATACATCACATCGTTGTAGTTGGGGTCTTTGGTGCTGGTGCTAGCCCAAAGTAAGCGCTGTACTTGAGCTTCCTGGGCGGCTAAGGCTTGCCAGCGATCGCTCTCGATAATTTTCTTGTATTCTTGATAAGCAATCTTGGCATTTGCGATCGCTACTTTTCCTTTCACAGCTTTTAATTTGGCCTCAATAGCAATATCATCAACGCCTTTTTTCAACTTAGCATCAATTTTGGCGTCAATGTTGCTATCAATCCGGCTGAGGAAGAAGCTGGCTACAGAAGCTATTTTGCTGATGTCCTTACCCTCGCTGGCACGTTTTTCTAAACCGCGAATATATGCCCAGGCTGTATTAATGTAGCTTTGGACAGAAAACAGCAATGTGACATTAACATTCATCCCTTCTGCTATTACCTGTTCGACTGCTGGTAACCCAGCTGCTGTACCCGGAATTTTAATCATCAAATTTTCCCGGCCAATTTCTTGGAAATAGCGCCGGGCTTCATTGATTGTCGCTTCAGTATCGTGGGCGATAGTTGGCGGAACTTCGATACTCACATAACCATCGAGTCTATCGGAAGCATCATATACAGGGCGCAAAATATCACAAGCATTGCGGATATCTGCAAAAGCTAAGGATTCGTAAATTTTGTATGTGGGTAACCCAGCACGCACTCCAACCTCAATATCAGCATCATAAATTACATTACCGGCGTTGACGCCTTGCGTCTTGTCGCCAGACATCGCTTTTTCAAAAATTGCTGGATTGGAAGTAATCCCACAAATTCCTTGATTTTCAACCAAATTTTTGAGTTCACCTGATTCAATAATGTCCCGACTCAAATTATCCATCCAGATACTTTGACCGTATTGTTTAATCTCGAGTAAATGATTGGTTGCCATAGCTATATTTGTTTCACTCCTGTTAGGGATTTTTTCAGTGAACTTGGCAAAACCCATCAAAGTTTGATGGTGACTTTTGAATTGTGGCGTTGCCAATCACTTCTCGCATCGACCCGCTGAGATAATGTTTAATTCACCTTCCAAAACAGCTATTGTGCATTTCCAATCGCCGTAATTATTTTTTACTCACGTTGTCACAGGTACGTCACTGAGGCAAACCCCGTCCACTGAGCAAAGCCGAAGTGACTGCTTACACTAGTGACCGTTTTGAATAAAAGACTCCACCTTAGCTACATCCTCTCTACTACCAATAATTAAAGGTGTACGTTGATGCAGCTTTTTCGGTACTACGTCTAAAATATCTACTAATCCTGTAGTGGCACGACCTCCTGCTTGCTCAATCACATAAGCTAAAGGAGCCGTCTCATAAAGCAGGCGCAACTTGCCTTCTGGTTTTTGAATTGTGCCTGGATAGAGAAAAACTCCGCCTTGAACCAAAACTCTGTGAATATCACTCACCATTGCTCCGCTATAGCGAGCCGTATAACCTTCGGTACGGTGGACATAGCGGATATATTCCCGAATAGATTCTTCCCACTGCCAAAAATTCCCTTCATTCACGCTATATACCGAACCGTGATTAGGAATTTTGATATTTTCTTCCGTGAGAATAAACTCACCCAAGCTGGGATCGAGGGTAAATGAGTGAACTCCTTTACCTATAGTATAGACCAGCATCGTGCTAGGGCCATAAAGTATGTAACCTGCGGCCAGTTGCTTGCGTCCATGTGCGAGCAAGTCAGTAGCCTTACCATCAATATCGTCACCTTCCTGCTGGCGAATGGAAAAAATCGAACCTAAGCTGAGATTGGTATCAGTATTCGATGAGCCATCAATTGGGTCATACAACAAGGTATAACGCCCAATAGGACAATTTTCGGGAATATAATAAGGTTTATCCATTTCCTCAGAAGCTAAGCGACAAACTAAGCCGCTTTGCTTAAATACAGCAATGAATACGTCATTGGCGTAAACGTCCATCTTTTTGACAGATTCACCTTGAACATTGACATCTCCAGTGAATCCCAATACACCTTCCATTAATCCCGCACGGCTGAGGTGACGGGCTATGAGTTTTCCTGCCAAACCAATCCGATTCATTAGGGCGCTCAAATCCTGTGCTTGGGCGGAAAAACTTTGACATTGCTGTAAGACGTGACGAGATAAAGTTGTACAATCTCTATCTAAAGTCTTATCTTCAGCTTCCTTTTGAGACAAATTTAAAGATTCAGGCGCTTGAGCCATTGCGTTGTTCTCCCTAGGACTTATGGCTATCGATCGTTGTAGCTGCCTCTATCTTAGAAAGGGAATTTCATAACTTATATTTGTTTTTAGATAAACTAAAGAAATGGGCAAGGAAAAAAATACTTCTTCCCAAATCGCGATACCTGATTTTGCTGCTAGCCATTCACGCCCAGTTTGCCACAACCTAGCGTGAAAATTTTTCCTCACTAGTCTTTAGCACCTAATCCCTATCCCCTATTTTCCTAGCTAGTCAATCTCCGGAAAATCACCTAAAGGCGGAAGTAATATTTTTCATCCCTATTCCCTAGCCTCTAGCCTCTAGCCTCTAGCCCCTAGCGCCTAGCCCCTAATTCCCAGTTACCCATGCGAAAAACCGACTAGCTGTGAGATTTGCCTACTCATCCTAACTAGCCGGGTTTAATTCTAGTGAGTTATTAGATTGTGGATTGTTTCTAGTAAATTTCACTGACTAATGTCTTGCATAACTAGAAAACAATTTGTTATTATTGTATTTCACAGTTTTTATATTTCTTGTTTTTTCTCCCAGCTACCTCGTCGGTTATCTTCTCGTGGTTTGGCTTTATTGACTCTGAGTTGACGCCCCATCCATTCTGCCCCATCTAATTCTGTGATAGCAGCGTCTTCTTGGGCATCCTCAGTCATATCAACAAATGCAAAGCCCCGCAGCCTGCCTGTTTCGCGATCGGTAGGCAAAACTACCCTTTTGACTTCGCCATAATCTGTAAATACTGCTCTTAAGTCCGCTTCGGTAGCGCGGTAGGAGAGATTTCCAACGTAAATAGTCATGTGGGTCACGTAAGTTTCAACAAGGAGCGATGAGTTCAGCTAAAAACAGATGTAAATAACTTGCAGATTGTGCATAGTTGTCTGTTATTCGCATATGGCAAATATTGTAGAGCGGCACCAAAAACTATGGTATGTCTACAATTATGGTGTACCATACGGCTGAACTTACTCATACGCTCATATAATAACCGATCATTATATTGTTCAAAGTATGAGATTTTACAAACCCTCATACCATAAAATCAGCAAGTCTTATCATTTATATATTTTTACTTAGTTTGTTTTATATTTTACCATATTAGCTTAAGTATTTATACTAGATAATTTGATGGTGTTAAAATTGATCCTATCTAAATTAACAGCCTCAACCACAGTTGTATTAATGAAATAATACTAGAGCCTTGAATATTTTATCCTAATCTGGCATAATACACACACTTCATGGATAATACCATGTAGATGGAATGGGTGATAAACGAGACTTCACAGCCTGTTGTCAGCTTACCGGAAGTATCATAAGGTTATCTTAAGTTTTTACGCTTAGAATAACGAACCGATGAAGCATTAATATCTCAAGGTGCGTTAGCCTGCGGCATAACACACCCTACTGGATCGACACGCCTAAAGTTGTGCATTAAGAATAAAGCAGAAAGTATTGATTTATCTCACTTTTCACAAAAATCTATTGCATCATTTTAGCTGTGTCGATCCACTACAGACAATAAATATTCAGCTATATTTTTTATCAATAGCCAAGTTAATGACAAATGTATTTGCAAACATTTCAATTTTTATCCTGCTTTGAGCAAACTAGTCAAAGCTTGTACCAAAGTTTGATTCTGCTCATCAGTGCCAATAGAAATGCGTAATTTATCCTCTAATCCTGGTTGTTTGAAATAGCGGATGAGAATTTGTTGTTCCTTCATTTTTTGATAGAGGTATTCTGCATTTCCTTGCGGCGGCTGGACTAGTAAAAAATTAGCTTGGGAATCCCAAACGATAAAACCTAATTTTTTTAAATCGCCTGTTAGCTGAATTTTGGAGGCTGTAATTTTAGCTACACAAGCATTTTTATAATCTTGGTCGGTAATTGCAGCAGTTGCAACTGCACAGGCGATCGCATCAATGTTATAACTATCTTTGACTTTAAACAACCCAGACAATAATTGGGGATTTGCTATCCCAAATCCCAAGCGCAATCCAGCTAAAGAGTAACCTTTGGAAAGCGTGCGAATTAAAATAACGTTTTTATATTCCCGGACTAAATCTAAAGCATTTTCTGTGGCAAAATCTACATAAGCCTCGTCAATGACTAAAACCCCAGATAACGCACTGGCTAATTTGTGCAAATCTTCAGATGGGACTACATGTCCAGATGGACTATTAGGAGAGGCAATAAAAGTTACTGCACCATCAGCAGCAATAATTTCTTCTACAGGTAGGCTGTAATTATCTTTGTAAGGAATTTCTAGAATATCTGCCGCTTGCATCTCAGTTAATGTGCGATATAGCACATAAGTAGGCATAGGGTAGACTACTTTACGTCCTGATTCAGTACAAGCACGTATGACGATGCTTAAAACTTCATCGCTACCATTACCCACAATAATCCAATCGCTAGGAATGCCCAAAACTTTACCAGCAGCTTGGCGAAATTCGCCGCCAAATGGTTCAGGATAGCGCCGTAACCATTCGCCATCGATATTCCGCAAAACTGCTAAAGCCGCAGGTGAGGGAGGATAAGGGTTTTCATTACTATTCAGCTTGATTATTGGCGTACCTCGCGGTGGTTGTTCGCCAGGTACATAGCTAGCCATTGCATCAACATTTGAACGGAAATAGTTAGTCATGGGGAAATGGGCATTGGGCATTATTGGGCATGGGGCATTGGGCATGGAAAATCCAAGCTACAATTTTTGACAATATCGTTTTTTGGGATTTACATCAATGCACAATGTTCCAATTGTTGAATGGCTAAAATAATTCGGGGATTTGAAATAGAGTAGTTTTCATAAATATAAAATACTAAATATACTCATTAGATTTAATTTAAAGAAATATGCATTCTTATAAGGTGCTAGTTGCCTATTAAATAATGGTTTGTTTAGACGATATCTACCTTATGTATCTTTCAAATATCCCAAAAATCAGGTATGAGTGATATTAGAGTGCTATAGACTAAATAAAGTTGTGAGGGCGCAATCGTGACTGAAAAAAATCGTTCTCAATGGGACTTAGGCAGGTTCATCAAAACCTTGACCTATTTCGAGGTCATTCCTTTTTTAAACTGCATCCAAAAGTTAATCCAAGGTCGTCCTAAGCAGGAGAAAAATCAATCCAATGGAGGAATAAATGTGAGTCCAATATTAGTAGCTGGCGCAACTGGCGGTTTAGGTAAACGTGTAGTCAAGGGATTATTAGAACGAGGATATCAGGTAAGATGTCTTGTTCGTGATATTGAGAAAGCGAGAGGTATTTTGGGTAATGATGTTGATTTAGTAGTTGCAGATATTACTAAACCAGAAACATTATCATCTCTTGTAATGGCGAATATTCAAGCTGTAATTTGTTGTACGGCGGTACGAGTGCAACCTGTAGAAGGGGATACAGCAGATAGAGCTAAATATTATCAAGGAGTCAAATTTTATCAGCCAGAAATTGTTGGCGATACACCCGAAAATGTAGAGTATCTGGGTGTAAAAAATTTGCTGGAAGCTGCAAAACCATATCTCACTCAATCAACTGAAAAAATAATATTTGATTTTACCAATCCATCAGATGAATTGCGGAATATCTGGGGAGCTTTGGATGATGTTGTTATGGGTGGTGTCAGTGCAAGTAATATGCAATTTGTAGACAATACAGCTTTGTTTGCTGGTAATGTCTCTACTGCTAATTCTGGTGGTTTTGCTTCTGTAAGAACTAAGAATTTCGATCCACCTTTTAATTTAGTTGGCTACGAAGGTGTGGAACTGCGTGTTAGAGGCGATGGTAAACGTTATAAATTATTTTTGCGAACTGATGGGAAATGGGATGGAATTGGTTATAGTTATTCTTTTGATACGGTAGCTAATACCTGGATAAATATTCGCATTCCTTTTAAAGATTTTATTCCTGTATTTCGCGCCAAGGTTGTGAATGATGCACCAGCAATTGATAGTAGCAGAGTTTGCTCATTGCAATTGATGTTGAGTAAATTTGAATATGATGGCGCATTAAATCCACATTTTTCGCCTGGGGGATTCACTTTACAAGTGGAGTCAATTAAAGCTTATAGTGGCGCAACTTTACCTAAGTTTATCTTAGTTAGTTCCGCAGGTGTAACTCGTCCCGGTCGTCCTGGTATTAATCTTGATGAAGAACCGCCAGCCGTGAGATTAAATGATCAATTAGGCGGAATTTTAACTTGGAAATTTCATGGCGAAGAAAGTTTAAGAAATAGCGGAATTCCTTACACAATTATTCGACCTTGTGCGTTAACTGAAGAATCTGGTGGAAAGGAATTAATTTTGGAGCAAGGCGATAATATTCGCGGTAAAATTAGCCGTGAAGATGTTGCTGCAATTTGTGTAGAAGCGTTAAAACAAGCACAAGCTACTAATCTGACATTTGAAGTTAAAGCTGGAGAAAATGAGGTTAAATCTATCGATTGGGAGAGGCTTTTTTCTAACCTAAAATCTAATAAATAAAGCCGAATAAAAGGGAGAATCAATGTAAGAAAATACGTCAAGGGTAGTTGATAGTAATTTTTTCTACTATCTACTTACCCAAGGGAGAAAGTAATAATGTTTAAAAGATTATTTTTGGCAGGAATTTTTGCACTTGTACTTTGGTTAGGACTATTATCTAATACTGCTTCATCACAACAAGTGGAATCGCGAATTAATAACCTAGAAGCTGATTTAAATCGCGTCCAGTTGCAGTTAAATCAGTTGCAGTTTCAACTTGGTCAAACTAGGGTGTCTCCATCGCCAAGAACAACTCTGACGCCTAGAACTTCAAGTGGATCTGGCAGAAGTTTATCACAGACAGAACGTGATAAAATGTTTGATCGTCTTGGAACTTTAGTAGTTGAACTCAAGCAACAAGTTAACAAGTTGGAGACGCGAATCGCCAAGCTAGAGGCGCGTTAAAAAATTTAATAATTAAATTACGCTTCTAAGGCTGTCAAAATGCGATCGCTCAACGCCCAACGGTTAGAATTAGGTCTAATCCAGCATTTTTCTGCTTCATTATAATTGCGTTGATGTACCAGCACTGAGTGTAAGTCTTGTTTCTGCTGATTATTAAGTTTTATCACCATCTTTTCTACAGCACGCAATGCACAAGTCTGTTCAAAAGCAGTTTCCGAATTATTAATTATATTTAACACGGCATAAAAATAATTCGCATCTCCAGACCATTCGGTGACCGAAAGTCCTAGTAATCGCTTACCTTGGTCGTTAGATTTGAGTAGATTATTTACCTCTGGTTCGGAAAAATTAACTTCCGAAGCCAGCGCACGCATTCTACCAGTAATAGATTCCATTTCAAATGTACGTTTTGCGCCTGGTGGTAGAGAATTTCTCAGTTCTTTATAACGTTGACTTAAGCTTTCAATTTGTTTTCTCGCTTCCGATGAAGGAACTGTTGATGCATAAGCTTTTTGCCATTCATGGCGCATTTGTCGCATTTCTAGCTGCTGTTGTGGTGGTGCTACATCTTCTGCTAATTTAGTATGTTCAATTAAAAATCCTAGGGTATCTCCAGTTAATGACTGTAGCATTGGCATCATACTAGAGCCTGTAATTTCTCCTGCTGGTGTTTTGATTGCACCTCCAGTTAAAGCTACAATTTTTAGCAAAGATGGGAGCCAAATTAAAGCTGAGAAAATAGCTGTTGTGTTAGTTACTTGAAATTTAAAAGTTAATTTTTCATCGGCAGTAATTTGAATGGTGCTGAGTAAGATAAAAATACTACTGATAATTAACCAATTGTTCGGGATGTGAGTAATTCGTCTGAGTATCCAGTCTACTGCTTCCCGCGAAATTTGGTTGTTATTTGGTTCTTGATTTGATTTGCTAATCATAATTTTTCTACAAATTTAATTAATCATAGCGATATATAAATTATCGTCAAGAAAAGGGCGGGGAGACCCCGATCCTACGGGAATTGATGGTAAAAAAATTAATATATATTACCAACAAAAACACGATGTTGTGGGTAATTTCATATTTGCTAATAACAGCTGACAACTGTACTGACTTTTCACGGCATGTGGAAAAGGTCATTTTGATGGTTTCCCAAGCCCTGATTTCTCCGTTTGCTATTTTCATTAACTCAGAGTTATTGAGAATAAGCCTGTGGAAAAAGCCACGCTTTTTGGAGGCTTGAGGACTTCCCGTGAAAAGTCAGGACAACTGTACGGGCGGGTTCACAGATATCCTCAAATATCCATAACGATTTCCCATAAACCCGCCCCTACTGACAACTGACTAATTACCAATAAGGAATTACTTCTAAATTATTGTCCTCGGCTGCTTTTAAAATTACGCCTCGTAATAATTCGTGTCTTAGGGGTAAGATATTTTCTGGTTTACAGGTGAAGAAATGTTCGGCACGCTCGTAAATTGCGATCGCTTCTTCATTATTATGAGCATTGTAATAAATTAATCCATGCATTTGGGAGTAAATTGCTGACTGCTCATAAAAATAACGTGACCAAGCTTGGCTAAGACCACGCTTTTCGGTTTTTGCTAGAGTGGCTTCATTCGCACCAGCGCGCATTGCACCATCACCACGTAGATCTAATAATTTTAAATCCCTTGTGGCTGTAACGATCGCAATTTGCTGATCGGTAATTTCAATACAACCAACATCGCCAAAAATTTCTACTAAACAACTGGAAATTTTTGGTGCAAGGTAATAGATACCGCGCTCTTTGTCATTGTCTGGTTGGTGATAATCTAGAGGTTCGTAGGAAACTTTACCTAATTTCCCACGATGATGATCGAAGCGGTAAAGTGGGCCCCAAAAGCGGAAACTTAGAGCAGTCGTACCAAAATCTGTCCGGAAAATTCTGAACATTTCCGTACCCTTTTTTAAGGTATGAAATTTTGGTTTTGGCCTGCCAAAGCGAGGTGGCGGGACAATTAGTTTAACCACCTTGTCACTCCTCATCTAGTTGACGGAGAAATTAGAAATGCTTGACCGAATAAGGATGAACGATAAAGGATCAAAGATGAAAGTTCCTGTGAATAAAAAAAACAATACAAAACCAGATTGTCTTTGGTGAGGTGTTTTACCTCCTGAAAAATTGACTAAGGGACTTCTAAGTAAAAAAATATTCCATTGCTCTTGTTGTACGGGCGGGTTTAACCGAAATATCTGTCTTCGACATGAGTATCTCAAAAAACCCGCCCCTACAGACTGTGAACCGTCAACCGTCAACCGTCAACTGTCAACTGTCAACAGCCTTCACGATGGATTGTGCAACTTAAAAGCAGAATAGCTTTAGCTTTGACTTCATCTTGTATCCTTGATAATTCAGCCTTTGATTGAACTTGCAGAATTTGACTGCATCGGTAAACTACAGCCGCCATACTAAATTCAAAATTCACCAAGCTGATTACGTAGCTTTTTTACATATCTTGAATATTAGCTGCATTTCTGCTGTGCTGGACTAGTACATTACAACTATATCTACTGCAAATTTCATGTATTAGCTACGTGTTTCCGGACATTTTTAGCAATTTAACTGTAGTTTGTGTAACTTTTAGCCGGCACTGATTTGCTTTTTTGGCAGGATTTATACTTAGGCAAGAGTCAAGGAAGAGGAAAGGGAGCAGGGGGTAGGGAGCAGGGGGTAGGGAGCAGTGGGGAGAACCTGATAAATCAATTTAGGGGCTGAAACCCTTAAACAGAAACAGAGACGCAGGGAAGATTAATTCCCCGCGTCTCCGCGTTAATTTTATCGATCATTTTTTAATAACAAGATTACAAGACGCCCACTGTCCTAGCTTCGGCAATGACATCGTCTACTTGACCAAATTTTAAGGCTTCTATGGGTGTTAAACCATTTAAACCTCTATTGGGTCGAGTTAACCAGCTAATTTTGGAGAAAGCAGGAACTTTTAGGGCTTTGAGGACATCTGGTAGCCCAGTGACTACTCCATCTGGCCCCTCAGGATCGAATTGCCAGGTGGGAAATTTCCAGACTCCGTTATCTTGAACAGCAATTAAGCTATTCTTTTTTAAGCGATCGTGTGGTGTCTGACGAGTTGTATTCAGTAAATCGGCTACTTGTGGTGCCGTTAATGACGATTTAAGTAATTCTTGTCTCCATCTAAAATTTCTTGTGAGGGTAGCCAGTTCTAAGCGGCTACGTTCTTCATCGCTAATTTGCTCTGCGCCAAGTTTGGCTGCAAAGTCTATTTCGGCTTGGGAATATTTTGGCTTGATATTAGTTGGCGTTAACCGTTCAGCTAAACATTTAATTTCCTCTGGTTGTAGTGAATTGAGATAATCCTGAAATTCTCCGGCGATTTTCTCTAGTGCTTGCTGCATAATATGTTTTCCGGAAGGAGCATCAATGGTGACGTTAATCCCGCTCATAATCCCTCCTAAACCGATCGCGTAACATAATATTTCACTTCTTCATGTAAGAGATGTCAAATACCTAGATCTCTAGATTCGCACTCTTATGCATGTTTTACAATCATTCTTAGGCATGACTTATGTATGACTTTTGTATGAGATAGGTATGATTTTCTGGGAAAATAGTTATATAATTAACAAAATGCTTTGATGTAGGGGTAATGAGTAGGCGATCGCTTCAAGCATCGGCTAAGGGAATTAGTAAGGCTGAAGCTGCGCTAATCCGCAATTCTTTGACGCAGCAGGGGTTAGCGGGAGAATTAGGAATTAGTCGTCAGCCGGTGACTAAGTTTTTTCAAGGTAAAGCTGTTGATCGCTATATTTTCGTGACAATTTGCGAGAAGCTTAATTTAAATTGGGAAGAGATTGTCAAGCCTTCATCGTTCCCAGAGGAAGAAGCATCAGCTAGTGTCAGCCAAATTCAAGTTTTGGTACAGAATGTCCGCGAAAAAGTCCATAACAGCATTCAACGGCGTTGTGGGGTGATGCGGGTGCTGGATATGGAAAAGCCCCGAAGGTTGGATAATATCTACACTCCTGTTTACATTTGGGAGCGAATCACTGGACGCAGAAGGCTGGAAATTGGGGAGATAGTCAGGGATTTCGATCCAACAAAGTTTAACTGTTTTAACTTGGGTGTTCTCCAACAACCGCGCTTACCAGCGATAGAAGCTGTAGAAGGCTACGATAAATTGATGATTTTGGGGAAACCGGGAAGCGGGAAGACGATATTTTTAAAGTGGCTGGCTATTCAGTGTAACTTGGGTGAGTATAAAGGCGATCGCATTCCTATATTTATTGAACTCAACGACTTTGCACAGATAAAAGAGCAACCCACTTTACTAGAGTATATTACAGAACAGTTTGAAGATTGCGGTGTGACTACACCCAATGCGGCGCTAACTCTTCTGACTCAAGGACAAGCGGTAGTTTTATTAGATGGTTTAGATCGAGTTAGGGATAGGGACTATAACCGAATTTTGCTGGAAATTCGCCAGTTTACAACCCGATTTTCTGCCAATTCTTTTGTAATTACCTGTCGAGTTGCAGCACAGAATTATATTTTTGAGCAGTTCACAGAAGTAGAAATTGCTGATTTTGATGAACAGCAGATTACCCAGTTTGCTATTCAATGGTTTCAGGATAAAGCCGCGATCCAATCTGAAGATTTTTTATACAATCTGCGACAAAATCAATCCTTGAAATCACTAGCTACTAATCCTTTATTATTAACTTTTCTCTGTTTAGTTTTTGAAGATAGAGCAAATTTTAACTTAAATACATCAGCAATTTATCAAGAAGCATTAGATATTTTGCTTCAACAGTGGGATAACCAGCTTCATATTCAACGCGATGCTATGTGTCAGCAAATTCCTGTAAGCCAGACAGCAGAATTATTGAGTAATCTAGCAAAAAATTATTTGTATAAAGGTGAATACTTATTTCTACAATCAGCTATTGAGGAGCAGATTCGCGAATATATTTTAAGTTTAGATGAGGGGAATAAAAGTTTCAACAAAGCTGGAATTGATAGCACTGCGATTCTTAAATATATTCAATCTCATCATGGTTTATTGGTTGAGAGAGCAAGAGGTATTTACTCGTTCTCTTATATTAGTCTTCAAGAATATTTAGCCGCTAAAGACATTTAGGCTATAAAATAGTTGAAATTTCATTTTTTATATTGAAAATTCTTTATAAAAATAGAGCAAATGAAACTTGAAAAAACAGCAGCAGACTTTTTTGCAGGGATTGGTCTCGTTACAATGGGTCTTATTAAGCAAGGATGGCAAGTGGAATATGCCCTTGACTATAGTAACGAGAAGCAGCAAATGTATGAGGAAAATTTTGGAGTAGGTCACTATTGCTGCAAAGACATCAAACAAATTAGTTGTACATGGAAGCGTACAATTAAAGAAATTTTATGCAAAAATTAGTTCATTTTTGAGCAAAAGGTTAAGGTAAGGAACCGCAGAGGAGGCGAAGAAGAGTAATTTTGAGAAGAATTGAGTTTAGGCTCGACAGTAAGTTGGGGATAAAATTCTGGTCTACATTATCCACAGGCGTATCATCTGAACATGGGAGTTCAGCGCTGGTTGGGAGGATGCGATCGCGTTGATAATTTACCATAGGTCATGAATATTTTACCCAATAGTGTAATTTAGTGTAATTTTAGGCGATCGCACGCTGTTAACTTCCCTATTTACTCCCAGCGCCCCTCTTCCCAAGCTTTGATGGCATAAAACACCGATGAATAATCATCATTGGCAAATGACATTTTCATCGCTGATTGCAATATTTGCCTGACACCTTTAATACTACTAACATCTAATTCCGCAGCTTTGGCTTCATTGATAAATAAGTCTGTATCTTTCAACAAATGTTTGGTGGGAAAATTCGGATTGGCAAAGTTACCATCTAACATTCGTGATAGCTTTTTATCAAAAGTAGGGGCGTAAAGGGCACTTTCTCGCAGGATTTCCATAAACTTTTCTACGTCAATATGTTGACGTTGAATAAAAGCCAAACTCAAAGAAAAACTAGTTGTCAGGGCAGCTATTAGTTGATTTAAAGCTAGTTTAACTGATGCGCCAGCACCCACAGGCCCGACTAAACGAGGTTCAGGTCCAAAGTTTTGCAATAAACTCAAGTGGCGTTGAAATTGGTCTTCGCGAGCGCCTACCATGAGAATTAGTTTGCCAGCTTGGGCTTCGGGTATACTGCCTAAAACTGGTGCTTCAATATATTCACCACCTGCGGAGACAACAGCATCTCTAATTTCTAGGCTTTCTGTAGGGGTGATTGTGCCCATTTGGATGACGGTGCGTCCGGAAAGTGCGCGCCAAGAAGTATCTGAAAGCAACACGCTATAAATAGCAGCAGCATTTGTCAGCATAAGGATAATGCAATCAGCAGCGCGAATTGCATAGCGGGGTTCTGTTGCGATTTCAGCACCAGCTGCTTGTAGTGGTGCTAATTTTTCTGGGGTGCGGTTGTAGGCAACTAACTCTATATTTGCTGCCAATAGCCTTTGCGCCATTGGTAGTCCCATCAGTCCAGTTCCCAGAAATGCCACCTTCATGTTTAGTTCCTTTCGTACAGCTTAGGCGAAGCCTGTGTGAGACTTCGCGTTTTTATTATCGATTAATCGCGTACAGTTAACAGTTAACAGTTAACAGTGATGTCTTCTGTCTTCTTTTACAGCAATTTTCAGGTAAATAGACCACACTGTAGGGGCACGGCATCCACAATCTTCTCAATATATACAATAATCTTACTGGTGCCGTGCCCCTACTACGATTGTGGTTCAAATGCATGAAAACTGCTGTAATTAGCCACCTGCGGCAAATGTCACCAAAATGACAACAGATAGTAAGATACCGGGGGCAAGTAGTGTCACTAGCATTAACAAATCATGGGTATTCATAATTCCTCGTTTCCTTAGGTTTTTAGTTGTCACTGTTACAGTGTTACCTTAGTCAACTGAGACTAGTACAGCATTAATAGAGTTTTAACTTTTCGCCTACTTTTACTCTGGCACAATTAAGCCTGTTAGCGGTTGAGAAATTTCTGTTTCTGTTAAGCCTTTGCTTTGAACTAACACCCCAAAGCCGCCTAATCCTAAGGGGTTGAGGAGTTCGTGGAGAGATTCTCGCCGCCGTAATAGCTGAGAAATGGACTTTTCTTGCTCGGAAAGGGCAGAAATCCGGTTTCCCAACCCTAATGCCATTAAAAATAATCCCTGTTGAGTAAAACCTACTTTATCTAATCCGCAGCGATCGCCCCATCGTTCCAAAGCGGTAAAATCAACATGGGCTGTAATATCTTGCGCTCCGATGTTGACATAAGGGTTGTCATGGTGGCGATGCTGATAATAGCACTGTAAGGTTCCTTGCGATCGCCTGGGGTTATAGTAACGGCTGGCAGGGTAGCCATAATCAATTGTTAACACATACCCGCACCGCAAGCGGTCTGCCACTATACTCAACCAGTCTAAAGCCGCTAAATTAATTTCACTACGATACCCATCGGGGTAATTATTCTGGCGCAAATCAATACCCACCAAATCCCAATATTCCGCCAACCTGGGAGTAGACAGTTCTCCTGTAACTTCGACAAATCCTATCTTGTTCTCCTGCTCCCCTGCGTCCTTATTCTCTTGACTGCGCGTTGTCACATAAACCTCACGCAACTCCCCCGCCTCAAAAATAAACTGATGCACTGGGAAAGCATCGACTAATTCATTAGAAAAAAAGCAACCTGTAATGGAATTAGATGGGATGTCTGCTAAATTGCACCATTGCACGGAGAAATTTTGTAAGCGTTGCTGTTGTTCTTGTTTAAGGGTGGGTGACTTTTCAATAATTAAATATTGCAGTACAGCTAAAAATTCTGGGTGATGCTGCTGATAATAATTAAGAATATGCGATGCTAAAAGTCCTTGTCCTGCTCCCATTTCTACCAAATTAAAGCTTTTAGGTTTTCCTAAAATCTCCCACATTTGCAGAAATTGTACTGCTAGTAATTCGCCAAAGTCATTACCTAAATGCACAGATGTAAAAAAGTCACCATCTTTAAAACCTAGTTTGTCTGTATTGCTGGAGTAGTAACCATATTCGGGATGGTATAAAACTGTATCCATATATTCAGCAAACGTAATTCGCTTTTCGGGAGTCGTGGCAATACGATTAGCAATGGATGTATATAATGCGGAATTAAAACCCATATAATTTAGTGAAGAGTGAGACTTTAATTATCCATTGAAAGAGGTCGGCGCAATTAAATATCAGAATATAGCAACAATATTTACAGACTAGCTCTCTAGGAAAAAATCTATCCTAATAGTGTCAAGAAAGTTTAGCAATAAACAACTTAGTTAAATAAACATCTGCCAATTTGCACAATTACTTAACGCGCATTTCTCACAAGCAGTAGGGGCGGGTTTAGCGATATTATCGTCAATGATTGAGCATATCTGTGAACCCGCCCCTACGGACTCTTGCACATCTACCGGGATATCTAAATGTAGCATCCCATCTTTATCTACATAAGAGTTGATTTTGATACTTTGCATAGTTTAATTACCTTCATTGCCATAATGTAGGGGCGGGTTCACAAATATTATCAAATATAAACGATGATATCGGTAAACCCGCCCCTACAGCAGATTGAATACATCATTACCATTTAGCAGGATTATTTGGATGTAATTCATCCTGCTCCCAGTACAAAGGATTGTTAATTATATATTTACGAATATTTTGTAATGCTTCTTCACTGCGAATAATACGTTCATAATAGTTACGCTGCCAAACAGGTATACCTTTTGAATCTCTTAACTGATTTATACGACGAGCCGAAGAAGTTTTAAAACTTTGTACAATTTCTGATAATGGTTTATTGCCTGATTCTTTTAATTCAATTATTCCATGTATGTGGTTAGGCATAATTCCAAATTCATCTAACTGCACATTACTAAATTTTTTAGCCATAAAATTCTAGTTATATTGAACTACTTGGCCATAACGACTTAATTCAATATACGTAGGGGCAGGTTCATTGATATCATCGTTAATATTAGATAATCTTTGCGAACCTGCCCCTAACACTTCTCCTAATAAACATTCACGTTGCCAAATACAAAGGGTTATAAAATACATCCCTGCCTGTGTATAATCATAACCTGGCAACCTGATTGATCTACGATGATGTTTATCGGGATTATATTTCATACTTTATCTTATTGATTTATTTTTATAAATTGTGTTTTTCGGGGCGGGTTTACCCGAATCATCGTTGGTAATTAATCATATAATCATCGTTATAAATCGCGGAGGTAGTAACAATCGTGGGATATTTACTTTCAGGGTCAATGAAATTATCCAATTCAGCCTTACCCTGAGCATCATCCCCAGTAATTCGCATAATATAGCGGCTATTCTCCGCCATCAAATCAGCATTCTCATTCACCAACGCCACCCGCATCCGTTCTGCGTGGTCAGTCGTCTCACAAAAAATGATAGTTTTGGCAAAGCGATCGCTTGATTTAAGATAATCAGAAACAATCCGTGCAACTAACTCAGTGCGCTTTTCTAAAACCAAAGTTCTATCAAAATCTCGCTGATTAAATACTTGATCGGGAATTTCCCGTTCTCGCTGTCCTTGGGTAATCGTGCGATCGCACATCATAAAAGCGTCGCCATTGGAGCTAAAGATGAATGGTACATCAATTAATTCACCAGTTGCGATCGCCTGTTGCATTCCCGCGCTAACGCCGTGATTATTATCTTTAGCCTCAATTACAGCCAGTGGTACACCTGGTTTGTGATACAACACATAATCAGCGCGTTTCTGCTCACCTCGACTAGCAAGTTTACCTCTAACAATTACCCTACCCTTTGTCAGCGTCACCTCTTCCCGAATCTGAGTGTTGATATCCCATCCCCGACTAGTCAAAGCAGGTGTAATATATTTCGTACAGATATCACGTTCACTCAAAGATTTCTTGTCAATTGCTTCTGACATAAAGAAGTTCGGCTTTCGGTTAACAGCAGGCGCAGTATAATTCTAGACTTAATTCTTGCTTGCTGTTAAGTATGAGTCTAGGATTTTGCTATCTAGGAACCAGAAAACCTATTATTATTCAACATCAAACTAGCTACTAAGCTTTGGCAAACCTCAAAATCTTAAACGACATTTAATTTGTGAACAGTTGTAAAAAGTAGGTAACGACATCAATTTGTGAAACAACGACACTAAAGTATGAAAAACGACATGAATTTGTAAACGACGACAGATAATTAGTCACTGTACAACTGGGTGGGTTGAAAGGGCTATGCCTCGCTGATTGGAAGCAAGGATAATTTGTAGCAACAACCCTCCCGGAACTGGGTGGGTTGAAAGACAATTTACGATTTTGCAAAGATTTTGAGTGAAAAGTAGCAACAACCCTCCCGGAACTGGGTGGGTTGAAAGCTCCAAGAACACATCGCTAAATATATCCAGCGCCAAGGTAGCAACAACCCTCCCGGAACTGGGTGGGTTGAAAGCATCACTTGAAATATAAGCGATCGCTATTGCGGAGTAGCAACAACCCTCCCGCAACTGGGTGGGTTGAAAGTTTGGGAGTTGCAGCGTATTTCTTAGGTAGTTCTTGTAGCAACAACCCTTCCGGAACTGGGTGGGTTATCGTGGAAATGTTTTTACAGTAATAGTCAGAACTACTTGTGGTTTTAAATTTTAAAAGTCCTATAGCGTTTCCCAGGCTACTGAAGTACACACGAACCTTTTATATCAAAACAAGTAGCTTTAAAAATGTACCTCACTAGATTGAGAAACGCTATAACAAGAATTAGAGGGTTGAAAGAAGCTCCTCACACTACATTCAAAGCTATTTTTTTGTAAATGAGCTTTTTAGGGTAAATGAGGTTATATTAGCGTTGTAGTTGTAGACTACTAAGTAAAATTGGTTTTGGTGGATGACACGAATTTGTCATTGCTACTCTCAAAATACAAATTTCACCTTAAACGACAACAATTTGTCATAACGACACTAATGTGTCACCGACGACAAATAATTAGTCACTGTACAAAAAATCAAAAAAAAGACCGTGAAACATTATGTTTCACGGCTTTTCTTGTGGTGTGAGGAGCTTAACTAAATATCATGATAAGGTAGCTGAACAATGACAATCATCTGGTTACACTTTTGGTAACCAAAAATTTGCTAACCCCAATACAAAATTACCCTGCTGGCGATAACTCAGAAGAGAGGGGCTAGGAAAGAAAGATTTGCTGGTTTGGTTGTGATAGCCTTTGACAATCCAAAATCTAAAATCCAAAATTGTAGCACTGTGGACTTTTGACACGGGAAGCGCAATCAATCCCTAGCACCAAGGATTTTTAAAGTGGCTTTCTGCGCTGGAGTTAAACCTGTAACGCCTTGAATGTTCATCCCTTCATAAGGCCGAGGCGATCGCAAAATTTGTAAGCATTCACCAGTAACAATATCCCAGAGTCTGACTGTCTCATCTTGGGAACCGCTGGCGAGGACATGTCCTTGGGGATGAAATGCGATCGCCCAAATAAAATTATTGTGTCCCCGCAGTGTCTGTAAACATTCCCCTGTCTGGCTATCCCAAAGCTTGATAGTTTGATCGTGGCTGACACTGGCAACAAGCTTACCGTTGGGACTAAACTTAACATCGGTGACATTAGCTTCGTGTCCTTGGGATGTTTGCCAACAGTTCCCTGTGCTGATATCCCAAAACTGAATTTTGTATTCCATATTCCCAGTAGCTAAGATTTGACTATTGGGACTGAAGGCAATTCTCCCAATAAAGCAATAATGTCCTGGCAATACCTGGAGACATTCTTTTGTGTCTGCATCCCAGAGATGGATGCTATTTTCGCTCATACTAGCTAAAAATTTGCCATCAGGACTCCAGGTAACTGAAAATATCCAGCCTGTATGTCCCTGTAAATTTGTGAGACATTTTCCCGTTTTCACATCCCACAGCTTGATCGTCTTTTCTGCACCAGAACTAGCTAAAGTTTGACCATCTGGACTATAGGAAACTGAAAAGATAAAACTACTATGTTCCTCTAAGATTTTTAGACATTCCCCGGTTGTGACATGCCAAATCCGAATTTTGCTATCTACGCTACTACTTGCCAAAGTTTGCCCATCGTTACTGTAAGCTAAGGCTGCAATTTCGCCAGAATGACCGTACAAGCTTTTGAGGGAATCCCCAGTCGGAAAATCCCACAATCTAATTGTGGTTCCTGAATTACTAGCCAAGGACTGACCATCTGGATGGAAAACTACTGAACTAATGAAACTGGGATAGCCTTGTAAAGTCTTAATGCATCGTCCTGTAGATACCTGCCATAATCTAATACTTTGGTCTTGAGAACCACTAGCCAGGATTTTTCCATCATTGCTAAAGGCCACTGACCAGACACGAGTAGTGTGACCTGAGATAGTCTTAATACACTTTCCGGTGTTGACATCCCATAAACTAATTACAGAGGTTTCATCTGCGATCGCTAAAGTTTGCCCATCGGGACTAAAAGCAATTGACCAAACTAAATCTAAGTGCGGTGCTTGTAAAGTTTTTCTGCATTTACCTGTGCTGACATCCCAGAGTTTGACCGTTTTGTCTTGACTACCGCTGGCCAGAATTTTTCCATTAGGGCTAAAGCTAACTGACCAAACTGCTTGAGTATGTCCTGACAAAGTATGGAGACATTCACCAGTACTCAGATCCCAAAGTTTCACTGTTGCGTCTTCACTTCCACTTGCAAGAATTTGCCCATTGGGACTAAAGACCACTCCACCAATTTTGTTTACCTCTGGTTTCAGTTTTTTGACACACTGACCACTGCGAGTATCCCAGAGTTTGATTGTTTGGTCTGTTTTCCCAGAAGCTAGTAGAGTACAATCTGGACTAAAGCTGGCTAACCAACCCCGTAAGCTATCCTCTTGTACCGTAGACAGGCATTGTCCTGTGTTTACATCCCAGAGTTTAATGATGCCACTATCACAGCAACTGGCTAGAGTATTGCCATCCGGGCTGAAGTTAACTTGCCAAACCCAGGCTGTATGTCCCTCAAAACTTCGCAGTAGTTGACCATCTTCTATATTCCACAGGTGTATTCTGCCATTGATATCACAAGTAGCCAGAATCTTACCTAGCGGACTGAATTTTACTGTGATGATTTGTACCAAAGCCTCATTAAAAGCTGATTTTTGTAAATCGGTATTGCATAAATTGACTTGATGCAGATTCACATCTTTAAGGTAAGCTTGCCAGATGGTTAAATCTGAAAAATCCCACCCGGTGAAATCAACTTGTAGCTGACTCAGTAGATTAATTGTATTCCCAGCAGCATATCCAGGTACGGCAGAAAATTTTTCTCGCAGTAGGGAAATAATTTCTTGGAGTCGCCTCTCAATTGCTGATGAGTTTCTGAAGGTAGTTTTTAACCGACTCAATATTGGTTCCAAAATTACCCTTGTTTGGCTTTCACGAACATAATCGTTAGCTGTAGCTTCCATCAAAGCGTAGACATTGAATAATTCAACTTTCCCAGTAAAGATTTCACGACAAACTTGTTGAATCAGTTTGTCAGTCATGTATTCCATAACTACAGGTTGTTGGGCATAGCTGCCTGATTGCTGTTCAATAAGCGATCGCCCTTGCAGAGATAATACAGCTTCTAATAATTCTCGCTTAGATAATTTGGGGATAATATCTTCTTGGAGTTCTGGTAAAGTCACCCATTCCCGTTTAATCGCTAGCCAGTACATGACTTGTTGTTCGTTTACCGACAAGCGACTAAATTGATGGTCTATGATTTGCCAGATATCGCCAAAAACCAAAGCACCTTGGGCTAAAAATTCTTGAATATTGCCATCAAATAAACGCTGAATGGTGGTAGCAACGATTTTTAAAGCCAGGGGATTACCTGTATAACGTTGAATTAAATTATCAAATTCATTTGGTGAATTTACCAGCCCTTTGGTGATGAGAATTTGTCTGGCTGCTTCTTGGGGTAATCCAGTTAATTGCAGCGATCGCACTGGTAAATTATCCCCTTCTCTAGCGGTAAAACCAATGGGTTTTTCTCGGCTCGTAAACAACAAACAACTTTGATGGCGTTCATCGCCTACACGGCGGAAAAGTTGCCCATATCCTTCATATTCCAGACGATAGCGACCAGATCTTGTCCCAATAGCTAAAACCGATTCCACATTATCCAACACGATCAGACAACGTTGGGAAGACAGATAATTCATTAAGCAAGAAATCTGACTATCTACAGTTTCTGGGACATTGACAACTTGCTCCTCGGAAACAAAAGCAATGATGTCTTTAAGTAACTCAATTATTGGTGGTGCATTGCGCAGACTGCGCCAAATTACGTAATCAAAATTACTTTGGATTTGTTCTGCTAACTTCACAGATAAAGCTGTTTTACCAATTCCTCCCATACCTAATAGGGCTAACAAACGGCATCGATCGTGGAGAATCCATTGTTGGAGTTGTGTTTGTTCTGCCGTGCGACCATAAAAAATAGATACATCTATGGCTTCACCCCAATCTTGGTGCAGCAATATTTTCGGGTTCTTGTTCGCCACACTCGTTTCTAGGGCATTCGGGATTGGTGAATCCACTTGTGGGAGACTAACATAACGTCTTCTTAAGACAGATTTAATATTACTTTTGTTAACATTTTCTCCTAGGGACTTTGAGAGAGTCTGCCATAATCTATACCCCACATCGCGGATATAATCATCATCATAACCAGATCTTTCAGCAATCTGCGCATAAGTATATCCTTCCCAAGATTGACGGAGTACTAGCTCTTGAATATTACTTAAATGCTTTTGCTGTAATACTAGATCTAATACCAGCATTGCTTGCTCAAACGTCAACTCTGTAGCTCCTACAGGCTCTAATAAATTAGATGATTATCTTAGTATTAAACATAAAATTAGCCTAATAGAGCTGATTTTAAATCTTTTTATGGCAAGCAAATATATTTTTTGATTTAACCTGATTTTTTATGATTTTTTATGATTTTATGAAAGTCAAAATAACAGGTGTGTTCTCTTCTAAAACTTCTAGGCGCTTACTACCCTGCTAATAACAAAATTCCAGAAAGTGTTGTAAAGTTAATTCTAACTCGCAGACAGCCTAATAAATGACCGTTATTATTAATACATAATTATGCTGCATAAATACGTAAACAGCTATTTCTGATTTAGCAAACTAGCAGATATTAATTACTATATAGATATTCCTCTAAAAAACTAGAAAGCCATCAATTAATATAGCCATTATCAATAAATAGCAAATTAGAAGCTCAGCAATGTTTAAATAAGTCTGTTCGCTGAGCTTTGCATCTAACAAAATTGCTATAATCAACAAAAATGTTTGTAAATAAAATTAAAAAATAAGTCGGATGCTAGAGTTAATTTCTTAATAAATCCAACTCTAGGTAATAGCAATCCAGTGAATTTAGGCATGAGAGTTGGCGCTCTAGTGGTTGACAAATTGCCATTTTTGCTAGTTGATTTCTGCTGCTGCCAGATGAATCTGATGAGAAGAATCCAATTTGATGATTGCCAAAAAATTACTTATATCTAGGGTCAGTACTATGAAGCAAAAACCCAAGCTGGTGGGTATTACCCAGCTTACCTGTATTGCCGAAATTAAGAATGATTCAGATATATTCCAGTTAGAAAAAGCTAACTCTTGGGCATACTAATATTATTACAACCATTAAGCAAAAGTAATTTTGCAGATGAGGTAAGTAAATTATGAGATTAGGTCTGGATTTCGGATGCAAGATTTTAGGATATCAAGTTGTAGAACAACTGCATGTTAGTACTACAACTATTGTCTACCGCGGTATTCGAGAGACAGACCAGCAACCTGTAATCATCAAATGTCTCAAATCTCATTACCCAACATTTCATGAAATGTTGCAGTTTTGCAATCAGTATAAAATCGCTAAAAACTTCGACTTTCCTGGTGTAGTTCGACATTACAGTCTCGAAGCTTACGGTCATAGCTATGCCCTAATCTTGGAAGACTTTGGCGGAATTTCGCTACTAGAATATACCAAAACGCAGCCACTAGAACTCAGTGAATTTTTAGCGATCGCCTTGCAAATCACAGATATTCTCCAACAAGTACATCAGCACCGGGTAATCCACAAAGATATCAAACCGGATAATATTCTCATCAATCCCCAGACCAAAGAAGTTAAACTCATTGACTTTAGTATTGCTTCCCTGCTACCGCGCCAAACCCAAAAAATTAAAAACCCCAATGTTCTCGAAGGTACCCTGACTTATATTTCTCCCGAACAAACCGGACGGATGAACCGAGGAGTTGACTATCGCAGCGATTTTTATTCCTTGGGGGTAACTTTTTTTGAACTACTGACAGGCCAACCTCCCTTTTCCTCTCAAGATCCAATGGAGTTGATTCACTGTCATATAGCTAAACAACCTGCGCCTTTAGAGCAATTTAAAATTCGTTTTCAACAAGTAAATACCACAGCAGCTCCGACAAACAACTGGCTAAACTGTGCGCCAAATTCCCAATTTAAAATTGAAGCCATTCCCCAACCAGTTTCTGACATCATCTTCAAATTGATGGCGAAAAATGCCGAAGACCGCTATCAGAGCGCATTCGGACTCAAACATGATTTGCAACTTTGTTTAAACCAATGGAAACAGACCGGGAACATTGCACCCTTCGAGATTGGCAAAATGGATGTAAGCGATCGCTTCTCAATCAAAGAAAAACTCTACGGTCGCCAAACTCAAGTGCAAACTTTGTTAGCTGCATTTGAGCGTGTAGCCAATCAAACTGATTCTCGCAACGAACTAATGCTGATTGCAGGCCCTTCAGGTATCGGCAAAACAGCCGTTGTCAACGAAATCCATAAACCAATTGTCAGACATCGGGGTTACTTCATTCAAGGTAAATTTGACCAGTTTCATCGCCAAATTCCCTTGGGTGCATTTGTCCAAGCATTACGAGATTTGATGAGACAGCTGCTGACAGAAACCAACATCCAATTAGAGCAATGGAAGCATCAAATCCTCTCCACTCTAGGCGATAACGGGCAAGTAATTGTCGAAGTCATTCCCGAACTCGAACTAATTATTGGTAAACAACCTCCAGCACCGCAGCTTTCGCCAAATGCAGCCCAAAACCGCTTTAATCTTCTGTTCTCAAAATTTCTGCAAATTTTTACCACTCCCAACCATCCCTTAGTCATTTTCTTAGATGACTTGCAATGGGCAGATTCGGCTTCCCTCAGACTCATACAATTATTAATGAGTGAAGCCGACAAGGGTTATCTGTTACTAATTGGCGCTTATCGCGATAACGAAGTCTCTTCAATTCATCCCCTGATGTTGATGGTGGATAAAATCACTAAAACAAAAGCGATCGCCAATACTATTATTCTCAATCCCCTCAAGCTTTGCGACCTGAATCACTTAATTGCTGAGACTCTCAGTTGTCCCCCAGAAATAGCCGCACCTTTAGCTGAATTAGTTTATCAAAAAACCAACGGCAATCCATTTTTTACCCAACAATTTCTGCAAGCATTATATACAGAAGAATGCATCACCTTTAATATTCATACTGGTTATTGGCAAGCAAATTTACCCCAAATTCGCTCCCTCGCCCTCACAGATAATGTGGTGGAATTTATGGTGCAGCAAATTCAAAAATTACCCACCGCCACCCAAACAGTTTTGCAACTTGCTGCTAGCATTGGTAACGTTTTTGATTTAGCCACCCTGGCGATTGTTTACGAAAAATCTCAGTTAGAGACAGCCGCAGACTTATGGAAAGCGATACAAGCAGGATTAATTTTATCTATCAGTGAGGCTTGCCAATATTTTGCCGATGACGATTTTGATCACAGTGCTTGTGAATTACCACTGATTTCCCAGCAATTACAGCAATACAAATTTTTACACGATCGCGTCCAGCAAGCAGCATATTCTTTAATTCCCCAAGCGCAAAAACCAGCTAATCACCTCAAAATTGGACAATTACTGCTGAGGAACACCCCAATTAGCGAACAAGAGGAAAAATTATTTGCGATCGTCAATCAATTAAATATCGGTAAAAATCTAATTCTCGAACCCAGCCAGCAACTTCAACTCGCCCACCTGAATCTCCAAGCCGGATATAAAGCGAGAAACGCCACTGCTTATCCCACAGCTTTAGAATATTTCACCACAGGTATCGCATTACTACCAGGCGATAGCTGGCACACTCAGTATAATCTCACCCTTGCACTCTATGAAGCTGCCCACGAAACTGCTTATCTGAGTGGTAATTTAGAGCAAATGGCCAACTTGGCAGCGGTGATTCTGGAAAATGCCAACAGTCGCTTAGATACAGTCAAAATTTCGGAAATTCAAATCCAAGTAGCCCAAGCACAGCATCAACCTGTCAAAGCAGTAGAGATTGCGCTGAAAATTCTCCAACCTTTAGGGGTAACTTTTCCCCAACAACCTTGTGAATTAGATATTGCCAAAGCATTTACCCAAACCTCATCCATTTTAGATGGTAGGCGACCGCTGGATTTAGTAGCTTTAGCGCCCTTGACAGATCCAGAAAAATTAGCCGCAATGCGCATTCTCGCTGCTGTTTCATCTTCTGCTTATGTTGCAGTCCCGGAATTATTTCCCTTAATTATTTTGGCGCAAGTCAACTTATCTGTGAAATATGGCAATACTCCAGCCTCTACCTACGGCTATGGCTGCTATGGACAGTTGTTATGCAGTTTAGGAGATATCGAATCTGGTTACCAATTTGGCCAGTTGGCACTGAAGCTACTGGAACATTTTCATGAGCCAGAACAAACAGCCAAAACCTATGGAGAAGTGAGCCTAGGAACATTGCATTGGCAAGAACCTGTAAGCAACAGCTTGTCTTTGTTATTAGAAGGTTATCAAAGTGGACTAGAAACGGGAGATTTACTTTGGGCTAGTATTTGCGCGATCGTTTACGTGATGCATTCTTGGTTTGCTGGGCAAAATTTAACCGAACTCAATCGCGAGGCGGGAGTTTTTGTTACCCAGTTAACTCGCAGTAAACAAGCCGCACTGGTAAATCAAATCGCGATTTTTCAACAAGCAATTTTAAATTTAATTAATAATCAGCATAAACCTTGGCAGTTGATGGGAGATGTGTTTCATCAAGAGCAAATGCTGCCAATTCTTCAGCTAGGATCAGATAAAACAGCCTTGTGCTATTTTCATTGTAATCAACTATTTCTTTGTTATTTATTTGGAGAATTAGAGTTAGCAGTTAACGCCGCGATCGCGGCGGAAAATTACTTGGATTCTGCCACCGGATTGTTTGTGATTCCCAGCTTCTATACCTATGATTCCCTGGCACATCTGGCAGTTTATCCCCAAGCTTCCCCAGAAAAGCAACAACAAATTCAACAGCGAGTAAGGCGCAACCAGGAAAAACTCAAGCACTGGGCTGATAATGCCCCAACTAATCATCTCCACAGATTTTATTTAGTAGAAGCAGAACGCCATCGATTGTTAAATAACAAAGCCGCAGCCCTAGAATTTTATGATTTGGCGATTACCACGGCTAGAGACAACAAATATCTTCACGAAGAAGCCCTAGCTAACGAATTAGCAGCGGAATTCTCTTTAGCATGGGGAAAAAATTGCCTAGTTCAAGACTATATAATTAACGCCTATTATTGTTATGCACGTTGGGGTGCAACTGCGAAATTTAAGGAATTAGAGCAAGATTACGCTCAGTTTCTCACGCCGATTTTACAACCAGATCGGATAGTTGTTTCCACCGAATTAACTATTCCCGTCATCGATAACATGGTTACCGTGCGCGATACTCAGAGCAGCCATGCCATATATAATCATGGCATCTGCGCCGCCTTAGATTTAGCGACTGTGCTCAAATCTTTTCAGATGCTTTCTAGCGAAATTCATCTAGATAAATTGCTGACCACTCTCTTGCAAGTGGTGCTAGAAAATGCGGGAGCAGATAAATGTGCATTGCTCTTACAAAAAGAAGATAAATTATTTGTCGAGGCAACTATCGCCTTAGGGCAACAACCCCAAGTCATGCAATCTCTGGCTCTAGAAAGAAGTCAAGAATTGCCAATTCTATTAATTAATTCCGTGAAAAGAACTCTGGAACCTTTAGTATTAATTGATGCTACCAGCGATTCTCAATTAATGGCTGACCCCTATATTTTGCAACAGCAGCCGAAGAGTATTTTATGTACCCCCATGCTGCATCAGGGGAAACTATTAGGAATTTTATATCTAGAAAATAATTTAGTCACGGGAGCATTTACTAGCGATCGCGTAGCCATCTTGAATCTGCTTTGTACTCAAGCAGCCATTTCTTTAGAAAATGCCCACCTCTACCAGCGTTCTCAGATTTATAACCGACAATTAGAACTATCTTTAGCAGAATTGCAAGCCAGCGATACCCGGTTTCACAACCTCGCAAATAACATTCCGGGAATGATTTATCAATTTTGCTTAACTGCTGATGGCGTCACATCCACACCCTACGTTAGTTGTGGTTGCGCTGATGTTTATGAATTACCACCAGACGAAGTCATGGCAGGAAAGTATAATTTATATTCCCTCAATCATCCCGACGACATAGGACAACTTCAGCAATTAATTACCGAATCTGCCCAAAATTTCAGCCAATTTAAACATGAATGGCGGATTATCACACCTTCAGGAATCGTCAAATGGATTCAATCTGTAGCGCAACCGCAACCGCAAAAAGATGGCTCAATTATCTGGGATGGAATTGTCATTGATATTAGTGAGCGTAAACGTGCGGAAGCTCAAGCCCAGCAAAAAGCCCAAGAGCTAGCAACAGCTATGCAAGACTTGCAGCAAACCCAATTACAATTAGTCCAGAATGAAAAAATGTCTGCTTTGGGTAATCTTGTTGCCGGTGTAGCCCATGAAATTAATAATCCTATTGGGTTTTTATCAGGTAACTTGCAACCTGCGAAAAATTATATTCAAGACCTGTTAGGATTGCTGGATTTATATCAGCAACAGTTTCCCGATCCTGGTCAAGTGATTATCGATGAAGCCGAAGCTATTGATTTAGAATATCTGCGTGAAGATTTACCCAAAATCATAGACTCGATGAAACTGGGTATCGATCGCATTCGCAGTATTAGTAACAGTTTACGTACCTTTTCTCGTGCTGATAAAGATTACAAAATTCCCTTTAATATTCACGAAGGAATTAACAGCACCATCTTAATTCTCAAACATCGCCTCAAAGCTAACGAACACCGTCCTGCTATTGATGTCATCAGAAACTTTGGTAATTTACCTGCGGTGGAATGTTTTCCCGGACAACTCAATCAAGTATTTATGAATATTTTGGCTAATGCCATTGATAGTTTAGAGGAATTTAATCACCAACGCCGACAAGGTAATTTTCGCCCCCATTCCCATCAAATTGTCATTCATACAGAACTGGTGTCAGCTGGAGAAAATTTCTCCACACCCCAGGCGATAATTCGCATCAAAGATAACGGTATTGGCATGAGCGAAGAAGTCAAAGCCCGCATCTTTGAGCACCTGTTTACCACTAAAGCTGTGGGTAAAGGGACAGGTTTGGGATTAGCGATCGCTTGGCAAATTGTTGTCGAACGACATAGGGGCACGATCTCTGTGGAATCTGCCTCCGAACAAGGTTCTGAGTTTACTATTGCTCTACCAGTCAACGCTCAAAGCAGCGAATAACACAGAGATAATAGGGTAATTGCGGGTAATTTTCATGAAGAATAGCGATCGCTCTGGCTTTCAGTGCCTAATTAGATTATTGTATAAAAATAACCTTTAATTACCAGAATACGGAAAATAATGCTCAACTGGAAAAGAACAATCCTGACCACTAGTTCTTTGTGCCTATTTTTGTGTTCTACAACCTTACCAGTCTTTGCTAAACCTAAACCCGCACCACAAAGAAAACCAGCATCCACATCTACCAGCATCTATGAACAAGCAAAAAAACAATTACCAGAAGATTTTTATGCCCTTTATCGTGTCGTAGACCGTATTGCTCGCGCCAATGAATTAGATAATCGACCTTGGCGGATTATGGCTGTGCCCAAGTATGATGTCAATGCATTTGCTACTGATGTTAATTTAATTGCTGTCTTTGATGGCATACTTGACCAATTAGCTGGCGATTCCTCCGCATTGGCTTGTGTAGTAGCCCATGAAATGGGTCACCATGTGAAGCGTCACCTCGCTGTTGGTGCAGCGCAAAAAGCTGAGTTGATTGCCAAAATCGAGGAAGAAGCCAAGCGAGAAGTTCTAGGAGAACAACAAGCAGCAAATGAAGAATCAACCGCCGCTGTTGTTGGTGGTGCAGTTGTGAATCGTGTAGTCGGCGGAACTGTTGGCGGTTTGTTGGGATCGATACTGGGGAATCAAGGCGCGCAACGCCAAGCAGATTCACAAAAACGCATCAATCAAATTATTGAGAAGAAGAAACAAGAACTAGAAGAACGTCTTGCAATGCAGGAAAGACAACAGGAACATGAAGCTGATGAAATTGGCTATATCGCCTCCGTAAAAGCTGGATTCGATCCAGATGGCTGTTTACGAGTCATGCAGGTGTTATCGCAAATTCCTGGTTCGGAAAGCGATTCAACTCACCCAGCAGTACCTAAACGCATTGAGGCCATTAAAGCTTTAATGATTAAATATCCACCGCAGACTTTAGCTAAAGAAGGTGAAGCACGCATCTCAAAAACCAAGCCTCTCACCTATAACCTTTCTAAAGACCAAGCCTCATTAAGAATTAACTCATCTCGTGGTGGTTCTCAAGCTGATGACATAGACAAAAAATTTGGTAGGTAAAATTACTATCTTTGGCAAAGATTTATCAAAATCAATCCTAGTTATAAACCCAACACTAAAAGCTGCGTGTTGGGTTTCTTTTTGGTGTTAAATTTTCCCAAAATGGGTGAGGAACTATACCAGAAATTGAAATTTCTGGGATAAACTGATGCCATTATGTGAGGAGTAAACAATGGTTAATCAAAAGCTGGGACGCTTATTCTCAGTCGGCTTTATCAGTTTTTGTTTTTGTCTGGGTATTAGTATCGGAATTATCATCCGGTTTGGGCAGATGCAACGCTCCAATGCTGCTACCACACCACCGGAAAATTTACCCCTTCCCTTCGCTATTCCCGAAAATCAAGAAGTACCTTCAGATACCATCACGATTAAAGCTGTGGGGGATGTAATTCCCGGTACCAATTTCCCTAATTACAGATTACCGAAGTTTCGCGATCAACTAATTCCACAATCTGTCAGAGGTTACCTGCAAGGCTCTGACATTTTATTTGGCAATTTTGAAAGTAGTTTAACTACTTACCCCTACAGTTCTAAAGATATGAGTCAAGGACAAATCTTTGCCTTTCGCTCTCCACCTAGTTATGCCCAACTATTTGCAGATGTTGGCTTTGATGTCTTTAATTTAGCTAATAACCATGCAATGGATTTTGGCCTTATAGGCTTTCGAGATACAGTTAAAAATCTGAACTCTGTAGGTATTGAAACATTAGGACATAAAAATCAAATTCTCTATTTACAAGCTAATAATATTCCGGTAGCAATGATCGGATTTACTACATATAATATGTACAATTCTGTTCATGATTTAGCAGCAGCTAAAGCTCTGGTATTAGAAGCAAAAAATAATGCCAATGTCGTCATTGTATCGATGCAAGTAGGTGCTGAAGGTACGGGCGCGTTACATGTAAAAGACGAAACCGAGTTTTTTTATGGAGAAAATCGCGGTAATTCCATGCAGTTTGCCCGCACAATGATTGATATAGGCGCAGATTTAGTTATCGGACATGGGCCCCATGTTCCTAGGGCTATAGAAATTTATAAAGGGAAACTCATCGCTTATTCTTTGGGAAACTTTTTAGGCTACCGGACTTTGTCTACTGCTGGTGAAACTGGTTACTCGATGATTTTAGAAGCAAAACTCAATTCCAAAGGAGATTTGGTAGGCGGTAAAATTATTCCCGTGCATCTGGATCGTCAGGGAATTCCGCGAATCGATCAGCGTTTTCGGACTGTCGGACTGCTGCGTTATTTAAACAAACAAGCTTTTCCCAAAAATCAAGTCAAAATTAATAAAAAAGGAGAAATTGTGGTGATGAATCAGCAATAGTACCAATTCAAAAATTCACAACTAGTACTGAGTTTATCAAAGTATGCAAAATTAGGAAAGCTTCTCAACTATTAGCTTTAAGTAAACCTGATTAGGTGAGGGTGGGTAATGTCCCACCCTACATTGAACCTGACAGTATAAATCATTTATGCAAACATCAAAGCGGATTTTATAGATAACTCAAAAGATACATAGTTTTAAACCGTAAATCTTTCTAATATATCAACAGATTAATTCAGTTGCGGGAAATTCCTTCAATATCCGTTTCAGCGAATTAATTTTAATCCACCTCATAGCATGAGATATATCTACCCACTGCCGTTGTCTATGCCCTGCTTCTGGATAATCTTCACACAGAGTTTCTACGGGTAACAAATACATATTCACTCGGTAATTTTTACCTCGTTTACGATATTGATAAGTACCAACTTTTTGAGTACTTACCTGGCCAATTACTCCAGCTTCTTCCCAAGCCTCTTTGGCGGCTGAATCTGGCGGACTCATCCCATTAGGGATATCTCCTTTTGGCATTACCCATTTGCGGCGATCGCGACTGGTAATCAACAGTACCTCAATTTTGCCATCTTGAATTCTATAAGGAATCACCCCAGACTGCTTTTTTAATACTTTGTTGATTTTTGAACTCATGTGATATGCATCCTATGGTGTCATTCAGCTGTACTAATTGCTAAGGGCAGTTACTCAAACAATTGAGACGAATGATCAAGAAAGTAGTGCCATTTAGCGCTTAAGGCTTATATTAACTACTTTTTCTTGGCTCAATTGCTATATAAGTACTAACTATTTCACCTTTTCACTTTTTTATTGTCAATTAGTGATTCAAAGGATATTTATTAAGTAAATATTAAATAGTCAGTATGAGCTAAGTACTGAAAGATAGATAAATTATTGGGTATTGGGCATGGGGCATGGGGCATGGGGCATGGGGCAATAGTTACTTGTTCTGTGCCTCCTTGTCTGCCTGGGCAAAATGCAGGAATATTAAAATAGCATATAAAAATTACTACTAAACTTTGTCATGTGACGAATCGATAACATATATCACAGACTCTGTCAGAGTGCGCACAAGTTTCTGTAAACTAAATAACTGGAAATGCTTTGCAAGCTTCCCAAGTCGGCGGCGGCGTTGATGAAAGCAGCAAATTGATTAAGAAAAATTTATGTCGCTCATAGTTCAAAAATACGGTGGTACCTCTGTTGGTTCGGTAGAACGCATTCAATCTGTAGCCCAGCGGGTTTATCAAACTGTTACAGCCGGAAACTCTCTGGTAGTGGTAGTTTCCGCAATGGGTAAAACCACTGATGGGTTGGTGAAGTTGGCTAATGCTATCTCTGCTAATCCTAGCCGCCGCGAAATGGATATGCTGCTTTCTACTGGGGAACAGGTAACGATCGCTTTATTAAGTATGGCGTTGCAGGAAATTGGACAGCCGGCAATTTCCATGACTGGCGCGCAGGTAGGCATTGTTACCGAAGCAGAACACACCCGCGCTCGCATTTTGCACATTGCAACCGATCGCCTGGAGCGCTACCTCAATCAAGGTAAAGTAGTTGTGGTTGCTGGCTTTCAAGGCATTAGCAGCACGGGAGAATTAGAAATTACTACTTTGGGACGTGGTGGTTCCGATACGTCTGCGGTGGCATTAGCTGCGGCATTAGGGGCAGATTTTTGTGAAATTTATACAGATGTCCCAGGGATTTTAACTACCGATCCGCGTTTAGTTCCCGAAGCGCAATTGATGGCGGAAATTACCAGCGATGAAATGTTAGAACTGGCAAGTTTGGGCGCTAAAGTTCTCCATCCCCGGGCTGTGGAAATTGCGCGGAATTATGGCGTTCCTTTAGTTGTTAGGTCTAGCTGGACTGACGATCCTGGTACTTGGGTAACATCTGCCAAACCCCAAGGGCGATCGCTCGTCAATTTGGAAATCGCTAAGGCTGTAGATGGTGTAGAGTTTGATACTAACCAAGCACGAGTAGCTTTGTTGCGCGTACCCGACAAACCAGGCATAGCAGCGAGGTTATTTGGGGAAATCGCCCGACAAAATGTAGACGTAGATTTAATTATCCAATCAATTCATGAAGGTAATAGTAATGACATTGCCTTTACCGTCACTACACCAATATTAAAGCGGGCGGAAGCAGTAGCGGCAGCGATCGCTCCTGCACTGCGCAGCCATCCCCACGCCCCAGCAGAAGAGGCGGAAGTGATGGTAGAGCAAAATATTGCCAAAGTCAGCATTTCCGGCGCAGGAATGATTGGCCGTCCCGGTGTGGCGGCGCAGATGTTCGCCACCTTAGCCGCAGCTGGTGTGAACATCCACATGATTTCTACCAGCGAAGTTAAGGTGAGTTGCGTGGTTGCAGCAGAAGAATGCGATCGCGCTGTGACTGCACTCCGCAGTACATTTGAAATCGCAGCCGAGGATGAGGGGGACAAGGGACAAGGAGGACTAAGAGGAGAAACTTCTCCCTTGTCTTCCCCCTCTCCCGCAGTTCGTGGTGTAGCTTTGGATATGAACCAAGTTAGGCTGGCGATTCGCCAAATACCCGATCGCCCCGGAATGGCGGCGAAGATATTTGGATTGTTGGCGCAACACAACATCAGCGTGGATATGATTATTCAATCCCAACGCTGTCGGGTAGTTGATGGAATTCCCCGCCGCGATATTGCTTTTACCGTCGCCCGGATGGATGGAGAGAATGCCCAAAAAATGCTGGCTCAAGCTGGCGCAGAGTTAGGCTGGGGTGATGTTGTGCTTGATAGTGCGATCGCTAAAGTCAGTATCGTCGGTTCTGGGATGGTAGGACATCCTGGTGTCGCGGCAAAAATGTTTGAGGCTCTAGCCCACAATCAAATTAATATTCAAATGATTGCTACCTCAGAAATTAAAATTAGCTGTGTTGTTGATCAAGAACAAGGTACTAAAGCCTTGCAGGTAATTCATGAAGCGTTTGGTTTGGCTGGTAGCCAGAAATTTGTCGTTCCCGCTTAGATTTCTGAGCTATTCTGCTTTTAATGAGCGATCGCATTTTTTCATGCAGCGGTAAAATGCGATCGCTAATGCAGATATATATCCACAAGCTTAGTGACTACAGTCAACAGTCACTAATTTTTTTAACTTAATTGATATTACATTTCGTAACATATAGCTGTTGACTGTTGACTGTTAACTGTTGACTGTTGACTGACTCGAAAGGCTTTTATCTTAGCTTGATGTCCTAATCTATCTGGCTACGGCTATACTTTTATAGATTCCTATCAACTTAATAAAACTTGTATTTTTTGGTAATCTCTTGTATAAATCAATTAACACTAGGATATTTTATGTTTTTATCTATACAAATAATTTTTAGCCAGTTTAGACAGTATTAATACGCAAGCTATAATCAGATAATTCTGGATACAACTATATTTGTTGTCATGAATAGTCACCTTCTGGATGCACGATACCGAATCTTGGCGGTGCTGAGTGCAGAGGAATTGACTCAAACCTATTTGGTTGAAGATTTTCATCTTCCTGAAAGTCAATTTGTCTTAAAGCAGCTACACCCTGCTAATAAAAACCCTCAAGATTTAAACATATTGCGGCGCTTGTTTACAGGTGAAGCAGAAACTTTAGAAAAACTAACTCAGGGACATAATCAAATTCAGAAATTAATTGCTTATTTTGAAGAAAATGAAGAATTTTATTTAGTGCAAGAGTTTATTCCTGGTACTCCTTTAACTGAAGAAATTTTCCTAGGAACGCCTTTAGAAGAAGAGCAAGTCATCCATTTATTATTAGAATTATTAGAAATTTTAGCATTTATTCACAGTTACGAGGTAATTCATCAGGATATTAAACCTTCAAATATTATTCGTCGCGAATCAGATAATAAATTAATTCTGATTGACTTTGGTACTATTAGAGAAATTGTTACTACTACTGTTGGTAATCTGGAATATATACCGATAGAACAATTACAAGGTGACACGCAATATAACAGCGATATATATGCTTTAGGGATAATTGCGATCGCTGCACTTTTGGGATTGACAGTCAATGAAATAACTATATTACTCAGCAATAAAAATATCCTTACAGGTGAAATCGTTTGGCGTAATAACATGCCTCAAATTAATCAAGAACTAGCAAAGATAATTGATAAAATGGTACGTTTTGATTATCGCAAACGTTATCATTCAGCTAATGATGTTATCGATGACCTCAAGCAGATAAATAATCATGATGATGAACCAGAAAAGCAAAAGCCAAAAACTCAAAAACCTTGGTTAATCCTTACAGGAATAGCTAGCTGTATTACTCTTGGTGTAGCAGCTTGGTTTTTTTTGATGCCCAAACCTGTAGGCGATGCCAAGTTATTATATTTGCAGGGAGTAGACAAATATGAGAAAGGAGATTATCAAGGAGCAATCAAAGACTTTAATCAAGCTCTAGAAATTAATCCCAAGGATGCTAAAGCTTACAATGCGCGTGGGGATGCTTTTTATCAACTCAAAGATTACCAAAAAGCCCAATTAGATGCAAGTAAAGCAATTCAGTTCAATTCTAAAGATGCAAATGCTTATTATGACCGAGGGTTTTCCCATTATCAATTAGGTAAATATAAAGAAGCGATCGCTGACTATACCAAAGCAATTCAACTCAATGCCAAAAACCCCTATGCTTATTATGGAAGGGGTTTAGCTCATGTAGAGCTAAAAGATCCTCAAAAAGCGATGGCAGATTTTAATAAAGCGATCGCACTTCAACCAAACTACAGCGGCGCTTATTTACAACGGGGTATTTTACACCGTCGTTTAGGAAAAACCCAAGCAGCAATTCAAGATTTTGATACAGTAATTGAGATGAATCCTCTTGATGCTCAAGCTTTTTTACAAAGGGGTTTAACACAGTTTGCTAATAATGATAGGGAGTCAGCGCTGAAAGATTACAATAGTGCAATTGAGCTAAACCCTAAATATATAGAAGCTTACCTAAATCGGGGAGATATTTATAGTGAATTGGGTAAGAATCTCGAAGCAACTGAAGATTACAACAAGGCACTAGAATTAGATTCTAAATCATTTATAGCTTACATACATCGAGGAATGCACCGCTTTTCTCTAGGCAATTATCAAGGAGCAATTGCCGATTATAATGAAGCAATTAAGCTGAATCCGAAAAATGGCACAGCTTATAACAACCGGGGAAATGCACATCTAGAAAGCGGAAATAAAAAAGCAGCAATTGCAGATTACACTAAAGCGATCGCAGTTAGACCGAATTATGCTTTAGCTTACTACAATCGCGGTTTAGTGCGGGTTAAAAATGGCGATAAAAAAGGCGCGATCGCCGATTTTCAACAAGCAGCCAAAATTTTTAAACAGCGAGGACAAACAAGTAGTTATAAAGATGCACAAAAAGAGATAAAGAATTTACAAAATTAGCTTATTTAAGGATGATTTGTAGTCAGTACTTTAGTAGGATTAGATTCAAGATTAAAGTCCTGACTACGAATTACTAATTATTAGCTTGGCTCTTCAATTGGTCAATTACCGTAAACCGAATATCGCGTTTTTCTGCAATTAACTTAATTCCCGGTTGTTGCAGATTGAAGAAATTTAATCCTTTCTCTTTACCACTAATTAAAAATTCTGTAGTAGCGACTTTGTAAGTTTTGTTAGCATCTAAAGGTTGACCATTAATTAACCAATTTCCAGAATTTGAGTCTTGAGTAACTTTGGCTGTTTGCAAATAGCCACCATTACCTTTATTAGCTTGTCCTTGCTCTAATACTCTTTGTAATAGCGCACCCTTTATCTCTATTGCCACAACTTTACCGCCAAAAGGTAAGATGCGAATTACATCATATTGGGTAATTACGCCAGGGGGAATAATATCATCAATACGAATTGAACCACCATTAAATATAGCTAAATCTGCTTCCGGAACTTCCTTTAACATCGCCGCAGCAATTAAATCTGTTAACTTGGTCGATTTATTGCGGACGCTAGATTCTAAGCCATCTAAAGCAAATGCTAATCTAGCAATTTCTTGATTAGGTTCAAAACCATTGGCGCGGAATGCTTGATAACCTTTTTCAACCCAATTCTTAACTACCCTGGCTGTTTTTGGTTCGTCGGGTATTTTTTCGGTAATGGGTATGAGTTGAGAATTAACTTGCAGATTTTTTTTGATAGTATCGTAACTTAATTGATGGAGGTAAACTGTACGCGCATTCGCATCAGCTTTAAAAATTGGCGTAAAATCTCTACCCCGCCATTGCTGAATATTTTCATGCTCGTGACCGCCAAGAATGATATCAATTTCTGGTACAGTTTCTGCTAAAATGCGATCGCTTTCTATAGAAAGATGAGTAAGCGCTACGATAATATCAACTTTTCCCTTCAGCGCTTTAACTTGCTGCTTCGCCGTTTCAATCGGATCGGTATAACTGACATAATTAACCGGGTTGCTATTGATAGTCAGGCCGATTAACCCTACCCTGACGATAGCACCGCGATCGCCCCTAACATTAAATATAATTGCGCGCGGTACACCTTTAAACGGTTGCCCTTGACTAGCTGATACATTACTAGAAACCCAACGAAAGCGCGATTCTTGCAAACGTTGGTAAAACAGCTTTTCTGGTAAATCAAATTCATGATTACCAAAAGTCACATAGTCAAAGCCAACAGCATTCATCACCGCTACCATTTGCTGACCGGCTAACGGTGTACCATTAATTTTGGCAGTTCCTAAAGCCGAAGGGCTAAGAAAATCACCAGCTAACACCGTATATGTACGTGGATTTGCTTGAGAAAGTCGTTGTCTTAAAGTAGCCACCCGCGCTAAACCCCCACGAGTTCCCCCTTCCACTGGTGTAATCTCGTAAATATCATTGAGTTGCAGCAGATTAATCTTGACAATTTCTGCCATTACAGGTGTAGCTAAAGCTACTGTTGTTAACACCTGCACAACAATCCAGCAAGCCTTAGGAATAAGTTTCATATTTAGCTGGTAATTACTTATACAGCACAGATTTTAAAACTTTTTCGAGTTCTGGAAAATGCGATCGCTCTAAATAAATTCCCTTCTCTTCCCTACTTAAATTTCTTGGCGCACTTGGTGAAGCAGTCCAGTCTTGGGGGTTTCCCCCATGAGGAACTGCTGAACCCGAAGGGCGTTCTTGGCGGTTAAATCATCTTTTCTCTGCACTCTCAGCGCCTATGTAGTTAAATAAATAACTTTTAAACCACAGAGACGCAGAGGACGCAGAGGAGTAAGAAAATGAATTAAATTTGATTCAATTACCTATAGCAGGTTGTCCTTGGGTACTGTAACGATTAACGGCGGAAACAGCTACAGTATCAATCGGTAAAGGAGAATTCTGACTATTAAATAAGTAAGAAGTTTGCGATCGCGGCAAAATCTGTGTAGTCCACTGATTACCTGTCTTCGTTTGCATTACCCATAACCATACTTTATCTGGTTCTGGAGATTGCCAGCTAATTTTGTTAATTTTACCTGTAGTTGTGTACCGTTCAATTTGCAGTGTGGGTTGAGTTGGTAGTGTCTTGTCTAACCAAGGGGAAGCGGGAATTAGTGCTTGAGTTGGGTAAGCGTCCTTTTCTAAGACATCGACAATTCGATCGCGGTTTTGCATTAACGGCTTCATACTGTAGTGAATGTTACCTGTAGCCCCCGAAAATCCTCTAGTTGTTTTAATTTGATAGAGAATTTCATTGGCTGGCCAAGCTGCGGAAGTGCGATCGCCTACACGACTGGTAAAATTACCAGGCCAAATATGTCTTCCTAGTGGGTTCTGTTTCAGCCACCAATTCAGCAACACTGGGTAACTTTGTTGGGTTTTCTCAATTTTCCAATACAACTGCGGTGCAAAATAGTCTATCCACCCCTTAACTAACCATTGGCGAGAATCAGCATAGATTTCTTGGTATGCATCAAATCCCCCAGTACTACTTATTTGTGCAGGATAACCCGGTCGCCAAATCCCAAAGGGACTAATACCAAACTTCACCCAAGGTTTTTCTTGTTTAATTTCTTGATATAGTCGTTGCACTAATGTATTAATGTTTTCCCGTCGCCAGTCGTCACGCTTCAGTTTTCCGCCTGATTGTAGGTATTTTTGCCAACTTGGTGTGTCGGGAAAATCGATCACCCGCTTACTGGCGTTGCGTTCGGGATAGGGATAGAAATAATCGTCAAGATGAACTGCGTCTATGTCGTAGCGCTTGACGACATCCATAATCACGTTGACTGTATAATCTTGAACTTCCGTTTCCCCAGGATCTAGCCAGAGATATTTACCGTATTTTTTCACCCATTGGGGATGCAGTTTACTGACATGGTTTGCAGCTATTGGTGATTTTCCTTGCGGATGGCGGGCGCGGAAGGGATTAAACCAAGCGTGTAATTCTATACCTCGTCTGTGGGCTTCTGCCACCGCAAAGGCTAAGGGGTCATAATCCGGTGTTGGCGCTTTACCCATCTCTCCAGTTAAAAATTCTGACCAAGGTTCATAACTAGAGGCGTAAAGCGCATCAGCAGCGGGACGTACCTGTAAAATGACTGCATTTAACTTTAAAGCCACAGCCCGATCCAGCATAGTTATCAGTTCCGCTTGCTGTTGGGCGCTTGTCAAACCAGGACGAGAAGGCCAATCAATATTAGCTACAGAAGCAATCCAGACACCACGAAACTCCCTTTTTGGGGCTGGGGGGAGAGATTGGGGCTGGGGAATTTCTGTAGAGTGAACGGAGGGTGTAGCTAGCAGTAGTAATCCGCCCAGAAAAGTTGCTTTTAAGTATGTGGACATTAGTTAATAATTCAAAATTCAAAATTCAAAATTACAGGCTTTTGCAGAGCATTATTCAATCTGAACGAAACTAGGCTACGTATAATAGGGTTCTTAAACTCTGTCCTCTGCCTTTTTTCATCAACTTTGGAGAAGCAATTGACTTTACCTCAACGTCTTAAATCTTTAGATGTGTTTCGCGGAATTGCGATCGCCTCAATGATTCTAGTCAATAATCCTGGTAGTTGGGATTATCTTTACCCGCCTCTAGAACATGCTAAATGGCATGGTTGTACGCCTACAGATTTAATTTTTCCGTTCTTTTTGTTCATTGTCGGTGCAGCAATGCCTTTTTCTCTCTCCAAATATACAAAAGAAAATTGCCCCACCAGGGAAGTTTACTGGCGAATTGGGCGCAGGGCGTTAATTTTATTTGGGCTGGGATTATTCTTAGTTTTGTTTTCTTTAACTCTGGATGTCTTCTTAAATGGTGCGCCAGCTGCTAAATTCGCCACAATTCGCATTATGGGGGTCTTGCAACGCATTAGTCTAGCTTATTTAATTAGTGCGATCGCAGTTTTGCATCTCCAACGCCGTGGTTTATGGCTATTCGCCGCTATTTTGCTGATTGGTTACTGGTTAGCTATGCAACTCATCCCCGTTCCTGGTTATGGTGCAGGAATTTTGACAGCCGAGGGTAATTTGGTAGGCTACATCGATCGCTTAATTATAGGACAGCAACATTTATTAGGCGGGAAAGGATTCGATCCAGAAGGCTTATTTAGTACCTTACCTGCTGTGGTGACAGTACTTGCAGGTTACTTCACTGGGGAATGGCTAAAATCCCAACCCCGTGAAAGTCGCACCAGCATTAATTTAGCAATTGTCGGCATCTGTTGCCTATTAATCGGGCATTTATGGGGGTTTATCTTCCCAATTAATAAACAATTGTGGACAAGTTCTTATGTAGTTTTTACTGCTGGGTTTGCTTTGTTATTGCTAGCAGCTTGTTATGAATTAATTGAAGTACGTAGTTTTCAAAGATTGAGCTTTCCCCTAGAAGTGATGGGATTAAATGCTATCTTCGCCTTCGTCGGTTCTGGTTTATTTGCCCGAATTTTAATTAAAACTCGCATTGGTATTGGTAGCGACGCACCAAGCACATATACTTGGATTTACCAACATTTATTTAAATCCTGGGCTGGTGCGTTAAACGGTTCCTTGTTATTTGCGATCGCCACCGTATGTTTTTGGTGGCTGATTCTTTATATTATGTATCGCCGTAATTGGTATTTTAAAATTTAAAATCACATTACGTTCGCTTTGTCAATTACTGATATTGGTTTTCTGCACTTCAATTGCCATATTTCATACCAATTTAAAATTCAAAATAGCCAAATACAACAAAGTAACAATTATGTATTCATCGCTTTCTGTTTGTAAATTGGTATGTTAATATTAACCGTTTTTATCTAAGAAAATACGGTTAATATTGTTTATTTATACGAGTAAATACTGCGTGACTAGGGCGTTTGTTTTGGTGGGTTTAAACGCCACATTCTTTCTAAATCTGCAATTCGGCGGCGGAGAGTTCGCGCTTTAGACTTGCGATAGCTGGTAATTGTAACTAGGAAAATTAGCGGTAGTAAAATGATGATACTTCCTGTCAGCGGATTTGTTGCTACATCATTTTGTTTGTTCGGGTTAACTTGAACTTGCACAGCTAGTGATACATACATGATTCTTAGAATCTCAAATTTCGACAACTCCTATAAATACATACAGGCCTCACACACTTCTTTACGCAAAGAAAGTCTAAAAAAAACCTGATATTTTGATAAAAACCAGGTTGTAGGCGCAAAAACCCCTATTCGGCTGATGCGATCGCCATTAATACATTTCATCTGTGAAACAGAGAAAGGAAGGGAAGACAAGGAAGACAAAGAGGAACCTCTAGCCCCTAATCCCTAGCGCCCCTCTAAATTCCCGGTTTAAACGGCGAAACTGGCGTAGGCGAAGCCACTGGAGGAATGATAATTGGTGGGGGAGTAGGTACGGGTTTTTTGATAACTGCGATCGCAAATCCTCTTTGCTGGGGTTGCTGCTTACCGGATTTATCAATAACTTGTATTGCAATTTGTGGGGGAAATTCTGCAATCACTGGTAGCTTCAGCGAACCAACAGGTGCTACATCATTACCATAAGGTAATAGTTTCACTTGAATATCTTCGCCCTCTACTCTCCAAGACAAAACCGCAGTTTCGCCTTCTTTGAGCGATTGATTTGGTTGTTCGCTACCATTGATTGTAAAAGCAACAATCTTAAACGGTTTGGGTAAAACTTCAATTTTTCCTTCAATTTTTTTCGCACTTACTTTTTCGCTACCATTATTAGGTAAAGCTTTCACCTCAAAGCCATATTTTCCAGCCTTCAAAGGTGGTAAGGGGATATTTATACATTGCAGTTGGCGATTTGCTTCTTTGCAAGAATTTTTGAGTTTAGGATTTTCGATACTACCATTAATAAATTTATAACTGATTGGATTACCTGTTGCTGTGCCCTCTTCTGTAGTACTCACAATTTGAGTTTCGGCTAGCAATTCCGGATTGGTAATTGTCCAACTCAAAAGAATATTTTCTCCGGTTTGATATTGTGGTTTATTGACTTTAAAATCAACAATTTCGGCAATTGGTTTTTCATTAATTACCACTTGAATTGCTGGACTATCGATTTTCGCTGTTTCTGAAAAAAGTACATTACCTTTGCGATACAAGCCTTGTAAACCAAAAGTGTAATTTCCTTTAGTTGTAATCCCAGTTTTGATATTTTTACAAATCAAATCTACTTGTCGCTTTACTAAACAATTATTTTTACTTAAGTCTTCAGGAATTTTATTGCGAAAATCATAGATAGTTGGCTTTATAGGTTGTGGCCCTTTCACTAGGACAATCAAATTTTCTAACTTTTTATAGTTACGAATTTCCCAATTTAAAGTTACTTCATCTTCACCTTCAGTCAGTTGTGAACTATTAGCACTAAAATTTTCAATTTTTAATTGTGGCGGATTTAAAATTCGCCAAATAATAAATCCTATGCCGCCCAATAATCCTAAAATTAATAATATTAATAATATGAATTGCCACAAAGGACGGGGTTTCCAAATTAATACTCCTTGTGGTAACGTATCTGGTAAAGGTAAACTTTCTTTATCTACAATATTGACTTTGAAGTTAATTGTTTGTCCGCCACCGAACCAAGGTCTGCGCCACCAAGGTTGAGGTTTTAATAACAAATTAGTTTCATAACTTTTGTTTGGTAATAATCTGATTTCCGCCGGATCAAATGTATAAGTAAATAGCGTTTCTTCATCACGGCTTTCTACCCCAAATATTAGTTCCCGCACCATATTACCGCGATTGCTGAGGGATAATTCATATTTACCAGGGCTACGACTGACTTGTCCTAAAATAGTTTGTAATTCTACATTTAAATCATAGCTGGTAGGGATTTGCAGATATACCAAATCTAAAAGCACTAAATCGGGAAATTTTTCTGAATATAAGCGCAGTGTAGGGGTATAACTTCCTGCTAAAGTATCGCCGGGAGGGTGAAATTTTAACGTGATTGTCCCAGAATTACTAGGGTTAAGCGATAGGGCATTATTATCAGATAATAACCCAGTCCCTTCTACTCCTGTTGTGGGATAAGTAATTGTAAACCAATCATCTTCTAAATCAAGACAAGCAAGGCGGAATCGATCGACAAATTGCGAACGATTTTCTACGGTTACTTCTAATAGTAGGGGTTCGTGAAGTTTACAAATTAGCGGCTTCGCTGGGTTACTACTAGGTTTAATGGAAAAAGTTGAATCATTCAGCCCAATAGAAGTGTGTTCTTTGGGGACAATCTTCAATTGACGGGTGAAAGGAATCGGCGTTTCTTGAGGATAATGTTGTGGTGCGTCTACAACTAAAGTATAGTCATAAGTTCCCGGATTAGCATCGAGGGGAATTTCAAAGGTAAATTTAATTTCATCGCTACTTTGTTGCGGTGCGATCGCACAACTTTCTCGCGGTAAATTAGATAAGCCTGTAATGTTTTTAAATTGTTCGTCACAATTTAAATATAAGTCAATAATGGCATTTTGCTCGCCAATATTAGTGACCACTACATGCAGTTCAATTGTATCTCCTGGCATTGCATCTTGAACGCCAGATGGGGTGATAAATACTTCTAAAGGGCTGGGTTTAGCTTGCATGTGACTAACTCCCTGGTTTAATCTTGTGTGAATGTAGTCTTACTTGAAAATCTTCACTACCACTGACAATTGCACTGGTTTGATTAATTGTTTTCAACGCAACACTGTTGATTTTCTTAGTACTTTGATAAATTATTTCACCTCTGGCTGCTTTAATTTTATCGAGTTTGTATTCTGGAGTTAAATACCACATTATTACTTTGCCATCATCACCCGCGCTAACTAACAATCGACCATCTTCATTAAATGCTAAACTGCGCACAGATAATTTTGATGCTGACCAACGGTCTATGGGGGGGGAGCAATCTAATTCACTAATTTGATTTTGGGGATTTGGTAAAGTTTGGCATTTCTCTAAATTCCAAATCGTAATATATCCCGCAGAATCAGAAGTAGCAAGAATTTTCTCTGAAGAATTAGGTACAAAGGCTAATCCCCAAACATAGTCTTCTCGTCCGCTTCTAGTATCTAATTTTTCCAGTTTTTGTACCGATAAACTAGGAATTTTATTTTTAGTTTGCGGTTGATTCCATTGCCACAATAAGAACCGTTTATAGTTTCCTGACATTATCAATGTTTGGTCATCTGGGCTGAGAGTTAATCCCCGCACTTGAAAACCTGATAATTGCTGTTGCCTTTGCAGGTCAATTACTTTTGGTTCTGGCTGAAAATTATCGTTGGTAGATGCTCTTGTCCATTGTCTTACTTTACCACTACCATAACCACTGAATAAATCTAAGGAATTTTTTGTAAAAACTAAATCAAAGACGCGATCGCCTTTTGCTTTCGGGTCTTTTCGGTCTTGCAGTTCGTTGCGTTTTCGCCCTGTGGGCACATCTCTGATTTCAATCACCCCATTATCTAAACCCACCGCCACGCGATCGTTTTCTAGGGGGATAAAACGGACTACTTCTATCGCATCATTGGTAATTGCTAACAAACCTTTTGGCTTTTGCTGTCTGTCACAAGCCACAGAAAGGCCATCATAATTAATACTAGCAGGTTCTAAGCGATCGCCATTAATATTCCATAATCTTAATGTGCAATCATCTGCACCACTCACCACAGATAAACTAGTACCGCTAAACCCGACAGAATTCACAGAGCGAGTATGCATAATTGGCTCTGGTCGGAATAATAATGCTAGCAATGCTAGAAATAAAATTAAAATCGCCAGTTGTAACCATAAAGGTAAAATTGGCAAAACTCGTAACTCTAAATTCTGGGTAGCTGGGTCTGTACTCCCTAAACGTTGGTCAGATAATTCTGGTTTAGCTTCTAACAATAAATTTTTTCTAATTCCTAACCAAGGGCGTTTAGTTTGAACATCCAAAATTACTTTGCTTGTTTCTCCTAAATTGAGATTAGCCGTTGTTGGTAACGTTTTAAAAGTACATTTTCGCCAATCTCGTCCTTGAAGTTTAAGATTAATTTCTTGCAAAAGATTGCTCGCATTTCTAAATGCTAATTCAAAGGCGGCATTATCAGCTTTCCAGTTAGGTAACCACCCACCTTGTAGAGGAATTGTCTGAGAATTTTGGGGTACAGAAAACTCCACAAAACCCACAGGTAAAACTTCCAAATTTCCTTCCGCGCTAGCTGGATAACCGCTAATACTAGTAGCTTCAATTGTAAAAGGATAAATATCGCTAGGCGCTTGCACTACAGATAAAGGTTGACATTGAAATACCGCTTCTGTTTGTCCTCCCGGATCTAAAGCAAACCGCCGTTCTGCACTGCTAACTAGCCAAGAAACATCCACCCCTGCAAATCGCAAAGTTACATTGACAGTTTGTTGACTCAAATTGCGGACTCTAACGGGGATATCTACCGTGTTGCGCGGATATACTTGGAACTCCCTGACAGGTAATTCCACACTCAGCATTGTCGGTTGATTATCCGCTTCGATTTTTAACCGCAGTACCAGTCTTCGTTGTTGTCCTAACTGGGGTGAGAAAATTGTCACAGTCAGGTTAACTGTACCCACAAACCCAGGAATCGGACTATTCAACACAAAGACTTGAAAAATCGTACTACTACCGGGAGGTTTAGCTGCTGCTACCTCCGGTTCCAGCTTATACCAGCGATAGTCAGGATTGCGAATTTCCCCCGCTGCGGTAATTTCTATTTGAAAATTCGCAAATTGATCGCTGTCATTGTTGACAATCACCTCAAATATAGCTGGAGTTCCACCGGGACGAAACGTTAAATTTTGAGTAGATACGCTAGCATTTATAACGTTATTTTGCATAAAATTTAATATTAATTAATGCTGCCAAGTCAGCATTATTAGAAAGTAATTAATTACCTAATTTTTAGCAATACCACCTTGATATTTCTCAGCAAAAATTTATCTACATGAATATATTGTCTATGAAAATGGGCATGGGGCATTGGGCATTGGGCATTGACTAATATCTCTTTTGCTCCCTCTGCTTCCTCTGCTCCTGTGTCCCCCTTCCCTTATCCTCCTTGTCTCCCTTTTGTTCATATATCAAATAAGATTCCCATAGCTGGTATGATTGAAGATTGCTAGGGATATTACCACCTTGCCATAGACTCGCATCAATGATTCGCATTAGAAATGCAATAGAAATTGGTAAAAAATAAATCCCTAAATAGGCGAAAATACTTGTTGAAAGAGACTTTAACCTCAGATTAACATCTGAGCCGCCAACCTTTACTTAACAATCTATTCCCGTGTTAGAAGCGTACATATTTGCAACAGTATTGTGCGGATTTTTCGGCATCATTCTGAAAAAAAACCTGGTCATGAAAATCATTTCTATGGATGTCATGAGCACAGGGGTTATTGCCTATTATGTGCTAGTTGCATCGCGAAATGGTCTAGTCACGCCGATTATTGGCAATGTCCAAAATAGCGAATATGCCGATCCAGTTCCCCAGGCGGTAATCTTGACGGCGATTGTGATCGGACTGTCAATTCAGGCTGTGATGTTGGTTGGCGTGATGAAACTAGCACGGGATAATCCGACCTTGGAAAGTAACGAGATCGAGAAAAATAATACCCCATGACTAACATTACGATCGCCTGGATTGTCTTACCGTTTTTTCTGGGGTTTGTGATTTATTTACTCCCCAAGCTTGACAAATATTTATCTTTATGCGTGAGTTTAGCGACCGCAGGCTATGCCGCGTTGATATTTGTTGAGCGATCGCCTCTGGAACTGCAATTATTAGATCATTTCGGTGTTAATTTAACAATCGATCAACTCAGTGGCTATTTTATTTTAACCAATGCCATAGTCACAGCGGCGGTCATTCTCTACTGTTGGTACAGCGATAAAACAGCTTTTTTTTACGCCCAAACAATCATTTTACATGGTAGCGTCAATGCTGCCTTTGCTTGTTCCGATTTAATCAGCTTATACGTAGCTCTAGAGGTGAGCGGGATTGCGGCTTTTCTCTTAATAGCCTATTCCCGAACTGACCGCTCAATTTGGGTAGGCTTACGCTATCTATTTGTCAGCAACGTCGCCATGCTGTTTTATTTGGTGGGTGCGGTGCTGGTATATCAAGCCCATCATTCCTTTAGTTATGTAGGTCTGCGCGTCGCCCCACCAGAGGCTTTGGCACTGATTTTTCTCGGATTGGTCACCAAAGGCGGCATTTTTGTCTCCGGCTTATGGTTACCTTTGACACATTCCGAATCAGAAACCCCAGTTTCCGCCATGCTTTCCGGGATTGTGGTGAAAGCCGGTGTCTATCCCTTAGTACGGTGCGCCTTGATGGTAGAAGAAGTAGATACCATCGTCAGAATTTTTGGCGTTGGTACGGCGTTGCTAGGGGTATTTTATGCCGTATTTGAAAAGGATACCAAGCGAATGCTGGCCTTTCACACCGTTTCCCAGTTAGGCTTTATCCTAGCTGCACCGGTTGTTGCTGGTTTTTATGCTCTGACACATGGTTTAGTAAAATCAGCACTGTTTTTAATTGCTGGGTCTTTACCGAGTCGTAACTTCAAGGAACTCCAACATCAACCTATAACTAACTCCATTTGGATTGCCTTGGTAATTGCCAGCTTCTCAATTTCCGGCTTTCCCATGTTATCTGGCTTTGGGGCAAAAGTATTAACCTCAAAAAATTTATTACCTTGGCAAACAATTGTCATGAATATTGCTGCTTTAGGAACTGCAATCTCCTTTGCCAAATTTATCTTTCTCCCACCAGGGGGGACAGGAAAAGTCAAGCCGGGATTTTGGCCAGCCGTCAGCTTATTAATTGTTGGGTTGATTGTCGCCAATGTGGTGTATTACGAAGCTTATAGCCTGACAAATATCATTAAACCCCTCGCCACCATTGGTATCGGCTGGTTAGCTTACTTGTTGATTTTTAAACATACAGTAGTCAAATTACCTCGGGTTTTAGAGGAATTCGATCATCTGATTGGTGTCATGAGTCTAATTTTAATCTTGCTGTTCTGGAAGGGATTTGCATGGTTGGGCATTTAAATTTGATATTGCGATTAGTTATCTGGTTCTTGCTGACGGCTGATTTAAGCCCAGCCAATATCATGATTGGTATCAGCATTGCTTTTCTCTTACCAGGTAGACAAAAAGCAAAGGAAGCATTACAAGATTGGCTGCGCGTACTGGGTGAAGTCTTAGTAGCCATTCCCCAAGCTTATATAGAAGCCTTTGAAATTATCTTTCGTCCCCACAACTATGAAGAGATAACGATAGAACAAGTCAAACCCAACCGCACGCCAGCTTTGATATTTCTTGATATCTTTTTGATTACCTTTACACCCAAGACAATCGTCGTTAAATACACAGAAGAGGGTTGGTACGAAGTACATCGAGTACGACGACGCAAACCCCAGAGTTTGTCATCAAGCAGTACTGATGTTTCATCGCCATGAAGAGGGGGACAAATGACGATTGTACAGACAAGGGTTCATCGCGTCTCTGACAACTGACAACTGACCACTAACCAATAAAACATGAATCTAAATTTAATTGCGATCGCGATGATTTTGGCGATGCTGATACCGATGTATGAAGCATGGCGAGATGAGGATATTTGGCAGAAGTTATTGGCATTTGCGAGTATCGCCACTAAAGCATCCATCATCATTCTGGTAGTATCGGTTTTACGTGATGATTGGATGATCGGTGTGGTTGGGGTAATTATCCTCAGTGTGGGGAATGCGGCGTTGATGCTGTTAGCCCATGTACTCAAACGTTTGAGCGATGTATCAAATTAATCCAAATTAATCCTATGATCGACATCTTGAGTTATACCTGCATCAGCGTTGGGATCTTTTTTTCCTTTTGGGGAACTTCTCATCTGTTGGGAAAGCGATCGCTCTTATTCAAGCTTCATAGTCTCTCGGTAGCAGATACTCTCGGCTCTATGAGTATCATGTTTGGGCTGTTATTAAAGATACCTAGCAAATGGCCGCTGCTTCTCCTGGCTATTATTTCCTTAGCCATTTGGAATACTATGTTGGGCTACGTATTGGCATACTGTGCCCCCAATAAAGAAAGTTATGAATGATACCTATATTTATGCCATCACAGCCTTGCTACCCTTGGCTGCGTCGATGGTAGTCACCCAAGCTAATCCCTACCACGCCTTAGTGATTCGTGGCATCTTAGGAGCCGTCGCCGCCCTGCTATATGCCCTTTTAGGGGCAGCTGATGTGGCTTTAACCGAAGCATTAGTAGGCACAATGTTGGCAATTACCCTCTATGCGGTAGCGGTGCGTTCATCCTTGGTGATGCGTCTGGGTGTACTCACACAGGAGTTAACGCCAACAGATCAAGATGCCCTCACCAAAGTCGCAGCCGATCCTCATTTTAGGCAATTAATCGCCGATTTACGCAAAATTTTCCGTAAATGGCACATGCACGTCGAATTAGTTCCCTATCCCAATACCCAAGCCTTAGAACGGGCGCTGATAGAAAAAGAGGTTCACGCCACCTGCGTACCAGCAAAACAGGTAGATTCAGAGGATATGAGCAGCGTTGATACCAATCAGTTGTGTCATACCACAGTCAGACTCAAACGCATCTATGAGATTATGCTAACCGAACTCACATCACCAACGACAACCCTAACTTATGTGAATGTCACAGATTCCGGGGAGGTACAGCAGTGAAATGGATCTACATTGCCGCAGGCATAGCTTTATATGTAAAAATGCTGTTTTTTCCCAACTCAGCCCCAGAAATACCAGATTTTTCCATTGTAGATGCCATTGTTAAAGATGGTGGTATCCCAAATGCGGTCACAGTCGTCATTCTCCGTAATCGCCTCTATGACACTATTTTTGAGGTAGTAGTATTTACCATTGCGATTATGGGTGCTTACTTTCTGCTGGCGAATGAAAGACCTTCTTGCTCTATCTATCGCTTTACCGATCAACCATCTATTGTACTGGCGCGTCTAGGAGCCACCATCGCAGCGATGGTAAGTATTGAACTAGCGATTCGCGGACATCTCAGCCCCGGTGGTGGTTTTGCATCTGGTGTGGCGGGGGGGACAGCTATCGGCTTGATTGCGATTACCTCATCCACAGAATGGATGCAAGCTATTTATCAGCGCTGGTACGCGGCTATATGGGAGAAAGTTTCTGTTTTGGTATTTATTATCCTGGCAGCAATCACTCTCATGGGGATAGAGTTACCACCGGGCGAGATGGGCGCACTTTTCAGTGGTGGGGTGCTTCCCATACTAAATATTTTAGTTGCTGTCAAAGTCGCCTTGGGTTCTTGGGCAGTAATTTTGGTGTTTATTCGTTATCGGGGGTTATTGTAAGCCACATAACTACCACTGATGGTAGTTAGGATTTTGCAAACTGTTCTGATTATTTTCTTGCTTTGGTTTCAGCTGTGGATATAGATAAATAACTGCACCTAAAGCCAATCCAATCGCTAAAACTATACCAAGAACCCGCCAAAAATTACTAGGAACTGGCTGCGCTGTACCTTGGTTTTTCTTCGGTTGAAAAATTGTCCCCTCTGGTGCTGGTTGGGGACGGGGTTGAAAAATTGTCCCCTCTGGTGCTGGTTGGGGACGGGATTGGAAAATTGTCCCCTCTGGTACTGCTTGGGGACGAGGTTGAAAAATTGTCCCCTCTGGTTTACCAGTCTGGGGTGGAGTTACAGGGGTATTTTCCGCCTGTGGTTGGGGACGGGGTTGAAAAATCGTCCCTTCTGGTTTACTGGGTTGGGGTGGAGTTACAGGGGTATTTTCCGCCTGTGGTTGGGGACGGGGTTGAAAAATTGTCCCCTCTGGTTTACCCGTCTGGGGTGGAGTTACAGGAGTATTTTCTGGCTGTGGCTGAGGACGGGGTTGAAAAATCGTCCCTTCTGGCTGATTTTGGACAAATTGTTGTAGAGGTCGCGGTACAGTTTCTCTATCAGAACCTTGATTGAGAAAAGGTTGGGGACGAGGAACAGTTTCATCTTGTCCTTGACTTGGCTCAGATTCTTCTAAAGGTCGTGGTACAGTTTCGTTATTTGAACCGTGATTTTGTCCGGGACGGGGTTGAAAAATTGTCCCCTCTGGACGGTTGTTGGCAATTGGTGTGTGCGATCGCGGTATAGTTTCCCCATCAGCATTTTGATTGAGAAAAGGTTGGGGACGGGGAATGGTTTCATCCTGTCCTTGGCTGGGTTCAATTTGGATTACAGATCGCGGTATAGTTTCTTCATCATTTTGATGATACACAGGTTGCAAGCGGAGGATGGTTTCATCTTCTCCTGAGCTTTGTTCTTCTGGCGCGATCGCTCGCGGTATAGTTTCGTTATCCAACCCTTGTTGCTCAATAGCTGGAGATGGTGGCATGGTATCATTTAGATTACCTTCCTCCGGTGTTAACACTCTGGGTATGGTTTCTGAATCAGGTGTTGGTCTGGGTACTGTGGGATAAAGAGCGATCGCTTCATCATAATCAACGTTACCCACATTCTCTGCACTTGGTTTAGCCGCCGCTTGCAAAGCTTCATCTAAGTCAGCAACGCTAGTAAAGCGGTTCTGCGGGTTTTTTTGCAGACATTTGAGAATTACCGCCTCTAGCTGCTCAGGGATAGATTCGCACCCTGGTTGCTCCCGCAATGGTTTCGGCGGTTCGTAAGCATGAGCTAATACCCAAGAAGCTTCGCTGATATTATTAGCTTTGATACTTAAACCAAAAGGATCAGCTGCACTCAGCATTTCATAGAGAATTAATCCCAAGCTATAAATATCCGCTCTCGCATCCAGATTTTTATCACTTTGAATTTGTTCTGGCGCAGCGTAGCGAAATGTACCAATAAAAGTATTTGTAATATTTGTTTGTTCGGAAGAGTCATTGCGGATTTTCGCCACGCCAAAATCCAAAATTTTTACCCACTCTCCCAAATCGGTGGGGACTAAAAAGATATTATCGGGCTTGAGGTCGCGGTGAATTACTTGAATATGCTCCGCAGTTTTACCACCATCCCGTTGTAAAGTTACACCAGCATGAGCTAACTGCAAACCTTTACAAACTTGAGCAATAATACTTACCGTTCGCTCTACAGATAACCGCTTTTCCCGCAGTAATAATTGCCTGAGGGTTTGTCCGCGCAGATACTCCATCACGTAAAATGGATACCCTTCGACAGTTACACCACAATCACTAATTTTTACAATATGGTCGCTTTGTAGTGCTGCGCAAACTGCTATTTCTCGTTCAAAGCGCTTGCGCATCTCCTGGGATGCTACTAGGGTATCTTTGAGTAACTTTAACGCTACATGCTGACCGACACGGGTATCCATTGCTAGGAAAACTTCTCCCATACCACCACCCGCTAACCGTTTGTCTAAACGGTATCGCTGGTTGTCACCAATAAAGCGCCCATTCCAAGAATTTGAAGATGGTGGGGATGTCATTTGATCGAACCGATCCTAGTTACTTGAGAATTTTAACTACCAACAAAAAGTAAAGATTATTTACGCAGCAAATTTTCTCTGCCAAATATCTAGTTAAATACTAGTATTTTATTTTACTGATATTTAGTTACTGTTCTACGTCCAGCTTAACATATTAATGAAGTTAAACAAATACTACGTTATCTTATCCCAATGCTTAATAAAACCTTAAATGCAAGACTGGCGATCGTGTTAAGTTGTTCCTCATGTTAAATTTAATGTACTCAACTTAGGAAGGAAAGAGTATTAAGTAAAAATTATTACTTTTTCACTCAGTACTAGCAAATTGTAATTCATCTTGATAGGTGAATAAGTTCTTTGCCAAGACTTTAGTCTGAGATTCTCAGTTCTTTTCTATGCATTGTAGAAAAATGAACTATATAGTTTATGGCATTGATTTTCCGGTGAGAATTATTTTGGATTCAGGACTTCAGTCCTGGATTGACCAAGCAATAAAGTGCTAACTCAGAATTCAACAAAACTTTGGCGACAGAGCATTAACTAGAAAAAGGACTGAAAGTCTTAAAATCTATCAAAATTGTCTTGACAAAGCACTGATACTCTGTTTCAGTAGTTCTCTTGAGTGAATAAATTTTTCATTAGGGATTTAAGCATTCGAGCATCAATCCAGCTTTGTGCTGACTATTGATTAATCAAAATTAAGAACGGCGATATTCAATTTATCAGAACGTTACATTGAATATATAAATAGCTAGTTGACAATAGCAAATTGTATATTTTTCTTATCTTTATCGGGAATTATGACTGAGCAGAATGTTGCAAGTATTGCGGAAAAATGTTGTTTCAGTTTTGCCCGCTCCTAAAAATTAATAAGTGCTGTACTGTGAGGAATGAGGATGAGTAATGCACTCTCGATAGCCGCTGTCACAGCAGTTCTCAAAGACTTGCTGGAAAATGGTTTAGTCAGTGACTCGATTACCGCGAGTGTGGGTGATGTGATTGTCACAGCTCTCCCACCAGATTTAATTACAGTCGGAACTGATGAGCGTGCGCAACTGAATTTATTTCTCTATCAAGTTACACAAAATCGCAATGTTGATTGGGTGTCTCCAGAGTTTCGTAGTAAAAATTCACGTATCAGTAAAAATTCCCGCACGACTAATCCGCCACTGGCTTTAGATTTGCATTATTTACTCACAGCTTATGGTGCTAAAGATTTTCAAGCAGAGCTTTTACTGGGCTATGCTATGCAACTTTTGCATAAAACACCAGCGATCGCAACTAGTGTTATTGAAAATGCTTTAAAAAATGCCTCAACTAGAAGTAGTGCGAATGTTTTTTCCCAAGCTTTAGCCAGTGTATCTGTCTCTGATTTAGCTGAACAAATTGGACAGATCAAACTGTCGCCAGAATTTTTTAATATGGAAGATACTTCTAAGCTTTGGTCAGCATTACAAACTCACTATCGCCCATCGGCTAGCTATCAAGCATCAATGGTTTTGATTGAGAGTAATGATGCTTGTCAAGCTGAAGGTTTATCTGTCATATCTTCCCTACCAACAATAGAGCAAGTTATCGCCCCAGCCGAACCAGAACAATTAATTGTTGCTAACAGTACATTAGTTATTCGCGGGAAAAAATTACGCGGTGAAATTACTAGAATCCGTTTAGGTAATTCTGGGAAATTACTTGTCCCCGAAGATGTGAAAGAAACGCAAATTAGTCTGTTAGTACCGTCAGATTTATCTGCTGGTGTACATGGTTTGCAAGTTGTTCATTTAACAATGGGTAACCCAGAACAAAAGCAGCAAATTGAATCAAATGTCACAGCTTTTGTACTGCATCCACAAATTACAGTAGCTATTACTGAAGTAGAAAAAACTGGGGAAAATTTACGCTCAGCTAAAATAACGGTGAAATTTCAACCCAAAGTAGACAAAACACAGCGACTAGTTTTACTACTTCACGAGATGTCAAATCAAAATCCTAATTTTTATTCTGTTCTCGTGACATTACTTAATGAAGATACTGATGCGATGACAATTGCTGTCACAGATATTAAACCGGGAACTTACTTAGTCAGGGTGCGAGTCGATGGGGCGGAAAGTCCGCTACATACTAATCAATCTGGGGAATATGATGCACCACAGGTGATAATTCCATGAATACTGAAACATTAATTAACCAAAATTGGCACGACGCAAACCAGCAATATCTCTCCGCCGCTTTAGCCGTGGTACGTGGTGCTTTAGAAAGTTATACGACGAGTTTACCCCATCCACCAGAGTTAAAAGCCCAAGCTGCCGCCAGACAACAAGCTGTACAACAAGCAGCGGCGGCGATGCCTGCACCATCAGCTTTAGAGAATCTTTGCCGATTATTTGAGCTATCCGGCTTTGAACGGGATTTATTACTGTTGTGTGCCGGGATGGAATTAAATGGGGATTTTGCGCGGTTGTGTGCGATCGCTCAAGGAGATGCCCAAAAAGCTTATCCTACTCTTAGTTTAGCTCTAGCCGCCCTTGCTAATCCCCATTGGGATGCGATCGCACCTAACGCAGCTTTACGGCGTTGGCGCTTAATTCAAGTCGGGGAAGCCCACACCTTAACCCTCAGCCCCCTCAGACTTGACGAACGCATTCTCCATTATTTAGTAGGTATTCAATATCTAGACGAACGCCTCGCCGGCATTATCGAACCTGTACCCCAGTTGGGTGAATTAGTGCCATCACACGCCGCTTTAGCCCAGAAAGTTACAGCCGTCTGGAATCAGACTAAAACCAATACCTTGCCAATAGTGCAATTATGTGGTATTGAAAGCAGTAGTAAAAGAGCGATCGCCAGTCAAATTTGTCAGATCCAGAAAATGCACTTGTGGGTAATGCCCGCCCAAGTCATACCCCTACTACCATCAGAATTAGATAACTTAATTCGGCTGTGGACGAGGGAAACGATATTAAGTAAGAGTGCCTTAATTATAGATTGCGATGAACTAGATATAAATGATGCCGCCCGATTAAATGCGATCGCTCATTTCATCGAACGCACCAATGGCTATATTTTCATCAACAGCCGCGAAAGAATGCGTTTACCCCAACGCTTATTAGTTAGTTTTGATATCCAGCAACCCACCCCCAAAGAACAAAGCGCAGTTTGGCAAGCAGCATTATCCGACATCGCACCCCAACTTAACGGACAAGTAAAAATTTTAGTCGAACAATTTAACCTTAGCCCCGCAACCATTCACGCTGCTTGTGCTGAAGCTGCAGGACAATTAGCACAGTCACAACAAAACAACCTTACCGATATTTTATGGGATGCTTGTCGCATTCAAGCAAGACCGCGTTTAGATGAATTAGCCCAGTGGATTGAACCAGTTGCTAATTGGGAAGACTTAGTATTACCAGAAACCCAAAAACAAATTCTCAGTGATATTGCTGCCCATGTCCGCCAGAGAAGTACTGTATATAACACATGGGGATTTGCCGGGAAAAGTGCGCGAGGTTTGGGAATCAGTGCTTTATTTGCAGGTGCTAGCGGTACAGGTAAAACCTTAGCGGCAGAAGTTTTAGCGAATCAATTACGACTTGATTTGTATCGCATAGATTTATCATCAGTTGTGAGTAAATATATTGGCGAGACAGAGAAAAACCTACGCCGAGTCTTTGATGCTGCCGAACAAGGCGGAGTAATTTTATTATTTGATGAAGCCGATGCTTTATTTGGCAAACGCTCTGAAGTGAAAGACGCACGCGATCGCTATGCCAATATAGAAGTTAGCTATCTACTACAACGCATGGAATCCTACCCAGGATTAGCTTTATTAACTACCAACCTTAAAAGTGCCATTGATACCGCCTTCCTGCGCCGCATTCGCTTCGTCGTGCAATTCCCCTTCCCCGACGCCGCCCAAAGAGCCGAAATTTGGCGGCGAATCTTTCCACCCAACACGCCCATAGCCGACTTAGACGTAGTGAAATTAGCCCGCCTCAACGTCGCCGGCGGTAACATTCGTAACATCGCCCTTAATGCCGCCTTCCTCGCCGCCGATGCTGGCGAAGCCGTACAGATGAAACACGTACTCCGCGCCGCACAAACAGAATACAGCAAATTAGAGAAACCATTAACAGAAGCAGAAATTGGCAGTTGGAGTTGATCGAGGGAAGGAGGCAGAGGGGCAGGGAGCAGGGGGGAAAATCAGGCAGAGGGGAAGGAGGACAATGAATTTTAGATTTTAGATTTGCGATTTTGGATTTTAATCTAAAATCTAAAATCCAAAATTGTTTCCAATGCCCAATGCCCCATTCCAAAGTCACCAAATCTCATTATTTAACTATGACTGTTGGCGCTGTTACAGCCGCAAAAAAATTTTTAATCTAACATACTTCCATACGTTTAAACAACAAAAGTAGTTCAAAAAACATAAGTCTTTCCATTTTCAGAAAGGCTTGTTTTTGCTGTATAAATTCACATCATGCTATACCAATTCTCCAAAATTCCCCAGTCTAGATTCAGTAAAACTTTGACAATTACGAATTACAAATTACGAACTACGAATTATTAACAGATTGTTAAACTGCCTGCGCCACCAGTAAGAGGTAATATATGGTGCAACACTCAAAGTTAGGGTACAGATTGTCCCCTAAATCAATTCTGCGTATATCTGTTTTTATTAGTGTGGTTGCATCTTTATTAGTGAGCGGAATCAGCTTTTATACAGTAAAAAGGTGGCGATATTCCGACAATCAAAATTTACAAACAACAGCTAAAAAACTACCAGAAATTAAAACGGTAACGGCTTTAGGCAAGCTATCACCTAAGGGAGAAATAATTAAAATTTCTGCTAGTGTAACTGCCCAAGGAAGTCGGGTAGAGCAGTTATTAGTTAAAGAAGGAGATAGAGTCAAAAAAAATCAAATTATTGCAATTTTAGACAGCCGCGATCGCCTAGAAGCCGCCTTACAAGAAGCACAAGAACAAGTCAAAGTAGCCCAAGCTAATTTAGCCAAAACCAAAGCTGGAGCCAAACCAGGTGAAATTGTTGCCCAAAAAGCTGCGATCGCGCGTTTAGCAGCCGAACGCAAAGGCCAGATTGCATTCCAAATAGCCACAATTGAACGTTTAGAAGCGCAAGTAAAAAATGCCACTGAAGAAGACAACCGCTATCAGCAGCTATACGCACAAGGAGCCGTTTCCGCGTCCCAAAAAGATAGCAAAAGCCTGAATTTAGAAAAAGAACGTAAAACTTTACAAGCCGCCAAAGCCGAGTTACAGCAAATCCAATCAGCCAGCCAGCAACAAATTAAAGAAGCCAGCGCCAACTTAGAACAGATTGCAGAAGTTCGCAGTGTAGATGTCGCCGCCGCACAAGCCGAAGTGCAACGTGCTGTAGCGGCCATGAATGTAGCCAAAGTAAACTTACAACAAGCTTACGTGCGATCGCCCCAAGATGGTCAAGTATTCGAGATTCATACCCGTCCCGGAGAAATCATTTCCGATGACGGAATTATTAATCTCGGACAAACCAAGCAAATGTACGCTATTGCTGAAGTTTACGAAAGCGACATCAGCAAAGTCCAACCCGGACAAAAAGTGCAAATAATTAATGATTTTCTCCCCGAACAATTACAAGGAAAAGTAGATTGGATTGGTTTACAGGTACGCCGCCAAAACGTCGTTAATACCGATCCCTCTAGCAACATTGATGGTCGAGTAATTGAAGTGCGCGTGCGTCTAGATCCAGCTTCTAGCAATCAAGCCGCTAAATTTACCAATATGCAAGTCAAAGTAATAATTCAACTTTGAAAATTTGCGGATTTGAAGCTTAACTTCTCTTCTTTTTTTCCTACCCTTCGCCTAAAGGAGACGCTACGCGCTAAGCCTTGGCGTAGCCTCTCGTAGAGAAGCTATACCGAAGGCTCTACGGGAACGACTTTGTGGAACGTGAACTTTGGGTTTTTGTGGTTCGTTCTTTCTTAAAAATCAACCGAACAAGCTAATAGTTGTGATTCATTAATTGTGATGCATTCGTAGTCATAAAATTCCGGACTTGAGTCCTAACCCTTCGGGTTCGTTAGTCGCTCATGGGGGAAACCCCCAAGACCGCGCTAACTCACTACGAAATTATTCCTCCATCAGAAAATATGAAAAAATTCATCAAACAACTGCGACGACGAACACCTTTAGGATGGCTACAACTAAGTCATGAAAAAAGTCGGCTACTAGTAGCATTATCAGGAATCGCCTTTGCAGATGTGCTGATGTTTATGCAATTTGGTTTTCAGAGTGCATTATATGACAGTAACACCAGACTACATCGCAGTTTACTCTCAGATATCGTTGTCATCGGTTCCCATAGCCGTAACTTTCAAAGAATGTCTAACTTTTCTCGCAGACGACTTTACCAAGCAATGGATGTACCAGGAGTAAAGTCAGCAGAGGGAATTTATACCAGCATTATGGTTTGGAAAAATCCCCAAACCAGAAAAAATACAGACATTCTCGTTATTGGTTTTAATCCAGATAAACCAGTTTTTAACTTACCAGAAGTTAATCAACAATTGCCGATAATTAAACAGCCATACACCTTCATTTTTGATCGTGGTGCAAGAGGAGAATATCAACAAACCATTGACAAAATTGAACAGGGTAACTCGATAAAAACTGAAATCGAACGCCAGACAGCAACTATTAGCGGCCTATTTAAAGTTGGGGCTTCCTTTGGTGCTGATGGGACTTTAATGACTAGTGATGAAAACTTTCTGCGGTTACTTCCACAACAACCAGCAGGTAGCGTCAGTATTGGTTTAATTCAAGTCCAACCCGGTGTTGATAAACAACAGGTAATAGCACAATTAAAATCGCATTTAGGAAATGAGGTTAAAGTATTAACCCACGAAGAATTTATTGAATTTGAAAATGACTTTTGGAGTACCAACTCCCCCATAGGATTTATTTTTAACTTGGGTGTATCAATGGGTTTTTCTGTAGGAGTAATTTTGGTTTATCAAGTCCTGTCTACAGATGTCAACGCCCATGTGAGAGAATATGCCACCTTTAAAGCAATGGGTTATCGCAATTTATACCTATTAAGCGTAGTCTTTGAAGAAGCAGTAATTTTAGCTATGTTAGGCTTTTTACCTGGTATGGCAGTCTCTTTAGGTCTGTACCATCTGACTCGTAATGCTACAAACTTACCCATGTATATGACTATAGCCAGAGCTTTTCAAGTATTAATTTTGACTATGATTATGTGTGCAATTTCAGGTGCGATCGCCACTCGTAAACTCCGTTCTACTGATCCTGCTGATATGTTTTAAATGTCAATGGTCAATAGTCCTCCTTGTCCCCCTTGCTCTTCTCCTCTTCCTCATCATCCCATGCCCAATGCCCCATGCCCCATTCCCATTTCTATCAAAAATCTCCATCATTTTTTTGGTCACGGTAAACTCCGCAAGCAAGTTTTATTTAATATCAACTTAGAAATTAATAGTGGCGAAATTATTATTATGACTGGGCCATCTGGATCGGGTAAAACTACACTTCTTACCTTGGTAGGTGGCTTGCGTTCTGCTCAATCTGGTAGCTTGCGGGTATTAGATAGGGAACTCTGCGGTGCTAGTCCCTCAGAACTATTAGCAGCGAGACGGCGTAACGGTTATATTTTTCAATCACATAATTTACATGGAAGTTTAACCGTACTGCAAAACGTGAAAATGGGCTTGGAACTACACCAGCAAATTGAATTACCTGCAATACTCATACGTTCAGCCCAGATCCTAGAGCAGGTAGGATTAGAACATTGCTTACATTATTATCCCGATCAGCTCTCAGGTGGTCAAAAACAACGAGTAGCGATCGCTCGTGCGTTAGTCAGCCATCCACAAATTGTCTTAGCTGATGAACCCACAGCCGCCCTCGATAGTCAATCTGGTCGAGATGTGGTTAACCTCATGCAAAAATTGGCTAAAGAGCAAGGCTGTACTATCCTCATGGTTACCCATGACAACCGTATTCTCGATATCGCCGATCGCATAGTCCATCTCGAGGACGGTAAATTAAAACCAAAAATCAAAACTCAACACTCAACACTCAATAGTCAATAGTCAACGGTCAACCATCAACAATACTCCAATTCATCTAAATTATCCTTGACAACTGACCCCTAAAAACTGACGATGACAACTGACTACTGACCACTGACAATTGACTAGATGATTGAAAACCTACTCCATGCTTATGCTCCCCTGTTCACCTGGATTGGTCTAGGAATCATACTGTCTCGGTTTATCCCCGATAGTTTCCTCAAATTACTGGGGTATATGCTCTACTGGGTAGGAGTTCCCTTACAACTTTTTGTTTTAGCGCGTCACACCGATTTATCTCATGGGGGATTAATACCTGCGATCGCAGTTCTCATATTAATCGTCAGTCTGGTACTTGCAACATTAATTTGGTGGGGTCTACAATTTTTAGCCCAGCGTCAATTGGACTCAGAACAGATAAATCTGGATTTACCTAGAGTTAACTCTTTAGACCGGGCTAGTTTAGGCAGTTTTATTTTAGCGACAATTTTAGGTAATACAGGCTTCGTTGGCTTAACACTCGCACAAGTACTGACAGGCCCGGCCAATATGGATTGGGCAGTATTATTTAGTGTGACTAACAACGTCGTCGGCACATACGGTATTGCTGTCCTCATCGCTAGCTATTTTGGCAACAGACAAACCCAAAACCATTGGTGGATTCAGTTACGAGATTTGTTAACTGTCCCCAGTTTATGGACATTTTTTATCGGTTTAAATACTCAATTTATCAAATTTCCAGCAATAGTTGAGTCAGGGCTAGAACAAGCAGTTTGGGTCGTTATCGCCTTTGCTTTATTGCTAGTTGGTCTACGGATGCAAGCAATGAAAGGCTGGAAAAGTTTTCAAATGGCTTTAGTTGCCAGTCTGCTGAAAGTGTTAATTGTACCTTTATTGGTAGGGTTAAGCGCTACGTATTTAGGTGTAATTGGTGAACCACGTCTTGTATTGGTACTGATGTCGGGAACACCCACAGGGCTTTCTGTACTGATTTTGGCAGAAGTTTACGACCTAGATCGCAGTTTATTGGCAAGCAGTATTGCCTTAAGTTTTGTCGGATTATTGCTAGCACTTCCCCTTTGGCTGGCATGGTTTAGCTAAAATTTGTAACAGTATAAAAATAATTACCTGGGATCGATAGATTAAAATAAAGAATACAGTTAAACTACCCGTTGTTCCCAAAATAGTTTTGCCTCAGGATACCGATTTTAGTTCTCAGGTACCAGTATAGCTACATTAATTAACGTTCCCGATTCTTGACAAAAAGGCAATTAGAGTTTAGTCTCTGAACAATTTACGGAGATTTATCTTTCTACAGAACATTTACTTCAATGAGGAAACATGAGTAGTAGTAAGCTAGTCTGTTGTCCACAGACGTGAAGTTTTTTGTGGCTCTATGACTATCAAGGATCGCACTAATAATAATCAAAAAAACTTGCTTGGTTTTAATATCAAAGGTTTGACAGCCAATCGCTGTACAACAAATTTGGTTATTGGGATGTTTGCAGCCTTTCCCGTTGCTTTAGCTTCGCCTGTAGATGCATTGCAGGTAGAGCTAACTCCTAAGAATCCGCAGTTGGGTGATACTGTCTCAGTGATGATCAATTTAGATAATCCAGCGAATGACAATAACCCAACAGTGGTGAGTGGCGATCAAACTTACCCAGCATTTGAAATAGCACCCAATAAATATCGCGCTTTTATCCCCACCACTCCCCTAGAAAAACCTGGAACTAGAACAATCCAAATCTCCGGGGATGGTCAGGTACAAAACCTGTCAGTACAGGTGCGAAATCGCAAATTTCCCGTACAACGGATTAATTTACCGCCAGGCAAAGCCGGAGTGCGAGCGACAGAGCTAGAACTAAAACGAGTAGCAGCTTTTAAAGCCCTTCAAACTCCCCAAAAGTACTGGAGTGGGAAGTTTTTAAAGCCAAATGCTGGACGCATGAGTACAATTTATGGTGTACGCCGTTACTATAATGGTAAATTCGCCAATGATTATTATCATCGTGGCGTTGACTATGCTGGTGCACAGGGTTCAGCCGTAACTGCTCCAGCAGCAGGGAAAGTAGCATTGGTTGGCAAAGTATCAGAAGGGTTTCGAGTTCACGGTAATGTTGTTGGTATCGATCACGGTCAAGGAGTGACAAGTATTTTCATGCACCTCAGTCGCATTAACGTCAAAGAAGGTGATGTTGTCAAGGCTGGCCAGCTAATTGGCGCAGTAGGTTCAACGGGAGCATCAACTGGACCTCATTTACACTGGGGTCTATATGTCAATGGAAAATCTGTTGATCCAACACCTTGGCGTACTAAGGTTTTTGAGTAGCTGAGATAATATTGAGCGCAACTGTACATTATTTGTATATTATTTTGCCTATAATTAGGCAAAATAAACTAGATTGGTACCGACCCTACTTTGCTGCGGTGGCTTAAAAATGATTAGTGTTATGAGTATTGAAAAAATTGTAGAACAAGCTCTCCAGGATGGTTATCTGACACCAGCAATGGAAGCAGAAGTTGGGCGCATCTGTGATAACGCCTCCGAACTCTCAATCGAAGAGTATATGGCGTTAGATCGACTAATGGGGGCGCTACTGACCGGCGAAGTGGTGGCGGTACCTCGTAAACAATTCATTAACGTCATGGAAGAGTTGGTACTGACAGAAGCGATCGCCAGAGTAGCAGAAATTGAAGCTACTAGCGAAAGCTCCTTGGATGTGGGCGATATTGCAGCTTATGCACTCAACCGCCTACCTCCCCTATACGCCACTACTGAAGAAGGCGCTAACTACCAGCGCCAAAGAGCTAAGGCCGAACTTCAAGAATTAATTGCCCAACAAATAGGTGAGGCGATAGGTCGTAACCTTGACCAACCCAATGACAAAAGAACCCCAGTCGTGGGCAAAAGTACTGGTAACGAAGTCCTACGCCAAGTTAGCAACTTGCTACAAGTTTACGCCCCCACCTTTGAACAAAAAGCTCAATCTTCATAGTCAAAAGTTAAAAGTCAATAGTCCAAATGGCTCATCACCATTGACTATTGACTATTGACCATTGACCAATCACAAAAATTATTCGCGGACTACAACTGATGTCCCCACCCCTACCTGCTGGTACAGCAATCGGACATCAGGATTTCGCATTCTTAAACAGCCATGAGAAATTGCAGTGCCCATAGAGCTGTTGTCTGGCGTACCATGAAAGCCAATTTCGTTGTGCCCATCTGACCAAAAACCAATCCATCGGTCTCCCAAGGGGCTATCAGGGCCTGCTGCAAATACTTTATCAGTAATTGGATGACGCCATATAGGATTATGCTGCTTGTGCATAATTTGAAAAGAACCTGTAGGCGTTTCCCAACCTTTCTTACCCACAGCAATTGGGTAGCTGGCTATCACCACCTCTTGACGGTAAACATAGGCGCGGCGATCGCTTAAATCAACCACTACTTGATTTGGATCGGATGTCTGTTTATTACTATTAAAAAATTGTTGTTGAGCAGAAACCTGAGGTAACAGTGACTGCGGCAAAAAAGACGTTGAGTTGAGTTTTGGTTCTGGCGATACTAATCGATTAATTTGATACTCCTCAGTTGTTATGGCTACATTTTTGCTTGCTGTTCCCGACTTAGGATGATGAAGCTTTGTTGTCTTTGAGGATTGGGATGTAGATTGCCTCTGTATGCTTTTTCCAGAAGGTACAGATGCTCCCAACGCTTGGAAATTTCCTCCTTGAGACGACTGCTTACGGCTTTGCTTTGTGGAGGCTTGCTGCTCAAACTGCTGTCCTGTTCTCATTACATGCCAATGGACAGCCAAAGATAAGATTGCTGTACCAAAACAGAGCCACATTATTATCCTTGTTACAGATTCATTTCTTACCATTGCCACCACCTTTTGTTGATCCCTGACATATCCGGTTGGCTAATTTGCTATCTTCACAGTTCACTCATCAAAAATTTATCAATACTTATTACTTCCCTTATGAATCTATTAATACCTTTGGGCACACTAGGGCTATGCAGAAGTCCCAGCAAGAATAACTCTAAATAAGAGACTTGATTACTTGGAACTATTGGGGTGCAGCAATCAATCATTAATGGTGTGGGTGGGAGAGAGACCATGTTTGAAAAACTATTGCTAGCAGTCACGATTACATTTTCCCTTAATTTCTTTTTGCAAGTGCGCGTACCCAATCAACAAGAAACTGGTGCTACTTATGAGCAGCAAACAGAAACATCAGCAACAATTTTAGTCACAAGACCGGATAAATAACAGTCCTAGTGGTTACAGCAGCCTCAAGTAAAGAAATTCTTACTTTGCTCCTAGTACAGCTGGTGCGGGAATTAACCATATCAGGGTCAATTTCTGCAAGAATAAACAAAAATTAAGCATCGATTACTATTTCCCCTGGCAGTACTAGGTAAAATGTCGCTTATCACCAATTCTTTGAATTTTTCTGTTTTTCGGAAAAACCTGCAATTCTTTTTGCGCCTCATCGTCAAATTTATTTTCAAATTTTCTTGCTCTGCTGTAACTATTTTTGCGCTTTATGTCAAGCGTATGTACCAGATATTAGTAGCAGCACAAATGTAAGTAACATTGCCGTAATTCTAGCATCTAGTAAATTATGGCTAAAAACACTGCTGTACAAAAGCTAGAGCCAGAAAAATTCCTAATTTATTTCTAGATTGGGCATCAAATTTATATACCTGATTGTTCCAGTCATAAATCCGTCCCTGATTCAGGAACTTCCTGCCAATTACCAGGTCTAATAGTAAGGGATGATTTAAAGCCAGTACGATCTATGAGTCAATCGATTACTGTATCCTGGTCAACGGTTGATGCGAGGTGTTCAGAAGCATCAGTGCAAGTTGACAAACTCTCTAATCACGATTTAATTTTGCGCTGTCAAGTAGGACTGCGTCCTGATCGTGCTGCCTTTGCGGAATTATTACGTCGCTATCAGACACAGGTCGATCGGGTGCTATACCATTTAGCACCAGATTGGGCTGATAGAGCTGATTTGGCTCAAGAAGTTTGGATTCGAGTGTATCGGAATATTAACCGATTACAAGAACCAGCTAAATTTAGGGGCTGGTTAAGCCGCATTGCTACCAACTTGTTTTACGACGAGTTGCGCAAACGCAAGCGGGTTGTCAGTCCCTTATCGCTGGATGCTCCCCGCTCGGTAGATGACGGCGAGATGGATTGGGAAATTGCTGGAGATACTCCAGGGCCAGAAGAAGAACTGACAACGAGGGAATTTTACGAACAACTGCGAGAAGCGATCGCTGATTTGCCCGAAGTGTTCCGCACTACCATTGTTCTTAGAGAAATCGAAGGTATGGCATACGAAGAAATTGCCGAAATTACTGGTGTTTCCTTGGGAACAGTTAAGTCGAGAATTGCTAGAGCTAGATCGAGATTGCAAGCCCAGTTGCAAAATTACCTAGACTCTTAATCTACAGAATCTATCCGCTGCTACATGGCAGAATTTAAGGATTAATTAATAATAGTTACTAATTGTGTAGAAGTCTTAAAGAGAGTCTGTCCCAAGGAAGAAAATCGATGAATTTCTCAAAAATATTCGCCGTCTTTACCCGTGTATGAATTGGTAATAATGTTAAGATGACTACTGATTCTCAGTTTTACGACCGTTCTCGCTTGCAAATTCCTCAAAATTGGGCAGATGGAATGGCTAAGCATACCAATGAATCAACGGGTGCTATGGATGATATGGTGAAGCGCGATCGCTTCGAGTTATTGAGTGCTTACCTCGATGGTGAGGTAACAGCTGCCGAACGCAGACAAGTAGAAGCATGGCTGGCAAACGATGCCTCAGTCAAATGCTTGTATGCTCGATTGTTAAAGCTAAGGCAAGGCTTACAGGCTATGCCTGTACCAGCCTCCGAACAGCCGCTAGAAAGAACAGTCCAGCAAGTAATGACACGTTTACGTCGTCGTTCTCAGTTAGCATGGGCATTTGGAGGTGCAGCTGTTGCAGCTTGTGTAATTGGCTCCCTCACAGGCATTATTCCTGGTGGAGATACCAAAACCCTGCAACTAGCACAACAACGTATTGAACCAACACAACCAGCACCAGAACCAGCTGCTGTTGAGCCTGCATCACCACTGATGGTGGCTTTAAATAATCCAGTCGTGGAAATTCCTAAAGCAGCAGTCACCTCTCCGACCAAGCCAACTCATCATCAAAAACCTAAACAGGGTGATTGGCAAAATAACATTAACTAATAACCGACTTCAGATGAGTTAATAGTTAGTTAGTTAGTTAATAAACAATCATAACTACTTTTGGCTGGCTGTCAAACCACAGCCACTCCACCAGCCATCAGGTTGAGGGATGCCTCCTAATTGGTGGACTCTTTGTGGCAACATAAAGTAAACCCAAGCCAACCCTAAGGATAGTCCCTGCAAATCAAAAATCTCAATTTCCTGGCGGTTATAGAGATTTTCGACCATTGATTTATGGGGCTGGTAACCTTCTAGTTCATCTAGCTGAGTTAAAATTCCTAATTCAGCAAATGAAAGCAAATAGCCCTGAACTTGGCTATTTTCCAAGGTCATGGCTGGATAACCCATCGGCAGCGCGTATAGTTTACCGGGAGCGATCGCTCTTTTGGTAGCTATCACCTTAGCCGCACAATATCTTTTATAATTAATTTCGCCTGGTTTTAGGGTGCCGTAGACAAAAATACGCACTTGACCAGAAAATTTTATGTTTAATTCAGTCATAGCTTAATTTTACCCAACTGAATTTGTTTGCCTACCATTACAATATGGAGGCAGAGATAGACAAAGATTCCAGTAGGAGCATTTTTTGGTGGATTCCCGATATAACCCTGACACCATTGAGGAAAAATGGCAACAAACATGGGCAGAACTTGGCTTAGATAAGACACCTGGTGAGACAGCCAAGCCAAAATTTTATGCTTTATCCATGTTCCCTTACCCATCGGGTAGCTTACACATGGGTCACGTTCGTAATTATACCATTACTGATGTGATTGCTCGCCTCAAGCGGATGCAAGGTTACCGGGTACTGCACCCAATGGGTTGGGATGCTTTTGGTTTACCAGCAGAAAACGCCGCAATTGATAGAGGTGTACCGCCGGCTAAGTGGACTTATCAAAACATTGCCCAGATGCGTCAGCAATTGCAGCGTCTTGGCTTGTCCATTGATTGGGACAGCGAATTAGCTACCTGTTCGCCAGACTATTACAAGTGGACGCAATGGATTTTCTTGCAATTCTTAGAAGCAGGGTTAGCTTATCAAAAAGAAGCAGCCGTTAACTGGGACCCTATTGACCAAACTGTATTAGCCAACGAACAAGTCGATAATGAAGGCCGTTCCTGGCGTAGCGGTGCTAAAGTTGAGCGGAAACTATTACGGCAGTGGTTTTTCAAGATTACCGACTACGCCGAAGAATTGCTCAATGACTTGGATAAATTAACAGGTTGGCCAGAACGAGTCAAATTGATGCAGGCTAACTGGATTGGTAAATCCACAGGTGCGTACCTGGAATTTCCTGTTGTGGGGTTTGAGGAAAAAATTAGCGTCTACACTACACGCCCAGATACAGTGTTTGGCGTCAGCTATTTGGTATTAGCTCCAGAACATCCTTTAACAAAGCGCGTTACCAAAAAAGAACAGCAAGCAGCCGTAGAAGCCTTTATTCAAGAAGTTGCCAATCAAAGCGAATTGGAACGGACTGCGGAAGATAAACCTAAGCGGGGTATTCCCACAGGTGGTAAGGCAATTAACCCCTTTACTGGGGAAGAACTGCCCATTTGGATTGCTGACTATGTACTGTATGAATATGGTACAGGGGCAGTCATGGGAGTACCTGCCCACGATGCGCGAGATTTCAAGTTTGCCAATAAGTACAACTTGCCGATTGAGTTTGTCATTGTTGAACCAGAGGCATTTGCAGATAAAGATTTAACTGCCACAGTTGCTGATGAAGACGGCGAAATTTCCAACATTATCCAAGTTGAATACAACGAAGCCTACACAGAACCAGGAATTTTGATTAATTCTGGGCTATTTAGTGGTATGGCTTCTACAGATGCTAAACAAGCCATAGTGGAATATGCCGAACAACAAGGTTTTGGCAAAGCGCGGGTACAATATCGCCTGCGAGATTGGTTGATTTCCCGACAACGCTATTGGGGCGCACCAATTCCTGTGATTCACTGTCCGAACTGTGGTATAGTCCCAGTTCCAGAAAAGGATTTACCCGTTCAATTACCAGAAGAAGTGGAATTTACTGGGCGTGGTGGTTCGCCGTTGACGCAGTTAGAAAGCTGGGTAAATGTCCCATGTCCCACTTGTGGTACTCCAGCCAAGCGGGAAACCGACACGATGGATACCTTTATTGATTCCTCGTGGTATTTCTTGCGGTTTACAGATGCGCAAAACGAAAAACAGGTGTTTGATTCCAGTAAAACTAATGACTGGATGCCTGTGGATCAATATGTGGGTGGAATTGAACACGCGATTTTGCATTTATTATATTCGCGCTTCTTTACCAAAGTGCTGCGCGATCGCGGTTTGTTAAACTTTGACGAACCTTTCCAACGCCTGTTAACCCAAGGGATGGTACAGGGTTTAACTTACATGAACCCCAAAAAGGGCGGTAAAGATAAATGGATTCCCTCCCATTTAGTTAATCCTAGCGATCCCCGCGATCCCCAAACAGGGGAACCATTACAACGGCTGTACGCTACCATGTCTAAATCCAAAGGTAACGGGGTAGCACCAGAAGATGTAATTAGCAAATACGGTATAGATACGGCGCGGATGTTCATTCTGTTTAAAGCGCCACCAGAAAAAGATCTGGAATGGGATGAAGCCGATGTTGAGGGACAATTCCGCTTTTTAAATCGGGTTTGGCGCTTGGTAACAGATTATATTGCGGCTGGGGTAGCGAAAAAGAAAGCTGACATCTCAAATTTGACGAAACCGGAAAAAGAATTACGGCGGGCAATTCACACCGCCATCAAAGCAGTAACGGAAGATGTGGAAGATGAATATCAATTCAACACAGCTATTTCCGAATTAATGAAGTTGAGTAATGCCTTAACTGATGCTAGCTGCAAAAATTCACTAGTTTATGGGGAAGGAATTCAAACTTTAGTGGTGTTATTAGCCCCATTTGCACCGCATATTGCTGATGAATTGTGGCATTCATTAGGGAATAGCGATTCTGTTCACACCCAATCTTGGCCTGGTTTCGATCCGGCGGCTTTAGTAGCTGATGAAATTACCTTGGTAATTCAAATTATGGGCAAAACTCGCGGTGCTATTCAAGTGCCATCGCAAGCCGATAAAGCTGCTTTAGAAAAATATGCCAGAGAATCAGAAGTTGCCCAACGTTATATTGAGGGTAAAGAGATTAAAAAGGTAATTGTCGTCCCTGGGAAATTAGTTAATTTTGTCCTTGGCTAATTCTTAGGGGCTAGGGACTAGGGGCTAGGGACTAGGGAAGAAGAATTTTTATGGCATTATGGGATTTTCTTGTAATGCCTCATTTTTATACCTGCATGATGAGATTGTGTATTTGAGACCACTCCGCCCAGACAATTTGTGAGAAATTCAGGGATTAGCATAAGGAGGCGTTTCATACCAGCGCAATAGTCCTGCAACAAAAGCTTCAAAAACGCTATCTATATTAGTAGTACATCTAAAATATCCTTCCAGATAGCAAATGCAAAACCAACCTCGCGACGGAGAAAAGCTCACAAATACTAATTCGTCTCATACTGATAGCACTAAATACCACAATCATGCACCCTGGAAAAAAGCAGCTGCTTCTCTATCGCTGGTGCTGCTGGGATCTGGGATGACATTGGCAGGTGGTTATTTAGCGGGAAACCAAGAAAAGCTATCTCAGAGTGCATCGAATTTAGCAGTTAGCCCAGTCAATGCTGCACCCCCATTACCAGCAGCTACAGACCCGAATTTTATTACTGAGGTGGTGCAAAGGGTGGGCCCGGCTGTGGTGCGAATCAACTCTTCCCGCACTGTGAGAAGCCGGATACCAGAGGAATTTAATGACCCATTTTTCCGCCGTTTCTTTGGTTCCCAAATCCCCATACCTCAAGAAAGACAAGTACAAAGGGGTACGGGTTCAGGGTTTATCGTGAGTAAAGATGGTCGGATTTTGACTAATGCCCACGTAGTTGATGGTGCTGATACAGTAACAGTTGTTCTCAAGGATGGGCGCAGCTTTCAAGGTAAGGTATTGGGTAAAGATGAGTTAACAGATGTGGCTGTGGTGAAAATTCAGGCTGAGAATTTACCAACAGTCAGTATCGGGAACTCAGACCAATTACAACCAGGACAATGGGCGATCGCAATTGGTAACCCTTTAGGATTAGATAATAGTGTCACCACCGGGATTATCAGCGGTACCGGACGCAGTAGCAATCAAATTGGTGCGCCGGATAAACGGGTACAATTTATTCAAACTGACGCCGCCATTAACCCTGGTAACTCTGGCGGGCCTTTACTTAATGCCCGTGGTGAAGTCATAGGTATGAATACAGCTATTATTCAAGGTGCGCAAGGATTGGGCTTTTCTATTCCCATCAACACAGCACAACGAATTTCTAACCAACTGATAGCCACAGGTAAGGCGCAGCATCCTTATCTGGGAATTCAAATGGTGGGCTTGACACCGGAATTAAAGCGAAACATTAACTCAGATCCTAATCTTGGTTTAAATGTTCAGGAAGATGAAGGGGTGTTAGTGGTGCGAGTCATGCCCAATTCTCCGGCAGCTAAAGCCGGAATTCGCCCTGGTGATGTAATCCAAAAACTCAATGGACAAGCAGTCTCCAATCCTAGCAATATCCAACAATTTGTAGATAATAGCGAAATTGGTGGTCAGGTGCGTCTAGATTTACGCCGCAATGGGCAGAATGTTAGTTTAGCTGTGCAACCAGGTGCTTTACCCGATAGAGTGCAATAAAGCGGTAAGTGGGATTAATTAAAAAAGCTAAATTTAACTAAATTTTGAGGATGGGCTTTTTAACCCATCCTCATGTTTTGCTAATGACTTTAACCGCGAGTAGCTTCTAAGATACGAGAAAAATAGAAGCGGGTTTTCGTCATAGATTTTCGTTGTACTGAGAAGCCATTCTTTTGAAGAATTTGCAAGACATCAGCTTCACGATGTAAATAGGCGCGAGTTGTTTTACTCGGCCCGGGAAAGAAACTACCAATCTTTTTGAGTAAGGCTAAAGCGCAGGTTTTGGGTGCAAAACTAATAATTATCCTCGACTGTGCTAAGGAACAGAGGTGAGAAATCATCTCATCTGCTTTTTCTTGGGGGTAGTGGATGAGAACATCTAAGCAAATCACTGTGTGATAGCTACCATTTAGGGATTCTAAATCTTGAACGGCGAATGTGGGATTATCATTATTCCCCAAGGTCTGTAAGGCTCTTTCTTTGCCTTCTGTGACCATTTTTTCAGAAATATCACTGGCATAGACTTTAGCACCTGCTGTGGCTAAAGGAATACTGAGACTACCTACACCACATCCAGCATCGCAGATTGATAAGTCTGCTAAATTGTTATCAGCTTTTAACCAGCCGATGACTGTATCCACTGTTTGTTGATGTCCGTTGCGGATGTCTAGCTGGACTTTGTTGACTTCTCCATCGCCGTATATCCGCTTCCATCGGTCAAACCCTGTGGAATTGAAATATTCACGAACAATCGTTTTATCGTCGGCTGCGTTCATAAAGTTCGATTTCTAAGGTTTCCCAATGCTTAAAATTATCATTGATAGAAACCGCCAAGAACGCTTATGTTTAAAGATTTTTCTATTTTTATCAGCTTCAGTAGGTGAGGATAAATAAAGTTACCTGGGAAAGGCTGTTATTTATCTTGCGCGATCGCATTTTAAGAGACAGATTAGTGCTAATGTACTAAATTAAAGCTGCGATCGCTAATAAATTTCTGTCTTGATGAGAGTTACCAATTTTGGACAAATCTTTAATTTTCAGAAAAATACGATAAAAATTGCCCAAGATATGTGATATTTTTCATAGCCAACAATTCATAGTTCAGCATGTTTTGTTCATTAACTATTGGCTATTGACAAATAGGCAATTTTACTATCAAATCTGATTGATTATTTCTTACCAACGATATTAAAAAAACTAACTTTAGAGAGAATCGGAAAAGCGATCGCAACATTTATGCTGTTAACGATTTAAGTTTTCATGTCTGCATTTTGATATGAGAATTTAGCAACTAAGGATGATGAAGACAAATCATGATTATTTCCTATTGATTAATTTTACTCTTGAATTTTCCTATTAAAAATGGCAATAGAATCCCTAGTAAATAGTCCGATTATTGCATTTACCATTCTCCTAGCAGTCATCTTGACTGTACCGCCAATATTTGAGCGATTGCGGCTACCGGGATTAGTAGGTTTACTAGTAGCGGGTGTAATTTTGGGACAAAATGGCTTAAAGCTATTAAATTCCGATTCGGAAACTATCAATCTTCTTTCGGAAATTGGCAAAATTTATTTGATGTTTGTAGCGGGTCTAGAAATTGATTTAGAACAATTCCGCAGAACCAGAAATCGCTCAATAGGTTTTGGGATTTTCACCTTTATAGTACCCTTAATTTTTGGTATTATTACCGGACGTTTATTTAACTTTAGTTGGAATACTAGTCTTTTAATTGGTTCCCTGCTAGCTTCTCATACTCTCTTGGCATATCCAATTGTGAGTCGTTTGGGGGTTGTAACTAATGAAGCGGTTACTGTGACAATTGGGGCGACAATTTTTACTGATACAGGTGCTTTACTAATATTAGCAGTTTGCGTGGGCATTCATGGTGGCGATTTTTCGGCTTTAAGTTTAGCAACTTTGTTGGGTGGTTTAGCAATATATTCTGCTGTCGTTCTCTTTGGCTTTGATTGGGCTGGAAAACAATTTTTCCGCCGTTCTGGAGACGAACAAAGCAACCAATTTCTATTTATTTTACTAGCTTTATTTCTCGCTTCTGTGGGGGCACAAGTCATTGGGGTTGAAAAAATTGTTGGCGCATTTTTAGCAGGTTTAGCAGTTAATGATGTATTAGGCAGAAGTCCAGTTAAAGAAAAGGTTGAATTTATTGGTAGTGCATTGTTTATCCCATGTTTTTTTATCGACATGGGATTATTAATTGATATCCCGGCTTTCTTAAAAACTCTCAGTTCAATTTGGCTGACTGTAGTGATTGTCATCGCCTTAATTGCTAGTAAATTTATCGCCGCATTATTAGCTAAACTACTTTACCGTTACAACACAGCCGAATTGTTGACAATGTGGTCGTTATCATTACCACAAGTAGCAGCAACCCTAGCCGCAGCATTAGTTGCTTATCAAACTGTTAATCCTGCTGGTGAGCGGTTAATTAATGAAGGTGTATTAAATAGTGTGATTGTTCTGATGTTGGTTACTTCCATACTAGGGCCCGTAATCACAGCCAGAAGTGCTACTTTGTTGCAAGTATCTGAGGCAGATTTGGCAGCAGATAAATTGACAACTTGGTGGGAAAATTCTGAGGAAGAACTGGTAGAAAACCACGCCGAAAATTTTACGATTATAGTGCCGATATATAATCCGCAAACTCAACGCTATCTCATAGAAATGGCAGCTTTATTAGCTCGACATGAATCTGGGAAAATTGTGCCATTAGCGATTACTAAAGCTCATATTCAAATGGACGATCCGCAATTAGTAGTAGCGTTGGAAGAAAATAAGAAAAGACTAAATTTGGCTAAAGAAATTAGTCAAGAATTTGATGTAGAAGTATCACCTGTAATTCGGATAGATGATGATGCAGCGTTAGGAATTAGCCGCACCAGTCGCGAACAAAATGCAAATTTAGTGGTCATGGGTTGGTCGAGGACAACGGGTTTGCGTGCCCGTTTGTTTGGTAGTGTGATTGATAGCGTGTTTTGGTCTTCTCATTGTCCGGTAGCGGTAACACGCCTATTGAGCAGTCCGGCGACTATTCAAAGAATTATGGTACCTGTTGGGGACTTAACTAAGCAAACTATAGGTGCTGTCAGGTTCGCGCAAATTTTAGCGGATGTTAACCAAGCAGAAGTGGTACTCTTACATGTGAGCGATCGCAAAACTCCCCCACATTTGGTAGATAGATTTACCGCTCAATTGTCAGAAATTGTTGATAAAGGTCAGTTACAGGTAAATACCCACATTCAAACCATTAAAGGCGATGATATTGCTAGAGTCATCATTCACGAAGCGCAGAAGTTTGATTTAGCTATACTACGTTCTGTACGTTATCGTACAGCTGGGGGATTAGCAGTCAGCTATGTGACAACACAAGTAATTAGAGAATTGAAATGTTCAATCGTCTTGTTAGGAGAGCCTAATTCCTAAGTAGATCACTGCTATTAAATATAATTGGCAAGGGCTGTCATTTGTCATTAGTTATTTGTCAGGTTATATGGTTCGCTTTATTTCTACAGATGACAGGCGATAAATATTTAACAAGAATATAATTTTGGGTCATAAAAAAGTGCCACAACCTTTGCCTAAGTAGGCATCAGCATGGCAAATTATACTGCATATAAAAATTTACAAAAATGGCATTTTTATGGAAGTGGCAATCTTTAAAACCCATCCTTTGCCTCCTGATATTAAATAATTTTGATATAGCTAAGTTAACTTTAACTTCAAGCTTGATAAACTATCTAAATAGTTAGAAATTCTCTAATGTATAGCTCAAATTTAGTTTAATAATCGCTGCCATGTAAGCTCTTTTCTCGTCTCATCCCAATGCCAGCGTAATAAATTAGCGGGTTGACTGGGAGAAATACCTGGGTTACCGATCGCTTTTCTTGGTGCATCTGTGGCTAGGGCGATCGCTCTTTCTACGTCACATATCCCCCATGTTACCAAGTTCTGTACCCCTGTTAATAAGGGTAATGTTGTCCCTGATAAAGTCCCATCAGGCAATCTAGCTGTGCCATTTTTGACTTCTATCTGCCGACTATCCCAAGGATACACCCCATCAGGTAGCCCCAATGGTGCTAAAGCATCGCTGACGAGAAACAATCCTGGAGTCGCACGCAGGAGAATTTGTAGCATAGTTGGTGTCACATGCTCCCCATCGGCAATAAAACCACACATCACACCAGGATGGGTAATGGCTGCGCCTAATAATCCAGGTTCGCGATGATGTAATGGTGGCATAGCATTGAAGGCATGAGTAACCATTGTTGCACCCAATTTAAAAGCTTGTTGAGCTTGGGCATCTGTGGCTTGAGAATGCCCTAAACTGACTGTAATCCCCAAAGAACGCAAATATGGGATGACTTGGTGGGTAGGATCTAATTCTGGTGCAAGGGTGATAACTTTGACAATTTGGCTATAATCGCCCAATACTCTTTTAATTTGCTCAATTGTTAAAGGTAATAAGTATTCTGCGGGATGTGCGCCGCGTTTTTGCGCATTTAAAAATGGCCCTTCTAAATGTACGCCGAGAATTTGCGCATCTGTTGTTTGACTGGAAATAAAATCAGTAATTATAGAAAGCGATCGCTGGATATTTTCTATTGAAGTTGTGACTAATGTCGGTAAAAATCCATCTACGCCCACATTCCCTAAAAATTGTGTAATTTTTGGTAATAGGTGAGCATTATCTGCTTTTAATTCCGGAAATGCTAACCCCAATGCGCCATTAATCTGCAAATCAACACCACCCAAAGAAATCCAATCACCTGCAACATCTAAAACTTGCAAATCAGGAGATGGAACCCGTTTACATACTGTCGTCATCGGCAATATTTGCTCAATTATCCTCTGTTGATTAATCAAGAGCATTTGCAAGCCTTGATAACCTGGAACCCGTGCATTGATGATATTTAGATTTTGAGCGATCGCAGTTGGTGTTGCTTTAGTCATACATTGGCGGGAAAATAGCTAAATCTGATTTGTCAGTAGTCAGTAGGGGCGGGTTCACAAATATCCTCACTGATCAACGATTATTCTCAATAAACCCGCCCGTACAGTAGTCAATAGTCAATTGGCTAATAATCTCAAATCCAAAATCCAAAATCTAAAATCCAAAATTCCTATGGCTCCCCTTATCGGTATTATCATGGGCAGCGATTCTGACTTGCCCACTATGAAAGATGCGATCGCAGTTTGTGATGAATTTGGCATTGAGCGCGAAGTGGCGATCGTTTCTGCTCATCGTACTCCAGAACGCATGGTTCAGTACGCTCAACTTGCTCATCAACGCGGTCTTAAAGTAATTATCGCTGGTGCTGGTGGTGCAGCCCATCTGCCAGGAATGGTAGCATCTTTAACGCCACTGCCAGTAATTGGTGTGCCTGTAGCTACTCGTAATTTACAAGGTGTTGATTCTTTGTATTCAATTGTACAGATGCCTGCTGGTATACCTGTAGCAACAGTAGCTATCGGTAATGCTAAAAATGCTGGTTTATTAGCAGTACAAATTATTGCTACTCAGCAACCAGAATTGCTAGAAAAAGTCCAACAATATCGCCAATCTCTATCAGAATCAGTCATGGCAAAGCAAGCTAAACTAGAACAACTTGGTTACGAACAATATTTAAAAATGGAATTGTAAGATTTTTACAACCCAAGCTGAGAGTTGATTGCAATTTAATTACTTAGTACGCAGTAAAAATACGGTATTTGTATTGTTATCATTTATTCCCTATAAACATTACAGCAGTTTTTCCGGAGCAAAGTTTATTTAAATTTTTGTATGAAAAATTAATATTTTTTTGGTTTCTTTGATTCTGATGTCAGGAAATGCTGAAATACTGAGAATTCAGTTTGCTGTAGTCCCAGATTCAGCTACTTAAGGAAGAGGTGAAACAAACAAATCGTATATCCTGATACAGAATTATGTTTTTGGTAACATAGACAATCAATCAAATTTATGAGTGAGTTGATAAAAATTTGTCTTCAGGAAAAACTTTAACTAATTCCTAAGCACAAAATTTTATGAATTCAAAACCCACCTTTTGTAGAAAGCGGAGTTGCCATCATCAGTTAATCCGGGGGTAAACAGAACAATTTTTTGGGTTCCCATAGCATCTGAGCAGGAGAAAAATGTAATTAAACATTAGTGATCTGCGATCGTTTGCTGAACGGATATTTGCTTCGATAAGCTTTACGCTTTGTCATTGGTGAACACAAATAACCAATGACCAGTTACTAATGACTAATAATAATTGACATTCATCAAGGTGATTAAAAGATTAAAGATTCAGTGAACAAGACTTGACTGATTGTTGCCAAAGCGACATAATTATTGTTTCCTTAAACTCCCTCGAAAACTTGCCAAGTTATTTACAAAAGTAGCAATTGTTTCCTAAACTTTTATTTAGGTTATTTGAGTTTCTGGTTAGCGAACAAATTGCTTGAATCACCAATGTCAAAAATGTCTTGATGCAAATTCAAGCCTTAGTTTTGCGTGCTGACATATTTATCCCATTAAGAATGGTTTGGAGTAAAATGTTCAACTTAATGCACAAGCAGAAATTAAAAACAAAAAATAGGCGTAGGTCTGTAAAGGCTTTCGCTAAAACTTCACAATTTAAATCAAAAAGTAACCTATTCACAACTATTAAGCGACTATCTCCCAATTGGCAGGCTTGTCTATTATTAGCTGCTGTCATCGTGATGGGATGGGGATATGCAGCCGTTGCTCAGGCTCCAGCGACAGCGCCAGCAGGGCCAACAACAGCAGAATTAAAAGTTGCGATTGACACTTTATGGGTGGCGATCGCGGCATTTTTGGTATTTTTCATGAACGCTGGTTTTTGTATGTTAGAAACCGGCTTCTGTCGCCAAAAAAATGCTGTTAACGTCCTAGCCAAAAACTTAATTGTATTTGCCTTATCGACAGTAGCGTTTTGGGCAATTGGTTTTGGACTGATGTTTGGCGATGGCAATGATTTTATCGGACTGAATGGATTTTTCCTCTCAGGTGTAGATAACAGTCCCGCTACAGGTGATGCCTACAAAGGTGTTTTTAGCGCTCTAAGTTGGACTGGCGTTCCTTTAGCCGCAAAGTTTTTATTTCAGTTAGTGTTCGCCGGAACAGCCGCCACAATTGTTTCTGGTGCAGTTGCAGAACGGATTAAGTTTGCTGACTTCTTAATTTTCAGCGTCTTACTTGTAGGTATTGCCTACCCCATTACCGGACATTGGATTTGGGGTGCTGGTTGGTTGGCTGATATGGGTTTTTGGGATTTTGCTGGTTCTACAGTAGTGCACTCAGTCGGTGGCTGGGCGGCTTTAATGGGAGCAGCATTTCTCGGCCCCCGCATTGGTAAATATCAAGACAAGCAAGTTGTCGCCCTACCCGGCCACAACATGAGCATTGCTACCTTAGGCTGTTTAATTCTGTGGCTGGGTTGGTTTGGTTTTAACCCCGGTTCCGTGATGGCTGCTGACCCCAATGCAATTACTCACATTGCTTTAACAACCAACATGGCAGGAGCAGTTGGTGGAATTGCGGCTACATTTACAGCTTGGCTGTACTTAGGCAAACCAGACCTATCAATGATTATTAACGGTATTTTAGCTGGCTTGGTTGGTATTACAGCATCTTGTGCCTACGTTAATATTGGCAGTTCCGTAGTCATTGGCTTAATTGCAGGAATAATTGTAGTTTTCTCTGTTCCCTTCTTTGACAAACTCGGCATTGACGACCCAGTAGGCGCAACTTCCGTTCACCTAGTGTGTGGTGTTTGGGGAACTCTGGCTGTTGGTCTATTTTCTGTTGGGCCTGGTGGTTATCCTTGGTTGGTTGACTTAGCTGGTAAACCAGTAGGGCCGCATGGATTATTCTTTGGCGGTGGTTTCGGGACATTGATTCCGCAAATCGTTGGCATTCTGGCTGTAGGCGGTATTACTGTTCTTATCAGCAGTATCTTTTGGCTAGCATTAAAAGCTACTTTAGGTATCCGTGTAACTCGCCAAGAAGAGTTAGAAGGTTTGGATATTGGCGAACATGGTATGGAAGCCTATAGTGGATTTGTCACAGAGGCTAGTACTGATGGGTTTTCTCAAGGTTATAGTTCTGGAGAAATTCCCAAAGGTAGCGATTTACCAAATACTCTGTAAGCTGATTCCACCTTTGATGAGGAATAGTCTTTTCCTCACTTGTGTATAAATTTCGAGTCTGTTAATTTTCTCAACTAACAACCTACCCCTGGAGCTTTGATGCTCATAAAGGTGGTAGGATTTTTATTTTTAATTTCACCACTCAATTGCACAAATGATTAAGTCCCTATTTTATTTTTTATGGGCTGGTGTATTTGAACTAGGAGGTGGCTACTTAATCTGGTTATGGTTGCGGGAAGGTAAGCCTATTTACTGGGGAATATGTGGTGGAATTGCTTTAGCTATTTATGGCATCATAGCAACTCTCCAGCCTGCAAATTTCGGCAGAGTTTATGCTGCTTATGGTGGTGTATTTATAATTATGGCTATGCTTTGGGGATGGAAGGTAGATGGTGTAGCTCCCGACCGATATGACTTAATTGGAGCTTGTTTAAGTTTGCTTAGTGTTTTAATAATTATGTATGCACGCAGAATATAAAAATCTAATTCTGATGTAATTCTTGAACTTATTGTTGAGTCTGTTATGGAATATTGGATAGATTGTTAAGCATAATTTAGGACTGCCATAGCATAATTATTTTGCAGATATAAATAAAAAATAATACACAGATGAGCTACTTTGCTGTTCTCTCTAATGAGAATTTTTTGAATTATGAATGATTACTAATGGCTGATTTGTGAATTAGAACTACCTCACACCATAAAAATAAAAAAAATTCTATAAAGTAAACAAAAGTACATTAATTGAATCTTAAAATGTAATTATTGCATCAGTACATGATTATTCAATATTTGTCATATGCAATTAGTATTATATTTTTATCAACCTTTCTAAATAACTAAAGTTGATGAACGGAGGAAATAAAAAGTATAAAAATATACTTAATTTGTCGTTAGAATTCAACTAATTGGTGCGCGGGGACAAAAAAGTGTTGAAGAAAGTTGTCATGATTGGGGTTATGACCCTATTCCTGCTAGGAGGGCCGCTCATAGGTGGTGCTTTAGCCCAAGCTGCTGCTACTCCTCCACCAACAGCTGATACTGGAGACACAGCATTTATGCTGATTTCAGCAGCACTAGTACTGCTGATGACACCAGGATTAGCATTTTTTTATGGTGGGTTTGTGCGATCGCGCAATATCCTCAACACATTGATGATGAGCTTTGTGTTGATGGCGATTGTCGGAGTTACTTGGATTCTTTGGGGCTATAGCCTTTCCTTTGCGCCAGGAACGCCATTTATTGGTGGATTGCAATGGCTCGGTTTGAATGGCGTAGGCTTGGATGTAACTGGTTATCTCCAAGGCTCCAACCCACCAGAAGTGGTTTCCTATGCAGGGACAATACCGCACCAAGCATTCATGATTTATCAAGCCATGTTTGCCATTATCACCCCAGCTTTAATTTCTGGGGCGATCGCCGAACGGATGAGCTTTAAAGCTTATGCTCTGTTTGTGTTGCTGTGGTCAACCTTTATTTATACTCCCCTAGCCCATATGGTTTGGGCTAAAGGTGGATTTTTAGGCTTGTATGGCGGCTTGGGTGCGCTTGATTTTGCCGGTGGGACAGTAGTTCACATCAGTTCTGGGGTTTCTGCTCTCGTCGCTGCGATCGTTCTCGGCCCTCGCAAGAGCCATCCCGATCGTCTCAGCCCACCACACAACGTTCCCTTTATCTTGTTGGGTGCGGGCTTGTTATGGTTTGGTTGGTTCGGCTTTAATGCTGGTAGTGCCTTATCTATTGCTAGTGGAACTTCGGGAAACTTAGTCACTAATGCAGCCACAACAGCTTTTGTCGCCACCAATACATCAGCCGCCGCAGGCGCTTTAATGTGGTTGATTTTGGAAGCAGCTTTACGCGGTAAACCTACCGCAGTGGGAGCAGCTACCGGAGCCGTGGCTGGGTTAGTTGGAATTACACCAGCAGCTGGTTTTGTGACACCGCTATCAGCGATTTTAATTGGCTTTATTACCGCTTTTGTTTGCTTCTATGCTGTCAGCTTCAAGCACAAATTAAAAGTTGATGATGCCTTAGATACTTACCCAGTGCATGGCGTTGGTGGTACAGTTGGTGCAATTTTAACAGCAATCTTTGCCACTGTAGAAGTCAACTCAGCTGGTAAAAATGGTGTACTCAAGGGCAATTTTAGCGAACTAGGAGTTGAACTAGTAGCCATTGTCATTGCCTATGTAATTGCTGCGGTAGGGACTTGGATCATTCTCAAGATTATTGAAGCAACAGTGGGTTTGCGCGTCAAAGAAGAAGCCGAATACCAAGGTTTGGATATTAACGAACACGGAGAAGAAGGTTACAACTCCGAGTTTAGCGATCGCATTAATGTTTCATAGCAAAAAAGTAACTCTACTATCCACCTCATCTGCAAGTCCAATGGACTATCAAGGGTGAGAAACGGGATCTCAGCAATTTCCAACCCTCTGAATATTTGCCTCATATCCTAGGCAATTTTCAGAGGGTTATTTATTAATTCTCAGTTGTCATTGGTCAAGCAATTCTAGACTTTTAACAGTCAACGCTCAACGTCATCAAACCAAACTGCATTGATGATATGACTGTGTCTGATTTGCGAGAAACTTTATCGTTCTTACAGGAATAGATGACAATAATATCATTGCTAGCTATTAAAATTCTGAGCTTGTAGAGCTTTCAAGGGGTAGGGAGTCAACATTTGTATGTCAGTATTATGGAATACTTTTTTTAGTTCCGGGCCTTTCATCCCGCATGGACACTGCTATTTATGGAAAACTGATTTAGTTTGGCTGCATATTATATCTGATGCAATCATTGCCATAGCTTATTATTCCATTCCCTCTACACTTTTTTACTTTGTTAACAAACGGCAGGATTTGCCCTTCCATTGGGTATTTCTACTTTTTAGTGGATTTATTGTCGCTTGTGGCACTACTCACTTGATGGAAATTTGGACGCTGTGGTATCCCACTTATTGGCTATCAGGATTCATCAAAGCTCTAACTGCAACTATATCTTTATTTACAGCCCTACAACTTGTACCTTTAGTTCCGCAAGCCTTAGCACTTCCTAGCCCTGCTCAATTAGAACAAGCTAACCAGCAACTGCAAACACAAATCAGTGAGCGATTAAAAATCGAAGCAGAACTAAGAAAATACCAAAATGATTTGGAAGAGTTAGTAAATATTCGCACTAATGAAATTACTCAAACTAACCAACAATTGCAGCAGGAAATCGCGGAACGCCAACGCATTTTAGAAGCTTTACGTCAAAGTGAAGAACGCTATCGTTATTTAGCTGAAGCTATTCCCCAACTTGTATGGACAGCTGATGCTAACGGCGAATGTGATTATTTCAACCAAAAGTGGTGCAGTTATACAGGGCTAACCTTAGAACAGTCCTTAGGTTCTGGCTGGGTAGCAGCGTTGCATCCAGATGATATCCAAAATACTTATGAAATTTGGTTAAATGCTGTCAGCAATCGCACTGTATATGAAACTGAATACCGCTTTAAAAGAGCAGTTGATAGCTCCTATCGTTGGCAGTTAGCAAGAGGCTTACCCTTAAAGGATGAGCAAGGTTATGTAGTGAAGTGGTTTGGCACTTGTACGGATATTCACGAGCAAAAGGAAATACAACAAGAACGCGCCTACTTATTAGAATTGGAGCAAGCAGCAAGAGCTAAAGCAGAAACAGCCAATCGCATTAAAGATGAATTTTTAGCTGTCCTTTCCCACGAACTACGTACCCCAATGAATGCGATTTTAGGCTGGTCAAATTTATTGCAAAATGGCAACTTAGAACGAGGAAAGACATTGCAAGCCTTAGCGACAATAGAACGTAATGCTAAATTACAGCTGCAATTGATTGAGGATTTACTAGATATTTCTAGAATCTTACAAGGTAAATTGACGTTAAATGTCACGAATGTTCATTTAGAACCTATTGTCTTGTCTGCACTGGAAACAATGTCTGTAGCTGCACAAACCAAGTCAATTGAGGTAAGTACATTATTTGCTGCAAATGTTGGGAAAGTATTGGGTGATGCAACTCGCTTGCAACAAGTCGTTTGGAACTTACTTTCTAACGCTGTCAAATTTACTCCCAACGGTGGTAGGGTAGAAGTGCGCCTAAGCCAAGCTGATGGCTATGCTCAAATCATTATTAGCGATACAGGTAAGGGAATTAGCGCTGAGTTTTTACCTTATGCATTTGACTACTTTCGTCAAGCAGATAGCAGTTCTACGCGAAAATTTGGCGGATTAGGTTTAGGATTAGCAATTGTCCGTAATATAGTCGAAATGCATGGTGGTACAGTTACGGCGATGAGTGCAGGTGAAAATCAAGGAGCCACTTTCACAGTCAATTTACCGTTGCTGCAAACCGAAAATCAAGATTTGCTAGTAGAAGACAATCCCACATCTAATTTCACATCTAAGTTGTTGTCTCTAGCGGGAATGCAAATTTTAGTTGTTGATGATGATGCGGATTCCCTAGATTTTGTGGCGTTTGTTTTAGAAGAAGATGGGGCGGAGGTGAGAACAGCATCTTCCGCATTAGAAGCATTACAAGCCATAGCACAGGAAAAGCCAGATGTTTTAGTTAGCGATATTAGTATGCCTGATATGGATGGCTATACTTTATTGCGTCAACTGAGAAATTGGAGTAAAGAAGAAGGAGGACAAATTCCTGCGATCGCGCTGACTGCTTTCGCGCGACAATACGATCGGCAACAAGCACTGCAAGCTGGTTTTCAGGTTCATTTAGCTAAACCTGTGAACCCGGAAGAATTAGTTGCAGCCATTATGAGACTTGTGAGGTACTAGAAGGACATTCAAATATTACTAGTGCGGGAATTTCAGGTTTTGACTAATTTAAACCTCGTCTACGTTGGAAACCGTAGTTTTTCCTCATCTTCTTCAAGATGATTTTTCACCCACAAGCGATCGCTAATTTCAAAAGGATTGGAATTAATA
>NZ_JACJRE010000049.1 GCF_014697075.1 Tolypothrix sp. FACHB-123 | reverse complement strand
TAAATGTCTGGTTCCTGGTTTTTAATTGTATTATTATTTACCTTTTGCTTCAGTACAGCTATGTAGTTCTTTATGCTTCATAATGAAGTGCGGAATACGGGTTATACTTAAGTCGATAGCGATCGCTTCTATAAAAAGTATAAAATTTATCAAAATATGCACCGTATCAGCCATTAATGGAGGTAGAGATGAGAGAGCGCACCTTTGCAGCCAAGAAAGCAACCCCATCAACTTTTGCGCATTCATCTCTTGTTTCACCTACAACTACAAAACTAGCGAATCCGGTGCGCGGCTTTGGTTTACCAACAAATAATGTAATTCAAACAGCAGCTGACGTATCAACTGAACTGCAAGAAATACAGTCTAATGATGAGCAATCATCAGAACAAGAAGCATTCAAAGAAAAGCCAATTAGTCATGACATTAGCCGCATACCTGTGCGTCATCCCCAAGCAAAATTGACGGTGGGAGAAGTGGGGGATAAGTATGAACAAGAAGCCGACATGATGGCGCACCAAGTCATGTCAATGCCAGCACCCACTGTACAACGGCAAAAATCATTAGAGGAAGTGCCAAACACATCTCCAGTAGTGCAACGGGAGGCTATATCAGAGGAAGAAGATAAAATTAAACCTAAACCTTTAAATACATCTATCCAAAGACAGATATTACAAAGAGCTAGTAATAGCAGCTTGGAAGCGGGGGATAGTATTGAAAGTCAGCTAAATAGTAGTAAAGGCGGGGGGAGTCCATTATCAAGTGAAGTGCGAAGTTTTATGGAACCCAGATTTGGTTTTGACTTCAGCCAGGTGCGGGTGCATACCAATCGGGAAGCTGTACAGATGAACCGAGATTTGAGCGCACAGGCGTTTACTCATGGTAGTGATGTTTATTTTGGCGAAGGGAAAGCACCAGGGAATAATGAGTTGACAGCCCATGAATTAACCCATGTAGTGCAGCAAAATACTAGTAGACAAGTATTACAAAGGGATGACCTTGATCCTGAAACCGATCAGCAGGTTGAGGAAGCTTTTGTTGAACACCAAGGACAAAGCGGTATTCCAGTACCTCATCCAATGTATCCACCTCATGCGAGAGGTCATATAGGTGAGCAAACAATGGGTTTTGCTTACAGTCGTGAAAATGGTTGGATTTTCATTGAAGGCCCAAGTGGAGCCGGTGGCCATGGCGTTACACAACCTGGACTAGACGGCGTAGCTTACAATACTCGGACTCGCGAATTGCATATTCTTGATAATAAAGCTATCAGCACGTCAAGGAGTATAAGTAGTGCAAGTGCCATTACCCGAAATTTGGAAAACAATATTTCTCGTCTGATTGGACAAGTTGAGGGCATGTCAGCTCAAGAACTGCGTAATCGACAGGATATTCTTAGACTTTTAAGACAAACGCGTGCGTCCATTTCTAGCGGTAGCTCTCCTCCAGGACGTGTACGCATAATTGTTAGTAATGCTGCTGGCTTGGCTCAAGGAGTAACAGACACACTGCGGAGACAAGGTATTGAATTTGTTGACCTTGTGGCACCACATGTAGGCCCTCGCGATCTGAGGGGTGGACATCCTGAAGCACATCGCCCTCAAAGGGTAATTGTTGGCGTTGCAGCCATTGCTAGTTTACTAAGCCTCTTCTATGAAACACAGGTTTATGCTGAAATGGTTGCTACTGCCAGAGCAGCTCGTCATAATCGTAGAAGTAGACGAAGAAGTGTAATACCGATAAATCCAGATAGCGTTGATTTATACAATATTGAATCAAAAATCAGAAGAGTTTTTGAGCTACACCCGCTTGAAGTAGATACGAATTTAGCTGGTCAGCTTTTCAGAGCGGTTAGACATTGGAAAGAGCGGGAATATGTACGAGGTAATGGATCTTGGCACCGATGGTTTGAACAGAGATTTTCAGAGGGTGTTCGGAATAATGATACTGACATTCTTGGTGTCGAACTCATTAACTGGGTTGATGGTGCAGGTATGCAAATAGGACGAATTGCAGGTATAGACATTGGTAACACGATGAGAGGTAATACGCAGTATATCGAAGATGCACGAGAACTGGTAATCTCTCTCCTGAGTGAGCAATCGGGATACGCAGCTAAAGCCGAATTAGCAGAACGACTCAGTGAGTTTACAGCCCAACAGCTTGAGGAAGCAGGTTCCCAATATGCAATAAGCCCAGAAGATATGCAGCTCATTTATGATGAAGCAAGGAGACCTCGTTATGCTTTCCGAGGTTATGTTAATAACTTGAACTTTATACTTGATGCCTTAAACTTGGCGTACGGTGTTGAGCGCCATAGGTTTGAGCGACTTGAACAAGCAACGTCAAGAGCTTATGAAAATAGGGGCGAATAGGGACGGTGCGATCGCATCTCTTTGGTAAGGTACTTTCCTTCAGATAACATTTCATCTAAAACCAGATTTCTGTGATGGGAACACACCATCACCATTCGTTAGAGCGATCGCTTGATTTCGTTGCAACTATTTTGACTGTACTTTTTACGTTATCTAAGCGCGATCGCCTCTTCTAGAGAGGAAGCATTTTTCAACTAGACTCAAGTCTAAGGAATTTTATTATCAGTCTTAGGCGATCGCATCCACAATTTCTCCCTAAAAACAAAACTCGCCTCTACTTTCGAGTCAAGGCGAGCATTGTTTTCTTGTAAATGGGTCGCCCGGGATTCGAACCCGGAACTAATCGGTTAAAAGCCGAGTACTCTACCGTTGAGTTAGCGACCCGTTCCGTTGTTTTCGCAACTTGCTGATTATAGCACAGACATCTGTAGTTTTGTAAAGGGGTTTTAGAAGAAATTACCTGTTAACTTTACAGATGCTTGGTAACTAGTACCTGGCTCTAGAACAGTCAGATGTTCGCCACTGTTGAGCGAGTTGCGGGGCGCACTCCAAGGCTCTAGACAATAGAATTCTTTACCCTTAACTGTCCAAAAGACCAATATAGGATATTCTTTGCCGTAATCTAATGTCAACCTTAATTTTCTGCTGTTATCTACCACAGAAGCAGATTGACTAGTTAGCTGCTTAAAGGCAACGTCGATTTCATCCAGACCAAAATCAAATTTACCATCAAAGGGATGAATTTGTTTAGTTTTTTGGTCTTGAAATTCTCTAGAAGGGATGGAAACCTCTAGTTGATCTTTATCAGCAGTCACAAAGTAGGGATGGAAGCCCATCGAAAAAGGCAATGGCACAGTGGACAAATTCTGATACTGCTGGTGAATTGCTAGGGTATTACCTTGGAGTTCATAGGTAAAAGCCAGTTGAAACTCAAACGGATAAACAGCGCGTGTTTGTTCGTTGCTGTTGAGGACTAAAGTTAGACTAGCGCGATCGCTTGTTACTTGGTCAACAACTTGCCAAGGTAAATCACGGGCAAAACCATGCTGTTTCAAGCTATAGGTTTGACCGTTATAGGTGTAAGTGTTATCCGGTAAATTCCCGCAAATCGGAAATAAAATCGGAATTCCACCCCTAACGCTCAAATCAGGATGAGTAAAGCGTTCTGCATCTAAATAGAGAATTTCTTGCCCTTGGACGCGCCAACGGGTAATAATACCCCCCCGTTCGGGAACAACTTCTATCTGAGAACCAGCAGTTTCATCAGAAAGAATATAGGTTTTGTATTGCTGCTGTTGAGTTGCTATCGAAAACACAAATTTCTCCTTAATAGGTATGGGGCATGGGGCATTGGGCAGAGAAACAATTTTGGATTTTGGATTTTAGATTTTAGATTGAAATCCAAAAGACGCTCGCGGACTCGCTAACGCTGCGCTATCGCAAATCTAAAATCTAAAATTCCTTGTCCCCCTTCCCTAGCCCCGTTCGGCTGAGCGGAGCCGAAGCCTAACCCTTATCTACTCGTCTTCTGCGAACACGAAACGATATAACTCACTAGGATCTGGTTCAGGGCTACTTTCAGCGAATTTCACTGCGTCTTCAATGAGTGCCTGAATTTTGCGATCGATATCTTTGAGTTCTTCTTGAGTTGCTAAATTGTGTTCCACTAAATAAGCTGCCAACTTCTTAATTGGGTCACGGGCAAACCAGAATTCTTTCTCAGCTTTGCTGCGTAGTTCGTCTGGGTCTGCTAGGGAGTGACCGCGAAAACGGTAAGTTAACGCTTCAATTAAGGTCGGCCCTTCACCTGCACGGGCGCGGGCGACGGCTTCTTGGGCGACGGCACGCACAGCCAAAACATCCATCCCGTCTACTTCCACACCTGCCATGTTGAACACGCTGGCTTTTTTGTAGATTTCTGGGTCAGAAGTGGCGCGATCGTGAGCCATGCCAATTGCCCACTTATTATTTTCTACCACAAAAAGAATTGGCAGTTTCCATAAAGCTGCCATATTTAAGGTTTCAAAAAACTGACCGTTGTTGGCTGCACCATCGCCAAAAAAGCAAGCTGTTACTTGGTCAGCACTTTGGTCTCCCAATACTTCGCGGCGGTATTTACTTTGAAAAGCTGCGCCAGATGCTACAGGAATACCTTCAGCCACAAAAGCATAGCCACCTAATAAGCGATGTTCCGCAGAAAACATGTGCATGGAACCACCACGGCCTTTGCTACAACCTGTGGCTTTACCAAATAACTCTGCCATTACCTCTCTGGCTGGAACTCCCGCACTCAAAGCGTGAACGTGGTCGCGGTAGGTACTGGATACATAATCCTCTCCTGGTCGCATCGCCCCCTGAATCACGCCAGTAGAAACTGCTTCTTGACCGTTGTATAAATGGACAAAACCAAACATTTTGCCCCGGTAGTACATTTCGGCGCATTTGTCTTCAAAAGATCTGCCGAGAACCATGTCCTCGTACAACCGCAAGCCTTCTTCTTTGGTAATCTGAACTTTAGCGGTATTAAAAGTGGGTAATGTGCGTTCTTGAACCATTATTTGTTTAGTATCCCTGTCGCATCAAAATGAAATTTACCGCGCTTTAGTTGTCAGTTGTCCTTTCTGACAAAGTTGAAACAGTCCATTGGCAATGTTCCGCCACTTAAATGAACTACCATCCGCTCTGAGGGTTCCTCAAATCAATACCAGTTCGTTCAAGTCAGGAGACTAGCCTATAAAACTAACTCGACTTTGCGCTTTGTCAATTGTCAGTTGTTTTTGGCAGGAGTTCAATGCCCCATCCGATCGCGATCGCCCCGTTTTGTTTTTTATTTTCCCCAGAGAAAACTGTGGTAGTACTGGCAGATTTTTGGACAACTGACAACTAGTAAGGGTTTAACAAACCTCAAGCCTGACAACTGACAAAAACCTTATCCCCCCTGGGATTGGGATTTTGAGAATTTTCCAGAACTGGCTTTGATTGAGCATTAGCTATTTAACAGGCTAGTGTTTACCAAAGTCAATGCTCAAACCATATTTACCTAAATGAACATTAGGGAATGGGTGAATTTTTTACTTTTAATTTTTAATTATCAATTTTTTCGCCCAGGTTTTGTGAGGATAGTAGCCTACAGTCTCAACCACTCTGTGAAGTTAACTCCGCACCCCTTTATAAGCTACCAACCAGGATAGCTTGCTTTCTGCATAGCCACGAACAATTTGGCAAAAACCAGGATGAAACTGCCTAATCTGAATAAATGCTCAGGTAGATAATTGTAATTTAAATCTAGTAATGATATGATTTTTCTCTCTAGTTATCAGTAGGAAATCTACCAAGCATTAATTATCCCACGGGATGCAAAGGCATTCATTGAGAAATTCTTAAAAAAATCAATCATTAAATTTCCCAGACATGAAATAAGATGTTTCTCACCAGCGAGGAAGCGATCGCTATACAGTAGCTGTATTTTAGTGGTAGTGTGCCATCTGGTAAAATCAACACGCAAGTGTTGATTGATTTAGATTTAGTAACTATTGTGAATTGGTTGAGCATGTCTACACCAAAATGTAGCCTTAAAGCCAAAATAGCAATACTCACCCTATTGAAGATAAATCAAAAACATAATATTTTAGTCAAGTTCGTCTGTCTGGTTTACACCAGAAAGACTCAGTGTATTCAGCATAGCTTTGATTCCTGAAGCTATGCTTGATGCTATCCGGTAAGCTTTACCAGAAATAGGATACACCTAAATTTGAGTAAAGTATAAAAAGTTAACTTGACTTACTTAGGATAATACTATCTCCTGTATGGGATAGTCAGAATATTGCTAAATACACAACTTTGAGACTGACATCACTGAGAAAACCAGAAATTTTTGATGGTATATAAAGGTGATATCAGGTATCAAAAATCAAAATACTAAGAATTAAAACAAAAAGCTGAAGCTTTATAGGCGAAGGCAAAATATAGGTACTAGAATATGACTCAAATTTCGGGAAAACACAAAACAGGTTGTTGCAATATACACTTGTGGTGTAAAGTCAACACGGTATTATTATGGCACGGTTTTACATGCCTGGAATGCTCTAGATGAATTTATGTTGATCGTGGTGCAGGGGAAGTAGGCTGTGCGAATTCCGCTAGATTACTACCGAATTTTAGGACTACCGTTAGCGGCAAGTCAGGAACAATTGCGGCAAGCATACAGCGATCGCATTGTACAATTGCCGCGGCGTGAGTATTCTCAAGCAGCAATTTCTTCGCGCAAACAACTTATAGAAGAAGCTTACGTGGTTTTATCAGATCCAAAAGAACGTAGCAGTTACGATCAGCTGTATCTTGCCCATGCCTATGACCCTGATGGTACTGCCTCTGCGACCGTAGCAGTTGAACATCCACCAGGACATAATCATGGTGGGAATGACTCACACAATCTCAGCATCGAAATTTCTCAAGACGAATTAGTTGGTGCTTTACTGATTTTGCAAGACCTAGGCGAGTACGAAATTGTACTCAAACTTGGTCGCCCTTACTTAGTTCATAAAAGCAGTGCAGCAAAGGCTACAACACAAAATAATCTTGCCAGCGAAGCGTCCCAAGAAGATCGGCCTGACATTGTTTTGACCATCGCTTTAGCTTGTCTAGAACTGGGTCGAGAACAATGGCAACAAGGTCATTATGAAAATGCTGCCAATTCCCTAGAAACTGGTCTAGAAGTACTGTCTCGTGAAGGCTTATTTGCTAGCGTTCAAGCAGAAATTCAGGCTGATCTTTATAAATTGCGACCGTATCGGATTCTGGAATTACTAGCTTTAGCAGAAACCAACACTGCCGAACGCAGCCAAGGGTTGGAATTATTGCAGAGCATTTTAGACGATCGCGGTGGCATCGATGGCAATGGCAATGATGAATCCGGTCTGAACATAGATGACTTCCTGCGATTTATCCAGCAATTGCGCTACCACTTAACAGTTGCAGAACAACACAAGTTATTTGAAGCAGAAAGCAAACGTCCTTCTGCTGTTGCTACTTATTTGGCCGTTTATGCCTTGATAGCACGGGGATTTGTGCAACGTCAACCAGCTTTGATCCGTCAAGCCAAGCAAATGCTGATGCGTTTGGGTAAGCGCCAAGATGTTCATTTAGAACAATCACTGTGTGCCCTTTTACTGGGACAAACTGAAGAGGCCACCCGTGTTTTAGAACTGAGTCAAGAATACGAAGCTTTAGCTTTTATTCGCGAAAAATCTCAAGAATCTCCAGATTTGTTACCTGGACTCTGTCTATATGGCGAACAGTGGTTACAACATGAAGTTTTTCCCCACTTTCGCGATTTGACAAAACAGCCAGCTTCTCTCAAAAGCTACTTTGCTGAACCACAGGTACAAACCTATTTAGAAGCTTTACCCACGGATGCAGAACCAACTAATGAATGGTCTGCGATCAACCGACAGCCTTTGTCGCCTCCGCAAACAAACAGTAGCCATACCAACAATTCTCCGGGATTTTCTCGACAATTCCATCACGGCAGAACAATTGACCCAGATTTACCTGCTAATCCTTCTAGGGAAAGGCTGGAGTCTCCCAACTTCTCTCCATCGAGATGGAACAAGTCATCTGCTTCCACATCCGGTAGAAGCAAAACACCAGAAAACCCAGTATCACAGTTTCCATCTGCGGAACGCATTAGAGAACCGCATCAGAGCATGAATGGTTCAGCTAGGGTGACTGCACCTGGACAGCCACAACAGCGCAAAAAACGCAAGCCCAATCCCGCGGTAAACAGAGAACATCGTCATCCCCAAAGAAGGCGCAATTTGGCTAATTCTTTAGGAGGAAAAATGCGTCTATTGTGGACTGTGTTGATTTCTCTGGTAGTCATAGCTGTTTTTTGGTTCATAGTCTCCACCACCTTTGGATTTGTCAGAGATCTTTTATACCCAGTACCATCGTTACCAGAAAATCCATTATCCATAGCGATTAATAATCCACCAATAGAGATTCCTGACAAAGACACCAAACCACAAACACCAGAGGGGTCTTTAACTACTGCAACCGCAGAAGAAGTGATTCGGAGTTGGTTATCCACTAAAGCAGCAGCTTTAGGGCCAAATCATGATGTTGATAGTTTGCGGCAGATTTTAACTGGTTCATCTTTAGATTTATGGCAGTCAATTGCCCAAGGAGAAAAGGCCGCGAACCGCTACCGCCAATATGAGCATAATTTGAAGGTAGAATCTGTAGAAAAAACCGATCCCGAATCGAAGCGCGCCAGTGTCGAAGCTACGGTGAAGGAAGTTACACAGTTTTATCAAAATGGTCAAATCCAGAAGTCTTCTGACGAGACTTTACGAGTTAGGTATAATTTGGTTCGGCAAGACGATGTTTGGCGTATTCAGAGTATGTCAGTCATCAACAAGATCAGCATGATCTTTTAGCAGCTGTTCATTCCTAAGAAAGTTTTCTGCTAGCTACTATTGTGAATAATAGAGAGTTTGACTGAGTGGACGTAGCCTCTTCAGTTCACTCCCAAACCAATAACTGTTTAACTGGGTGATATCTTCGCGGTATCACCCAAAAATTTTCAAAATAGGTTTTAGGGGATTTCCAGAGAATAAATTACCCAATTTATTTAATCAGATTTTTCTTTACTCCCCCTGCCCCTCTGCCTGCATAGCGATTGATAATTTTTTTATTTGTAAGTCCCTTAAGGAGTTATTGACGCTGTTTTTCCCAGTGAAACTACTGCTGGAGACTGTTTTGATTTTCTGCTGTGACTGCTGCTGAAGTTTTTGTCATGGAATCTTGATATTAAAGTTGAAATGCCATTAACAGAGAATTTGAATGTCATGGTTTCATCACAATACGATCCCCAAAGGGCTGATAGATTCGTGAAAATGCCGAAAAAGCGTCTTGCGCCCCCTTGATCCCTACACAGGGTTATTGCTTAATATTTATTAAACAAGAACTCCAATTGATCCCAAAAAAATGCTGAGGCATGACTAGGAATTGAAAGGGAGTATTTAATACCAGTTTAAAAAACTACAACACTGGGCAAGACCAGGAGCCAGGAATAAGAAATTCATCTGGAGTAGATGAGATGTTAAATAACATTCTGTAACCAGACGAAATAAATTACCTTTCAAACTACTGGAGTCCAAATTAATGGCAAAAGAACGCCCGCCGCTAGAGGAGATGACACTGCGGCAATTACGTAGAGTAGCAAGTGAATATGGAATTTCTCGCTACAGCCGGATGCGTAAATCCCAATTATTAGCATCAATTCAGGAAGTTCAGCGCAACAAGTTTTCGCTTAGTTCATCTCATTCACTGGAGGCACAGGAAACCGTGGAAGCAGCAAAATTCGAGTTAGGTCAAGTAGATCGTAATGGTGGTTCTCTCGCTGATGTTGATGAAGGACTAGGAGATCTACCTGCTGGTTACGGTGAAAGCCGGATTGTACTTTTACCCCGCGATCCTCAATGGGCTTACACCTACTGGGATGTTCCCAACGAACATAAACAAGAATTGCGTCGTCAAGGAGGACAACAGCTAGCGCTGCGGATTTACGATGTAACCGACATCAATCTTGATTACCAAAGCCCCCACAGCCTGCAAGAATATCCTGCGGATGAATTGGCGAGAGAATGGTATTTACCAGTTCCCGTGAGCGATCGCGATTATGTAATCGATATCGGTTATCGTGCTGTTGATGGCCGTTGGTTAGTCCTAGCTCGTTCGGCGCGAGTCCACATTCCTCCTGTGTATCCTTCCGACTGGATTGAAGACGTTTTCGTCACAGTCAACTTTGAAGAAGAGTTGCGCGGTAAGACTGTTTACGAATTGGTTCCCCCAGCTAAGAAGATTGCCACAACAGCTTATGCTAACGGTGGTAACCCGATTTACGACCAAATCTTTGGGATGGCGGAATCTGCGGAAGCGCAACGAGTTGCAGGTTCTCTGTTTGGTTCCATGCAGCACGTAGCTGGCTCTGTACCTCCAGAACAAGCCATCAGCTCCTACATTTTCCCATCGGGTGTAGGTATGTGGGCAGTTCCCACTACCTCTGGGTTAAACATGTCTGGTGTAGGTATGTCTGGTGTAGGCTTCTCCGCTTCTGCTGTACCTATGCGTCCCCGCAAGTTCTGGTTAATTGCGGATGCTGAATTGATTGTCTACGGTGCAACTGAACCAGATGCTACCGTAACCATTGGCGGTCGTCCAATCAAGCTCAATCCCGATGGTACATTCCGCTTCCAGATGTCCTTCCAAGATGGTCTAATTGACTATCCTATCTTGGCTGTTGCGGCTGATGGCGAGCAAACCCGCTCAATTCACATGAAGTTTGAACGTGAAACCCCATCTCGCAATACCAATACCAAAGACGAAGCTGTTTTAGAATGGCTGTCTTAATGAGAGATTCTCAATTACAGGGCTTGCTAACCGCACTGTAAATTTACTCCAGATTGAATAATCAATTTTTTACTCGCTATAGTAATTCTGTAGCGAGTTTTTGTATTTGTAAAAGTATGGGATTTATCTAAATATGTCGAGATTCTTCTTAATATCTATTTTGGGAATTTTGCTGAATTTATTATCAGGCTGTAAAAATCTGGAATCTAATGCAGCTCAAGAGCCAGCGAAAACGACTGCTTGTGCTGGCAAAAATGCTAATTTTAGTATTGAGTTTTTTCAAACTAATAACCAGGGCAAAAAATTTGCTAAAGGTATCAATCATGTAATTATTTTTAATCCCCGATCGCCAAAATTAGATTTTAAAGTAAATGTGGGATTGGCACATAAACTCTACGCTAAAGATAATCAAGGAAGATTACGCAAAGAATACATACCAAAACAATTTCGCGAAATTATCACAGATGAGAATTCGCAATTAAACGGACAAAAGCCAATAGCTGCTATTAATGCCGATTATATAGATACAGATAATAAACCCCAAGGATTGAATATTTCTCGCGGCTTTGATTATTCCGGAGCCTTTAAAACTAAACGTTCTTCTTTTGGTATATCTGGAGGTAAACCTCAAGAGAGAAAAGCCACTATCCAGGCTGGAAGAAGAAGCAATGAAATTCTTAATTACAACTTAGTAGGAGGTAATGGCAGATTTTATCGTGGCGGTAAGTTTAAGGATATTTGTGCAGATTTGGGAGAATTTGCTTGTAAGCAAGCTACTAATCGTTCTTTAGCTGCTGTCACAGACAAAGGTTATGTGATTTTATTAGTGAATGATGCTAAAGCTAATTCAAATATTGAATTTTCCTCAATTAATCAAGAACTATTACCAGATAAATTTGATGATGTTCTCGAAGGTATTGCGCGGAATAATTGTTTGGGCATTATTCAAGAAGGCATTTTATTTGATGGGGGAATGTCGCCAGGATTATATTACAACAATAAAATTTATGTAGAAAATCCTGGGGCTATTGGTTCAGTCTTTTTGATATATAAAAAGTAATGGGAATGGGGCATTGGGCATAGGGTAAAAAGATATTTGATTATTTACCAAGATTGCGTTTGCGTTGCCAATAACGCTTTTGCTTTTGTGTCTCGATGTATTCTTGCTTGAGTTTCTGGATGTCACTACCTTCAGCAAATAAACTATCTAGACCGATAACTTCTTCTTGAGGTAAAACTCGTAAAAATTTGGAAATTTTAAATTCCGAAGTAGATTTACGGGAAACAAGGTACATAAAATAGCTGATCCCAATCCAGGCGATCGCGCTAAATATGACTGTAAACTCACTAACCAGTACAATGCCCACTAGTTGGGCAAATAAAAGATTTGTCCCACCACCAAAAAATAACCCGCCTTGTAACGAGCTTTCGTGAGTAAAAAATTCTTTAGCCCAGGTATAACTGCTAGGATTTTGACTAAACAGCCCTACTGCTATGGTTCCCCAGATTCCGCAAACCAGATGAACAGAAATAGCCCCTACGGGATCGTCAATTTCGCACTTATCTAAAATAACAGCCGCGTAAACAACCAGCGCCCCACCAATAAAGCCGATCAATACTGCACTGGGAATATTAACAAAAGCACAAGAAGCGGTAATACTCACACAACCAGCTAAAATACCGTTAATCATAAATGAGAGACTAGGTTTCTCATAAAATTGCCAAGACCAAAAAGTAGCGCCAATTGCTCCCATTGCACCAGCCATGAGAGTAGTGACAATAATATGAGCGATCGCTTCGGAATTAACTGTTAGTGTGGAACCAGCGTTAAAACCATACCAACCAAGCCAAAGAATAAAACAACCGAGAGTTGCAGCACTGAGATTATGTCCTGGTACAGCAACAATTTTTTTGCCGTAAAAGCTTGTTCGTCGCCAAGAACGTTTTTCATCTGGATTGAATTTTCGATATTTTCCCAAACGCGGTCTTAACAAAACAGTTCCGATCAAAGCAGCCCAACCACCAACTGAGTGAACCACCGTTGAACCAGCAAAATCTCTAAAACCTAGGGTGTAGAGAAAACCACCTCCCCAAATCCAATGACCAGTGATGGAATAACTTAAAACTAAGAAAAAGCTGAAAATCATAAATACAGCGAACTTAATTCTTTCAGCTACCGCCCCGGAAACAATAGTTGCAGCAGTACCAGCAAAAGTTAACTGAAAGAAAAATTTAGCACTCAGAGGAATCGCCGCCCAGCTTAATGAATCAAAAACTCCTTGGTAATCTTTTTGGATTGCAGGACTATTGTCATAACCTTGTAACAAAAAACCTGTTGTCCCGATGAATTCACTCCCATCGCCAAACATAAAACCAAAACCTAAAATCCAAAAAGCTAAAGCAGCAATAGCAAATACAATTAGGTTTTTGGCTAAGACAGTTATGGCATTAGCCCGGCGACAAAAGCCAGACTCTAACATAGCGAAGCCTGAGTTCATAAAGAACACTAAGCATCCTGTTAACAAAACCCACTGAGTATTATCAGATACTTTAGAACTGGCGGAGGGAGAAGTTTGAGCAACCGTAGCATGAGAGATGCAAACCAGGATCAATGAGGTTAACACAGGTAAGAGAGCATACTGAAAAAGCCGACTTTGTGTTTGCTTCGCTTTCTGGCTTTTTAACTTAGGCATAGATAAACAGAGTATTTTGCGCGGACAAGTGGATGGATTTATTTATAACTTATTTATACTTGGATATTAGATATTTTAAAAGTAAAACTTTTAACAAGCTTGCACCGGATTCAAATGATGACTAAGCAATCATAATATAATTGAAAATACATACTAGTAGATATTAGGACTTGTTTATAAATTTAGTAAAGTATTTTATATTACCCTAAATTTTTGCTTTAGAGGAGGTCTATAAATCTTTATAAATTCATGAATCATTTCCATGAAAAGTGGGAAAATTATCGGAATGATTCCATAGCTAGATTGTATAGAAATTTCCTTTAAAGAATAAATTTGCTTATTTTTCAGCTAATGAAGACTATTCAGGGTGAGTAAAAAATATTTTAAATTATATGTTGGCATAGTTTTAATTGATGTTTTTATCAGGAATTTACTCTAAAACATAAATAATTTATTTGTATCTTTACCCATCTTTATTCCATCATCATTCCCAAAATAATGGCAATCTTTGAATCATTCAAATCTTCCGACTCCAAACAACCTACTTGCTTATGTATTAATCTAAAATGCCTACACAAACCCAAGAATTTTAACGAAATTTATTGCGAAGACTGTGGTTCTGATTTACTCTTAAATGGGCGTTATCGGGTAATTGGTATATTAAATCAACGCCAAATTAAAGAGTCTATGGTTTATGATGCCATTGATACAATTGATGGCGGAAATCCCAAAGTCATTAAAGTTTTATATACAGATAATGAAGAAGCAATCTCCCGGTTTAACCGCGGAGCATATGTTTTAGTAAAGCATTGGTTTCCTGGATTACCGCAAGTAGATCCGGGAGGATACTTCCCGATAAATATTGCGAATCAGATGGTAGCTTATTGTTTGGTAATGGAAAAAATTGGCGGATTTGATTTGCAACAATTACTGGAAAGTGGAAATCATCGCTTTTTGAGCGAACAGCAAGTAATTAATTTGTTAGAACAGCTAACAGTAATTTTAGGCAATCTTCATCAAAAAAATTTCTTTCATCGTGATATCAAACCGAGCAATATCATGTTGAGAAGCAAGAATGAAGAGATAGTATTAATTGGAATTGAGGCTATTAGATCGATTACAGAAGCTGTTTTAACTAGGAAAAGTATTAGCAGAATTGGTACTAAGGGATATGTCGCTCCAGAACAAGAAAAAGGTAAGCCTGTACCTCAATCTGATTTTTATGCTTTAGGGCGTACTTTTGTGCATTTATTAACAGGTAAAGCTCCCAATGAATTACCTGAAGGAAGAGATAGAAAACTGCTTTGGCGTAACCTAGTTCCCAAATTATCAAATTCTTTAGCAGATTTAATCGATAGTTTAATGGCTTGGTCTCCAGAAGAGAGACCAAAAAATCCAGAAGAAATTTTACAGCGATTAGAAGAAATTAAACACAATTTACAGAACGCCAATCAAAGTAAAAGACGGCTAAGTTTGAGAAAAACTGTGGGTTTAATAGTGTGTCTCCTGATGGGATTTCTGGGTTACATAGCTATTCAACCACCCAAAGATGTAAATATCAGTCCAAAAAATCCAGATGCATCCAATCCCAAATGTCAAATACGCCAGGGAAAAACTTTACCGGAGGAAAACGCTTTAGCTAAAGATGTGTATCAGCTTTTATTAGAGCAAAAATTAGCCAATCAAGATGCGGAGATCCAGCAAATTGAGCTTTTTAATGTCATCCAATCTGATTGTGACTTAACTATATATGTTAGTTTGTCTGGCAATAATGTACTCAGTTTGAGCTTAGAAAATAAAATTACGGAGTTGATCGAGAATCGCTTTGATTATGTTGGTAAGATAAAAGTCAGCAAATATTAAGGAAAGGTTTTTTAAATAGCATTTGTGATGACTGAAGCGATCGCCCAATAGACAGATTTAGCCAAGAAAGTAATCCTGTCAGCAGCAAGGCAGTTGTGATACCCGAAAGCGGTAATCTAGAGGTGATAGTTTAAAATCACCTATGAAACCGGAAGAAATTGCGGGTAACTTAACAAAATTGTTTGGTAAAGTAGCTGTTGCTGCGATCGCACCTGGATCGTGGCAAGTAGAAACTGCTAATTTTCGGCTGTTGGTATTGCTCTCCGAAGATGATACATGGTTGCGAGTTTTATTACCCATTGTGCCCATTGAAGCAGCACAACCATTCCTAGAACAGTTTCTCGAAGCCAACTTTGATCAAACTCAGGAAGTACGCTATGCCTTGTATCAAGGAGCAATGTGGGGAGTGTTTCAGCATAACAACGCCACTTTGACAAGTGAGGATTTGTCCAGGGCGATCGCTCACCTCATATCTTTACATGAAGCTGGTTTAAATGATGTTTTCCATCGATTAATTGAAAATCGCATCAGACAAATTGTCCAAGCAGCCAAAAAACAAGGACAATCTCTCCAATCTACAATGCAAAATCTCGAACGTTTTTATACAGAAGGGTTACTAGGAGAAATTGAGCAAACTCAAGAAGCGCGAGAACAAGTCCTAGCTGTATGGCGGTATCAACTAGAACGTTTGTGGAATGAAATACAAGTGTAAACTTCGCGATCGCAAATATTTCCGGTGCTATGGGGTGCTATGGATATAATTCAAATTCTCAAAGAAGACTATCAAAGATTTCCTGTAAATCAAACTTACAGTATTTATGCAGCAGATGTTTATTTTCAAGATGCTGTTTTTAAATTTCGTGGTGTCACCCTCTACAAGTTGATGATTAATTTCATCAAAACTTTTTTTCTCAATCCCCACATGGATTTACATGACATTCAATTATTAGGAGACACCATTAAAACCGAGTGGACACTCAGTTGGAATAGTCCCCTACCTTGGAAACCCAGAATTTCCATTTCTGGCTGGAGTGAATTACGTCTCAACTCGGAAGGTTTAATTGTTTCTCACATTGATTATTGGCACTGTTCGCAGCTAGATGTGCTGAAACAACATGGATTTTCTGGAAAAAATAGCTAAAAAATGCGATCGCCTGAGCGCTCAGCAGCTAGTTTACCAGCATAACTTGATTATTTGTCACATTTATGATAATTCTAAGCTTCGCTTAGAGATACACTGCCATAGCATTTATTCTCTTTAAACATCGATAATAGAGATAGCGTAAATAAATGTAAACAATTCTCAGGCAGGATAAAATCATTCATGCGGGTAATTTTAATGACAGGCAAGGGCGGCGTGGGAAAAACTTCTGTAGCCGCTGCTACTGGACTCCGGTGTGCAGAGTTAGGTTATCGCACATTGGTCTTAAGTACAGATCCCGCCCATTCCTTAGCCGATAGTTTTGATTTGGAACTAGGACACGCACCAATACAGATTCGCCCAAATTTATGGGGTGCAGAACTAGATGCATTGCAAGAACTAGAAGGAAACTGGGGTTCTGTGAAGCGTTACATTACCCAAGTTCTCCAAGCTAGAGGCTTGGAAGGAGTACAGGCGGAAGAATTAGCTATTCTACCAGGCATGGATGAAATTTTCGGTTTGGTGAGAATGAAACGCCATTATGATGAAGGCGAATATGATGTCTTGATTATTGATTCAGCGCCTACAGGTACAGCTTTGCGATTGCTGAGTTTACCGGAAGTTGGCGGTTGGTATATGCGCCGTTTCTACAAACCATTTCAAAACATCTCGGTAGCGCTGCGGCCTTTGGTGGAACCTCTGTTTCGCCCAATTGCTGGTTTTTCCTTACCTGATAAAGAAGTCATGGATGCGCCTTATGAGTTCTATGAACAAATAGAAGCTTTGGAAAAAGTACTCACTGACAATACTCAAACTTCAGTTCGCCTAGTCGCCAATCCTGAAAAGATGGTAATTAAAGAATCTCTGCGCGCTCATGCTTATTTGAGTTTGTATAATGTTGCCACAGATTTAGTGATAGCTAATCGCATCATTCCCCCTGAAGTTCAAGATCCCTTTTTCCAACGCTGGAAGGAAAATCAGCAGCAGTATCGTCAAGAAATCCATGATGATTTTCATCCTCTCCCGGTGAAGGAAGTTCCCTTATTTTCGGAAGAAATGTGTGGTTTAGCCGCCTTAGAAAGACTGAAAGAGACACTCTACAAAGACGAAGATCCCACGCAAGTTTATTACAAAGAAACAACTATTAGAGTTGTCCAAGAGAATAACCAATACAGTTTAGAACTGTATTTACCGGGGATTCCCAAAAATCAAGTAAATTTGAGTAAAACAGGAGATGAATTAAACATTACTATTGGCAATCATCGGCGTAATTTAGTATTACCACAAGCTCTAGCCGCACTCCAACCTGCTGGTGCAAAAATGGATGAAGACTATCTGAAAATTCGGTTTGCTTAAACTTTCAAGACTATCAGAATTAAACTTTGTTTTTGTCCAGACGCGATCGCGATCGCGTCTGTTTTTTAAGTAATATTTTTGTATATAATTACACTTATGCAAACAGCATTTTATGTTGTTAATCAAGGCTCAAGGGCTTGAGTCACAGCATTTATCAATGAGCATTGATTGGTAAAAGCAAGTATTAGCAAGTGTTAGCAAGCTATGTATAGATTTTCCATCTTGACGATTACAGCACACTTATTTAATGCAATTTAAACAGTGATTAATTGTTTCATCTTATTGCTGGAAAAAATTTTTTCATATTATAAATGATGATTTTTTAGCGGCAATTTATCTAATTTTTCTAGGTTCCTATACCGTAGTTTTACTGAAGACATGTATAGGCAATAAATTTAATAATATTTTTAGATATAATCTTTTTTATTTTTTCTAAATAAAAAATAACTTATAGCATTTACAAGCAATGACCCCGATCGCAAAAATAGAGTTGCAGTTAAACCTTGAGCAAGAAGGATTATTACGACGGATTACAAGCAGTATCCGGAGAACGTTGGATTTAGAAGATATTCTAAAAACGACGACAAAAGAAGTGCGATCGCTGCTGGGAACCGATCGCGTCATGATTTACAAATTTCATGCTGATGGTAGCGGTCAGGTCATTGCTGAATCGATTTATAACGATAAATTACCATCCCTTTTAGGGCTAAATTTTCCAGCTGATGATATTCCACCTCATGCAAGAGAATTATTGAAAAATTCACAGGTGCGTTCTGTAGTCGATGTAGAAAAACAACAGATTGGTCACAGCCATCTGCGTAACTTAGAAACAGGAGAACAGCTAGCAGATGATATTCATTATCGTCCTGTCGATCCTTGTCATGTGAAATACCTCACAGCAATGGGAGTCAAGTCTTCCTTAGCAGTGCCTATATTATGTCAAAAAGAACTCTGGGGACTTTTGGTGTCTCATCATGCCCAAAGCCATAAGATTTCAGAGCATGAAATTGAACTAGTGCAAAGGGTAGTAGATCAATTATCAATAGCGATCGCTCAAAGTAACCTGCTGGCTCAAGCCCATGAAAAAGCTGAACGGGAAGCTAGCATTAACCGTATTGCTACTTTGCTACATGCATTACCGACAATTGTCCTACAGCCAGCTTTAGAAGCTACCGTAGCTGCTTTTGGTGGTTCGGGAGGTAGACTTTGTATTAGACATAATGCTTTTAATTTCCACAATAGTAAATTTAAAAGCCTAGGAGAATGTTTAATTCCCGGAAGTGAATATGTCAGGCTTTATATCTGCGGACAACAACCTATTGTAGATGAAAAAACTATCTATCCGCTCATAGAACAATCTAGTGTTTGGCAAGAACATTATCAATCTGGTGAATATGATGTTTGGGCAATTTCTGACATCTACCAAACACCTTATATACGAACAGTACAAGTTGCATTTCAAAGCACTAAGATTCGCAGCATTTTGATGATTCCCTTGAATTATCGCCAAGAGTTAGTAGGCTATTTAAGTATTTTTCGCGATGAAATCAATACAGAAACCTTGTGGGCAGGGCAATTCGATTCCGACCAGAGGCAACTATATCCTCGTCAATCCTTTGAATTATGGCGTGAAACTAAAATAGCTCAAGTACAAAAATGGACAGACGCAGAAATCGAAATGGCCAGAGAAATTGGTAAACATTTTGCGTCAGCAATTCAGCAATATGAACTTTACCAACAAGTACAAGCTTTTAATAGCAATTTAGAAAAACAAGTTAAAAAGCGGACAATTGAAGTTAAAAAAACAGCAGAACAACAACAAGCTGTGTTTGGTGTAATTGCTAAAATTCGCGAGTCACTTGATATTAAAAATATTTTTCAAATAACTACTCAAGAAGTTTGTCAATTAATCAAAGCCGATCGCGTTTCTATTTATCGTTTTGATGCTGAGTGGGGTGGTGAATTTGTTGGTGATTTTGAAGTTGCTAGTCCTCATTGGTCAAATGAATCCAAGCTAGGAGTAAATACAGTTTGGAATGATACTTATCTTCAAGACACTCAGGGAGGACGTTACCGCTACAACGAAACATTTGCAGTGGATGACATTTACAAGATGGGCTTTACTCAATGTCATCTCGATAACTTAGAAGAGTATCAAATTTACGCTTTTGTCCTAGCACCAATTTTTGTGGGACAAAAATTATGGGGTTTGTTATGTACTTATCAACATTCTGCCCCCCGCCAATGGCAAGAGTCAGAAGTTAACTTTATTAGTCAGATTGCAGGCCAACTTGGGGTAGCACTCCAGCAAGCAGAATTACTCAAACGCACCCAAGAGCAAGCCTTAGATTTACGACAAGCGGCGGAGCAACAAAGGGTATTGTTTGAAGTTGTCGCCAAAATTCGTGAATTTCTTGATTTAGATGCAATTTTTCAAACAACTACTCAAGAAATTTGTAAAGCGCTACAAGCAGATCGGGTAGCTGTGTATCAATTTCACGCCGATTGGAGTGGTGAATTTATTGCTGAGTTTGTCAATGAAGGTTGGATAAAGTTAATCAGCCCAGAAACAAAAACAATTTGGCAGGATAGTTATTTACAGGAAACTCAAGGCGGCCGCTATCGTCAAAATGAAACCTTTGCAGTCCATGACATCTATCAGGCTAATCATTCTCGGTGTCATGTTGAACTGCTAGAAAAATTTCAAATTAAAGCATATGCGATCGCACCAATTTTTATCGGTCAAAAACTCTGGGGTTTACTCGCAGCTTATCAAAACTCGGCACCCCGCCACTGGGAAACCTCAGAAATTCAGTTTTTAGCGCAAATTGCTAATCAGCTAGGTGTAGCAATCCAACAAGTTAACTTATTTTTACGAACTCAGCAGCAAACAGAACAGCTAACCCAAGCCTTACACGATCTCCAAGAAACCCAAACCCAACTCATCCAAACCGAGAAAATGTCCTCATTAGGGCAATTGGTGGCGGGTATTGCCCATGAAATTAATAACCCTGTAAACTTTATTTACGGCAATCTAGTTCATGTCAGCGAATATGCTGATGATTTACTGAAGATGCTAGATTTATATCAGCAAGAATTACCCAATCCCAGCCAGAAAATTTGGGAACTTGGAGAAGAAATTGACTTAGAATTTATCAACGAAGATTTACCTAAAACTCTCACTTCCATGAAAGTGGGGATTGATCGCATCCGTCAGATTGTCTTGGGTTTAAGAAATTTCTCGCGTCTAGATGAAGCGGAAATGAAAGCAGTAAATATTCACGAGGGTATTGATAATACTCTGCTGATTTTACAACATCGCTTAAAAGCTAAGCCCGAAAGCCCTGCTATCTATATAGTTAAAAATTACGATGAACTTCCCTTAGTAGAATGCTACGCCGGACAGTTAAATCAAGTATTTATGAATGTCTTGAGCAATGCGATCGATGCTTTAGAAGATTATCAAGAATCCAGCCCAGAAACTCATAAAAATCAAATTACTATTTATACTTCTATTGGTAAAATGAAAGGCAATATCAAGAGTGTCGTAATTCGCATTGTTGATAATGGCCCTGGGATTCCAGAAGCATTAAAAACCAGAATATGTGACCCATTTTTTACCACTAAGCCAGTGGGTAAAGGTACTGGCTTAGGGTTATCAATTAGTTACAAGATTGTGGTAGAAAAACATGGCGGTATCTTTAAATGCGATTCTGAACCAGGTTTAGGGACAGAATTTTGGATTGAAATTCCCATTCAACAAAATAGTCGTTAGTCATTTATAATTCAATACGGTTCAGTTAAGGATAATTATAGGTTGGGTTTCACTTCGTTCAACCCAACAAACCCCTGGAAATTTTGGGTTTCGTTCCTCAACCCAACCTACGCAGCTTAATGTTTTTGGCGCTAACTGAACTGTATTGATTTATAATTTGTCGGGAGCATCCCAATTTTGATGCAATACTCTTGAGGGTGAGGGACTTTTTGTGAATTTGGGATGCTCGCCATTTGTTATTGGATTTCAACATAAAATCTAAAATCCAAAATTCTTTCAATTCCCCATGCCCCATATTTAACTTCTCAATTGCACAGGCATAGCTAAATAAGTCATTTTTAAACCGCCCAAAGGTGTAAAAATCACCGGAGTTAGGCTTTGATTGAGATGCATTTGAATCTCAGAAGATGGTAATTCTTTCAACCCTTCCATGAGATATTTGATATTAAAAGCAATATCTATATCTTCCCCAGAAATTTGGGCTGGCATTGACTCTCTACCGCTACCCACATCTTGAGATTCACAAGATAATGTAATTTCTTGGTTAGCACCATCTATGCTGAGTTTGACAATATTATTCTTTTGATCGGCTAGGACTGCAATTCGCTCTAAAGTGCTTAAAAATTGTTTTCTATCGATAGTAACTTGGCGCTCAAATTGACGGGGTATGAGTTGCCGATAAGTGGGGTATTGTCCTTCTAAAGTGCGGCTGGTTAAGCGTTGATTTTTCCAACCAAATACTACTTGACCTTGATCTAAATATAAAGCTACAGGTTCATCATCAGCGGAACTATGAGCTAACATCCGTTGGAGTTCCCGTAGCGCTCTCGCTGGTACTGTTACTTCTAGTTGGTTACTATTTTCCATAGGACGCTCGTTAGTAGTTTCTACTACTGCTAAACGATGCCCATCAGTAGCGGCAAATTCGAGCGTATCTTGTTTAACTGTTAAATGTACGCCTGTGAGTACCTGCTTAGTTTCATCGCCACTAGTAGCAAATAAGGAACCGCGCAAGCCTTCAATTAAGGCGGCGGCGGTTAAGTGAATGACTTCGGAATTTTCAATTACAGGTAATTCAGGAAACTCTTCTGCACCCATTGCGCGTACTTGATAATGTCCGCTTTTTGGTGTCAGGGTAACAATTAACCCCTCCCCTGTGTTGGTTTCGGTTGCTGATTCATCATCGAGGGTAATTTCGCCTTCTGGGAGACGAGAGGTAATATCTACGAGTAATTTAGCAGGAAGTGCGATCGCTCCTCCTTGCCATACCTCAGCGTTAAAGCTAGTACGGATACCCAAGCTGAGATCGAAAGCGGTTAAGCTTACTTGGTTAGTTTGTGCATCTGCTTGTAGCAGCACATTAGCAAGTACCGGATGTGTTGGTCGTGAAGGGACAGCACGGCTAACAAGGGAGAGGTTTGTACTGAGGTCACTTTGAGCGCAAACTAATTTCATGGTCAGATTCAGCTTGTGAGTGTCTATATTATCACTCTAGAAAGATTTTTCAGTCATTGTTCACTAGCTGCTTTGATTACCAAGCTGAACAGTTCTGACCATTGATTGTGAATTACATATTCTTGACTAGCGTTCGTTCCACCTGAGGTAGTACAGAGACTTCTAATGGGTCATAGCCTAGCTGTTGCGTAATGCGTTCCCTGGCTAAAACTCGATATTCCCAAAAATGCTCGCCCGCAGCGCATAGCGCCAAATACATATTCAGCACTTGGGGTTTTGTCCACAGCAGTGTCCATAGTTGTCCCCAAAATTGACCTCTAATTTCCGGTCGTCGTAAGCCTTGATGCCAGATTAACTGGGCAAAAAGCCGCAACTTCCTACCTACAGGAATCTGCATTGTTTGTGTTCCCCTTTTAGAGGGCACAATATTCAGGCACTGTTGAAAAGCTCTGCGCAGATAGTTGACAGGTTCGTATAACGTCCAGAAGCCTTCTACATACTCTCTAGCAATTTCGGCAATGGGGCGGGTGGGAATAAAATTCATCAGAGTATTCTGATCTCCCGTCGGATGAATGCTATCACCCTCAATTAAACGCTGTTCCTGTTGGAGGCGATTCCAGAGGGCTGTGTTGGGCGGAGCTTGCAGGATTCCCAACATGGGTTGAGGAATATTGGTTTCTTCCACAAAGGCTTGAATTCTTTCTCCTGCACCAGTGCGTTCTCCGTCAAACCCCAGAATAAACCCAGCATAGATCAGCAAACCTGCTTCATTGATTTTGTGACAGGCTTCTACTAAGGGGTTGCGTGTATTTTGCACTTTGCGCGTTACGACGAGGCTATCTTGATCGGGAGTTTCAATACCGAGAAAAACAGCATAGAATCCTGCTTCTACCATCAGTTCTAGCAGTTCATCATCTTCTGCTAAGTTCACAGATGCTTCGGTCATGAAGGTGAAGGGATAGTTGTGCTGTTGCATCCAAGGAATTAATTCTCTTAAGAAGCGTTTAACATTACGCTGATTGCCAATAAAGTTGTCATCGACAATAAATAGCGATCCTCGCCAACCTAAATCATAGAGATATTGCAACTCTGCTAAACTTTGAGAAGGTTCTTTAGTCCGCGATTTGCGACCGTAGAGAGAGATAATGTCACAAAATTCGCAATTGAAGGGACAACCGCGAGAAAACTGAATTGCCATCATGAAGTAGGCATTAAGTTCCAGCAAATCAAAGCGAGGCATAGGGCTTTGAGTCACATCCGGCTTTTCTGGCGAGCGGAAGATTCCTTGAGTTTGGCCTTGAGAGATCGCTTCTAAGAATAGCGGAACTGTCATCTCTCCTTCATCTAGGATGAGATAATCAGCCCCAGAAGCTTGGGCTTCCTGTGGGACTGATGTGGGATAAGGCCCGCCTACTGCTACTTTTTTACCTAACCTGACGGCTTTTTTAATCAGGGCGTGGAAATCTGGTCTCTGCACTAGCATGGCAGAGATAATCACTAGGTCACACCACTCCCAATCTGCCTCTGTCTCTAGACGGACATTGCGGTCATAAAATCTTACTTCCCAATCTTCGGGTAATAATGCTGCAACAGTAATGATTCCCAGGGGTGGAATGACGGCTTTGAGTCCCGCGATTTCCATAGCGCGATCGTAAGACCAAAAAGACTGAGGAAACTGGGGGTAGAGTAACAGTGTTTTCATAGTCTCTTATTAAGATCCTTAGTGCAGCTTTGGTGATTTTTGCACAAGCGGATAGAGAAAGAGTCTAGCCAAAGTTAGATCTATGTAAGCAGAAATCAGAATTTATTTTTTCTGGAGTCTGATGGTAACACTGAAGAGTGGGTTTAATTAAATTTTTGTGATTGATTTATCTTAATTCGATGTCTTGTTCAAAAACTAATATCAAATCATTTATGGTTTTCTTGTATTGAAAACCATAGTCTAATAGAGCTTGCTTTAAAGTTTCTACTTCAGATGCTTCGAGGTGATTTTTGGGATTAATCTCAATAGTTGCCTCATTTACCGTAAAATCAAAATACTCTTTAAATTGGCTATAATCCCAGTTTAGTTTTCTCGCTGCATTTAACTCAATGGCAGCTAATGTATCATCAAATTTGCTGTTAACCATGAGTTTGCCTCTCCAGTGATCTTTAAAAATATATTTTAACAAAAATTATCACTAAAAAACTCAATATCAACCTTAGTGAAGAGCGAAGAATAACTGCTAAGTAGACCGACGTTAACAATTAGAGTTATTGATAGCCAGGTGGCAGATAGTACAAAAAAAGATTGTTTAGTACCCATAAAAGGCGATCGCAGAGTTTCTCAGTCCAAGCGATCGCTTTTATTTTTGTTTATTTTTGAAGTAGCAAAGAGCGCCGTACGAATGAAACGCGCTCACTAAATAATCAGCAAAGCTATAAAAATCTGTGAATTCTGGACGTATCTGCTATAAATTGGGAATATTGACATTTTTAGAATTTCAGGTTCGTCTCTATATCAAGCCTAAATGATTTGTGAAATCTGATATCAAGGGTTTTTAATTATTGACTGTCAACGGTTAAAATTCAACAGCCAAAACCGATATTTTTCACATCTGAAATAGGATTGCTATATATCTATATCTAAGACTCTTATTTGATTTTTGCTAAACTAGGTATACATTGATTGTTTATTTACTGTTAAGAGTTCAGGATTGCTGGGTTTCACAAGTGATTGATAAATTACCTAGAATTGCTATATCATTGCCTTAAAATTAAAGCTCCAGACCGCTAGTTAATCGGACTCATCTTTGAACGATTACAAAATATATCTGTTGTTTTAATTACTTAAAAACTTAACAACCGAAACAATTAACTGCTGACATCATGAACCCTAGGCGGTCTGCTAAAAAATCTCAATCTAATTCCCCTGCTGGTCAATCGTCAAATGAAGAACAGCAAAATCATCAAAACGAATTATTTCCCATAGTGGGGATGGGTGCTTCTGCGGGTGGAATAGAAGCTTTTACAGAATTGCTGAGCCATTTGCCAAATGATACAGGTATGGCATTTGTGGTAATTCAGCACTTGAGTCCCAATCAAAAAAGCTTGTTGAGTGAGATTCTCTCACGGTCAACCCAAATGCCTGTAGCGGAAGTGCAGGATGGTATGGTTGTGGAACCGAATCATGTCTACGTGATTCCGCCTAATACCAAAATGACAATTGCTCAGGGAGTTCTAAAACTGGCTCCTAGGGGGAAAACCTACGGCGTTTTTATGTCAGTGGATGCTTTCTTGATGTCTTTAGCAGAAGAACGGGGAAGTAAAGCAATTGGCATCGTGCTGTCGGGGGGCGATGCAGATGGCACAAGGGGACTAGAATTTATTAAAGGATGTGGTGGTATTACCTTTGCCCAGTGCCAAGAATCGGCAAAAGTCAATAGTATGCCGAACACTGCTGTGGCTTCGGGTCATGTAGATTTTATTCTCACCCCGCAAGAGATTGCTGAGGAGCTGACAAAGCTGAGTCGCCATCCTTATATCCAGCAGCAGTCAGAAACACTAACTGAGGTACCTGAGTTAACTCCAGCAAAGGGAGATAGTATCTCGACAATTTTTAGTTTGCTACGTGCTGCTACAGGAGTTGATTTTAAATACTATAAACAAACCACTTTCAAGCGGCGCATCCTGCGGCGAATGATTTTGTACAAGCTGGACAGATTGGAAGATTACGTCAATTATCTGGTGGAAAATCCCACAGAAGTCAAGGCGTTATATCAAGATGTGCTGATCTCTGTCACCAGTTTTTTCCGCGATCCGGAATCTTTTGAAGCCTTAAAAACAAAAGTATTTCCGCTTATTACCCAGGATCACACGCCAGATTCACCGATCCGCATTTGGATAGCGGGATGTTCAACTGGTCAAGAAGCTTACTCAATTGCTATTTGCTTGCTAGAGTTTTTGTCTAATCAGGTAATCAATCCACCAATCCAGATTTTTGCTACAGATATTAATGAGGCAGCAATTGAAACAGCGAGGATTGGCATCTACAAGCCTAGCCTGGTAGCAGAAGTCTCTCCAGAACGTCTACAGCGCTTCTTTATCCAGGTAGAAGGTGGTTACCAAATCAGCAAGCCAGTGCGTGAGTTGTGTATCTTTGCTAGGCAAAACCTGACTGCCGATCCGCCTTTTTCGCACTTGGATCTGATTACTTGTCGCAATGTACTGATTTATTTGGGTATCCCGATGCAGAAGAAACTCCTACCCATATTTCATTATGGTCTCAAGCCAAGTGGCTTTTTGATGTTGGGTACCTCAGAGACAGTAGGTGAATTTTCAAATTTGTTTACGCTGGCGGACAGAAAGTCCAAGATTTATACCCGAAAAATGACATCTACTCGATTAGGTATAAATATAATTGCCAGTAACTATCCCTTAGTAGTAAATACTCAGCAGCAACCAGCGATTGAGAATGCTTGGGATGAAGTGGAAATTCAGACAGCAGCCGACCGAATTGTGTTAAATCACTATGCCCCGGTTGGTGTAGTTATTAACAACGATTTGGAGATTTTGCAATTTCGCGGACAGACTAATTTATATCTGCAACCCCCACCAGGCAGGCCGAGCTTTAATTTGTTGAGGATGGCAAGAGAAGAATTGCGGCTAGAGCTACGCACTGCCATTCACCAAGCAAAACAACGAAAGGTGACAGTGCGAAAAGAAGATATCCAAATTCTCGAAAACGGACAAGTTAGGTTGGTTAAGGTTGAAGTTGTACCGTTTAAATCTCCCCGCACTGAAGAACGCTACTTTTTAGTGATGTTTGAAGATATACCATCACTACCGCCTGTTGATTTTGAGTCAGCTAGCGATGGCGCGGAGCGCAACGCCAAAAGCGATCGCAACATTAAGTCTGCCCAGAAACAACAAATAGCTGCCCTAAAGGAAATTAACGCACTGAAGCAGGAGTTAGCAACTACAAAAGAATATCTGCAATCAATTATTGAGGAACAGCAAGCTACCAATCAAAACTTGAGAGCTGCTAACGAAGAAATCCTTTCTAGCAACGAAGAATTACAAAGTACTAATGAGGAATTAGAAACTGCTAAAGAAGAAATTCAAGCAACCAATGAAGAACTAAACATTATTAACGACGAACTGCAACGGCGGAATCTTGAGTCAACTGAGGTAACCAATGATTTGCAGAATTTACTCAGCAATATTAATATTCCCATTCTCATGTTGGGGGGCGATTTGCGGATTCGGCGGTTTACTCCGGTGGCGGGGAGGATTTTTAACCTAATTCCCACGGATGTCGGACGACCAATCGGTAACATTAATCACAACTTGAATATTTCTGATTTAGAGCAACAAATTTTAGAAGTGATTGGCACTCTCAACTTTAAAACCCAGGAAGTTCAAGACTCAGAAGGACACTGGTATGATTTACGCATTCGACCTTACCGCACAATCGACAACAAAATAGATGGTGCTGTGGTTGTTTTAGTTGACATTGACGAACTCAAACGCAGTACCGAACAGCTAAGAGCATCAAGAGATTACGCCCAAGCAATTGTCGATACGGTACGAGAATCGATTTTGGTGCTGGATTTAGAGTTACGGGTGGTGAAAGCCAATCGCTCTTTCTACCAAACCTTCCAAGTAGTACCTACACAAACAGAACAGCGGTTGATTTTTGAACTTGGCAATGGACAGTGGAATATCTCATTATTGCGATCGCTCTTAGAAGATGTTATCCCCAGCAATACCCCATTTCAAGATTTAGAAGTTGAGCATAACTTTGAGTCAATTGGACACAAAATTATGCGGCTGAATGCGCGGAGATTGCCACAAATCGACGAGATGCAATTAATTCTTTTAGTAATTGAGGATATTACCCAGCAAAAGCGATTGGAAGCAGAACGCGCTCAGTTGCTTACTCAAGAACAATCAGTTCGTGCTGCTGCGGAAACAGCTAACCGTGCTAAAGATGAGTTTTTATCAGTTCTTTCTCATGAACTGCGTAATCCGCTTAATTCTTTACTGGGGTGGGCACAGTTGCTACGGCGGTCAAATCTCGAACAAGAGATCCTTAATCAAGGATTAGAAGCAATTGAGCGCAGCGCCATAGCTCAAGCCCAGCTCATTGGGGATTTGTTAGATGTCTCACTTATCAGCGCTGGTAGGCTGCGTGTCAATGCTGAATTAATTGAGCTTGTAGCGGTGATTGAAGCTGCGATTGATGTTGTCCAGATATCAGCCAAAGCCAAAAATATCCAAATTGAAACCAGGTTAAATCCCACAGACATCAGGATAAACGGCGATCCCAATCGCTTACAGCAGGTGATGTGGAACTTGCTTTCTAACGCGATTAAATTTACCCCAGCCGGAGGCAGAATTAATATCACTCTAGAGTACAGTGATTTCCACGCTGAAATTCAAGTTAGCGACACAGGTAGCGGTATTAGACCCGATTTTCTCCCTTATATTTTCGAGCGCTTCCGTCAAGCTGATGGTAGCAGAAGGCGCTCAAACCCTGGTCTAGGGCTGGGGCTTTCGATTGTGCGTCACTTAGTAGAACTCCACGGCGGTACAGTTGAAGCAGAGAGCCAGGGTGATGGTCAAGGGGCAACTTTTACAATCATCCTACCTTTACAAACTCAATCGAGTGAACATTCTCTGCTGATTACTAGACAATTAGTCGCCTTACAAGAACGCTTAGAAGTGCCAAGTGGGAATATTACCTCATTAGCGGGTGTGCGGGTACTGGTTGTTGATGACGAACCGGATATTCGCCAGTTATTTATGGTTAGCCTTGAGCAATACGGAGTAGAAGTGACAGCTGTTGCATCAGCTAATGCTGCAATCTCAACCTTGATGGCTAACCCTAACGGCTACGATGTTCTGCTGTCTGATCTTGGTTTGCCAGAGCAAGACGGTTATGATTTGATTCGTCAGGTAAGGGCGCTGGATGCTGAAGCTGGAGGGCAAATTCCCGCCGCCGCCCTCACCGCCTATGCTGGAGATGCAGAGCAAACAGAGGCGCTAGCAGCAGGATATCAAATGCACATTGCTAAACCCGTTGAACCTGGGCAATTGCTATACATCGTCGCTTGTTTGGCGGGAAGAATGAGCAATGATTAGTGACCTTTGATTTTGCCTGAGACGCTTCTTGAATGTTCTCAGCAAAATATTCATAAAATCCCCCATAATTATCCTGCGGAAAGCCCCTAGCCTTCGGCAACGCTCCGCGAACGGGGCTACGTTCTTCAACTCGGTATTATATTTAACAGAGTTTGGTTTTTAGTTCCACTAGCTTACTAGATGGATGAAGAGAAAATGCTTGTTTTGTTATCCTGAAAACAAGGGTTTGTGCAGATATTCAATATGCTTAGTCCTCTGCTAGTAACCAAGTTGCATCTTCCATTGTCACCTTCGCCTCTAGTGCAACGGCAACGCCTGTGGGAAAAATTAAATCAGGGGTTAACCAGCAGACTGATTCTAATTTCGGCTGCGGCTGGCTTTGGGAAGACAACTGTGTTGAGCGAATGGGCACATCAAACTCAAGTATCTGTAAGTTGGCTTTCCCTGGATGACCAAGATAACGATTTAAGGCGCTTTTGGAGATATATTATCGCTGTTTTGCAGCAGAATATTCATCATATTGGTGAAGCTACGCTGGCAATGTTACAAGCGAGCGAAGCAGTGCCATTTGAAGTATTTTTGACACCGTTAATTAATGAATTAGCACAACTGGAAACGGCTTTAATTCTTATTTTGGATGATTATCACCTAATTAAAACTGCCGCAATTCATGACACGCTAACTTTTTTTCTGGAGCATTTACCAACACAGATCCATTTAGCGATCGCAACTCGTGTTGATCCACCCCTACCTTTAGCCAAATGGCGCGTCCGCAACCAATTAACCCAAATACGGGCAGATGATTTACGTTTCACTGATGCAGAAGCCGCCACATTTTTGCATCAGTCTATAGCAGTGCCATTAACAGAGTCACAGATAGCAATTTTGCAAACAAAAACTGAAGGATGGATTGCCGGGTTGCAGTTAGCTATGCTTTCCTTACGTGATAATACTAATTTAGAGGTTTTCATTGAATCATTTGGCGGAGATAAGCGCTATATCCTAGATTATCTGGTCGAGGAAGTTTTACAACGGCAATCGCCGTCCTTGCAATTGTTTCTGTTGCGAACCTCTATCCTAGAGCAGATGTGCGGCTCCCTCTGTGAAGCTCTGATGCGAGAAGATGCGGTAAATGGAGCCGAGATTTTAGAGCAATTGGAGCGGCAAAACTTATTTGTCATTGCATTGGACGGTAATCGCACCTGGTATCGCTATCATCATCTGTTTGCTGAGTCACTGCGTCATATTCTGCACCGCAGAAAACCAGATTGTATTGGGAAATATCATCATTATGCTGCCCAATGGTACGAACAGCAGGGATATATTACAGATGCTATTAAACACGCCATCTCAGCAGAGACATTTGAGTATGCAGCTTTTTTAATTGAGCAAGAAATTCAAACCACAGAAAACCCTCGCATTGATGCGATCGCTTTGGGTAATGCTCTGAACGCATTACCCGCACAACTGACTTATACCCGTCCCTGGTTACTTGTAGCTAAAGCCTGGGCTGCTTTCACCACTTCTTCGTTTCCCGATACAGTTGGCGTCTTCAAAACCTTAGAAAGCTTGTTAAATCAAGGTATTGATACCACTGAAAACAGCGATCGCCTTTGGGGGTTAGTAGCCGCACTTAAAGGAATGCAAGCGCGTCAGCAAGGAAATACAGCCCAATCAGTCGCATTCATGGAAAAAGCTTTGCAATTATTGCCGTCAGACCATTCTTGGTTGCGATCGCTAATTATGCTCAATCTTGGTGTGACTTATTTTGTTGCCGATAATTATGAGGGAGCAAAGCCATTACTAACAGAAGTTAGCTCTATTGGTAAGGCACAAGGCACAGCCGATCCCGCGATCGCAGGGCTTTATTTACAAGCACAGTTTCTGGCATTGCGAGGAAAACTGGAGTTAGCAACTTCTCTGTGTCAGCAAGGCTTGGAACTAGCAACGCAACGACGTTGGTTAGCAACTTATGCAGGTGTTTTGGTGCAGGTAGCGTTAGCTGATGTATTAAGAGAACAAAACCAGTTAGAAGCAGCTGCACAACATCTTACCCAAAGCATTGAGCGCGCTATTGAGAATCAGCAGCCTGGATTGATGATGGGCTATATTACACTGGCACGAGTACGCCTGTCTCAAGGAGACTTAAAAGCAGCGTGGGCTGCCATTCTTGGGGCTGAACGCTGTCAAATTTGGCTCTGGCCGACCATCCTGGCTGTTGAAACCTGTAAGGTGAGATTGCATTTGGCAGAAGGAAATTTAGATGCGGCGATCGCCTGGGCAGAGAACAGTAATCTGAGTGTAGAGGGTGAACTGCACTATAGTCGAACTGAACAGTTTCCGACAGGTTCCGAACTCGATTACTTAACTTATGCCAGAGTACTACTAGCTTACGGTCAACATAAGTCATCTTCATCTCATTTACAAGATGCCCTGGGATTGCTTAAGCGATTGTATGAATTTGCTCAAATAGGCGGACGAACTATCCGCGTTATGGAAACCTTGCTTTTACAGGCGTTGGTTTTGCAAGCTCAAGGAGATAGAAAAGAATCTCTAAATTATCTCAATCAAGCCTTGAATATTCCCCGCCAAGGCAATTACATTCGTCTGTTTTTAGATGAAGGAAAACCAATGACAGAGTTATTGCAACACGCTGTCTCAAAGAATATTCATACCTCACAAGTGCATCTTTTATTAGCTGTATCTGGTTCAGTGGAGCAGAATAAATCTACTTCAGTCTCAGCGTTGATTGAGCCATTAACTGACCGCGAACTGGAAGTGCTAAATTATCTAGCAACTGGAATGTCGAATCAGGCGATCGCCGAGCGACTTTTTGTCAGTCTGGCTGCTGTCAAATGGCACGCGCGAAATATCTACGGCAAGTTGGAAGTCAACAATCGCACTCAAGCTGTAGCGAAAGCTAGAGAATTAGGGATTTTATTCTAGGAGAAAGTCTAACTCCAACACCTATCCTTTCGGCTAGTGAACGAATGAGGCACACTTGTTAAGCTGGGGAATCTGGGGAAGATAAAAAACTTTTTTTGGTAACAAGCGAATCTACTTCCCCACTTGTATTGTATGGAAAAGCAAATCGTCCATCTATTCGTATTTAATACCCTTGCTGATTGGGAAATTGGTTTTACCGTTGCGGGAATAAACAACCCGGCATTTCAAAAACACCCTGGACGCTATCGCGTGCAAACCGTTGGCTTAGATGCGGAACCTGTGACAACCATTGGGGGAGTGACAATTCTGCCTGATATCACCCTCGACGAACTAGACTCAAGCGCCATGCTCATTCTGCCAGGAGGTGAGGCATGGGATGCAGGCTCAAATACTGAAATTTTGGCAACAGCAAAAGCCTTCCTGGCAGGAGGTATCCCAATTGCGGCGATTTGTGGTGCAACCGCAGGATTAGCGCGTGTCGGCATCTTGGATGATAAAGCCCACACCAGTAATGCCTCCGAGTATTTGCAAGCAACAAACTATGGTGGAGCAGCTTTTTATCAAAATCAACCGGCGGTGACAGCTGGTGATGTTATTACTGCAAACTCTACCGCTCCTCTTGAGTTTGCTTACCACATTTTCAAAAAGCTTGATATTTACGATGCCCAAATTCTCGAAGCCTGGTATGGACTTTTTAAAACAGGTGATTCCTCTTATTATTTCACCTTGCAAAAACTAACAAGCTCATCAAGTTAATATTTGGAGGATAATTAGATGAAAGCGATTGTATATGAACATTTCCAAGCAGAACTTAGCAAAGCGAAAACATTGATTGCAGAGCAAGACTTTGAATCAGCATGGATAGCCTTACAACGCGCTCACATTCTCGGACAGAATGATGCGATCGCTCATCCAATTGCCCATTGGAATATGCTGAAACTCGCCTGGAAACAAAAAGACTTTCAGGAGATTTCTATGCAACTAATGTCAACAGTTTTAGCAATTCCCTTAACACTCTTGTCTGGAAAAAAAAGATACCTCAGAGGAGGTAAAGCCAATGTTGATGACTCAGAAAAAATGTCTATCCCAGAAGATATTCAACAAATTCTGAATCAGTAGTTTTGCGATTTGAACTACTTTTAAAACTATCCTTTTATCTATCCATTTGGTTAGGGATAAATGCCAGCTTCAAAGCGACTGTGAAATTACAGTCATGCATCAATGAGGTTTGACAATGGAATGGACAATCGGATGGTGGCAAATCTCTGTTCAACGAGTTTATCCCACAAACGCGCAACTGTCTCAAACCTATAATCAAGCTGCTTCCTGGTGGCATCAACATCTTCAGGTTTTAGGTTATAGCCATGCTTACAGAGAGTTATGGCGATCGCTGAAAAATGCCGATATGTTACCTCACAGTCAAGATAAATTAACCATTTGTGATTGCGGTATTGGTACAGCAGCTTTCAGTCTGGCATTTGCTCAAATTATTAACCCCAAAGCACATATCACTGGAGTTGATATTTCAGCCCAAATGCTGAACAAAGCAGATCAAAAACTTTCTCTGGCAAAGGTTCCTCATCAAGTTTATCAAAGTGATGTCAATACTTTGCCTTTTGCAGATTGTGCTTTTGATGCTGTCATCTGTGCCCACACAATCGAACACTTACCCAATCCGCTACAAGGATTACGGGAAATGGTCAGGGTTCTGCGTCCAGGCGCACCTTTGATTGTTGTCGTCACTCAGTCTGGATTATTGGGTTGGTTAATTCAGTGGTATTGGGGAAATCGATGTTTTAGTCAAGAAGAACTGTCAATGCTTATACACGAAGCCGGGCTGACTCAGCTTCAGTTTCTTTCGTTTCCCGTTGGGCTAGCTCGCTTTACTAGTATTGCTTGTATTGCCTTTAAGAGGTCATGATGTTTCTGAGAATCTGGCGATCGCTCACAATTATACTAGTAGCATTATTTACAGGATTGGAATTTGCCCATATTTTAGAATTGCCTGCCAAAATGCAGTACGATGGGGCGCTGTATGTAACGATTCAGAATAGCTTGTATCGTTATTTTGGTGCGCCAGGGCCAGGAGCATTTATTACTGTGGGTGCAGTTCTGTGGGCGATCGCACTTACTGTTCTGGTACGAAAACGCCAATCTGCTTTTTGGTGGACATTAGCAGGTACAGTATGTCTTTTAATCGCTTTTCCCCTGATCTATTTTCTGAACCCATTGTTCGTGTCATTAGGTATTTTGCTTTTAAGTTGCAAAAACCATCGTTAGGGCTGTTGACAGTTGATTGTTGATAGTCAATGTTTAACAACCCTTATTAATAGTTATGCAATTTAGACGCGCATTAGCTTATCCAATTAGGCTAGCCTGAAAGTCACAAATGGGAGGACTAAATTTTTTTCATTCATGCAACAAAGCCTATCAAGATTTAATTCTTGCAAATTCCTAACAGTTTGAAAATCAAAAAAATCAAGCTGTTATATTATTTAGTTTTTTGGATTAAAAAAGACTTAGATATCCTACCAATCCCACTATTGGATCAGAATTATTGCCTCCTGAACTTTCGAGGAAAGAGCTTTTTCTAAACCTTGCTCAACTTTAGTAATAAGTTCGTTAAAAGCCTCCTGATTTGCTGTTAGTTGTTCTCGCAACACTTTTTCTAAATCGGGCTTGATTTGCTGACACATATCGTCAATTTTCTGATCACTCAAAAAACTAGAACGTAGCCAACCTGGAACATTAACATTTGTTTTAATTACTTCTTGAACATCTTTACGATTTAACTCCATTCCAGCAGCCATCACCGAAGCACCATATATTAAGACAATCGGCCATGTAAAATGTCCGGTTAGTATCAAAGTAATAATGCTACCAAGAGTACCCCCACCAATTACAATGTTGACAATAAATGCTACTGTGTCGGCAAGAATAGCATCACCAATTGTTAGTTCAGGGTTAACAAAACTTGGATCAATGCTATCCTCAAACCTTAAACTACTTCTCGGTATTTGAAACTTGCGGCATATTGGATCTGTTTGGGCGGATAAGTCTGGCTGAATTTTATTGTTAAACCAATTAATGCATTGATTATTAATTATCTGCTGGGCAATATCGCCTTGTAACCACTGTTCTGCTTGAATTTTAATTGAAGTTTCTAAATCGGCTAAAGTCTTGATTTTATGCTTGCGCCAGTCTTTTACTCCTGGTCGAACTGCGTTTTCAATTAAACTATTTGTTAGTGGCTGAGTTAACAATTCAATTAACTCTGGAATATGCCTGGTAATCAATTCTTTGAGCTTGTTTGATTCAACGAGTTTGTTAACTTCTTGTTGGAAGGCAGTAGCACGCAAATCCCATCTACCTACACGCGCTAAACCTAATGCAATACAACGTTCTGGTTCAGGATCTGGGCGGAGGAGGGTTTCTGGTTCGGGAAAGATTTCTTGACAGATTTGGTGTGTAAATTTCATCCGGGAGGCACCACCAGTCATCAGCAAAATCTTTGGCACAATTCCTTGTTTATCTAGCTGCTTTTTTGCTTCTAAGACTGCATCACGAAATGATTGCATCCAACTTTTTTGTGCTAATTCTGGCAAAGGTTGATGCAATATCTCTTCCATAATTAATTGGTTAACTTGGGGAATAAAATAAATTTGCTCGTTGATAGACTCAAAGCCACGAGCAAAGGATTGGGCATCACTATATAGCTGTTCATTAGAAAAGTAATCTTCTTTAGTTTTACGACAAGCAAGTTCACAACGAGCTTGGTGATGGGGATATTCTGTAAATACTTTTTCTAATAATGCTTTTTGCTCATGTTTAGCCAGAGTGCGCTCAAAAATAGCTTTGTCAATTAACGATGCGCCTAAAGTATTACTGCCAAAATCTATGGGGATTTCTTGTAAACTTTTAACCAGAGTAAAATCTGTAGTTGAAGAGCCAATATCGACAATTAGCACCGATGAAAGGAGTTTTTTATACTCTAGTTTTCCGGCTTCTTTGGCTTGCATAAAAGCAGCCCGCGATTCAGGAACAACATTGAGTAAATTGATTCCAGCTGATTGTAGTAACTTTTGATATTCTGTGCGATCGCTCACAGACCATCCAGAAGGACAACCAACGTAAAAGTAAGTATTTTCTCCACCTTCAATTTGTTTACTTTCCTTTAAAAGGCGGTAGTAGGTGGTAACAAAAGTACTAATTGTTTCTTGATACTTGGGGTCGTTGTTTGGTTTTTGCTTGAAAGAGATTGTTAATTGGGTAACGCCAGCTTGAATTAATGCTTGTTCTCCGACAAGATAACCAAGCCTAGGATGCCAACCAAGAGCCGTAATTTGATTTTTCCTATTATTAATCTCCAACATTTGAGGAGGTTCAATACTCTCCACTATCGCTTTAGCCACGGCTGTTTCACCATGTCCCAAATCAAACCCAATTGTTTCTAAAATTTCCATAGTATTTTTGTCTAAAAATTTGCAAAAAGAATTCGACAGATACACAATCCCAAACTCTTTTTATGTCTGAATTTCTTAATTTTGACCCTGCGACTACGCTCAGGGTAAAATTTTGAATTGGTATCTGTTATTCTTTAGCTTGGAAATACGCTGGTTCAATGACTCGGCCGCGCCGCAACAAGCGATCGCCTTTGAGCAATGCAGGTGCTAAAGTTACATAATCTTTGCTGTCAGGGTCGATACTTGGCTCAAAATCAAAATAATTGCGATCGCTTTGCGCATCGTTGATTCGGTAAATTTGGGCACGAATTCCTTGCTCCATTAAAATTTGTGGCAGAAGTTGCGCAAGTGCGATCGCCATCTGGGGTTTATTCAGAAATGATGCGCCCATAAGCTTTTGGAGAAAACCCAATAACTCTGGCAGTTCTTCTATACCAAGTTCTTCTTCTTGTTTACTTCCTACATCAAATCTAGCGATTGCTAGGTCAATTGTGTGGAGTGCATCAGCAAGGTTGTCTAAAAGAACTTTACTATCCACCCGGAGAACAGCTTGAGGTAAGTTTAATAGCTGTTGTGGCGTTGAATGATCATCCTGATTGTTTTTGTCGAGTTGCACTACAACTTCCAACCCCAAAAGCACAGAAGCCAGCAACATCCCCATCCACGCACCTGGTGTAGTTTTAGTTAAATAAAATAACCAAGCCAAAATTCCTATATAAAGCAGTATCTTTAGTAGTTTCAGGATGACTCTGTGAGGGTTCAAGTTTGTAACTGGGTTAGTAATTTGCTTTTGCTGTGTGGGAGCGATTTGAGCAAGATTAGCAGCCGCCAGAGTCCCAATAGACTGTCGCAACGTATCTAATAAAAAGGAAGCTAAACGGACTTGAGTTAAATTTAGCTCGCTAATATAAATTCTTTCCAAATTATCAAGTCGCTTTTGAATTAGCTTAACTATCTGCTCAATGCTACTAGTATTTTCAATATCTGTCTGGAGTTGGTTGCGTTCTTCACTAAAAAATGTACTAATCTTTTTCATAGCAATTCCTGCCTACTTGATACTACTAGCATGATGTGGCCATAAAGCTTCTTCTGATTGCTGCGTTGATGATATGAAGTTAGAGAAAGTAGCTTTTGCTGGCTGCCAAATACCTGCGGCGAGTTGAGAAAACTCTTGGTAGTTTCCGTGCGGTTTTGATAACTTTTACCACCTCAAAATCAGCGAACGGACAGTAGATGTTACTTACAAATTGCCTTTCGATATTTTTTCAATTTGTTGATTAAAGTAGGTTTCATCATACTTGAGTTGTTGCGCTATCTCTAAACCCTTTTGAAAAGCTGTGAGTGCTTGGGGATATTGTTTTTGTTGTACATAAAGTTGTCCTATTTGGTCGTAAGCTTGCATAACGCCGTAATAGTTGGTAGCTTGAGTTTGCGCTGCAATTAAAATTTGACTAGTTTGTAATGCATCTTCTATTTGTCCTTGAGAACGGTACAGCGCAATTAACTGTTGTAAAGCTTCACCCGCATCAACATATTGTTGCTGTTCCCAAGCTGTGGTATAAGCTGCTTGATAATTTTTAAAGGATTCTGCTAATAAAGCTGGGTTTTCTTTGGCTAATGTTTGATAATTTGCCGCGATCGCCATTTTAAATTTTGGTAATTGCGTCATATTATTTTCATTAGTGTAAATTTCTGCCAGCTTACTCAAGATATTGATCGATTCTTGCGGATTTTTCGCCTGTTCGTAAATATAAGCTAGCTGTTGCAAGTATGCTACCTCGTTTAATTTATCACCAGTAGCAGTAGCTAAATCTAACAATTCTTGATAAGTGGCTGCGGCTTGGGGATAATCGAACCAACCCAGATGTACTTCCCCAATGCTTTTGAGGGTATCGACAATCGCGGCGGTATTTTTTTGTTGTTTGACTGCTGTTAATAGGCGATTGTACACTTCCAAAGCCTGTTTTGGCGATCGCACTTTTTCATAAGCCTCACCAAGCGATCGCAATAATTGTAAATCCAAGAGTGGCTGAGATAGGGTTTGCGTTTGAATAGCTTGCAAGCGTTGGGTAATATATTGCACCTGTTCGCGATTATTTTGATTAAAAGCGATCGCTCCCACCCGTGACAATGCTTGCACCTCAGTTAATGAACCATACAAGCGGCGTAAACGTAGTTCTCGGTTCCAAATTTCAAACGCCGCTTCCGTATTTCCCGCTTCCAGTTTAGCCGCAGCTTCCTGATTTAGCTGCTCAATTTGCGGTTCTAGCTGTTGCAGTTGCGCCGGAGTCAACTTTTTTGGATCGCCTAAAGGTGTTAGTAATGGATCGGGAAGTATATTTTCTAGTGGACTAGGGAGAAATTTATCTGGTTGTTGGGGCTTTTTACTCTGTGCCAAAGTCAACGAGCTGCTAAACTGCCAGACTATAGCCACAGTCATAATTATAGTTAACAGATGTAATTGCTTACTGTCGTTACATTGTGTCATTTGCGAATCTCCCTACCCCATTAACTAAATTACCAATTTGAAGGACGCATAAAGCGATCGTAATTCTCCCCAATTAGTTGGAGAGACAGGGGAGAAAAAAATTTTTAGATTTTAAGTTGCAATCTCATCTAAATCCACATATTGTTTCCCATACCCCATGCCCCATGCCCCATGCCCAATACCATCACAAAGCCTTAAAATACTTCAAGAAGAATATTCAGCAATCATTTGATTATTTGTAATGACTCACTCTACGGACATTGCTACCTTGGCTCGCTGGATGGCGGCTGATTTTAGCAATCAACAACAAGCTTTTGACAACCCACCACTTTATGCTCATATTCGCGTGTGTATGCGTCCCCTACCTTTAGAGTTTTTATCAGGGGTAAGTTTGTTTGTGGAACAAGCTTATGATTTTGCACTACACGATCCTTATCGGGTGCGGGTGTTGAAGTTAATCGACACAGGCGATCGCATCCACATTGAAAATTACACTGTTAAAGAAGAAACAAATTTTTACGGTGCAGCCCGTAACTTGGAAAAGCTTGCCACTTTAAAGGTGGATAATTTAGAAAAGTTATCCGGCTGTAACATGATTGTCGAATGGACGGGTAACAGCTTTAAAGGTAAAGTTGAACCAGGTAAAGGCTGCATCGTCTTTCGCAAGGGAAACAAAACCTATCTCGATAACGAATTTGAAATCAGCGAAGATATCTTTCTCAGCCTCGACCGCGGACGAGATTTAGAAACTGATGAGCATCTGTGGGGATCTGTAGCCGGGCCTTTTCGGTTTTTCCGGCGTCAAAGTTTCGCTGATGAAGTGAAACTTTAAAACTTAATCTAAAACATTGTGGGTAATGAGTTACAACCCATTACCCGGCGATGATCCTTTTTTTGTGTTGGTTGAATCAGCAGTTTTTTCATCAAGTAAAAGGCGATCGCCCTAAGTACAAAAACTTAATTTACCCCTGATTTTGGGAAAATTCAGAAATTTCTCTAAACAGAGGATGCGTTTTTCACAAAAATCTTGGTAATATAGTTAAGCGAGTGCGGCGGCATAGCCAAGTGGTAAGGCAGAGGTCTGCAAAACCTCCATCCCCCGGTTCAAATCCGGGTGCCGCCTTTAACTGTTGTACATTAACTAATTATTTGTCACTGTTAACACATTAATGTTGAGCTAATCTGCAACCTAAAATCGTTCGTGGAATGTGCGATGAATTACATCAAGTTGCTGTTCTCGCGTTAACTTAATAAAGTTCACCGCGTAACCGGAAACCCTAATTGTTAACTGTGGATATAACTCTGGATGATCCATTGCATCTATTAACATTTCTCGCTTGAGAACGTTAACGTTAATATGGTGTCCGCGATCGTGGAAGTAACCATCCAGCATTCCCACTAGGTTGCTGATTTGATCGACTTCTAATTTACCTAAAGCTGATGGTACGACTGAGAAAGTGTTGGAAATTCCATCTTGCGCGCATTGGTAAGGAATTTTCGCTACAGATTCTAAAGACGCAACTGCACCTTTACTATCTCTTCCATGCATGGGGTTTGCACCAGGCGCAAAGGGTTCGCCCGCTTTTCTCCCGTCGGGGGTGTTACCGGTTTTCTTACCATACACAACGTTTGAGGTAATTGTTAATACCGATTGTGTTGGTGTGGCTTGGCGATAAGTGGGATGTTTACGCAGTTCGTTCATGAACTTGGTAACCAAATCTACCGCGATTTCATCAACGCGATCGTCGTTGTTGCCATATTTGGGATAATCGCCGGTAATTTCATAATCGACGGCTAATCCGGCTTCGTTACGCAATACTTTGACTTTGGCATACTTAATTGCTGATAAAGCATCTGTAACCACCGATAACCCAGCAATTCCGCAAGCCATTGTCCGTAAAATATCGCGATCGTGGAGTGCCATTTCGATCCGTTCGTAGCAGTATTTATCATGCATGTAATGGATGACGTTAAGGGTATTAATATACGCCTTGGCTAACCACCCCATCATTGTTTCAAATTGCTCCCGTACCTGTTGATAATCTAGGTAGTCGGAAGTAATCGGCGCGATCGCACTTGCAACTTGTTCGCCAGAAATTTCATCCTTACCGCCGTTAATCGCATACAGCAAACACTTGGCTAGATTAACTCTCGCGCCAAAAAACTGCATTTGCTTACCAATACGCATGGCAGAAACGCAACAGGCGATCGCATAATCATCACCCCAGTAAGAACGCATCAAATCATCGTTCTCATACTGAATCGAGCTAGTGTCTATTGAAACTTTAGCGCAAAAACGTTTAAAGTTCTCTGGTAACTGTTCCGACCACAACACAGTTAAATTTGGTTCCGGTGCTGGGCCTAAATTAGACAAAGTATGCAGAATCCGGAAACTATTTTTCGTTACTAAAGGTCTACCATCTTCACCCACACCGGCAACACATTCCGTTACCCAAGTAGGATCGCCAGAAAACAGTTGGTTATAATCTGGTGTCCGCAAAAATCTCACCATGCGTAACTTCATCACAAAATGGTCGATGAGTTCTTGCAGTTGGGATTCGGTAACTGTTCCTTGTTGTAAATCTCGTTCAAAGTAAATATCTAGGAACGTCGAAACCCTTCCCAAAGACATCGCCGCACCGTTTTGTTCTTTCACAGCTGCAAGATAGCCAAAATATAACCACTGCACAGCTTCTTTGGCTGTAGCTGCGGGTTGACTAATATCAAACCCGTAACTTGCAGCCATTGTTTTCAATTCAAACAAAGCTTTGATTTGTTCAGAAATTTCTTCCCGCAAGCGAATTGTATCTTCAACAATCTCATCTAACTCTAAAGACAAAAGTTGTGATTTTTTATCATCAATTAAACCATCAACACCATACAAAGCTACGCGCCGATAATCACCAATAATTCTCCCCCGTCCGTAAGCATCGGGTAATCCGGTGATAATACCATAGCGCCGACATAAGCGCATTTCGCGAGTATAGGCATCAAATACGCCGTCGTTATGAGTTTTGCGATATTTGGTAAATATCTCTGCGGTTTGGGGACTGAGTTCGTAACCGTAAGCTGTTAATGCATCTTTAACTACACGAATGCCACCAAACGGCATGATAGCGCGTTTTAGGGGTTTATCAGTTTGCAATCCTACTATTTGTTCCAGTTCGCGGTGAATATAACCGGGTTGATGGGAGGTAATTGTGGAAACAACTTCTGTATCTGTATCTAAAATACCTTTCTCGCGCTCAACTGCCATTAAGTCCTTGACTTTATCCCAGAGTGCTTGAGTGGTGGGAGTCGCACCTGTTAAAAAAGATTCATCGCCACTGTAAAGGGTGTAATTCTTTTGGATGAAATCACGGACATTGATTTCTTCTGTCCATTTGCCACTTTTGAAGCCTTGCCATTGTGCCAACATCGGAGATTCCCCCCAGTTGATGAAGCTAAATAATTGACTGCGGTATCTTTGCTTGGGATAACGTAGCACATCTACTTGTGATATTAGCGCAACTGTAAGTAGTCAATTTTTATGAGTCTTGTGGGATCGCGTCGCCTTAGTAGTTTTGGGCAAAAGTTAAATTTTTATTCAAGTGAAAAGAAACTCCATCCACAAGGAGATGGAGTTTTTTTCCCTATATTCTAAAGGGCATGGCACTGTTATGCCCCTACCATCTGTCGCATTCTTTTTTCAAATTGGCATAAAATCCTTCACGGTTGACGATTGACTGTGAACTGTCAACCGTCAACCGTCAACCAATTAAAGGTTAATTTAAACCATTGTGTCTGAGCAAGGGAGCCGTACTGGGTTCCCGTCCCCGGAAGGTTTTAAATACTTCCATTGGATGTTTGCTACCACCAAGGGACAGGACTGTATCTCGATAGCGTCTGCCTGTATCTTTGATTGCTTCTTCGTTTTCTAGCCCCGCTTCTTCAAAGGCAGCAAACGCATCAGCGCTCAAAACTTCCGCCCATTTGTAACTGTAGTAGCCGGCTGCATAACCACCACCAAAGATGTGCCCAAAAGCACATAAGAAAGCATCTTCGGGAAGTGGTGGTAACACTGTAGTAGTTTTAGCAATGCGCTGACGCACATCGCTTGGGGTTTCATTACCGCCGGGACGATAGCGGGAGTGGAGTTCTAAATCCACACTGCTAAAGTGGAGTTGGCGCAACATCCCGCTACCGCTCATGTAATTGCGTGCAGCAATCAGCTTTTGATAATAATGTTCTGGCAGAGGTTCGCCTGTTTGGTAATGTTTCGCCATCCCAAATAAGGTGGGACGCTCGTAACACCAGTTTTCCATAAATTGGCTGGGTAGTTCGACCGCATCCCATTCGACGTTATTTATACCTGCTGCCCCTGTATAATCCACTTTGGTGAGCATGTGGTGTAAACCATGTCCAAACTCGTGGAATAGGGTTTCTACTTCATTGAAGGTCATTAAGCTGGGTTGACCGTCAATGGGAGGAGTTTGGTTACAAACTAAATATGCTACAGGTAAACGAATGCTGGTAACGCCATTTTCTACGATTTTGCCGCGATTAATGCAGACATCCATCCAAGCACCACCGCGTTTTTCAGCGGGGCGACTGTAGGGGTCTAGGTAGAAGTAGGCGATGGGCGCGCCGGTTTCATCAGCAATTTGGAAGTAACGCACATCCTCATGCCATAATGGGGCTTGACCATCGGCGGGAGTGACGGTAACGCCAAATAAACGGTTGACTAAGCCAAATAAGCCATCTAAAACTTGGGGAAGGGGAAAGTAAGGACGTAATTCTTCGGCGGTGAAAGCAAATTTTTCTTCTCGCTGACGTTCCGCCCAAAAGCTAATATCCCAATGTTTTAAATCTTCGGCTTCTTTTGCGCCTTTGGCTAAAGCAAACTCTTTGAGTGCGGCTAAATCTTTGACTGCTGCATCATAACTGACGCGACGCAGTTCTTCTAGTAAAGCTTCTACAGCTTCGACATTGGGAGCCATTTTACTAGCTAGACTTAATTCGGCAAAGTTACGAAAGCCGAGTAAACCTGCGAGTTCTTGACGTAATTCTAAAATCCGCTCAATTAGGGGATTATTATCTAAATCGCCGTTAGCAGCACGACTGATAAACGCTTTGTAAAGCTGTTCGCGTAAATCACGTCTGGTGCTGTGCTGCATAAAAGGCCCGTAACTGGGAAAGTCTAAGGTGATGCGCCAAGGGCCATTTTCTGCTGTGGCGTTTTCTTCACCGGCAGCACGGGCGGCTTGGGCTGCTAAACTCAGTAAGCTTTGGGGTAAGCCGTCGATTTCTGCTTTAGTGGTGAGGGTTAAGCTAAAGGCTTTAGTCGCATCTAAGACATGATTAGAGAATTTGGTGGAAAGTTCGGCTAATTCTAGTTGAATGGCGTTGAAACGTTCTTTTGCTTCGCCTTCTAAACCGACACCAGAAAGTTCTGCATCGCGAATTGCGGCTGACACAATCCTTTGTTGGGCGGATTCTAAGGTATTCCATTCTCCACTGCTACGCAGAGCTTTAAAAGCATTGTACAGGGGTTGGCTTTGTCCCAACTTGGTGAAGAACTGCACTACATCTGGTTGGACTGCTTCATAGGCTTCCCGGAGTTCAGAGCTATTTTTGACGCCCATTAAGTGATTGACAATACCCCAAGTCCAAGACAAGCGTTCTGTGAATTTCTCTAAGGGTTCTACTAAACCGCTCCAAGTCGGCTGTACATTAGTTTCTAAATTAGCAAGCTCTGCATCCAGTTGTGTGATTAGCTGCTGAAAGGCTGGTACTACTTGTTCTGGTTTAATCTCTGTAAACGGAGGTAAGCCAGCACCTTTAAGTAGGGGATTTTGAGAAATAATGGCGTTTGCATTCATGATGGTGTGTGCGAGTTGCGATCGCTTTGACTCGATAATGATTTTTGGTTATATATCTTCTAATGTAGCGATCGCTGTGCCATATTGGGCATTGGGCATTGGGCATTGGGCATTGATTATTTTTCGCTTGTTTCTCTACTCTCGATCGCTATTTGCACAAGCAAGCTGGTTTTGCGTTAAAATCCAATTTTCCAACCTGTCAATTAGTTCGTTTTGATTTCTTGCATGGTGTTCCATCACTTCAATACCTTGAATTAAAGTACTTTGCTCGAGCTGATTACTATGTAAAGATTTACTCCAGGAACTAATGGTATTGATGACAAATCTCATCTCCCCCACTAAACCTAGGAGTGACTGACTAGCAGCGGCTGAAGCATAACGCCCATTGAGTAATTCATCTAGCAATAAGCCTTGCATTCGAGCATTTTCCTCAATAAATTCCAAGGCGATACGTTTCTTCTTTTGATCCAACCGCACTCTAATTAAAAGTATGAGAGCGGAGTTGATGTTATTTAAGGCGAATCTAAATTTGTCACAAATTTGACAATTAAATTCATTGAAACGCTCATTTGGTGGATCTAGGTACGCCTTAGGGCGGATTGTGGTGTTGCTCATAAGATGAATTTTAGAACAAGCGGTAGTGAACTTAGGAAAGAATCGGTAATGAGCGGTTATTTGCCATCTTCAAACCTTTTCTACCGAATGGCTACTATCTTGAGAGGGAAAAATTTTAATTACCGCTTCTAACTTGCGGAAGATAAACTAGAAAAATCAGCTGTCAAAACATTGGCAAGGGTTGACGGTTAACTGCTCACAGGAAATGTTTGTAAAGTAAAAATAAAAGTCAGTCGGGAGATGAGCGCTAGCTAGTAATATAAGTATTTGTACGTTAAACTACAGCATGAGATATCTAGAAAAGCTTGCAAAATCAATAAAACGAAACAGTTAAATCATTAATGACCCAACTTTTAGCGATGGTATTTTTTATATATTGCCCACTGCATTCACTCTAGTTTCAAGAAGACTCAAAAATTATCACAGGTAGAGGGTATAGCAATGACAGCAATCATCATCGCTCAAAAAATCTGGGAAAAGTTAAAGCAAGCTTATATCGAAAAGTTTGGTGGTTCGCCAAAACTCCTGATTACCGAACTGAATAATCTTTATCAAGATAAAACCAACAGCAACAAAGATGTAATTTCTGATAAAACTATTCGGAATTTTTTTAATAGTAGCGAACCAATCAAGATGCAAGAAAAAAATCTCAACTTCTTGTGCGGTGTATTATTAGAATGTGTTAGAAAGGTTAATTGAAAATTATTTAGAAAATATTCTCGAAATTGCCCCAGATAAGCTGGCTGAAGAGAGTCAAGATATTTTAAGAGCTATTGAAGCAAATCATGGTTTACTAATTAAGCAATCCAAAGATGTATATTCTTTTTCACATTTGACGTTTCAAGAATATTTCGTTGCTCATCATGTAGTAGAAACAAGAAATACAGCAGCTTTAAACGAAGTTATCCAACAGCATTTAACTAAGCGTCAGTGGCGAGAAGTATTTTTGATGATTGCTGGAAGATTGGCAAATACTGATGATTTCTTTAAAATGATGTTTCGCCAAATTAATCTGCTGGTGGACGAAAATAAGGTTTTACAAGATATGTTAATTTGGTTAGATAATGTCACCACATTACATGCAGTCAAATCTAGTTCGTGGCGGGCATTTTATTTGTTTGTTGATCAGGTATTTGAATTATATAGCAATTTACAGTCAAAGGTTGATTATCACTTAGCCCAGGAACTAGCGGTGACTTTAAGAGAAATCAATAAAGAACGCAAAAGTATTCATCCGCGTTCGCTATTATCTGATTTTGCCTTTGATTTAGTTGATTATCACGCGCATATAATTTCGACTAAAACCCAGGAAAAAGGTTTTGAATCACAAAATTTAAGTCCGCTGTTGAAAGAAGAACTTCCTGCTAGCAATGAAATTGTGACAAAGCCGGAATTACGCACAGAAGTAAGTTTAGTTGATAAAAATAGTGGTTTAATTTGTATTACTAAGCAAGAACGGGAGAATATTCCTCAAGAATCGCAACAACTGCAACCTAATTACTCCCTAGCACAAGTTCATAATTGTCGCCAGTATGAAGACGATCGCAGTAATTATATCAATGAAGATTTAGCAGAGTTTCTCGTGTTTTTAAAAGAAAGCCGCCCCGACGAACTAGCGCCAGAAGCAGATTGGCTAGACTGGGCGAATCGCTTGCGATCGGCTATGAGATTATATTTAGATATTGGCTGGAATGATATTATATTTACTCCAGATGAAATTAAGATTTTAAAAGATTATTTTTACGCTAATATTTTGCTACTTAAATGTATTCAGAGTGATAGTTACCTGACCAAAGATTTACGCAACCAAATTATTGATCATCTGTTGCTGCCCAGTCAACGCATTCCTTCGGCATTGTTGACTGTTAATTGAGGGATGAATCAATGCAAAATTCGCGCATTAAAGACAGTCACCTACAATTCTGCTCGGTTTTAAACCTAACTTTTTTCATAAATTTTATACCAATTTGAAAAAAGAACGCGACAGATGGTAGGGAGAAGGCAATATCCATGCGTGTCTACTTAATGTGAAACCACGCCAAACCCATAGCCCGCCTCAGAATGAATTCTGAGTCTAATAGCAAAAGTAAGCTAAAGCTAACTAAAAATTATCATTTATCCCCAGTTTACTTTAGTAGGGGCGGGTTTACAGATATGCTCCAAGTAATTCACGACTATCTCGCTTAACCCGCCCCTACTTTGACTATGAGCCTTGGAATTCATTCCCAGGTGAGCAGGTAAGCCTTGCAATCAGCCATCTGTGACTTAAGTTGACACAGGTGGGTATTGCCTTGCCCTCTAGAATATATTGATGTGTCGCAAACATTATTTGAATTGGTATTAATTTCACAAACAGCATTGGTTACCATCAGATTCAGTGTCGTTACCACGGAAGTTGTGTGGTAACCACAGCAAAAGTAAACAATAGTGATTTACTTGCTTTACTTCCTGTGCTGACTCTGCTGATTATGCCCAATTATGTATGTTCATTGCCGCTAGTTGCCGGAATTTGCCATTTAATACTATGATAATCAGACACACTACAGCAGTTAACATAATTGCTACTTTTTATGGGACAGCATATTGAAAAAGCATGTCATCGGAAACTAGGTGGAAAGTGGAAAGACGGTTGTTGTACCGATAATCCCCCAGTAGAAAATATTTCTTTACAGTCTAATGCGATCGCAGTTGTTCTGGAGCAGTCTTCCCTAGCTGTAACTGAATCACAGTCAGAGTTAATCAAACAGATGAGCCAGGTTTGATCTGACAATTAGCGCTTAATCTCAGGTTGCCCGATCTAGGGCTTAAGATTAATAGTCAAGTAGTCTAAATACTTTACTTAAATCATCCTGAATTAATTATGCGTGCAATGATATTAGAGGCACCGCATCAACCTTTGCGATTGGCTGACGTACCAGTACCTCAACCCCATCCTGAGCAAGTACTGATTCGCGTTCATGCTTGTGCTGTTTGTCGCACAGATTTACATATCGTTGATGGTGAATTAACTCATCCCAAGTTACCCCTCATCCCCGGACATCAAATTGTCGGTACGATTGAGGCGATAGGCGATCGCGTTGTACAATTCACCATCGGTCAGCGGGTTGGTGTTCCTTGGTTGGGTCATACTTGCGATCGCTGTCGTTATTGCCTTAACGGTCGAGAAAATCTTTGCGATTTTGCAGAATTTACAGGTTACAATATTGATGGTGGCTATGCAGAATACACTGTAGCTGACTCTCGCTTTTGCTTTCCTTTAGATCCCAGCTTTCCAGATTTGCAAGCAGCACCGTTATTATGTGGCGGCTTAATTGGTTACCGCGCCTATCGCATGACTGGTGACGCAGAAAAAATTGGTTTTTATGGCTTTGGTTCAGCAGCTCATATTTTGATTCAACTAGCACGCTATCAACAGCGGCAAGTATACGCTTTTACCCGTGCTGGCGATATTGCAGGTCAAGAGTTTGCCCGTCAATTGGGTGCAACTTGGGCTGGTAGTTCAGAGGAATTACCACCAGAACCTTTAGATGCAGCAATTATTTTTGCACCTATAGGTAAATTAGTACCCACAGCTTTGCGTGCAGTGGCAAAAGGCGGTACTGTAATTTGTGCGGGTATTCACATGAGCGAAATTCCGGCTTTTCCTTATGACATTCTTTGGGAAGAACGGGTGTTACGCTCTGTGGCTAATTTAACTCGTCAAGATGGCGAAGAGTTTCTGGCTTTAGCACCTCAAGTTCCCATCCACACAGAAATCAATACCTTTAATTTAACTCAGGCGAATGAAGCCTTAACCGCCCTCAGGAGTGGGAAAATTACAGGTTCGGCTGTATTAGTGGTTGATGAAAACTCAAATAAGGAAAACACTGGTATGATTTGATTGCGTCTTGACTGTAGAGAACTATGAAATCATTAGTTGGGATGAGTACCATATTGGGAATGACGATTGCGCTGATCGGCATCACTCCTAAAGTACAAGCTCAGACAGTACCGATGTTAATTGCCCAAACTAGTGCGGAAGCAGTTTTCGCCCAAGGTTTGGAAAAATACCAGCGTGGAGACTACCCTGGGGCAATTGCAAGCTGGACTGAGGCGATTAGATTAAATCCCAAGTTTGCCGCAGCTTATTATAATCGAGGTGCAGCGCGAAGATTTACCGACGTTCAAGGTGCGATCGCGGATCTTAATCAAGCTCTTACCCTCAAAGGCGATTATCCCGAAGCTTATTATCTGCGGGGACTGCTGCAAACTGAATCATTAAATAATCACACCGCAGCAATAGAAGATTTTAACCAAGCAATTCGCTTGCGTCCCAAATATGCCGCCGCTTACTTTAAACGCGGTAATACGCAGTATCGCCTAGGAGATGTTCCCGCAGCAATAGCCGATTACAATCAAGCTATTGCCATTGAACCAGATTATGCCGATCCTTACTTTAACCGAGCGGTAATATATTACAAACAAGGCGATCGCCCACAACCACTGAAAGATTTACAACAAGCTGCAAATTTATATCAAAAACAAGGCGACAGGCAAAATTACCAACGAGTAATGAATGCGATTAAACAAGTACAAGGGAATTCGTAATTCGTAATTAAGCTGTGAATCAAGTCTGAAAATTTCTTTTCCCAGTCAAGCGTCAACCACCAACAGTTAGTAAAACTTTGGTAAATTTTCCCGTCGCCATTTAGCATCATGAGCGCGATTTGTTCTGAGTTCTAATACTCTAATTCCTTGAGTTGGGAGCGGATTTAATTTTTGTTGCAACTGTTCCCAATTAGTAATCAATTCATGCTCTACGTTATAGGTGGCGCATAACTGAGCAAAATCAATATTTTGGGGAGTGCCAAAAAATTCCTCAAAAGGTGGGTTAAATTTGGCAATGGGTAACATCTCAAAAATTCCCCCACCATTGTTATTAATTAACAAGATTGTCAAATGTCCGACGAACTTGTTGCGGATTAAAAAACCATTAGTATCATGTAATAAAGCCAAATCTCCCGTTAACATCACAGTACTTTGATTGTGATGGGCGATTCCCAAAGCGGTGGATAATGTACCGTCAATTCCATTCGCACCCCGGTTAAAATGCGATCGCACTCCTAAATTATTTGGTTGCCAAAAAAATTCCACATCCCGCACTGGCATACTATTAGCAATGAATAAGGGCGTTCCTGGTGGTAAAGTTTGGGAAAGTAACCAAGCTGCTTTACCTTCAAATAACTCCGCCATTGTCCCCAAAGTCCGATCAACAGCAGTTCTTACTTTAGTTTCCCCATCACACCACAATTGCAAATATTCAGGAATCGACACAGAAAATGTATCCCCCTTCTCCCCAAACTTCAATTCTGTAATTGAAACTCGCACATGAGTCGTCTTTCCATGCAAAGGATCGAGATTTTGATCGCTAGGATCTATTACCCAGCGTCGCGGTTGTGTAGTATTGATCCAATTACGCAATTCTTTACTTGTGGGGATTTCTCCCACTTGAATTACCATTGTGGGTGCTAGCTGTTTAGCTAATTGGGGATGGCGTAGAATCAGGTCGTAGGTAGAAATTAAATAAGGGTTGAGGTGGGCGTAATTTCTTAAGGGTGAGAGTCCCTCAGCCAGAACTGGCCATTTTAAGGTTTGGGAAAGTTGGGCGATCGCTCTACAATATTCTTGTGATTGCTGTGGTTGGGCAACACCAGCGATAATAATACCGCGATCGCATTGTCGCCATTCATCGGGAATTGGGAATGAGGAACGGGGAATGGGGAAGGGGAAAGTATTTGTTAGTCCCGCAAAAAAATCTGCAAAATTTAACTGAGATTGCACCTGACTCAAGTCAGTTCCATCAGGAATTGGTGCTAAGGGATCGCGGAACGGAATATTTAAATGTACTGGCCCTGGTGAGGGGGTTTGTGTGCGTTCCCAAGCATGAATAATTGTTTGTCGCAGATAGCCAAGCATTCCCATCTCTGCTATAGGCAAAGTTAATTCTGTTTGCCAGTTAGGATATCCACTGTATAACTTTAATTGATCGATAGTTTGCCCAGAGTGACAATCACGCAATTCTGGTGGTCTATCCGCCGTTAACACCAACAGCGGTACGCGGCTTTCTCTAGCTTCAATCACCGCTGGATAAAAGTTAGCACCAGCTGTCCCAGAAGTACAAACCAGTACCGCAGGTTTTCCACTAACTTTAGCTTGTCCCAAAGCAAAGAAAGCAGCGGAACGTTCATCCAGAATTGAGATAACATCAATATCCGGTCTTTGGGTAGCAAAAGCCACTGCTAAGGGTGTAGAACGGGAACCCGGACAAATAACAGCACAAGTCAATCCGAGGCGCTTTAGTGTCTGGGTTAAGATATCAGCCCAAAGTTGATTAACATTGCTATAAGCGATCGTCATTCCAGCAAACAGAGCAATAAATGAATTCTTAACTACTCAAGCCTATACTGCAACGGGACAGATCCAGCTAAAATCCAGAATGCTTTCATTCGCACTTTTACTGTTATGGACTGCATTTATTTAACGGGAATTCGTGGCTACGGCTACACCGGGTTTTTAGCTGAAGAACAGGTGTTAGGACAATGGTTTGAGGCTGATGTCAAGTTATGGTTGGATCTGTCTGCTGCGGCGAGCACAGATGCGATCGCAGACACAGTAGATTATCGCCATGTAATTGGCTTAGTGCAAAACCTAATTAAAACATACTCGTGCGCTTTAGTCGAAAAGCTAGCCAGCACAATTGCAGATGCAATTCTCCAAGAATGCGATCGCGTTACCCAAGTCCAAGTTACTCTCATCAAACCCGCAGCACCTATTCCCGACTTTAGCGGCAAAATTCACATTGAATTAACAAGAACCAAGTCTAATTAGTCATTGGTCATTAGTCATTGGTCATTAGTCAATAGTTATTGATCAATCAATTCTTAGCTATTGACTATTGGCTTTCTTGGCAACTATTCTTCTTCCTTATTAACATTTCTCGACCGGGAAATTTCCTTAAAGATATTTGATACATGCAATTTAATTTTTTATATTGCTTTTCATACAAGCAATCTATCATTTAAACCCAATCTTCAGCTTTATTAAAATCGTATATTGTTATACCTTTTGCAGAGTATATTCTTGTATTTGTTGCTAAAAGATACATTAAATTTTTTAATCTACTAAGTCAAAATTGTAGCAAAAAATAACCGGAATACCAATTAAATGCCCTGAATACTTGCAACAGTATAGAAGAATTTGATATTACTTCTACAATCCCTGTTCTCTGCTTACTCTCTTAACATTCAAATCTTTACTCCCTTACGTAAAGCCCGCAAAGATTTGTGTTCTTTATGATGTAAATCTGCCAAATTGCCAAAATATTTCTTGAGTTTCTGATAACTGTATGACAATTTACATTTCCAAATAGGATTTTGGCTTATTAACAGGATATTAACTGTATGAGCGCCAGAAAAAATATGTAAATAAAAACTTAGTTATTATTTCACTCACGGCACTACACAGGTAGATTACAGATTGATTATTATAGGATTATTGATTTTCAGAGTGAGCCGAGACTGAAAACAAAATCTGCACTTTAGCCAACAGATTAGTCTAACATGTTCTCCCACAAAATCCTAGTTGTTGAGGATGAAAAAATCCTAGCTTTAGATATAAGAAATAGTTTGCAAAAGTTAGGGTATTCTGTTCTAGAATTGACAGCTTCCGGTGAAGAAGCTATCAAAAAAGTAGCGGAGGATAATCCACATCTAGTATTAATTGATATCTGTTTAGCAGGTAAAATTAATGGTACTGAATTTGTGGATATTATCCAAAATGATTTCCAGATACCAGTTGTGTATTTAACGGAGTATTCAGGAGATAATCAAACATACCAACAGCAACTCAGTGAGCCATTTAGCTATATTCTCAAACCATGTGCTGAAAAAGACTTGCAATTTGCTGTCGAAATGGCACTTTATAAGCATCGACTGCATAAAAAATATGAACAAGAAAAGCAGAAACTCACAGCAATTATTAATAGTATGGGCTGTGGAGTCGTAGTCACTTCTGCTAATGGCTGTATTCAAATGATGAATCCAGTCGCCCAAACCCTCACAGGTTGGAGACAAGATGAAGCTTATGGCAAGGATTTAAGTGAAGTTGTAAACTTAATTGACAAAGACATGGATGAAGTAATTGATAATTTAGCCACAAAAGCAATACAAGCAGGAGAAGTTTTAAACATACCAGACAACTGTAACCTGCTGGCTAAGGATGGCAAGATTATACCTATTGGTGATTCTGTCGCCCCAATTCGTGATGTGGATGGCAATATTGATGGTGCAGTTTTAGTGTTTCAAGATATTAGTCAACGCAAACAAACAGAAGCCCAACTACTACGCAATGCTTGTCATGATGCATTAACAGCGCTTCCCAATCGAGTTTTATTTCTCGATCGCCTCAGACAAACAATTGAACGCAGCAAACGGCGCAATGATTATAATTTTGCAGTTTTGTTTTTAGATTTAGATGGTTTTAAAGGAATTAACGATCGCTTTGGACATGTGATCGGCGATGATTTTTTAGTAGCGATCGCCCGACGCTTAGAGTCATGTTTACGCAGTGGCGATACAGTAGCTAGATTTGGTGGTGATGAATTTGCTGTACTGTTAGAAGATATCAAAGACGTTACAGACGCAACCAATGTAGCCAAACGCATTCAGGAATCTTTAAGCGTACCAATTAACTTCAACGGAAATCAGATCTTTCCCTCCGCTAGCATTGGGATTGCATTAAGTAGTAGTCATTACGAAGAACCACACAACCTACTCCGAGATGCTGATATTGCTATGTACCGTGCGAAGCGACAAGGAAAAGCTCGTTATGGCGTATTTTAATTAACACTGCAAACCATTAGTGGTAACTTGTCAGCTATTGCTTGTGCCATTGATTACTGACCGAGAAATATATACAATACAATCTGCCAAAATCCAGACACAATCTTTGGGTGATTAGGAACTAATGTATATACCACACACTAGGCTAGATTGTCTAGCTAGTAAAGCACTGCGTCAATCAATCACCCACTGCTAAAGTCGCAAACAATCAGCGAAACGGTAATTATCAATTGTACCGATCTGCCAAAACTCATAACTCAAATTCTCGTCTCAAAACCCTTGTAAACTCTGGCTTGCTTAATTTTGAATACTTCACGAAGCTCTCAGTACAAGTTTTGAGTTTTGAATTGATATGGTTCTTCAGTAGCTATTATGCCAAATTATTAGTTATAGCACTCATATAAACACAAAAAAAGCATCTTTATTTTGCCAAAAGCCTTATATGTATTGACAT
>NZ_JACJRE010000048.1 GCF_014697075.1 Tolypothrix sp. FACHB-123 | reverse complement strand
TGTTTATCTGAAGCTGATAAGATAGCCTCATATTCTGACAATTGATTACATGCAACCTTCGTTCGGAAAGTTTGAGCCATGACTTCGCAACGTTTGTATAGGGGGGTCAATGTAATGACCATCTGGGTATAAAATTGCTTCCGCTCTCAATCGTTTTATTACTGAACTAATGCGTTCAGTTTAGCTGTTTGGGGAGTTTGCCAACTTTGTCCTTATGTTGCCTTAATACTTAGTAATAGCTGAAACCGCTACTTTTGTCTTCGATTTCAAAATTTTGTCGTTGATTGACTTTTTTAGTTGATGACTTTGTCCTGGTGTCACATACTCGATTGCGAGATTGATGATAGTTTATTTTTGCACAAACTCCTTTATTCCAATCGCGATACAAGCTATGACACTCAATTTATATTTACTGCGACATGGAGAAACTACTTTTAGTCAAAGTGGTAATTTTTGCGGTGAAACTGATGCGGAGTTGACAACAGAAGGGATACAAATGGCAGAAAGTTTTGCCGATGTTTATCAAAAATTGAAGTGGGAAGCGGTTTATGTTAGCCCGATGAAACGTACAATTGCAACTGCCAAGCCATTTTGTGATGCTATCGGTATGGATATGCAGTTGCGTGAGGGACTTAGAGAAGGTAGTTACGGTGAATGGGAAACCAAGAGTAAATCGTTTGCCCAAGAGAATTACGCCCAAAACTATGTAAACTGGTTGACAGAACCAGCTTGGAATGCACCACTAGGTGGAGAAACTGCGGTAGATATTGCTAACCGTTCTATGCCTGTGATTGCTGAAATTCAAGAAAAACATCCCCAAGGAAATGTTTTAGTAGTTTCCCATAAAGCCACGATTCGGATTATGCTTTGCAGTTTATTGGGAATTGATTTGGGACGCTATCGCTATCGGGTGAATATTTTGGTTGCGTCGGTAAGTATGGTTAAATTTGATGTTAATGGCCCTTTATTAGAAATATTAGGCGATCGCCATCATATACCCGATCGTCTTCGCTCTCGTCCGGGAACATAATACATAATAGTCCCTACTAGTAGTTTGTCAATACATTATTGACATGATATCTGCGGAAGCGGCAACAAAATCTAGGCAAGAAAAAGTAATTACTTCTGTTTTGTCACTTTCCCGGAGGGCGATCGCGAGAAACCTCGGCAATTAATACAAGCTATACTTTTAGAAAAAATAGGTTTTGTATTTGTTTTTAGAAAAGAATTGCGCGTAGGCGTAGCCCTTCGTAACGAAAAGTCGGAGATAAGGCTTCCTTAGATCTGAACTTTTCAAGCTAGACATCGCTTGCTATATAAAGTTTCTAGAATTCAGAAATGGCCAATGTTTTCGGAGAGTGACACAATAGGGGTAATATATAGTCTTGGCTAAATTTGCTGAATCTGCATCTTCATAAATCTAGCAATAGCTAGATGCGCTAATAGTCTCAAAGGCTCTAATCTACCTCTGTTGGTTAGAGAAATAAACTTGTGGATGCAATATTAGGGCGAGCGCACGTACTTAAACAAGCTGTGGTAGATTTTGTATTGGACGCAGAAGGTGATTTAGCACAGGCTTTGGAAACTTATGCAGCCGGAAAGTTACGCACAGGTAATGGTAACATTGCACAGCAAGACTTAGTAATTGATAGCTTTATTACAGAAGGGAAAGTAGGCGATAAGTCACCACTAGATTTATTTATCGATAGCCATCCCGATCTACCTCAAAGCGATCGCAATTTAGTTGCTAGTTGGCATCGTAGCTTCATGGGCTTATTTGCCATTACGAAGATATTACCTGATGGCTTTGAGTTAAGGAACTGGTTGACTGATAAATATTACATCGTTAAACCTAATAATATCCAAACCCTACAAGAAACATCTCGATTTAAAGAAGGAGAAATTCTGCTAACTCGCATTTCTCCCGTTACTGATAGTTACTGGACATTTTTTAGTAACTATACAATTATGGGTAAATTGGGTAAACCTAAACTAGCTGTAGCTATTGGTAATTTCAAAGAAGAATATAAAAATCATCTTTACAGTGATGCGCCAGATTTGCTAGAAGAAGCTTGGCAATCAGTTTTCCAATATCATCAGCAGTTTGTAGAATTTTTTGGCACAGATGAAATCACACTACCAGGATATCAACTAAATAAGAAAATAGGTGAATTTCAAGAATTAATTACTGAGAAGTATTTAGCAGCTACAGGTATTGACACCTCTAAGCCTCTAAATGAATTAGTACAAGAAGCAGGAATTAATGAAGAGGAAATCAAAGCAGCAGTCAAAGAAATGGGTGCTGATGCGAATTTAGCGTCAGAAATATTTAAAAATAATAGCAGCAGTAAGATGGTAATGCCAAAGGTTGATTTACCTGGTGAATTGAAGAAAGCAGAACAGGTGACAGCGATTTCTCATCCTCGTTGGGGACAAATGTTTTTACCAACATATAGTAAAATAAAAACCATCTTATCAGCAGCAGATTGGCAAAATATTGAAGGTGCGCAAAAACTAATTCGCTTTTATTTAGAAGATAAAAGTATTAATGCTTTTATTTGGTATCGATTAGCCCAAGAGTATCCTCACACATTAGAAAATGTACTGCAAACAGTTTTGCAACGTGCTGATTTTCAGTTGAGTAGGGATTTAGATGCTCTGTTACAAGAATTTAACAAACCTCTAGAGCCAGATTTACCAGAAATTGCTAGCGTTCCTGTACATCTGCATAACTTATTTCAAGCAGCCTTAGGAGAAGTGCAAAAATCTAAACCACAAGGGAAGGGACAAAAAAAAGTAGCAAAGGGTTTTAAATAATTTACTGACTATCAAGGGTGCTGAAAAATCAAGGGCTACAGTCCTGATTAAAAAATCATACAAGCAAGTAAGAAATATTCCAGGGCTTTTACCTGCTCGCACTTGGGTACATTATTAAGAAATTTAAGTATATTTTTTCCCTATTTGGTGACACAGTAGTATCATTTGAAGCGTCCATTGTCAAAAAATCAAATTTGGCTGAGTAAGAACATGACAAATTCCAACCAAATTCTCCCAAATGAAGGCGTTTTGAAGACAAATACTTCTAACACGAATGTGGTTAATATTCGTTCTGCTCCCTTAATTAAGGAAGGTAATATTATACGCCAAGGAAAAGCAGGCGATCGCGTCAAAATTTTAGATAAACAAAAGCCTTCAGGAGATACTCGTACTTGGTACAAAGTGCAATTTGGTACGCAAGCGAAAGACGTTGGCTGGGTACGGGAAGATGTAATTACCTTAGTTAGCAAACCATCATCACCAGACAAAAATCCTACAGATGCACAAACACTAGTATTTTTTGTGACCGATGCCAAAACCGTGAGAATTTACAAACAGGATCAGGTATATATGAATGTCTATGACAACAAAACTGAAGTTACAGAACGTGCTCCTGCTGCCAAATTACCCAACAATGATACTAAGAACTACTGGACAACATACATTGCCATCAAAGATGGCTCTACCTATCAAGTAAGATTTATTCCTGGGGCTGATACGGAACTGACAATTCTGCGTAATAATCAGGTAATTTTGCAACAAAAAGGTTTTCGTGCTGACGGTAGTGAATACAGGCCTAAGTCATAACAAATTGCTAATTCTTTAGAAATAAATTAGCTAAGAGGTCATTTATCAAGTAAACCTCAGTAAGGGAGACAGTCTGCAATTTAGATTTGGGTAGAATAACTATAAAAATGCGAGTGACTCCCTCATATTAATTGGATTTATACTTGATAAATTACCTCTTAGTCAAAAAAATTACTTAAAATTGTTGATAAATTCTTGATAATTAAAGTGTCATTTTAATGCGATCGCCTGGAGGCATATCTTCAATGGCGATCGCTTAATTTGTTGATTACCGATTTTCAGCTTGAGTTGCAACTGTTAATACTTGCGGTGGGGAAGCATCGGGGGGATAGATAAAGTCTACTTGTACCAAGCGGCGATCGCCTGCTGGCATATTTAATCTAGTTAAGGGTTTTCCTGCTTGCCCTCGGGTTTGGATTAGGTGTACAAATTGGGTTTGCGCCTTACCTTGGTCATCTTTATAACGCACCCGCACCGTACCCCGGAAAAATACTTGCTTGGCTGGGGTATTGAAAAAGCGTAATCCTGGTTTGATTAATTGATCCTCTTTTATCGGTGTTTGAAATGACACAGTCACAGTTTGTGGACTTTGACTATTATTATATAGTGGCAATTTCAAACTATATTGAATGCCATAGTTGCCATGAGCGCGATATGCGGTGTCAGGATAGCGCACCAGCATCTTTGCACTTTGAATTTGATTAGTTCCCAAGGTACCACCATGCAAGGTGCTTAAAGCGTAAGAGAAGGCTTGTCCCGGTTGGGGAATTGTCAGGTATTTGGCTTTGGGTTCATCTACCAATAAGGCGCGCCACTGGGAACCACTGGCAACTCCAGATACACGACCGTAAATGCGGGGTTTACCAGTCTCTTCTAAAGGCGTGGGGACTTTATCTCTGGGGCCAGCCACATCACTATTATTCAGTAAATTTTGCCACTCTGCTAAAGTTGGCGCTCGCTCGCTACCATCGCTATTGGTTTGTGCAAACATGGCGAGGCTAGCTGCATAAACTGTACCGTTACTTCGCAGCCGCATCAAAGTAGAGCGTCCATTCAAGGGAGGGGTAAGTTCTTTCACCGGAATTGGTAAATTTAGTAACATCTGACTTTCCCTGGGGGGAATAACTATTTGCGCCGGAAAAATTTCTTGTCGCCTACCTCTAAGTACTTCATTAGTAATGCGATCGCCTGGGCCGGAAAAAACCGTACCTAAGATATTGTTACTAAAAGATGGTAACTGAATAAAAGGTGCATCTGGTTGACTCAAATAACTAGCTGCTTGCAACACATTTATAGTTACTGGAGTCGCACCAGGATTATGCAATAGGATACCTAAATATAAAGAGCGTAAATTTTCTGCGGGTTCAGCTTTGGCAATATGGTGAGCAAAAACATCGAATCTGCCTTGAAAGGGAAAATTTAAATGAGCTGTTGGCACTTTTTTGCCATCTGGGGGAAAGGTAGAGAGTAAAATTCCTTCTTTCAATACCAATTCTGGACTATTGCTATTAAAAACCGGCACTGAATCAAGTTTTCCTGGTAAAGGACGGACAATTTGTGGTTGTACTACTTCTGCTGGTAGTTGTGCAGGCGAAATTGATTGAGCCAGACTCAAACTTAGTAACAATGGCAACATAAATTTAACTATTTTTTCCCTCATCAAGACGCTGACAAATTTATGAAAGTGCCAGTTTGTTAATTATTAATACGAAATCTGCCACAATGTTTACCAAATTTTCTGGCTGCAAAACTGGTACATGAACAAAGATGCAATTGGCTCGGATTTGGGATTGACGCAGGTGATCCAATACGGAATAATAAAGACCCTCACAGACAAATTTGCCGCAGTCGTGGCTAATCTCAATTCCCCTACCACCAGCCACTAATTTTTCTAAATCCACTTTTGTTTGCAAAACTCTTTCTTGACAACTAGCACAAAATTCCACTGTTAATTGCGTCCGGCTAGCCGCCATCCCACAACAGATAATGGAATCTGGTTGGAGTTCGTTGATTTTTTGAATTACGCGATCGCTAGCCAATTGCACATCTACAGGTAACTGACGTAAAAAAGTCAAATGATGCGGTAGGGTTTCAAGTTTGGTGACTTCTAGTAATAGATCGTCGGAAGAATTTGACTGTTGATCGCTTAGCCAAGTGTCAAAAGAAGTTAATAGAAATCTTTTCTTCATAAGAAATATTATTTAAAATAGAATCAGCCTCCATAATAAATTTACAAGGAGCAGGTCAATGCCAGTGATTGCGGTCGTAGATTACGAGATGGGAAATTTGCATTCAGTTTGCAAAGGCTTGGAAAAAGCTGGAGCTACTCCTAAAATCACTCATTCTTTTAAGGAAATAGAACAAGCAGATGCAGTCGTTTTACCCGGAGTAGGTGCTTTTGATCCAGCTGTCCAACACCTGCGATCGCGTGGTTTAGAACAACCTATTAAAGATACGATCGCATCTGGTAAACCATTTTTGGGTATCTGCTTGGGATTGCAAATTCTCTTTGAATCAAGTGCAGAAGGAACTCAACCAGGACTGGGAATTGTCAAAGGAAAAGTGAAACGGTTTATTCCCGAACCCGATATCACTATTCCGCACATGGGTTGGAATCAACTAGAAATAATTCAGCCAAAAAGTATTATGTGGGAGCATTTACCATCCCAACCTTGGGTGTATTTTGTTCACTCTTACTATGTTGAACCAACAGATCCGCAAATTCGTGCTGCAATAGTTACCCACGGTACTCAAACAGTCACCGCTGCGATCGCCCGTGATAACCTGATGGCAGTGCAATTTCACCCCGAAAAATCATCGAATATTGGATTGCAAATACTGTCTAATTTTGTTGCTCAAGTCCGAGAAGAAGTTGCCGCATAATATAATTTTATTTAGTTGTCAGTTGTTAGTTGTCAGTTGTCAGTTGTCAGTTGATAATTTTTGCTGCTGACTTAATGACTAATGATCAATTAACCAATGACAAATGAGTCTGAGAATTTACGGTAATCGCCAGCTAAAAACATTACCTGGTAAAGATACCAGACCCACGAGTGCGCGGGTACGGGAAGCTGTCTTTAATATTTGGCAGGGAGAGATAGCAGGTTGTAGCTGGTTAGATTTGTGTGCTGGTAGTGGTTCAATGGGTGCAGAGGCTTTGTGTAGAGGAGCCAGCTTAGTCATCGGCATTGAACAATCGAGCCGTGCCTGTAATCTTATTCAAGAAAATTGGCAGCGGGTAGCTCAGGCTGACCAAGAATGGAAAGTATTACGCGGAGATGTGCTCCAGCAGCTAAAAAATTTATCAGGCAAACAATTTGACAGAATATATTTCGATCCACCTTACGCTAGTGGATTGTATCAGTCGGTTTTAGAAGCGATCGCAGATTATCAACTTTTAAATTCTGACGGCGAACTCGCCGCTGAACACAGTTCCCAAGATTGGGTGACTCCAGTAATTGCCAATTGGGAAATTTGCCGCCAGAAAGTTTATGGCAATACAGGGTTGACATTTTTTAGATATGTGGAATTAGGGGCAGAGGAAGCAGAGGAGAAAACATGAATTATCAATGCCCAATGCTCCATGCCCCATACCCTAATCCTAGCCTCCTAGCTCAGTAGGGCGCTTATATTGCTTATAGGCAGCGTAAAACAGGCCAGCCAGGGTAACCACAATTAAACCAAGAACAATACCTGAGAGCAGGGGTTCAACCACTGTAAATCTCCTCTTTGCAATTATTAAACATTCGTTTCCTGTTTTTGATTTTACCAAATTGAGGTTAATCCGGCTCCCTACAGGATTTTGGACAGAGAACAGTGACAAGAAAATCTCGATCTGCGCTTGCAGACAGCATCAAGAACTTTTAAGCTATGTGTAGGAAATGAAAAACTTTTAGCACACCTCAACTTTAACTACAAACCTTTTGGATAACCAGATTACCAAACCTGAAACTCTAATTCAGCGGCTCGCTTTGCTGGCTCTTGCCGTAGTGCTAGCAATCTTTTTGGGCATTTTTGGTGTTCAAATGGTTCAAGCTGCCGATCCCTATGTCAAAAGTGTTTTAGCCCTTAGAGGCGATCCTGTTCAAGGAAACGCTATTTTTCAAATTAATTGTGCTGGTTGTCATGGTTGGCAAGCAGATGGGCGAGTAGGCCCCAGTTTGCAAAGCGTTTCTAAACACAAGTCTCGGTATGGATTAATTCACCAAGTAATTAGTGGAGAAACGCCACCAATGCCAAAATTCCAACCTAGCGCTCAAGAAATGGCAGACCTTTTGAGCTATTTAGAGTCTTTATAAGGAAAATTTTTCCGTTTTGACAAAGCCACGGCTTCAAGTCGTGGCTTTGTTGATTATTTCACCACTAAATTACGGATAGATTATTTAATAAAAAGTATCAATAATTACATTATTTGAATAATATTAAATTTTTTTGAAGAATTATCAGGGGTGATACCCATCAATTTTAATTCAAAAAAATTGATTTAAAGTTTTTTAATTAGTTGTATGAGGATTTCTATGATTCCTTGTGACGACGTAATGTCCAAGTTAGAATATGATTGTTTATCAACAATTAAAACAATTTTTGGCGACAGTCAACCCTAATTGAAAGTGTGAATTATCCAGTAAATCTACATGTATATGCTCCAGCACTGAGATCGTTAGAAGAACGTGACTGGAAAGCGATGACTGAATTATTTGACAGGGAAGATAGTGATGAAATTGAAGCTGATATCCGCAATAGTTTACTGTTGATGATTCCTGAACCTTGTTGGGAAGACGATCCCTTTGACTTTTTAAGTGAATATCTTTAAATCTAAGTTTTGACAACTTTTAAACAGCATTCAGACGACTGAGGAAAATACGTAGGCGATCGCTTTGAGGATGAGTCAAAACTTCATGAGCGGAACCTTGTTCAACCACAACACCTCGATCTAAAAATATGACTCGGTGTGCAACTTCTCGCGCAAATTGCATTTCATGAGTAACGACGACCATTGTCATTCCTTCCGCTGCTAATTGCTGCATGACTTGGAGCACTTCCCCAACTAGTTCCGGATCTAAAGCGCTGGTGGGTTCATCAAACAGCATAATCTGCGGATTCATACATAAACTCCGCGCGATCGCTACACGTTGTTTTTGTCCCCCAGAAAGTTGTTCGGGATAAGCCGAGGCTTTATCAAAAAGACCGACTTTTTCCAGATACAATCCTGCTAATTGAGCGCTTTCTTTCGCTGTTTTCCCCAAAACTTTACGGGGAGCAAGTGTGAGATTTTCCAGTACACTCAGATGAGGAAACAAGTTAAATTGTTGGAAAACCATACCCACTTGGGTTCTGAGTTGCCGCAATTGAGTATAGTTAATCTCAGATTGGGATAAATCTATACCATTAACTAATAAGCGTCCATGATTAATGGTTTCTAAACGATTGAAACATCGTAGTAGAGTGCTTTTACCACAGCCAGAAGAACCAATCACAGCCACTACCTCTCCGCGATTGATTTCACCTGTAATTCCTTGAAGAACTTTCAGGGAACCGAAGCTTTTTTCGATATTCTCAAAAGTAATCGCGGATGTGGAATTTTTCATCAGAGTTAAGGGTAAAAGGGAATGAATATAGCTAGATTGGCTGGGGTACGTTGGTTAAATTCGTTAGTGGCTACAGTATTGAGTTTATTGTTACTTGTTGGTTGTAGCGTTAATCCTAGTGTAGAAAAAACTTTGCGGATTGCTAATGAACCAGCATTTCCACCCTTTGAGTTTCTTGGAAGTGGTGGTAAGGCGCAAGGTTTTTCCCTTGATTTAATTAATGCGATCGCAGTGGCGGCTAATTTTAAAATTGATTTTCAAAGCATACCCTTTGATGGCATTATCCCGGCTTTGCAAGCCAAAACCGTAGATGCGGCGATTAGTTCAATTACCATTACCCAAGAAAGAGCCAAAACAGTTTCCTTTTCTCGCCCTTATTTTAAAGCAGGGTTAGCGATCGCTATCCGCGCTGACGATCAAGATATTACTAACTTGGATAGCCTGAAAAATAAAAGAATTGCTGTACAAATTGGCACAACCGCAGCTAAAAAAGCTCAGAGTATTCCCGGTGCCAAAATTCGCAGTTTTGATTCTGCACCTTTAGCCCTGCAAGAATTAGCCAATAATAATGTCGATGCAGTTATTAACGATGCCCCAGTTACTTTATACGCCATTAATACGGGTAATTTGAAAGGGTTAAAGGTAGTAGAGCAATTGGTAACAGAAGAATATTATGGCATTGCCACACCAAAAAATTCAGCAAACCTGGTATTAATTAACAATGGACTCGATAAAATCCTCAAAAATGGCACTTATGCCCAAATTTATCGTCAGTGGTTTAAAGCCGAACCCCCAACCTTACCAGCCACATCACCTTTTGAGGAGCAAACGGGTAATACAACTGGCTTATTCTATTCATTAAACATAATTTGGCGGTCTTTTCCCCTACTCTTACAAGGGGTCTTGGTGACATTACAACTCACAGTACTTTCTGTAGTGCTGGGTTTAGTTGGCGGTTCCCTGTTGGGTATTATTCGCCTTTCCCGGATCGCATCTGTGCGTTGGCTGGCGCGCGCTTATGTAGATTTTTTTCGAGGAACGCCGTTACTCGTGCAGATTTTTATGATTTATTTTGGCATACCTGCACTCATCCAAGAACTTGGTTTGACTTTCTCCTTTGATCGCTTAATTGCAGGGGTAATCGCCTTAAGTTTGAATAGCGCCGCTTATATTGCAGAAATCGTCCGCGCTGGGATTCAATCAATTGAACCAGGACAAGCAGAAGCTTCACAGTCCTTAGGTTTAAGTTCTTTCCAAACCATGCGTTATGTAATTTTTCCCCAAGCCTTCCGACGGATGATTCCACCTTTGGGGAATGAATTTATCAGTTTGTTGAAAGATACTAGCTTAGTTTCTGTAATTGGGTTTGAAGAATTAGTCCGCAAAGGACAGTTGATTGTTGCAGATAACTATCGCGCCTTTGAAATTTACTTCGCTGTGGCTATAGTTTACCTATGCTTAACACTGCTGTCTTCTCAAGCATTTAGTCGTCTAGAAGCCTGGATGAATCCCGTCAAACGTTCTTGAGTCATTAGTCATTAGTCCTCCTTCCCTTCCCTACATACATAAATTTATTTTCCCCAAAAATTAATCTCTATTACTACCTTGATTTCCAACCTAAATTTACCGATACTGAGTAATTGCAGGCATTGCCCCAAAATCAACATGAAATCTCTGCACCGTCCAGATCTCTATGGTTGGTCTCATTTTAATCTCGCCAGAAATATTGATTTCAATGGGATTGCTTGGATTCGTCCCCAAGGTAATATCCTGATCGATCCAGTGGCTTTATCAAATCATGATTGGAATCACATCGAGTCTCTTGGTGGTGTAGCTTGGATTGTACTGACAAATTCCGATCATGTCAGGTCATCTCCAGAAATTGCCAATCAAACTTATGCCAAAATAGCAGGGCCAGTAGGTGAGAAAGATAATTTCCCCATCGCTTGCGATCGCTGGTTGGTTGATGCTGAAGAGGTGGTTCCAGGATTAAAGGTGATTGAACTCCAAGGTTCTAAAACCCCAGGTGAATTAGCACTATTACTGGAGGAAACAACTTTAATTACAGGAGATTTAGTCAGGGCGCACAAAGCCGGGACATTAACCATGTTACCCCATGAAAAGCTTCTGAATCCCAAGGAAGCAGTGGCATCTGTGCAGAGATTAGCAGCACTGACTGAGGTTGAAGCTGTATTAGTCGGGGATGGTTGGTCAGTTTTTCGCGATGGACGCGATCGCTTAAAGGAACTGGTAGCAACTTTATAATTACTTAGGCGATCGGATTGAGCAAAGATGCGATCGCCATCAACATAAAGTTAAATTAATTATTTGCGATCTAAACGCGCTTTTAAATCGGCTGCAAAGTCCTCATATCTTCTCAAGGGAGTTACCTCCACTTGAACGCGCTGACCATTTTTCTGCATGATAGGTAAATCTAAGAGAATTTGATCCAGCACATCAGGAGTGGGAACATTAACAATCGCAATTACCCTTCTGGTACCAACACATTTCCATAAGTCTACAACTACCCCTGCCTCTTTGGCTTTGAGCGCCGCATCCGCTTCTTCTGCCCATATTGCAAACAGTTCTTTCTGAGATACATCATCAGGGTACTCTACATGAAAATCTAAGTGGTATAGCATAATAATTCACATTTTTAACCAACCAGTAGATATAGTACCAGGATGATTGCATCTAGTGTGTTAAAGGTCATTGGTAAGGTTATGTGAGATTAATCATCATCATCATCTACAGAATTAAGTGATTCTTCTCTAGTTCCAGATTTATGATGACCTTTATGACTAAAAAATGTGCGCTTGAGCTTTTTTACACCACTTAGGGTAATTAAAGTCAATATTCCTCCTAATAATCCCATTTGCCACAAACCACAGCCAATAGCTGCACCTAATCCCGCCGCAGTCCAAACACAGGCGGCTGTAGTTAAGCCACGTACTTTTGGCGCAGTCGATTTTCGCGGTGACTCTTGAAGAATCAATCCCGCACCGAGAAATCCCACACCAGTGGCTACACCCTGAATTGTGCGACTCAATGCATTGGTAGATGCAAAAGTACTATCGCCCTCAGCCTGTAAAGGAATCATGACGAATAAGGCAGCGCCCATACTCACCAACATAAAAGTTCTCATCCCTGCTGGTCTACCTCCTTGCTGACGATTCCAACCGATCGTGCAGCCTACTAACAAGGCTAGAGTCAGTCTGAATCCTATATGTAGCCAATCATCAGCATGAATTAACATCGGCCCCATTGCCATATTGCTCCTAGCGATAGAACTGAATTTTATGCCTATTCTTAGTAGGCTGGAGGCTACTCACACTTTTGGTATAAATGTCGAACTTCAATAAGTTAAGGCTAATTTAACAAAAGGTTATTAATAAGTAAACGAGTATACCCGAAATCACTATCCGGCTTGTCCTCTTCGCGATAGAAATTTTCAGAAAAACCCTCTTGCTAGACTCATCAAAATATGAGATAGTATTTAGTCTAGATTAAAATACAGTATATCTGTCGTTTTACCGTAGTTTATGAAGATAAGACTTATGCAGCTATTATCGTCCATTACCATCCACAAGAATGGATACTATCTGGTAAAAGCGATAGCTGATGAATATTGTTGTATCGGCAGTAACAGTAATTTGTCAGAATTTGTGAAATATTACATAAAAGTTTATTAACAAAAACTAATATTTTTCAAAATTAAAATAGCATTGCCAAAAAATTCTTCAATCAAAGTACTAGTAATCAAATTTATACCTCCGTTACTTTGTAGCAGATGGGTAGTAATATTCATCTGCTATCTTTCTCAAAAATTGAATTTAGTAATTAAGTAGTTTTTAATGCGAATCTCCAAGAATTCTCCCAGCGAGTGAGTTATATTTGCGATTTGCAAACAGGTGGTAAAATTTCTCCAGAAGAAGCTTACGAACAAATTCACAGACTCTGGAGACAATTGAAACTTGCTAAAAAGCAGCTAAATGCGGAACCGAGAGATGGGCGATTTTGAACAGATGTAGGCGCGATCGCTTTTGAGGAAGATTTATGGCGATTCTAAAACTCGAAAATGGCACTCAATACCAGGATTTACCAGAGATTACACGAGAATTGGCATCATTGAATATTCAACTCAATCAGTGGGATGTGGGAAGCGATCGCCAATTACATAAATTAATAGCCCAAGATAGCCTCAATGAAGCAGAAAAAGAACAAGTACTGCAAGCATTAGATGGCTATTTTCAGCAATTGCAACTCTCAGCTGGCTATCAGTCACGAGATTTGATTGTACTGCATCCCGGAATTCCCAACTTAGATGAGTTACTAGTTAAATTTGCCCAGATCCACACCCATGCTGATGATGAAGTCCGCTACATCATCGATGGCGAAGCAGTTTTTGGCTTTGTCCGTCCCGATGGTAGCCAAGTAGAACTGACAGTGCAACCACAAGAATACATCAACGTCCCCGCCAATACCGAACATTGGTTTCATCTTACGCCAGCCAAGCGAGTCAAAGCAGTGCGTTATTTTATTAGCACGGAAGGCTGGGTTCCTCAGTATACAGCCAAAGAAATTCGCATTCCCCAGGCTGTAAGGTGAAATAGGAAAAACAATCGAAACTGGGAGGATGAGACTTGAGGCGAATTGTCTTTTGCGACTTTGACGGGACGATTACAACCGAAGAAACCTTCGTTGCGGTGTTAAAAAAATTTGCACCAGAACTATCAGCAAAATTACTGCCCCAGATGTATGCCAGACAACTGACACTGCGACAGGGAGTCAGACAAATTCTGGAATCAATTCCCGCTTCACGCTACACCGAAATTTTAGAATTTACCCAAACCCAACCAATCCGCCCAGGATTTGTCCAACTGCTTGATTTTCTGGAGTTTCAGGGAGTACCGTTAGTTGTGATTTCTGGTGGGTTGCAGGGAATGGTAGAAACTGTCCTTGATAGGTTAGTGGAAAGGGTTCATGCGATCCATGCGGTAGATGTAGACACTACTGGTTCCCATTTAAAAGTCATTTCCCCTTATGAGGGAGGTACGGAACTAGTCGCCAAAGTTGAAGTCATGTCCAAATATCCAGCCTATCAGAAGATTGCGATCGGTGATTCCTTGACTGATTTAAATATGGGAATGCAAGCTTCTGTTGTTTTCGCACGCGATCGCCTAGCCGAGTATTTAGAAGAGCAACAAAAACCCTACATTCCTTGGGATAATTTCTCACAAATCCGCGAATATTTAGTGAAATTGTGGAAATAACTCTCATTTTATGACAACCCCCAGCCTCACAGATCCGCGCTTGGAACTCATCAACACCGCCCGCAGTTTTTACCAGCAAGGTTGGATGGCTGGAACAGCGGGAAATCTTTCTATCCGCCTAGCCGACGGTAGTTTTTGGATTACAGCTAGCGGTCGTTCTAAAGGAGAATTATTACTAAGCGATTTTGTCCTTATTAATACAAGTGATCAAATAGAAGCATCATCAACTGATATCAAACCTTCTGCTGAAACTGCTATTCATCAGATACTTTATTCCCTTTTCCCAGAAGCACAAGCCTGTTACCATATACACTCAATTGAGTCTAATTTAGTTGCCCACTTTACCTCAGAAGATTACCTATCCTTACCACCTTTAGAAATGCTCAAAGGCTTAGGAATTTACGAGGACAATCCTCGCTGTCTAATCCCCATCTTCGCAAATCATTTGCAAGTTTCCCGCATTGCAGCAGAAATTCAATACCGCTTTACCAATAATCCGCCACAAATTCCAGCCCTCCTGATCCGCAATCATGGTGTCACAGTTTGGGCATCTTCCCCCACAGCAGCCCGTAATCATATTGAACTCATAGAGTATATATTTCGCTACATGGTTGCTGCTCGCAGTCTGGGAATTTAGCCAGAAAGGAAAAGGAAAGGCTGTCATTTATAACCGCCTTTCCCTCTTCAAATCGCTACTTTTTCTCAATCCTATTCCACTCAATCTGAGTAGATTCAACACTAGAAGTGGGAATAATCACATCTTTTCTCTTAGGTACTTGAACTCTTGTTCCAGGTGGAAGCAAATTACCATTGACGATGCTGTTTCCTCCGATGGTTGTTCCTTTTGTTGTGTAACCTGTTGCTAGAGAGGGCAAAATACTATTCCCTTTTTTGACAATTTCGTTCACAACCATTAACTCCGCAGGAGAAGCCTCTCGTGGTGTTCCCACAAAAGGCTGGGACAAGTCACTATCCACCACACCAATCAGGCGATTTTGGTAAGTGAACGCATATCCAAGTTGCTGTACAGAAGAAAGAGCCATTCCTTTTTCCTGAGCAATCCTTTTCGCTTCTTCCTCCAGGTTGAAATTCTTATCTCGTTCTTCAGCTTGAAGAAGGTTACGAATCTCTTCAAAGGCTTGTTTGGGTTCCCGGTCGGCTGCAATCTGTTGGGCTTTTTCCAAGGCTTGAGGAGATATAGGCTTGCGGACAAAGAGGATCTTGTCGGGCATACTCTCTACTTCCACAGCATCAACTATCAACTCTTCAACAACCTGCGCTTTTTCTCCTCTCCAACGTTCAGATTGGAGGCGATATCTTTCAGGATTGGCATTAGGAGGAGTTAGCCCAGCCTTTCTAATCTCATTGGCAGATGGATTAGCTCCAATGAGAGTAACAAGGTATTTAGTAACTTTGACCACGTTAGAAGAGGCACTAATCCGTTTCATTCCACAAGGAGTCCCAAAAAAGTCGAAATTCCAGACCCCTCTTAGACCCCATTCCGAGTCTTGGTTAGAGCCAACAGTATAGTCTCCGACTAAGCTGACATTAGATGCACAAGATAGAGCCACAGCCATTCCTCCAGAAACTCTTGCTGCTTGACCTTGCGAAGTTTTTGCAAGGGAGTACAAGCGTTGAGCCGCTTCTGCTTGAGCAAATACCGAGACTTTTTCGCCAACTGGACGCTGAACCCCTCCGATAATTCCTAAGTTTCCAAAAGCAGTCTGAGAAACCTCATCTCCGCCGGTGTTTCCAAAACCGACGACATTACTATAAACCCCGATATAGCTGTTGTTGCGAATAGACTTTCCAGGTGCATTAAATACAACTCCAGTGGTCACTCCTCCTACTCCAATTGCTTTAGATGGTGCTACAGGATTGTATGTAGCTTGTCCAAAAAGAAACGTATTTTTAGATAAGCGATAGCTCACAGTACCTTCAACTCCAGCACTAGAGAAGGTTCCACCTCCAGCAAATACAGAACCAGAAACATCTGTATGACCAACTTGTACCCTTCTAGCTCCAGTAAGTTGTATGGAAATAGGAACTAAATTACCAACGTTTTTACCTTTATCTTCTACTGGCGTTTCCGGATTGGGTTGAGGGTTTGGTTGGGGTTGGGGATTACCTTGAGGATTATTGGGATTGGGGTTTGGATTCGATTCAGGATTGGGGTTTGGATTTGATTCAGGATTAGGTTTGGGATTCGATTCAGGATTAGGTTTGGGATTCGATTCAGGATTGGGGTTTGGATTTGATTCAGGATTAGGTTTGGGATTCGATTCAGGATTAGGTTTGGGATTCGATTCAGGATTGGGGTTTGGATTTGATTCAGGATTAGGTTTGGGATTCGATTCAGGATTAGGTTTGGGATTCGATTCAGGATTGGGGTTTGGATTTGATTCAGGATTAGGTTTGGGATTCGATTCAGGATTAGGTTTGGGATTCGATTCAGGATTGGGGTTTGGATTTGATTCAGGATTAGGTTTGGGATTTGATTCAGGATTAGGTTTGGGATTTGATTCAGGATTAGGTTTGGGATTCGATTCAGGATTAGGTTGCGGTTTTGGCTGGGGATTATGTTGGGGATTGGGTTGCGGTTTTGGCTGAGGATTATGTTGAGGATTAGGTTGTGGTTTTGGCTGGGGATTATGTTGGGGATTGGGTTGCGGTTTTGGCTGGGGATGTGCAAATGCAGATTGCGTCACCAAGATTAACAACAGATTAGATAATGCAACAGAAGCTTTATGAATCATGAGATTTCCTCCTCACTTGTATAGATTGAAAATTCTCTGTTTCAAGGGTGTGAGCTAGCAAATATCAGAAACAATCACCCAAACTAGCTCATCATGAAAAATGCTGAAAAAGCTATGAGCATCAGTTGCGAGGTAGCAAATGATGGGCAAGTTGTCTCTTGCAAGGCGTAATATATGCATTGATTACCTATTCCAAAACTAAAAAATTTGAAAATCCTAGTTTTTGTCTCGAAAATAGTACTAAATATGCCAAAACATGATTGGCTGCTTAATTGAAGATACACAAGCAACCTTTACAACTGTTGCAAAGGTTTGACCATAAATTGCGGAACCAGACTATGTACTTAGTTAATGAGAAACATTGAGTATTTCAACTCTGAGTCTTGTTTATATCCCATCTCAAAGTTGAGAAAATTACTCAAAATCAACATCTCTGTCAAACTACAAATTAATCTTGTAGTTAGCTCTAGCAATACGATGATATTTTGAGCAAATTAAACACCTTATTTTTGTAAAAAGGTGTTTTAAGCTATTTACTAGTTTTCAAAAGGAAAAAAAAGCATTGATTGCAGATTATTACTAACCTTGGCAATTTCAAATATTTTATACAATAACAATCAATGCTTCAATTTTTAATCTCACAATTCGATCAATTGTCATAGCTACCTCACAATATGTAGATATATTTACCCTGATTCTTTTTTGGAGACTCGAAATCATCAGATAACTTTTGTACCTGATGACATAGTTCAATAGCCTGTTTCACAAGCTTCGATAAAAGCTGATATTTCAGACTGATTGACAATTTTTATTAATTCCAAGAAAATCGGCTGTAAACCTTACAAAATAAGAGTTTGAGCGAAAAATATTGATTTTGACTATTTTCTGAGAAAATTAAGGCTCAAATACCTACTCTATATACATCTGAGAGATTTAATCTTGCTTTTATCCGTTCACAGAGATCAGAACTAGCTAAAGACTGTGAATGTCTTGAACTTTGGGAGATGCACTCAAAAACAAAATTCATATTTGTTAGTGGAAATGCTTATAGATATCCTTTTACCATATACTTATCTGGTTTTTTTATAAGTTACACACATATTCATCTGGCATATACATAGTTGACATAATATTCTATATATGTATCTAGCTCTAGGATGAAAAGATAAGTTAGTCAGGAAACGTTCATCCATTACTGAAAGATGTTACAACTCCTAGGATTTAAAGCTTTGCAACTCAAGTCTGGGTATGAGACAAGTCATTATGTAATTAATTTTACATAATTGTTTTTAAAATTTTGAAAACTCTTATTGAGATTACTAGATTATTCAGCTTTAACAAAGCTCTATGTATCTGCCTTTGTACTTCAGAGAATGCTAGATTATTTACAATACATTTAGTTTAGTTAAATATAAAATCAACTAGTAACTTAAATAAGTTTAATTGTTTAAAAAGCTATTAAAATCTGCTAAATAAAAATTAATTTATCACAGATAATATGATATTAATATCATAAAAAGCTTAGTTAAAATGGCATCTTTCCAGTAATCACAGAATAATTAACAAATGACTAACCAAACCATTCGCGTTGTAGCCCGTGTTGTAGCTTTACCCGATAAAGTAGAAGCACTCAAAGCAGTTCTGTTGGAATTAATTGAACCAACCCGACAGGAAACAGGCGCTATCACCTACGAACTCTTGCAAAATCAGCACGATCCAACAGATTTTACTTTTGTTGAAGAATGGACTTCTAACGAAGCTTTAAATAATCATCTAGATTCAAATCATCTGCAAGAAGCCGCAGCAAAATTAGATGGCTTGGTTGCGTCTGCGCCAGACATTCGTCGCTATTATCTTCTGGCTTAGATTGAGTCAGCTAGTAGAGACAACCTTTCTTAACCTAGCCTAGCCCCTATTAACTCACCCTCCTTCGCTAAATTCCCCGGTAACTAATAGCCAAATTCTAGATGGAAAATAACCTTGTACGGGATTTTTCTGAATTGATTTCGCCATAATTGCGCCCAATAACCCACGACGTACTTCGGAATCTGTCACGCCGGAAATCCTTTGTGCTCTAGAAAAATTAATAATAGCCGTATCGTAATCATCCTTATTAGCAGCTGCTTGGATTGCGATCCGCATCAATCGGGCATATTCTGCACCATAGCTGGGGTTAATCCATAGCCCATTAGGAATGCAATCACCGGAGAAGACATTTCCTGCTTTTCCGGTGATTTGGCTGATGCATTTCGTCTTATCTTGAGCAGCGACATCTGGTAGATTTATTGCTGTGAAAGTAGTAATAGTCGCTACTCCTACTACTACTACTAAACCCCGATTAAATGCTTGTATCACCTAATGTATTTGTAAATTGAGAATTACTATTTTTAGTTTTTATTATTGTGTTACTAAAAACAAGCCCATCACAATAAATATTAAATAGATCTGTGCAATTGAAGATAGTCATTTGTCATTGGTAAGGGTTTCAAGGCTATTTACATTTCTTGATATATTTTTGTTTATTTACACTGACTTATACTAATTCCAATAATCTTTGGCTATGCATCTATATATTCTAGAGGGCACGGCATTGCCCTTACCCATCTGTGACAGTTGGGAATAGGGTATAAAGATAAACTAATGCCCTATTCCCTGTGAGCGGATGAAGTTTGCCGCAGCGTTTAATTAACTGCGTTTTTGTAAGGTAGATGGAGAACCGACAGTCACAATGACTACATTCTCTGGTTTAATTAATTCCTGAATGACTTTTTGTACATCTGGCATAGTTACAGACTCGATTTGGCGGGGAAAATCTTGGATTTCTTGAGGTGAAAGCCCGTAGACATCATTATCCAAAATAATGCTAGCGACAGTGCTGGGATTCGCTAACTCTACAGGGTAGCTGTTGCTAATTGAGCGTTTGGCGGTGTTCAATTCTGCTTCAGTTATCCCTTGTTCCCGCAGCTGTTTGAGTAAAGCTAGGGTGCTAGCGATCGCTTTTTCTGCATCTTGGGGATCTGTCTGCATCTGAATTAAGAAGGGGCCGGGGTTAATTCCCGCAGCAAAGGCGCTGTAAATACCATAAGTTAAACCTTGGCGATCGCGTACTTCGGTACCTAAGCGACTAGATAAGGTATCGCCACCCAAAATTTGATTCAGCACTAAAGCTGCATAGAAACGCGGATCTTTGCGGGAGATGCCATTATAACCAAGGTAGGTCACCGCCTCGGCTTTACCTGGAATTACCTGATTTAGGCGTGTCAAAGTTGCAGGTAACTCTACAGGCGGTAAATTGAGTTGTGGTGGTTTACCTTGAGCTTGCCATTTTCCAAAACTTTGATTGAGTAAGGCTTTAACTTGGGCTGGCTTAAAGTCACCCACTAAAGCGATCGTTGTCGTATCTGGGCGATAATGTTCCCGGTAGAAGCGCAGTACTTCATCGCGAGTAATACTGTTTAAGCTTTCGATAGTAGGAAAGCTATGGAACGGATGATTTTCTGGGTAAATTGCTTGCTGGAACGCTCTTCTTCCCAAGGATTGGGGGTCATCAAGTTGGACTTTCAGGCTAGTCAACACCCGTTGACGAGTTAATTCTAACTGGTCTGTGGGGAAGGTGGCATTTTGGATCACATCCGCCAGGTTTTGAATTAATATTGGCAGATCCGCTGATAGTCCTTGACCAGTAATGTTGACGCCTTCGCGGCTAGCAACAAAATCAAGACTTGCGCCCCTATCTTCTAAAGTTTTTGCTAAAGTCAAAGCATTTTGAGTTTGCGTCCCATTCATCAAGTTATTAGCCGTGATATTTGCTAACCCAGCTTTTTGATTCCCATCAAATACAGTCCCAGCATCAATTTGTCCGCTTAAATTAACTGTTGGTACGCTGTGGTCAGCTAACAGTAGGACTCGTAAACCATTGGCTAAAGTAAACTGTTCTGGTAGGACTTGCTGGCTGGCGCTAGTAGTAGAAGTCGCCGGAGGTAAATATTTAGCCAATTCTGCCGGATCTACAGGTTGACCAGGGCTAAAATTCTCGACAGTACGACCGGAACTACCACTAGCAGCTTGTTCGCCATCTGGTTGAGTTGGTTCAAAGAAACCGATGGTTTGTTTAGCTGGGTTGAGGTAAGTTTTTGCCACTCGTTGGACATCTTGGGGTGTCACTTTAGCGATCGCCGCTAAATACTTTTCCACAAAATGATAATCTCCAGCAATCGCTTGGTTATACCCTAGTTGGTTAGCTTGAGAGGTGATATCTTGGTTAGCCAAAATAAATGAAGCTTGAAGTTGGGTCTTAGCGCGGTTTAATTCTTCAGTCGTTACTGGCTGTTTTTGCAGTTTCGCCAAAGATTTTTGCATTAATTGGGCAATTTTGCCTAATTCCTGACCTGGAGCCGCTGTTGCATTCAGTTCATACCAACCCGGTTCTATTAATTCTGCGGCGCTACCACTCACAGAACTAGCTAGTCCAGATTCTACTAAATCCTGATAAAGGCGAGAACTACGTCCACCAGTCAAAATCATATCCATGACATCAATTGCCGGAACATCAGGATGTTTTAAATCTGGTAGAGGATAAACAGCTTGTAATAATGCGGCACTTCCTGGTTCCCTTAACACAAGTGGTGATTTTTGTCGAGCTACAGCACTCACGGTTTTCTGTGGTTCCTGCATTTCTAAGTCTTTTTTCACTCTTGGCTTGACCTGACCAAAAGTTTCTTTCACAGCCTTGATTGTTGGTTCTGTGGCAAAATCTCCGGTAATTACCAGCGTGGCATTTTCCGGGCTGTAGTACCTTTGGTAATAATTGCGTACCTGCTCTACCGTGAATTTCTCTACATCGGCTTTTGTCCCGCCTACAGGTAAGCCATAAGCACGGTTAGGAAAAGCCGCTTGCATCACTGCCCGATTTAAACGATAACTCGGTGAATTTTCATACCCTTGCAACTCAGATATAACTACCCGCTTTTCACTGGTTAGTTGCTCAGTGCCAATTAATGAATTGGTCATGCGATCGGCTTCTAAAGTCAGCAGTGCTTCTAGTTTATCTCGCCGTACTGTGCCAAAGTATACCGTTTCATCATAGCTAGTAAAGGCATTAAATTGACTGCCTAAAGCACTGAAGAGCCGCCCAAACTGCACCGGGCGCTCTTTTGTACCCTTAAACATCAAATGTTCTAATTGGTGAGAAATGCCACTTTCTCCCTTACCCTCATTCCGAGAACCTACTTTATACCATACCTGCACACTAACTACAGGAGCTGTATGTATTTCTTTCGTTAGTACTGTTAAGCCATTATCCAATACCGTTTTGTTCACTCCTTGGGAGAGCGAAAGAGTAGATACAGGTGCTACGGCTGGGGGTGTGACAGCGTTGGTGAGATTGCCAGAAATCGGCACAGTACTGAGAAGTAGACTGAGTAATAACCCTATTAGCATGTATGTGCGTAGCTTCATAAACATCGAAAATGGAAATTCTCAATTTAACTGAGAGCAAAGATAAATGGTAGCAATCTCCAGACTGGTGCAGGAAACAAGGAGAATAATAGTTGTTTTCAATGTAATGAGCGATCGCTTTTCTCTACTGCTAATTCATCAATACATTGCCAATGCAGATATCTGATGCTGAGTTGCTGCGGTATAACTATTAACTAATTTCCGGATCGCAACGAATCTCAATCATAAAGCCATCAGGATCGTAGAAGTAGACGCCTCTACCAGTAGGACGAGTCACAGGGCCGTGAGCGATCGCAATTTGATTATCTTTGATTACTGCTACAGCTTGATCGAATAACTGCGGCTCAATGTCAAAAGCTAAATGATAGGCTCTAGTAAAACTTTTCTCGGGATTGGGATCTGGCGGTGATAATTCTGGTTCGCCAAATAAATCAATAATTGTGCCATCGGGAGTAATGAAGTTAGCTACTTTCCCAGCTGCAACAAGTTCAACTAATGTGGCGGGTACTTCATCACCTGTGAGTTCATGCAACCCTAAAATAGTCCCATAAAAATGTCGGGAAGCTTGCATGTTTTTCACGTTAAGTGCAATATGATGCACTTTTCGCAAAACACCTGGAGCCAGGACACTGTTTGTACAGGAGTTAGATAGCATGGCAGAATCAACTTTCTCTACAAGGATAGAAGTTTAATTTGCGAACATCTCAAATGCGCAAAACTTCTACCTTGACTGTACTGCATATAAAAGCAGCAAGACATACCTCTATGCTGAGATTGGTGGGATGTTCCCATTCAACTATTTAACTGGCACTCCTCAACTACAATATATATAGACTTTGTTGAGATTTGTATCGTTGGGGATTAGCTGTCATGGCTCCCGCCGTTTTAATTGAAAATCTGCAAAAGCGCTATGGCACGGTTGAAGCCGTCAAAGATGTCTCCTTTACAGTAGAATCTGGAGAAATCTTTGGGTTGCTTGGCCCCAATGGCGCTGGCAAAACTACTACCCTGCGCGCTTTGTGTACGCTCACCACGCCGGATGCTGGCAAAATCGAAGTATCTGGAGTCTCGGTGTTAGCTAACCCCAGAGTAGCAAGACAAAAGCTTGGTTATGTGGCTCAAGAAGTTGCTTTAGATAAAGTGTTGACTGGTAGAGAACTGCTGCAACTGCAAGCTGCGCTTTATCACCTCCCCAGCGCGGTAGGGAAACAGCGAATTGAGACAGTATTAGATTTACTCAATTTGCAAGAATACGCTGATAAAAAAACTGGAACTTATTCTGGCGGGTTACGCAAACGCCTAGATTTAGCAGCTGGATTGCTTCATGCACCAGATGTTTTGGTATTAGATGAGCCAACAGTGGGACTGGATATAGAAAGCCGTTTTATTGTCTGGGAGTTTTTGCGGAAGTTACGCGCCTCTGGAACCACGGTAGTAATTACTAGCCATTATTTAGAAGAGATTGACGCCCTAGCCGATCGCGTGGCGATTATCGATCGCGGTGTAGTCATTGCATGTGGTACACCATCACAATTAAAAGATCGAGTAGGAGGCGATCGCATCACTTTGCGCATCCGCGAGTTCTCCCCCATCGAGGAAGCCGAAAAAGCCAAACACCTCCTGCAAACTTTGCCATTAGTGCAGGAAGTAATTATCAACACTGCTCAAGGTAATTCCCTAAACTTAGTGGTAACACCGCAAAATGATGCGCTAATCACCATTCAACAAGCCCTAAATACAGCAGGCTTGCCCATTTTTGGCATAGCCCAATCTCGCCCCAGCTTAGATGATGTCTACCTCGCCGCCACCGGACGCACCTTAATGGATGCAGAACTCGCAGCCGTAGCCAATCGCGATCCCAAAGCCGAGAAAAAGCAAAATATGAGATAAAGACTGGAAGGAAGACAAGGAAGACAAGGAGGACAAGGAGGACAAGAAATTTTGGATTTTGGATTTACGTTAGCGTAGCGTTAGCGAGTCCGCGAGCGTCTTTTGGATTGGAATTCAATCTAAAATCCAAAATCTAAAATCTAAAATTGTTTCCAATCCCCCATACCCCATGCCCCATGCCCAATTCCCTAATAATTATGAGCGTTACTCCTAAATCTGAGATAAATTGGCAACCAGCCACATCACCGCAAGGTTACGCTGAGGCTAAACCTAATTTCTTTGGCGAACTAGTTCAAGAGACTTTAGCTTTAACTCGTCGCTTGTTTATTCAATTACAACGCCGTCCCTCAACTTTGGCGGCGGGAATTGTTCAGCCTGTAATGTGGCTGGTGCTGTTTGGTGCATTATTCCAAAATGCTCCCAAAGGACTTTTTGGCAGTACGACAAATTACGGTCAATTTCTATCTGCTGGCGTAATTGTTTTTACAGCTTTTGCAGGAGCCTTAAACGCTGGATTACCTGTAATGTTTGACCGCGAGTTTGGCTTTTTAAATCGCTTACTGGTAGCGCCTTTAGCATCGCGGTTTTCAATTGTCTTTGCATCGGCAATTTTTATTATCAGCCAAAGTTTACTACAAGCGGCGGTAATTGTAGGTGCAGCAGCATTTTTAGGCGCAGGTTTACCCGATTTAGCTGGGTTAGGTGCGATCGCGTTAATTGTCTTCCTCTTGGCTTTGGGTGTCACCGCTATCTCTCTCGGCTTGGCTTTTGCCCTCCCAGGACACATTGAACTCATCGCCGTAATTTTTGTCACCAACCTACCGCTATTGTTTGCCAGTACGGCTTTAGCACCATTATCCTTTATGCCCCAGTGGTTGCAGGTAGTTGCCACTCTTAACCCTCTGAGTTACGCTATTGAACCAATCCGCTATCTGTATCTTCACAGCAGTTGGGGATTGGGTAGCGTAGTCATGCAAGCCCCTTGGGGTGCTGTTACCTTTGGTGGCGCTTTACTAATATTGCTGGGCTTTGCTGTCGTCGCTTTATTAAGTATTCAACCCCAACTCAGACGAACTCTTGCTTAAGATATAAGCATGATTCACTTGCAACAACTTTAGGGTAAAAACCTCATGGAAAAAATGTTTCTCACCCTGACAAAAATCGCCCTTGCTACGGTTGTCGGCGTTAGCTTCTCCGGTTTCGCGATCGCTCAGCCTACCTTGGCTCAACTCGGTACAATTGATTCCACTAACAGCGATCCTAGCCAGAATAATGGCGATCCATTCTCTAGTAACGGTGGTACAGAGTTCAACATGTTTAACCTGATACATCAGGCAAATTTTGGAACATTGAATTGGAACTCTGAGCAACAGAACCAACAATTAGATGAAGCCGCCCTCCTCTTTAAACAAAGACAACAACAAGCAATTCAAAATGGCGGTAACGTAGGAACTTCATCCCAAAATTTACCGATCATCAGACTCCCAGAAAATACAGTAGATCCCACAGTACCAGTAAAAAACTAAAGCAATCCCAAAAAATCAATTATTTACTAATAGGGGCACGGAACAGAGCAGATTTCTGTCAAGCGCAAAAATCTTTCTCTCCCGTGCCCCGAAAATTTGGGTATTTTCTAATGGAAAATTGTTATAGCCCTAAAGCAGCTAAAACATCACTGGCGTGAGTAGTTGTATTCACGCTGGCGTCAACATGAATAATTTTCCCATCGGGGCTAATGACATAAGTTACACGTTTAGCGTAACCACCACCATCAACATCAAAAGCCTTGATTAGACTTTTATCTGTGTCAGCCAGTAAAGGAAAATTCAGATTATATTTGGAGGTGAATGCTTGATGAGAAGTTTCATCATCTGCACTTACTCCTAGTACTACAACATTTTTACCTTGATAATCCGGTTGAGCATCCCGGAAACTACAAGCCTGTTTGGTACAACCTGGAGTATCATCTTTAGGGTAAAAATATAAAACTACTGTCTTACCAGCAAAATCAGCTAAAGAGACAGTATTGCCGTTAGTATCTTTGGCGGTAAAAGCAGGTGCATCGCTACCGACTGCTAGAGGCATAATGAACCTTCCCTGTTTGAGATTGTTGGGGCATTTGAAATTTTACAATAATTTACAATAATTAAGTTAATTACTAGTCAAAAGTCTATAGTTCATCGCCAAAAATTTCTTGACCAATGACCAATGACTATTGAAGCCCATCACACAATCCCACAATTCAAAATGCCTGTTGCTAATCCTCAAACCCCAAAAACTTTTGCTTATCCTCAAACTACTGTAGAACGAGCCGAGCGATCGCTTATTTGTTCTCCCTTCAATCCAGCTTTATTGGCGGCAATGCAACAAAAAAGCATATCATTGAGTGCGATCGCTCAAAATAATGGGATCGAGAATGGCTACACCAAACGTTTTTTATCAGAATTAGCCTGCGATCAGTCCTTAGATTGGCTAATTCAAGTAGGTGTATTGCGCCGTGAAGTTGATGGACAAGGAATTACAGATAGTTACCGCCTCACACCCCTAGGTCAAAAGTTAGCCGAAAAATACCAAAATCAAACCTGGCCTCATCCCTTATTAAGCGATCGCCTACAAAATGCGATCGCCCGTTGGTGGAGATTACCTTTCTAGATTGAAAATCCTCATGGCAGAAGAATATTGTTGACAGTTGACTGTTGACGGTTGACTGCGCCGCACTGCGATGCCCTGAGCTTGTCGAAGGGAGCCTGTCGAAGTGTTGACTCTTACCCAATGCCCAATGCCCCATGCCCCATGCCCTAATTAAAAAGTTAGCATCAGCAACTAAAAGGGAACAATATATACGGAAGCATCGACCCCATTTATAAAGCCTTTATCATTAGCCTCTAATTGAGTGCGTACAGTGAAGGTACGGATTAACCAATAGATATGGGGTAACAGAGGATATCATCAGCACTAAGGTATACTCTGGTGTTAGTGACTCAACATCTCTATCTTCCGTGCTGATATCAACTCCCTGGCTTGTTAAATGTTGACAAGCGAATTGTCAGATCACCGTTCAACCTAAAAATTCTGCCCCTTATATTGCAAAACCGAAAGTCATTATGAAATCAATTATGGTTGTGGGGACAACATCCCATGCAGGGAAATCATTAATAACTACAGCAATTTGTCGCATTTTATCGCGGCGTGGCTGGCGAGTTGCTCCCTTTAAGGGTCAAAATATGGCTTTAAATGCTTATGTTACTGCTAGCGGTGGAGAAATTGGCTACGCCCAAGCAGTCCAAGCATGGGCGGCGGGAGTTGTCCCTTGGGTGGAAATGAATCCAATTTTACTCAAACCCCAAGGTGATATGACCTCCCAAGTCATTCTCAAGGGTAGGCCTGTAGGTAAAGTCAGTGCAGCAGATTACTACGAGCAATATTTTGAGCTTGGTTGGCGAACAATCGAAGAATCCCTACAACATTTAGGCACAGAATTTGACATATTGGTTTGTGAAGGTGCTGGCAGTCCGGCGGAGATTAATCTGAAGCACCGCGATTTAACAAACATGCGGGTAGCAAAATATTTAAATGCACCAACTATACTCGTAGTTGATATTGACCGAGGTGGTGCTTTTGCCCATATAATTGGAACTTTAGAGTTATTAGACCAGGAAGAACGTGATTTAATTAAAGGTATAGTAATTAACAAGTTCCGAGGACAGCGATCGCTGTTAGAACCAGGCATACAATGGTTAGAAGCGCGGACGGGTATCCCTGTGATTGGTGTAATTCCTTACTTGGAACACATGTTACCCGCAGAAGATTCTCTCAATCTATTAGAAAGAAAACCTCATAAAAGCCAAGCTGACTTAGATATAGCAGTCCTACGCTTACCGAGAATTTCTAACTTTACCGACTTTGACCCCTTAGAATCAGAACCCACCGTATCAGTAAGATATCTCAACCCCAAGCAAGAATTAGGTCACCCAGACGCCGTAATTATCCCCGGTACCAAGACTACAATTGCTGACTTGATACTGCTGCAAAAAAGCGGTATGGCAGAAGCAATCCAACACTATGCCGCTTCTGGTGGTACAGTATTAGGCATCTGCGGCGGCTACCAAATGCTAGGTCAGATGATTGCCGATCCTGAAGGCATAGAAGGACAAGCAGGTAGATACCAAGGATTAAATTTATTACCCATCAGAACTGTAATTACAGGGCAAAAAATCGCCCGTCAGCGCCAAGTTAGCTCGAATTTCCCACAAATGGGCTTACCAGTTTATGGATTTGAAATTCATCAAGGGCGATCGCGTATCGAACAGCAAGCAGATAACCAAGCCTTCCAACCCCTATTTGATGATGTTAACTTAGGGTTAGTGGATAGTTGTCAATCAGTTTGGGGTACTTATCTCCACGGATTGTTTGACAATGGGCCTTGGCGACGCGCTTGGTTAAACCGTCTGCGTCAACAACGGGGTTTAAAATCTCTGCCTACTGGTGTCGCGAACTACCGCGAACAGCGAGAGCAAACTTTAGATTCCCTAGCCAGCGAGATTGAAAATCATTTAGACTTAACACCCTTTTTATCCTAGAGAGGTTGCTATTTAATGAGTGTTCGCGTCCAATTTTTACCAGATGATGTCACAGTCAATGCTGAAGTCGGGGAACCCCTCTTAGAAGTAGCAGATCGGGCGGGGATATTTATCCCCACTGGCTGTCTCATGGGTACTTGTCACGCTTGCACTGTGGAATTAGAAGATGGCAAAACCATCCGCGCTTGTATTACAGCCGTACCACCCGGACGCGAACAATTAACCATTAATCTATTTAGCGACCCAACTTGGTGATAGTCGCTGGTATCTTTACTAGCGTAGAACTTTGCTGATTTCGGTGTTGATGCTTTTTGGATAATTGCCGTTATGGTATGAGGAGCTAATTCATAGCTCTAGAACTTAGACCAATTTGAAAAAAGAATTCGACATATATACAGCCCCAAATGCTTGTCCTGTCTTGATTCTTAATTCTTAATTTTGAATAGCCCAGAATAAATTGCCGCATTTTTCATATTTAGACAGTAATTAATTTACTGCCTGCTTTTACTACATATCAACTAGCTTTGGCATTCAAAGCGTATTCTCGAAATCTTTCCAAATCAGCTTGAATTGTCGATTCCACAGCCCGCCCCAAAAACAAATTATCCATAATTTTGCCAATGATACCCGGAATGGCATAAGAAATGGTGAGTTTGACAATACTACTATTGTGGCGATCGTAAAAGCGAATCGCCCCTTGATTTGGTAAGCCATCAATCGATTCCCACTGAATAATTTGATTGGGAATAATTTTCAGAATCCGGGATTTCCAACTAAAGTCCAGACCGCCAGTACTCAACTTCCAAATAGATATATCTGGATCGTCTGGCGATATCTTCACCGAATCAATCCACTTCATCCATTTTGGCATTTGCTCCAAGTCAGACCAGAGACTCCAGACAAAATCTATCGGAGCCTCTACTTCTACCTGTACACTATGCTCTAACCAGTCTGACATTTTTCTTCCTCTGCGCCCTCAGCGCCTGTTGCAGTGGGTTACTTTTTCACATTCTCCAGAATCACTTTTGCCGCCCGCCTCCCGGAAATTGTGGCTCCCTCCATACTATCGATATAATCTTGCTGGGTGTAACTTCCTGCCAAGAAGAAATTAGGTACAGGTGTCTTTTGGTCGGGACGGTACAGATCCATTCCCGGCGCTTCGCGGTAGAGAGATTGCGCCAGTTTGACTACGTTGTACCAAGTCATATTTAACTCGCGCGATGAGGGGAACAGTTCGTGTACTTGTTGCAGTACATGCTGGGCGATCGCTTCATTGCTTTGTTTAATAAACGGATCTCCAGGTGTCAGTACCAACTGTAGCAAAGAACCTTGCCCTTGACGATAATAGTCAGCCGGGCTAGTCAGTGCTAAATCCGCAAAGCAAGAAAAATCAGCATCAGCAGTATAAAGCAAATTATCTATCCCTACAGCTTGATTTAGCTGTTTGCGTTTTGCCTCATCTTGGAGTTCTGTTACCCAGCCATCAAACCTGAGTTGGACTGTGGCTACGGGTACTGCATCTAATTTATAAATATTGTCAAATTCTGACCATTTTCTCCATTCTTGTGGTATTAAACGCTGAATTCCCGGCACATCACAAGCAAAGACATAAGCGTCAGCTGTAATTACTTCCTCTTGTTCGCCTTGGGCAACTACAATACCAGTGACACGGGTTTCTTTATCTAATTCCGCAAACTGAATTTCCCGCACTTGGCGACGGGTATAAACTTGAGTCCCCCTAGCCGCTAAATATTCCAATATTGGCTTGTGCAGGTACTCGTGGGGCGAACCTTCCAGCATCCGCAATATAGAAGCTTCAGTTCTCACAGCAAAGAACTGAAAGATTGTCAACATACAACGCGCAGAAATATTTTCGCAATCAATAAAGCCTAGGGCATAAGCGATGGGGTTCCACATCCGCTTAATGCTACCTTGACTACCACCGTGACGGCGAAACCAATCGGCAAAGCTGATTTTATCTAAATCGCGAATGGTTTTCATCGCCCCGTCAAAGTCTACTAAACCCCTAACTATGGGGCTAGTACCTAAGGCGATCGCATTTTGTAATTTATCTTGTAATGATAGTTGGGAAGTCGTGAAAAATGCTTTTAACCCATTAAAAGGCGCACCTGTGAAGAAACGAAAATCTAAAGCACCTGTGCGCCCTCCTTTGTTGATAAAAGTGTGGCTATGTTCTTTCAGGCGTAAGTTATCTAAGGCCCCCACTTTTTTCATTAAGTCAAACAGTTGATAGTAGCAGCCAAAAAATACATGCAACCCCATTTCTATGTGGTTACCATCGCTATCTACCCAACTGCCAACTTTTCCACCCACAAACGGACGGGACTCAAAAATCTCTACTTCACAGCCAGCATCTGCTAAATCAACAGCAGTTGCTAGCCCTGCTAGCCCCGCACCTACGATTGCAACGCGCATTCCGTCGTTCCTTTTCAGTTTCTTTACAGATTGTAACTGGCCTGGTGTCGGAATTTGCTACTGAGATTCAGTTAATTAGCATTTAGGGTTATAGAAGTGTCTGATTACACAATCTCACTGCTTAGTAGTCCTAAGTCATGAGTAATAGCTGATCAATCCCTCAAGCCAAGGGATTAAGTAACTCAGTACTTGTGCGGAAAATACTGAGTTAATATTAAGTATTTTCCGGATTTCTGGCAAACACTTCCTATCCTGCTGGCTTATTTATTGTCTTCAGAGGTGGATAAACCTCTTATCAGTTCCCGAATAACATCGGTTGCAGGTCTACCAGTCTGCTGACAATATTGTTCTAATTTTTCAGCTTCCTGTGCAGCAAGATTAACTGTTATACGTTTTACGGCCCACTTTTTATTTGTCATTATCATGCTATTTGCTATCTATTAACATCATGAGAAACATCTAACTAAAGAATAAAAAGAGAATATTCTTAGAATTAGTGTCAGTAAACAAGGAATGCCATTAGTAATAAAAATGCTAGTTTTCTCGCAAGTTGTTCATTTTCCAATAAAATATAAAAGGCAGAATTGAATGGTTGCTGTTGTGACAGCACAAATAGCGCACACTTGCCGTTAAAGGAAGGTATAGCGGCAAAAGTAACTTGGCTAAGTCTGATGATTAAATTTTTTAAATCAATGGGCGTTCATACTTTTAACTCAATCGAAATTTCCTAAGTTTTTCTTTAACAAAAGCATATAGGCAACTCTTGAGAATCAGTTCCTAAAAAACTCTGGAAGAAACATAATACCATAACATCTCACATTCAAGTTTGAGGAAATCATTATTTTTAAACGTTGCTCTGGTAACGGTGTTTTAGTTGGAGATGTACTGTGCGATCGCGCCTGAGAAAGTCAGCAATACAAACTGATTCTCGATATCAGAAAGGGATTTAGCTATCATCTAGCTATGAGAAAATTAGTTAAGACTTCTAAATAAAAATGTCTGTATTGCCATAACTTTGGTATTTTAAGTTTTTACTTTTTCGACTAAATTTATTCATTCCCTTCATTAGACTGTTAATACCTCGCGATCAATTAGGTGAGTTAAATTTTATTAGTTTTCTCCACGAATTAAATCTACATATTTAATCCTTTATTCACCTCCAAATGTTGAATTGATAATTTCGTAAAAATGTATCTTTCTCTGTATTAAAGGTTTAAGTTTTTATGCAGAGACTAAAAATTTATCCCATGATTTTTGGGATGAGTAACCTCATTGTCTTAGGAAAAAAAGCCGTAAAAGAGTTGTGTTCTAAACTTACTTATTAAACCGGAGGTAATTGGGAACATCCTAATTCCACATTAATTCTCTAGCTCTCAAAGCATTTTGAAACTGTTATGTACAAAAACATGATGCAACTAACCATCTCTGTATAAAAAATATTGTACACCTCAATATTTTTTAGGTGCATTTATTATAGACATTATTGCTAAAATTTAAATAATCTTTATCCTAGGGCTAGATAACAGTATTCCTCTAGCTTTATAAAATAATTATAAATCCCAATCTGTTAATCTAAATTTTCCGTAAATTAGATTGTTAATTTACACAATGCTCCATCATAAAACAGTAGACTTTCAAGCAATTGTGCTAAATTTTAAATGGTCTAACTGAGCAGCACAAGTTATACATTTGTGTTTATTTATACGTACATATTTAGTACAAATAGTTAATAGACAAAGCTGAGAATATAGTTACTTCATAAAGTTTTCAGTAAGTCAATTTTTGGCAAATAAGCTATTCTGCTTTTAAGTTGCATAATCCATTATGAGGACTGTTGACAGCGCTGCACTGAAGCTCACTCGAAATGTTGACCGTGGGTTTGTTCTTGGGGAACACCAAGAGAACTCCTACGCCGTGGCTTTTCTGGAATATCCACCGCACAATAAATAAACGTGCTCTTCAACAGAAGCGCACGTTAAATGAAAAACTCCACCCACAAGGGGGTGGAGTTTTCCGTCACTTTCGATACAAGTTAGGGTTGTCAACAGTCCACAGCCAATGTTAAACACCCTATTGACTATTGATTATTGACAACCTCAACTCATATCAACAAACTACAAGGAGAACTGCCTTTTGCCTCTGGTGTACTAGGTTTAGCGCAGTTTCATTGATGTTGGCTGTGGTTGAGCAGAAATTGGTACAGTTACAGGAACATCTGGGGTTGCTTGCGGTACTTGTGGTTGATTTGGCTGTTGTAAAGTTGTAGAGGTTGATACCGCCGCAGGAGTGGATGCTTGACTAGCTTGGGCTGTCTGAGGTGCTGACATCTGGGCAATTTGTACGATTAACTCGCCAATTTTTTCAGATTGAGCGATGTTACCTTGGTCTTCGTATTCTTTGCGGGCGCGTTTAAAAGCGCTGTTGGCTTGTTTAATTTGACCTTGATTATATAAAGTCACGCCTAAATTGTAGAAAGCGACAGCATTTTTGGGATGTTGACGAATAGCTTGTTGGTAAACTGCGATCGCCTCAGCTGTTTGCCCATTCATGGCCATCAAGCTGCCCAAATTATTGTAAGTTGTGGGATTGCTAGGATCTCGTTGCAAAGCTTGTTGATAAGCCGCGATCGCTTCTGGAAGTTCACCTTGATTTTGGAGAGCGATCGCTAAATTAAAGTAAGCATTGGCATTTTGCCCATCGAGATTAATTGCTTGCTGGTAAGCTGCGATCGCTTCTGGTACTTGTCCTTGTTGGTAAAGTGCCAACCCTAAGTTATATTGGGCGGCTGCCATTTTGGCATCGATCGCCAAGCTTTGACGATAAGCTGTAATCGCTGCTTCTCTTTGACCTTGTTTATGTAACGCTAAACCTAGATTGTAATGAGCATCAGCATAATTAGGATTTAAGCGAATCGCCTCTGCATACTCTTGTACCGCAACATCCAAGCGGTTTTGCTCTAAGAGAATATTGCCCAAATAATTTCTGGCGATCGCTAGTTTAGAGTCGCGCCGCAAAGCTGCGCGGAAAGCGTCTTCTGCTCCCTGTAAGTCTTGGCGGTTATAGCGGGTGACTCCTTGCTGGAAAAAACTGGCTGCATCCAGATCCTTACTCACAACGTTCTGAGCCAAGAGTTTGCTTCCGGGTAAATTAATTATTGTTGGTGCAGCCAATACCAAAAATGCCACAGAAGTTGAAAGCAACTGCCGGTGCAGCGCTACTTGAGACAAACTACGAAACCACTGGGGAAGTTGATGTTGTTTAAACATGAGTGGCAGGCCTTTACTTGTTGTTTAGATCCTTAAATTTAAAGTACCCACCACAACATGAAAAATTAACAGTCAAATTTAAAAAGTTTAAATTCGGTTCTAGGAATTTAAATTTATGACTGCTTCCGGCAAAATTAACATGGCATCACCAAAGGAATAAAAACGATATCGAGATGCGATCGCTTCTTGGTAAATGTCTAATAATCTTTGTCTACCAATTAAAGCGCTCACCAACATTAACAAACTAGAGCGTGGCAGGTGAAAATTAGTAATTAGTCCCTCTACTACGCGCCATTTGTAACCAGGGTAGATAAATAAATCAGTTTTGCCGCAAAATGGTTGTAAACTTCCCGATTGGGCTGCACCTTCTAAAGCGCGTACTGCTGTTGTTCCTACAGCAATAATCCTTCCACCTGCGGCTTTCGTCGCCCGAATCTGCTCGACTGTGGAAGCAGGAACTTCAATCCATTCTTCATGCATTTGGTGGCTGGTGACATCTTCCACTTCTACGGGGCGAAATGTGCCCACGCCCACATGCAAGGTAATAAAAGCTTGATTAATCCCGCGATCGCGCAATTTTTCCAGTAATTCTGGCGTAAAGTGTAACCCGGCTGTTGGTGCCGCGATCGCTCCTGGATGTTTGGCATAGACTGTTTGATACTGTTCGTCGTCAGCTTCCGAGGCGGTAATGTAGGGCGGTAAAGGGACTTCACCAAATACATCCAAAACTTGCACCAGAGAAACTTCCTCTGGTAACTCAAATTGCAATAGCCTTCCGCCAGTGGCTTTATCTGTTTCTATGACTGTAGCTGTCAGGGTTGAGGGAAACTTTGCTTCCCCATCTCCTCCTGTTCTACCTTTATGTGGTTCAAAAATAATTTGCGATCCGCGTTTGAAGCGTTTTCCCGGCTTGACTAAAGCCAACCAACAGTTATGTCGCCGCTCTTCTAGCAGTAAAACCTCTACTTCTGCACCCGTAGATTTACGGCCATATAGACGAGCGGGTATCACTTTACTGTTATTCATTATCAGTAAATCCCCGGATTGTAAAATTTCTGGCAGATCTCTAAAAATATGGTGTATACTTCGGGAATTTATTACCAGTAGGCGAGAGCTATCTCTAGGCACTACTGGATTTTGGGCAATCAATTCGGGCGGCAGGTCATAATCATAACCAGCTAATGAACAGTCTAATTCCACATTTGTTACTTCTGGAGTCAAAGGTTTGTTGACGTTGTTTGGTGTTACTTGATGCTTCATTGCGATTTACTCTGCTTTCCTGGAATCGAGAGTGAGTTTTCCTGATTTAGGTAACTCTAGGGAATAGCTGCTCAATTTCATTCCTAAATATTAAGTATTAATACTAATCCGTGACACGGAAATCCCAATATAAAAATTGGGTAAACCTCCCTATCTAAAAACGGGGGCTTTTACCCTACCGGAAACATGGATTTATTGAGGAATATAGATATGTAGGATTGGCTTTGATCCCAAGCACCAACATGGAATACTTGTATTACCTGGCAAATGCCAGTCTAACTCTGAGGGTCGTACAATACCTGCACGGCAGACCCCAGATGCCTGTTTCTTTCGTTACCGTGATTCACCAAATAGATGGCTGGGTGGTAAGGATCAAACTTAAAGGTCAAGTTTCCCCCCAAGTTGATGGTGACTTCCGGGCATTCCTGAATGAATTAGGAATTAGCTACGAGCCACCAATGCGGGTACAAATGGCACTTTGGAGTTTAGAAGCAGGGCAATGTCCTGTAGACGTGATGCGTCGCTACCAAGTAGCCATAGTTTCTCATGGTAGTCCAGAACGAGAAGAAATTGAGGCATTCCGCCAACAGTTTGTTCGTGGATTAGGCTACTGTCCCGAAACTTTGGCATGAGTTTCGCGAGCCATAAGGCTTTACCACAAAATACATTAATCGGCAAGTAGGGTCACGGCATTTGCAAGAATCCCGTCTATACAGATATCTTATATACGCCGTGCCCTACCATTTGCGAACCCATAGAACCCATAAATATTGTCATGCTATGGAGTCGAAAGCAGCGGCAATGTATTCTTGGAGTTGGAATTCGTAACCAGCGACTAATGAACTAGCTAGAGGTTTCTGGGTACTTTTTCTTTGAGAGACATTGTTTGCGACTGATTGACAGGAGACAATAGCGACATCAAATCTACAGGGGTAATCTGCTTTTTCGGGGTATGTGGCTAAAAACATTTCCGCAGTCCGCCACAGTTTTGTTTGCTTTTTGAGGGTGATAGCGTTTCTCCCGCCAAAATCCCAGTTACCCAGACTACGAGTTTTAACTTCGACAAATGCCAAGGTTGAGTTTTGAGCGACTCTGCCATCATCATATTGGGCAATAATATCAATTTCTCCCCATCGGCAAGAAAAGCGACGGTGGAGAATTAACCAACCTGTAGATTGCAGCCATTGTGCTACTAGGTCTTCACCTAAGTGACCAATGTCGGGATAATGAGATGCAGGAGGGTTGGTCATTGGTTAAAAATATGATGAATCAAAAATTAACTGTGCGGATTTGGACAACTGTACTCAGTGTCTTGCTGTGGGGATTAGTTGGCGTCACAGCAATTATAGGTGTTGCGCCTACGGCTTTGGCATTGGAATACAATAAAGAAATTTTGATAGAATCTGATTTCTCAGGTAGAGATTTAACAGACTCTAGTTTTACTAAAGCTAATCTCAAACAGAGCAACTTTAGTAATGCTAATTTGAGTGGTGTAAGTTTCTTTGCTGCAAATTTGGAATCAGCTAATTTTAAGGGAGCTAATCTTACCAACGCTACTTTAGATTCGGCTCGCTTCATTAAAGCCAATTTAACTAATGCGGTGTTGGAAGGTGCTTTTGCGGCGAATGCGAAATTCGATGGCGCGATTATTGATGGCGCAGATTTTACAGATGTGCTGCTACGTCCCGATGAGCAAAAAAAATTATGTAAAGCTGCTAAAGGTACTAATCCCACTACAGGAAGGGATACGAGAGATACCTTATTTTGCTCTTAGTGGATGATTTGAGTAATTTCCAGATTTAGGCGATCGCTTCAACCTCACACATACCACAATTGAGTATATAAGTAAAGTTGCTGCCAAGCTGGTGGCGATAGGGTAGATTTTTGCGCGAAAAATTACCCCTGCTTGGTTAGATTAATGCATCGTTCCTTGTGGGGCAAAATGGACTAGCTTTATCATTTACACATATTCAGTACTCATTTATATATTTTGTGTAAACAAAAAAGGTGATCGCCTTCTCATTTACCTAAATCAAGTACTCATTTACAGGTTTTTAGTAAGCAAAAAGCCATTTCACCTTCTCGTTAAGCCTTAACAAGTTCTCATTTTGGTGTTTTCCGCAAGTGAAATACCATTTCACCTTCTCGTTAAGCCTTAACGAGTTCTCATTTTGGTAAATCACGCACTCATTTTAGTGTTTTCCGCAGGTGAAATGCCTTAATGAGTTCTCATTTCGGTAAATCACGCACTCATTTTGGTGTTTTCCGCAGGTGAAAAGGTATATTGCTTGCTCAAAAATGGCAATGTTCAACAATAAGCGACTGTGTAGCTAGGCTTTGTTGTTTTTGGCGATCCCTTGGTTGGGCTACGCCTACGCATTTATTTTGATACTAATTTAAATTAGGATTTTGGTACATCAATATATTCTAGAGGGCATGGCAGTGCCATGCCCCTACCATTTGTCGCATTCGTTTTTTAAATGGTTGTGAAAACAAATGGGGTAAATAAAAATACTAATACATTAGAGATTATGCGTAGGGGAAGGCGATCGCATTTGCTGGTGATAATTATGTATCGCCCGACAATATGATTGTAGGGGCATGGGCAATGCCATACCCCCGAAGCGCATCCATAATTTACGCGAAATATGCTGTGTTTGGTGTCAAAACGCGAAAACTGCATAAGTCTTCGCTGCTGAGAGGTAAATATCAGTGAAGCGAGGAACAACACCTATGAGCAAAGAATTTATCTTGCATTTGTTGCCAAAACTGAAACCAGCCTCAGCCAATGTTCATGCAAGCTTTAAACTAAATCCCATCTAGCTCAGTATATATTCTGAAAATAACTTAATAATCCCAATTATCCCCTATCCAGCGACAGATTGATACCCAAACCCCTGGATACCTTCTCATCCTTCCTGATTACAAATACGGTAGGGGCGGGTTTACAGATATCCTTGCTGATTAACGATGATCCAAATAAACCCGCCCCTACAAATACAAATTACAAATGACAAATTATGTTTAAGCTTTACACTTTAACTTGCTTGCTGAGTGTGGTTTTATTATCCGAGTCAGTGGGAGCAAAAGCCACATTTAAACAGACGCAAATCGCCCAGCAGCCAGCCACAACACAGCAAGATGCAAACCGCGCCGCAGCAGAAAAAGCCTTTGATGAAGGGATGGCACTTTATGAACAAGGTACAGCAGAATCACTACGACAGGCGTTAGAAAAATGGCAACAAGCGCTGGTATTGTGGCAGAAAGCGGGGGATAAACAATGGGAAGCTAATACTTTGAATAATATCGGGACAGTTTACTCGGATTTAGGGCAAAAGCAGAAAGCTTTAGAATATTACAACAATGCACTCCCACTGTATCGTGCGGTGGGCGACAGGGGTGGGGAAGCTACTACCTTAACTGGTATTGGCTATGTTTACTCTTATTTAGGGGAAAAGCAGAAAGCTTTGGAATTTTACAACAATGCACTCCCGTTGTATCGTGCGGTAGGTGACAGGGGTGGAGAAGCTAGAACTCTGAATAATATTGGGTTGGTTTACTCGGATTTAGGAGAAAAGCAGGAAGCTTTAGAATTTTACAATAATGCACTACCGTTGTATCGTGCGGTAGGTGACAAGAGTGGGGAAGCTACTACCCTGACTAATATCGGCGCAGTTTACTCGGATTTAGGGCAAAAGCAGAAAGCTTTGGAATACTACAACATTGCACTCCCGTTGTATCGTGCATTAGACGACAAGGGTGGGGAAGCTTTTAGCTTGAATAATATTGCCGCAGTTTACTCGGATTTAGGGCAAAAGCAGAAAGCTTTGGAATTTTGCGACACTGCACTTCTGTTGTATCGTGCAGTAGGTGACAAGGATGGGGAGGCTGCTACCCTGAATAATCTAGGGAAACTTTACTCGGATTTAGGGCAAAAGCAGAAAGCTTTAGAATTTTACAGTTCTGCACTACCTTTGTTTCGTGAAGTAGGCAATAGGAATGGAGAAGCTACGATCCTAAATAATATCGCGCGAGTTTACGACAATTTAGCGGAAAGGCAGAAAGCTTTGGAATATTTCAACACTGCGCTATCTTTGTTTCGTGCTATGAGCAACAAGAATGGAGAAGCTGTGATCCTGAATAATATCGGGCTAGTTTACGACGCTTTAGGGGAAGAGCAGAAAGCTTTGGAATATTTCAACACTGCGCTACCGTTGTTTCGTGCCGTGAGCAACAAGGGTGAGGAAGCTACTAGCTTGAATAATATCGGCGCAGTTTACTCCGATTTAGGGGAAAAGCAGAAAGCTTTGGAATTTTATAACAATTCACTCCCATTACTGCGTGCTGTAGGCAACAAGGGAAGAGAAGCTAGAACCCTCAGTAATATCGGGGGAATTTACGCGGATTTAGGGGAAAAGCAGAAAGCTTTGGCATATCACAACAAAGCACTCCCACTCTCTCAGGCGGTGGGCGATAGGGGTGGGGAAGCTAGAATCCTGAATAATATCGGGCTAGTTTACTCTCATTTAGGAGAAAAGCAGATAGCTTTGGATTATTACAACAAAACACTGCCTCTGTGGGTTGCGGTGGGGGATAAATCAGGGCAAGCAACTACTCTTTACAACCTCGCCTACCTAGAGCGCGATCGCGGAAATCTTCAAGCAGCACGCACCAATGTAGAAGCAGCTATTAAAATTATCGAAGACTTACGCACCAAAATCGACAGCAAAGAACTTCGTACATCTTACTTCGCTACAGTTCAAGGTTACTACAAATTCTACATCGACTTGCTGATGGAACTGCACAAAAAAGCCCCATCACAAGGATACGACGCATTAGCTCTACACTACAGCGAACGCTCCCGCGCCCGCAGCCTCATCGAATTATTAAACGAAGCCAACGCCAAAATTATTAAAGGCGCAAACCCAGAATTATTAGCACAAGAACAAGATTTACGTCAGCAAATTGATGCTAAAGATACCCTGCGCATAAATTTACAAAATTCAGCCAATAAAAACGATCCCATCACCAAAGCCGCAATTGCAAAACTGACTACAGAAATAGAAAATCTCCTCAATCAATACCAAGAAATCCAAGCAAAAATTCGTACTTCTAACCCAGCCTACGCGAAATTAAAAAACCCAGATCCAGACAAAGACATTCTCAAATTACCGCAAATTCAACAACAACTAGATCAAGACACCTTACTTTTACAATATTCTTTAGGAGAAGAACGCAGCTTTTTGTGGGTGGTAAGTCCTAATTCTCTTCATACTTACGAACTTCCCAAACGACAAGATATAGAAAAAAGCGCGATCAATTTATTTTGTTTAATTAGTCAAAATAGTTCTAAACCGCCTTCTGCAACTGATAAAGAAAATCCTTGTGCTAATCTTAAAACTCAGCAAATTAATATTGCTGCTAAAGCACTCAGTCAATTAATTCTCTCACCCGCAAAAGATAAACTGAGTAAAAAACGCTTAGTTATTGTTGCTGATGGTGCTTTGCAATATATTCCGTTTACAGCCTTGGCTGATTTAAATTCTCCACAGAGTTCCACACCACCCAAAGCAGAACCAGAAAAACCAAAGGAAGTTGAATGTTCTAATGCTGGTGGTATTCGTGTTTGTTCGCCAGTTAAACCGCAAAATTGGAATTATCAACCGCTATTAGCTAACCATGAAATTATTAGTCTACCTTCGGCATCAACTATTGCATTTCAACGCCAACAACTCGCTAACCGCAAGCCTGCACCTAAAGCTTTAGCTATTCTTGCTGACCCAGTATACAGTGCTAACGATCCACGAGTGGCAGGGACATCAACAAAATCAACTAAATCAGACAAATCTCAATCAAGTTTAGAATTAGAACTCGAACGTTCCGCCTTAGAACGTTCCGCCAGAAGTCTCAAGCGTGAAGGTTGGGCTAGGTTAATCAACACGGCGATAGAAGCTGAAGAAATTTTAAAACTGATACCAGCAGAAAGTAAGGCTCAAGCTTTAGATTTTGATGCTAATTATAATTGGGCAACTAACAGCGCTTTAAATCAATTCCGTATTTTACATTTTGCTACTCACGGCTTTGTCAATCAAGACCAACCGGAGTTGTCGGGAATTGTACTGTCTTTAGTGGATAAAAAAGGTAATAATATTCGCGGACATTTGCGGTTAGCAGATTTATTTAACCAAGATTATCCCGCAGAGTTAATTGTGTTGAGTGCTTGCGAAACTGGATTAGGTAAAAATATTAATGGTGAGGGATTGGTAGGCTTGACACGCGGCTTGATGTATGCTGGTGCGGCGCGGGTAGGGGTGTCGCTGTGGCAAGTTAGCGACAAAGGTACGTCAATATTAATGCAGGAGTTTTATAAGCAGATGTTGCAGCAAGGTAAAAAGCCTGCTGAGGCGTTGCGTGCGGCGCAGCTGAAGTTGTGGCAAGAGGGGAGAAGTCCCTATGAATGGGCGGCGTTTACGTTGCAGGGGGAGTGGCGGTAGGTCACTTCGACTGCGCTCAGTGACCGAGCGAGGGGGTGTTTTTTGTTAAACGAAGCGGAAAATAAAGGGGTAGCGGTAGGAGATATCGCGATCGCCTAAAATTTGGACGATGGCAATAATTGGCATGATAATACTGACTACCCATAAACCAACTAATAAGACAATGCCAATGCCGACGAGAACTAGCAAGCCAAAGATAATTCCGTAAATGTAAAGGTTGATGTGAAAATTTAGGGATTCTCTGGCATTATCTTTGACAATGGGGTCGTTGCTGAGTAATAAAATAGCGATGGGTATGCCAATGGAGACAATTGTTGAGCTAAAAAATATCGCTCCATGACTGAGGGCAGATAGCAGCTTGCGTTGTGGAAAGTCTTCCATGACTTACAATCCCTGTAGTTTGGTTCACCCTTTGATTTTATTGTTCTAAATTGCGATCGCCATCACTCTCTCAACATAATTCCTCATACCATTTCATACCAATTTAAATTGGATACAGGGCAGATGAGGTAAACTCATAGCAATTTAAATCATGTTTGCGGCACATCAATATATTCTAGAGGGCATGGCAATGCCATGCCCCTACCATCTGTCGTATTCTTTTTTCAAATTGGTATCACTAACCCCTAGCCCCTAAGACAAACCAGCCCAATAAACTCAAAACCAATAATAAGGGTGTTAACCAATCTCCCCAACGCACATATAAGGTTTGTGTTTCTCTGGGATATATGGTTTCGGCATGAATTTGATAGGTATTATATTCAGATATCCACAAGGTTCTACCGTGAGGGTCGATAAAGGCGGAATATCCTGTATTTGTCGCCCGTATTGACCATCTATCTGTTTCTATCGCCCGCATGATATCCTGTGCATGATGTTGGTAGGGCATGGCTGCTGTGTAATGGGCATCGTTGGAGGAACTGAGAATAAATTGTCCTCCGGCTGCTGCTTGCTGGCGGAAGAGATAAGAAAAGGCTGAATCGTAACAAATGCCGGCGATTACGCGCCCAAATGGGGTATCAAATACTTGATTTGGCGAACCGGGTACTTGATGTTCGTCTAGGGGTGAGAGGCGTTGAATAATTTGTCCTAAAATCGCCTCAAAAGGGATATATTCACCCAGGGGTACTAGTTTGGTTTTGTCGTAGCGGCTGAAAGCTTCACCTTTAGCTGTGTAGGTAAATAAGCTATTGGTGTAACTGCGCCCCCGTTCTCCAAATGCACCAATCCAAGCGACTACGCCTTTTTCTTTGACTGCGGCGATGATGGGGGTTCGGCTTAAGTCACGCTGGAAAAATGGTAAGGCTCCCTCTGGGGTGAGGACAGCATCGACTCCGCGATCTGCTAGAGTTAAATATCCATTGGTGTAACCTGCGATCGCTCTTTGTAATCCTTCTGGTTTTAGTTTAATAATGTTGGGAATATTACCTTGCACGATGCCTATTTTTAAGGCTTGTTCTAGGGTTTTGCTGAGGGGAATGTTGTATAAGCTAAAACCGATTAGGTGTAGGCTGATGAATAATGCGATCGCTAGTGCAAAGTATTTATTAATGAACCGCCAAGACGCCAAGGACGCAGAGGAAGAGGTTTGGCGATGAATCCATGTTTCAGCTATTAAGCCATTGAAGGCAACGATGGCGGCGGTGATGGTACTCGGCCCGGCGAGTTGACCGAGATGTAAAATTACTAAGTTGTGCGGGCTTTGGGTGTATGAAAGCGAACTCCACCATAAAGCGCCTGCACTCCATATTCCTTCTAGGGCGCACCAGATAGCTGTGCCAATTAGCACTCGTAAAAGTGGTTTTTGGGTGGCGAAACGCCCCATTAAAGCTGCCCAAGTAACTACTATTGCTGCACCCCAAAGGGTAACGAATGTCAAACAAAAACTGGTAATTGCTAAACTCGCTAACCAAGGAACGCCCAGCCAATCCATTGGATGAATACCGGTAATCCAGAATAAAGCTAATCCGTGATAGCCGATACCCCAAAATAAAGGGAAAAGGAAAAATTTTCGCCTTTTAGCTTCTAATTGATTGCTATGTTTAACAATTAATACCCAGAGGGGCGCGAGGGCTATCCATGCAAGGAACCATGCACCTACAGGAGCTACAGTCAGCCCCATTAATACCCCACTGATGAGGGATAAAATGTAAAGGCTAACAGATGAAAAAAGCTTTTTTATTTGATACTTCATAAGTCTTGCAAAATAGCTTCAACAGTTGTTTTGAGTTGAGACAAATTTTGCTCTATCACACCCCAAATTCGATTTAAATTTAACTTTAAATAATCATTAATTAGTATATCTTTAAAACCAGCTATTTGCTGCCAACGTACATCTGGATTAGCGGCTTTAATTTCTGGAGATAAACGCTTTGTAGCTTCCCCAATAATTTCAAAATTCCTAATTACTGCATCTTGAATTATTATGGTTTACAAAAATGCTTCTTTACCATCACAAGTATAAAATTCAATGCGTTCAATGCATTCTTTAATATTGCTCAAGTACAAGCGATCGTCTCTCATAAAAACACGGCTTCCCGTAACACTTTCTCTCTAATCAATTCATGTAAATTGTCAGGTTCAATTAGATCAACTTTACGCTTCAGCAATTCTTCTAAGGATTGCATCAACGCAATTTGATCTAATAAGGTTCGTTGTGGTTCAAGTTCTATTAAAAAATCCACATCACTATCTGGTGTTGCTTCTTTTCTAGCAACTGAACCAAAAACTCGCACATTATAAGCCCCGTATCTCGCAGCAATTTGTAAAATCTCTTCGCGATGAGCTTTAAGTATTTCATCAATTCCCATAGCTGAATACCAATTCAAAATTTAGAAATAATAGTGTTTGCGGCACATTATATATTTTAGAGGTCATGGCATTGCCATGCCCCTACAATCTGCTGCATTCTTGTTTTAAATTGGTATTAATTAATAAATAATTACCGCTTGGTAGTTGTTCAGCATTAAGTTTCCCTTGCTGCTACATCATCCAAGCGGTTTGATAGCTTACCTATTGATTTGGTTAGGTTTATTCTACTTCTTCTAATTCGCCTGTATCGCCAGTATCAGGAGGAACTATGGCTACTCCGGTGATGGCGTCATCTTCGTCTAGGCGCTGTACTCTGACGCCTGTAGCCGATCGCGATTGGACGGAAATTGCATTCACGGCTTGCCGAATAATAATACCGCGATTGGTGACCATCATAATTTCATCGTGGCTGTTGACGATTTGTAAGGTGGCTAATTTGTCTTTGGTTTTGCGGTTTTTGAATTTGGTAGCCATTAAACCTTGACCGGCACGATTTTGCAAGCGGAATTGGGCGACTGGGACGCGCTTACCATATCCACCCATTGTAATTACCAACACCCAAGGCCCAGTACTACCGTTAGCTGGTAGTTCTGTGATTTCTTCATTATCGGTGTCTTCGATTTCTACTATCTCTTCGATGTCGGTTTCGGCTTCTGTGTCTGTACTGAGGGTGTCGAGAATCGCCGCCGGGAGAATATCCATCCCGACTAATTCATCACCGGCTTTGAGTTTCATGGACTTGACTCCACGAGTCGCTCTACCTAAAGGACGCAGTTGTTCGTGGTTACATCTAAAGTGAATCGCCATCCCGTGACGCGAACCGACGATGACGCTATCTTCTACCCTAGCGCGTCTGACCCAGCGCAGTTGATCGCCTTCTTCTAAGGAAATGGCGATTAAACCGTTGGCGCGAATGTTACTAAATGCTTCTAATACAGTTTTCTTGATATTGCCGCCTTTGGTGAGCATTACCAAGAATTCTTCACTGCTAAACTCATCCACTGGGACAATGGAAGTGATTTTTTCTTCCTTGGGAATGGGTAAAAGTTGCACAATAGGCGTACCGCGACTGGTACGGGAACCCACAGGAATTTGATAAGTTTTTAAGCAGTAGACGACACCGCGATCGCTAAAGAATAAAACGCTGTCGTGATCGCAGCAAGTTAAGAAATGTTCGATGGTGTCATCATCTTTAACTTTGGCGGCGGCTTTACCTCTGGTGGCGCGGCTTTGGGCTTCAAAGGTGCTAACGGGCATCCGTTTGATGTAACCTTGCTCTGTTAGTAGAATCAGAACTTTTTCGTTAGCTATCAGGTCAAGGTCATCAATGTCACCTTCAGCATGAGTAATTACCGTGCGTCGGGGGGTGGCGAAGCTAGTTTTGATGTGGGTAATTTCTTCTTCAATGATTGCCAGCACTCGTTCCCGCCGTGCCAAAATATCCTGCAAGTCGGCAATTTGGGCTTGTAAATCTTCGTGTTCTTGGCGAATCTTATCTGCTTCTAGGGCTGTTAGCCGTCGCAGTTGCATTTGTAAAATCGCATCGGCTTGGACTTCCGATAAGCCGTATGTAGTAATGAGTTCGCCTTTGGCTGTGGGTGCATCGGATGCATGGCGAATCAAGTTAATAATGGCGTCTAAATGTGATAGAGCAATTAATAAACCTTGTAAAATGTGGTCGCGTTCTTCGGCTTTTCGCAGTTCGTAGCGGGTGCGGCGATTAATTGATTCGATGCGGAAATCGAGGAAGACTTCTAAGAACTGCTTAAGTGTCAGGGTTTGGGGTTCCCCGTTTACCAAGGCCAGCATATTCGCCCCAAAGTTGGCTTGCAGTGGGGTTTGCTTGTAAAGGTTATTTAAAACTACTCTGGGGTAGGCATCGCGCTTGAGTTCGATGACGATGCGCATCCCATCGCGATCGCTTTCATCGCGAATATCTGCAATTCCCTCGATGCGTTTATCATTCACCAACTCGGCAATTTTTTCAATTAATGCTGCTTTGTTGGTTTGATAAGGCAATTCGGTGATGATAATTGCTTCTCGTTCCGGTCTTCCCCGCTGTTCAATGGTTTCAATATTCGCGACACCGCGCATGGTAATAGAACCGCGCCCGGTGGTATAAGCTTCTTTAATCGCCGCCGTCCCCAAAACTTGCGCCCCTGTAGGGAAGTCGGGGCCGGGGATGTACTGCATTAACTGCAAATTGGTGATTTCTGGATTGTGAATTAGAGCGACTAATCCATCAATCAATTCGCCTAAGTTGTGCGGGGGGATGTTCGTCGCCATCCCCACAGCAATCCCAGAGGAACCATTGAGGAGTAACTGGGGAATTCTCGCGGGGAGAACTGTGGGTTCTTGTTGGGAACCGTCGAAGTTATCGATAAAATCAACAGTTTCCGATTCGATATCATGAAGTAAGGCGGTGCCTGTTAACGCCTGCAAGCGACATTCTGTGTATCGCATTGCTGCTGGGGGATCGTTATCGACGGAACCGAAGTTACCATGACCGTTGATTAAGGGCGATCGCATGGAAAAATCCTGCGCCATCCGCACCAAGGCGTCATATACTGCTGTATCGCCGTGGGGGTGATATTTACCGAGAACTTCCCCAACCACACGGGCGCATTTGCGGAACGGGCGATCGTGCGTTAAACCTAGCTCGTGCATTGCGTAGAGGATGCGACGATGCACAGGTTTCAGACCATCCCTGGCATCTGGCAGCGCCCGACCCACAATCACACTCATGGCGTATTCCAGATAAGACCGGGACATTTCGTTCCGCAGATCTGTCGGGATAATCCTCTCCTGTGAGGTTGTCATAACCTAAATAACTCCAAAAATCGCAGATTTTAGCCCTAATAGTTGACAAAATGCAAAATTATTCTAATTTACTCTTGAATAATTGCTATATTCTGGTACAATTCTAGCACATCTTGTTTTTTCTTGTCGGGAGAGGTAAGTCCGAGGGCTAAGAATAAAGCTAGAAAAGAGAATGGTCTATGACTGTATGGGAGAGGGTTTGGCCACAGAGTTAAGCGCATCTAACTAAAGAGGCTGCCAAATATAAGGAATTCAAAATTCACCATCAAAAACAAAATAATGATTATACAGCAGGCGTTATGGCTAATAAAGATAGTAAATCAGACCTGTGGGAGAAGAATTATTTTGACTAAGCTATAGACATGACCGAGCAAATATTAGATAAATATCTAGAATTATTTGCAAATGTTATCTTCATAGGTTGAAACTGCCATGAGATTCCAACAATTACACATTGGTGATTACTTTCGCATCCCAGGTATCAGTTTTGGTTGCGTGTATCGAAAAGCTAGTATGAGATCTTGCACTTTAAATTCTCTATTACAGCCGATTCGTCCTGGGACAACAGTTATACCTTTGAATCAAGCACAAATTGCTAAACATATCGCCGACAAACAAAATTTCTGGAAAAGTTTACAGGAATAGTAGGTTTATTGAGAGGAACCTTGTCAGCTAGTTGGCGAAATGCCATATTCGCCTATAGCAACATAATTGATAAGTCTGTTTGATGGGATGAATGTTGATAAAACTTGGTATTCTCCATAAATCAATTCAGGGGTTTTTATCCTTCTTTATTTTGCTTCCTAGAGAATTAGCATAACCAGACAAAATAATTCAGGGAAACGTGTTAGCAGTAGATAGTCACATCTTCACCGCACTCATCTGCTAAATAACTTAAAGCTTTGAAACGGATTGCAACAAACTGTTCGTAGAAAGGATTGAGTTTACATAGAGGCGGAATGTAAACTAAAGTGCCATCGCCAAATTTAATTTCTCGTTCAAACGGGCAACTGGCGGGAATTAGCGAGCAGATTAACCTTGCAAATCTATAATTGTTTATTTTCAAGGATTCTAGATAGCGGCGAACTGGTTGTAGGAGAAGCTGGAGCAAGTTAAGCGAAGCGGATTTGCTAGCCATCATTTTGTTGTGAGTGAAAGAACTTGAGCAGGAGTGACTAAAACTTTTTCGATTAAGAGTCTATCGGACTCGGAAGTATTTTCCATGACGATAGCTTTTGTACTTTCATGAAGCAGAATCTTACCTTCTGCATCAAAACTAAATTCTTGGCTAGGAATAAAGCCTTTTTGAATGAGTTTTTTGAGGACAAATCTCCTAACTTCTGCTAACAAATTAGCGTAGGGCTTCCAACCAGATAAATTATCTAAAATCCAATGAAATGTATCTAAATTGGTAAGAGATAATTCGAGGACTGCTGCTGTTAAAAAAGACTCTGTATATTGCAAACCCATGCTGCTGTGTAACTGAGTTACCCAACATTCTGCCAATTTTTTATCTTGGAAATTTAAGATGTAGATTGCTCTTTCAAGATGGAAGTGAAATAGTTCTAAGTCTTGCATACAATTGCACCAATGAGTTACAGCAAATCAATCTAACCAACTCGTTTAAGGGGAGGAAGTAAGGTGGAGGTGAATTTGTACTCCACCCTGGATTTAGGTGTTATCAAGTTGGTGGTTTCCTACTTGCCTTTAACTGTAAAACTCAAAAATGCAGAAATTGTGCAGATGAAAAGAAATTAGCCAAGAATTTTTCTTAGCTACCAGTTGAGCGCCGCAGCGATTTGCGCAGGTAATTTCATCGCTTTAAAAGGCTTGGTGATGATGGCTTTAACTGCGAGTTCTGCAAATCGCCGTTTTTCCGTGGCTTGAGCTTTCGCCGTCAGCAAAATCACGGGTATTGACTGGGTGAGTGGATGGGCTTGTAAGGCTTGAAAGGTAGCGATCCCATCCATATCAGGCATCATCACATCTAAGAGGATAGCATCTGGCTGTTCGGCAACTGCTTTGGCGATTCCTTCACTACCAGAAGCAGCGGTAGAAACTTGCCAAGCACCTACTGTTTTCAAGGCGAGTTCAGCTACTGCCCTGATATCATATTCATCATCAATAATAAGAATCCGTTTTGTAGTCATGGAAAATTTGCCTAGAAAGAATGAATTATTCCAAAAACTGCACAGCTGAGACTCTTGCCTTGATTGGGGTTGATGAATTACAGCATATTTGGGGTAAATGAGGTACGCGCTTCGGGGCATGGCAGTGCCAGTGCCCCTACAATCAACGATAATCAGTACCTCACCCACTGGCAATCTGCTGTATGTAGGGAACAGGGAATCAAAAAAGATGAGTCTTATCAATCTCTTATTGACGAAAGAAATAAGATTCAACTTTGCTAAAATCCAAGTTGATTAAATCACAGTCTTCCACAAAAAAGTAGAAGTTGTCATCAACCTCAGAGGGGTGATTAAGTTCTAACAGTAATCTTCCCTTTGCGCCTTCGATGGTTTCGTCAACGTAAGAATGCAGCTCTACATACCCGCCTAACTTATTACCACGTTGTTCTACAAGGTTGTTTTCCTGTTCATAGTTCCAAATCCATTCATCAAATTCCCGACTGAGTGCTGTGAGTTCTTCAGGAATATTCAGGGAATCGTATAAAGAGCGAGCTTGCCAAAACACATCCTGCTGTAAGACAAATCTTAAAGCATAAATATCTCTATACCATTCTAATTGCTCGCTGGTACTGGCTAAGAAGCTAAAGTCAGTGACTAAGTTATTTTTATCTTGGGAGATTTCTGGGAAATAGAGGATGTGGTGTTGTTCTGGACTAAGCTCACACATAGGGACATTTAAGCCGGAGTAAAATTGTAAAATTCCCTGTCGAGGCAGAGCAAATCCGTCAATTATTGGTAAATCGGCGCAGTTTACCTGCATTAAAAACATCATCATCTCACCAGTTTCGCCATCGACAGGATAGCTTGTATCTTTGGGAAGATAGGGATGACCGCCAATTTTACTTTGCCAAGGTTCTAATGGATCTGTGTCCTCAGCAGAATCTAAGTATCCAACTTCATCAGTAATAATTTTGATGTAAGGTAATAAGTTTGTTTCTAGGAGCGATCGCAATGGTGCAAACTCAGGCGGTAAATCACGCAGAATGTTATCTGTCATACATGTCTGGAGTAAAAGCACCAGTAATTATATTGAGTTCTGGCTGACTTCGCTGCGATCGCCAATCATGCGGTTGAGTAAATTTATGACTCGCTGTTCAAATTCTTGGGGAGTAATCCGTCCTTTAGTAAAGAATAGGGTTTGTCCTAACTTTAAGCGATCGCGATCGCTCTCATCTAAATCACGGGCTGTGTAGACAACTAAGGGTATTTGACACAAACGTTGATGTTGACGCAGCCAATCAACTACCGCAAAACCGTCGTTTTCTGGCAATCCTAAATCCAGTACCAATAAGTCAGGTAAAATGTTCTGACTAATTTGGATTGCTTCTTTGCCTGTTTGGGCGTAAAAGGTAGTAATACCGTGACGATTGAATAAAGCTATCAGTACCTGGGCTAAATCGAGGTCATCTTCGATAATTAATACTTTAATACCTTGATTTTGGGCTACTGTAGCTTTTTCTAAGGCATTACACAACAGCTTCGGATTGGGTGGTTTGACAATCCAATCGCTAATACTGTGGGGCAAAATTTTATTCGCATCGGGTAACAAACCACTCAGAATGATCACGGGGATATTTTGGGTGTGTGGCTGCTGTTTCAGAATTGCCAAGGTTTCCCAACCATCCATTCCTGGCATCATTAAGTTGAGAATAATCGCATCGGGATGGTATAACTTGGCTTGCTCGACAGCTTCTTGTCCGGATGCGGCGACTATGACGCGATAACCTTGGCGTTCTAGCATGGTTTGCACGACAATCCGCACGCCAGGATCGTCATCGCACTCTAGTACTAAAGGGGAATGGGGAGAAGTGGCGATTAACAAAGATAGGGCAGTATTTTCCAGATTTTCTCTGTCTTTTTCTCTAGTTTTTGCCTCTGAAAGAATGGGCAGCGTAAAGAAGAAAGTACTACCTTCGCCTAAGGTACTTTCCACCCAGATTTGGCCTTGATGATGTTGCAAAATACTGCGACAAATTGCTAACCCTAACCCTGTTCCCCCCTTTTGGCGCGAGTCGGAAGCGTCAACTTGTCCAAAGCGTTCAAAGATAGATTCTAGTTTCTCTGGGGGGATACCTCGACCTTGGTCTTTAACTTGGAATTGGATTTTTTCTGCTACAATTTCGGCACTTAGCCAAATCGTTGCAGCTGGCAAGGAAAATTTAATTGCATTGCTGAGTAAGTTGGTGAAAACTTGAATTATCCGGTCAGGATCAGCCCAAACTGGTGCATATACAGGCGAAACTGATAATATTACTCCAGCTTGTTCTGCCATTTCTTCGACAGTTTCGATGGATTGCGTCATTAACTCGCCAGCGTCGCACAGTTCCTGAGTCATTTGCACTTTACCTGACTCGATGCGCTCGATATCTAAGATGTCGTTAATTAGACGCACCAAGCGTTCTGTATTACTAGCCGCAATATCTAACATTCTTTGCGCTTCTTCTGGTTCGGCTTGAAGAACGCCACCGGCTAATAAATCTAAAGCGCCAGCAATGGAAGTTAGCGGTGTGCGCAATTCGTGACTGACGACGGAAACAAATTCATCTTTGAGGCGTTCAATTTCCCGGCGATCGCTGATATCTTTCATAAAGCAATAATGCCCAATGAATTGACGCTGGCGGTTGAAAGCTTTCACCATCACCACTTGCTTATCAAAAATCGATTTATCTTTACGCACACCTCTGGCTTCTACTTCCACTTTGCCGTTGGTGAGCATAAATTGATAGGCTGCATTCAATTTTTCTAAATCTTCTGGGTGAACAGTTAACACCCATTCCATACCAATCATATCTTCTGGTTGATAACCAACAGTGTTAGCGTAGGCGGGATTTATCTTGAGATAACGTCCTTGAGTATCTAACTGGGAAATACCCTCAACTGCACATTCTAAAGCTTGGCTGAGGTAACGCAGTTCTTCTTCAGCTTGTTGTCGATCGCTAATATCTTCGACTACATAACAAAATCGCTGACGCCGATTGCGATCACTTTTAATTGCGGAAACTGTCGCCAATAACCATTTTGTTTCCGTAGGTGTTTCGTGAGCATATTCAAAGCGAACTGGCGCATCACGGCGTTCGGCGGCGCGATAATTTTCAATCCACTGGTTAATATAATCTTGTGGCGCACCCATATCGCTAGCTCGGCGATTTTGCATTGTCGCTGGTGTCATTCCATAAAATTTGGCGGCGGTGGCATTATCAGAAATATGGAGAATATCATTATCTAGCACCTCCACAACTCCCATCAGCATCGGCGCACTATCAAAGAAACTGCGGAGAGTGGCTTCGCTTTGGTTGAGTGCGGCTTCTGCTAAAGCGCGATCGCTAATATCTGTGATGGTACCAATAAAGCCTGTAACTTCTCCTAAACTGCCATGTTCCGCTACTGCCTGAGCTAACACCCAAGTGGTTTTGCCTTGAGGATTACGAAAACGATGCTCGGATTTATAAGGGAGATTTTGCTGTGCATTTTGATACCATTGCTCTATCACGCGCTGACGATCTTCAAAATGCAAAAATTTTATCCAGCCTTCTCCAAGTAACTCCTCTGCATTAGCTCCAATAATCTCACAAGCTTGCTGATTCATAAATATACATTGTCCAGAGGCATCAGTCAGGAAAATCCCTACTGGTGCGGCTTGGGCTAAGGTAACATAGCGATGTTCGCTCTGGCGCAGAGCCTCTTCAGTTGCTTTGCGATTGCTAATATCGCTACCAATGCCCAGAAAGCCTGTAATCTGATTGTCAGCATCACGCAAAACTGTGACTGATAGCAACACCGGAAAGCGCGAACCGTCTTTGCGGATGTAAGTCCATTCCCGCTCATCTATTTCTCCCCGTCGCGCCTTCGCCACAAATACCTCAAAACCTGGCTCAATATTCACACCCAATTCTTGAGACAGTTCTTGGGCGACTTTGACAATTTCATCTTTGTCATGGATGATGGCTGGAGTTGTTTTCCCAATTACCTCACTAGCTGCATATCCTAGCCATCGTTCCGCCGCTTTATTAAACGTGAGGATGATACCTTCTGGCGTAGTGGAAATAATGGTGTAGTTAGCACTATTTAAAATTGCACGTTTTAGCGTTGTTATATTCCTTAGTTCTGATTCTATGTGTTGGCGTTCAATAATTTGCTGTTGCAGTTCTTGGTTAGTTGCTGCTAACTGCTTTGTGGTGGGCATTTCTAGTACTTTAGGCAATAAGTTCACTAGCACGAAAGCTGTGTAAACGGAAATGATTGCTGTAATCGCTTTGATCACACCAGCTACCCAATAATTTGGATGCCACAGTGTCCAAATTGACATGAGATGAGTTGTGCCACAAGCGATTATAAAAGCGCTAAATAACAGTAATATGCCTTTAAAAGCCAAGCTTTTACGCTTGTAGACGAAATAAAGCAACGTTAAAGGAATCGAATAATATGCCAGGGCAATTAGGGCATCAGATAATACATGTAACCATACCAGCCCTGAATTCCACAGATAACAATGCCCGTGGGGGATAAAGGGGCTGGCAGTGAGATATGTGTGTAATAATTCCAACATGTAGCCTCCGATTAAGTATGGGGCATTGGGCATTGGGGAGCCAGTGCGTTGCGCGGGTTTCCCGCGTTGAAGCAACTGGCGTCATTGGGCATTGGGTAGAGACGCGATTAATCGCGTCTGTACAAGTTGTCCCCCTTGTCCCCCTTGTCCCCCTTGTCCCCCCTGCTCCCTGCCCTCTGCCTTTCTAGAACTGCATCCGCCGCTTGATAGAGTGCTTGTAAATTGGCACCGTCTTGGGGATAGTCAACAACGGCTGTACTTAAGGAGACATGGAAATTCTCGCCATTGGTAGCAGTGAACTCTATTTGACGTAAGCTTTTGAGCAATTCTAACAGCCGTTGCTCGCCATCTGTTTTAGTCATACCTGCCATCCCAACAACAAATTCTGTACCGCCCCAGCGCCCGACTACATCTTGAGTGTGAAATGTCTGGCGTAATAGTTCACCGAGTCGAGATAAAACGCGATCGCCTATTGCATGTCCGTATTTTTGATTAATTTCTTTGAGGTTGTCTAGCTCTAAAATAGCGAAACAAAATGGTTGTTGGTGGCGTTCGCTCGATTGCAGATAGCGGTTTAAATCGTCTGTAGATTTGCGTCGATTAGCAACTAAAGTTAAGCTATCAAGTTCGGCTAAATTACGCAGCCAGCGCGATCGCTCTAGGCGATTCAATATCCTTGTCATCAGTTCTGGTTCGACAATCGGCTTGCTGATGTAGTCGTCGGCACCTGCAAGAAACACCTGATGTCTGGTTTTGGTATCGTTGTGAGCTGTGAGAAACAAAATCGGCAAACCACTCCATTGCGGATCGTTTCTAATAACTTGGCATAACTCTATACCGCTTACCTCCGGTAATTCTACATCTAAAATTAGTAAGTCGGGTTGTGCCACTGCCATTGCTTCTAAAAACCGCAGGGGATTCTCTAGGGTGTAAACCTTTAATCCCCAAGGTACCAGTAAAGTTTGGAGTGCAGCTAAAATGTGGGGATCGTCGTCTACTACCATCACCTTAGCTTGGGTAGAGCGAGTACGCTGTAATATTTGCGTCACAGTATCTAACACTTGGTGGGGAGATACGGGCTTTTGTAAAATCCCGCTACCACCCAAACGAGCGACTTTCACCCGGTCGAGTAAACTGTCTTTATCGGTTAATACTATGACTGGAATTGGCGAATTACGGGCGTTGAGTTCGGCGAGGAAAGCGAGAGTATTTTCTGTGCTGTCGCTAGCACTCAAATCGAGTAAGACAACATCAGGGGAATTTTCCGCCATGAATTCCCTAGCCGCGATCGCATCGGGAACAATTTGCGATCGCATCGCCCAACTATTAGTTTCCGTCGCCAATACTGTTGCTAATTCTCTCTCTTGGTTGACAATCAACAGCAAAGGAAGTTCATCCACCAATTGATTTTCTGCAAGTAAATCTTGCTGATACTGAGAGTTTAACTGTTGCAATTGTTGACGCAACGCCCCAACCAATTGAGAAATTTGCTGTTTTGTCTGTGATTTTAGCTTAGTACCCTTTTCCCACAATAATTCTAGTTCTTTAGCTAAACGCGAACCTTCATCAGAACCAAACATTCCCAGAGAACCGGCTAACTTATGCGCCTCCATCTTCGCTTTTGACCACATTTCCTGAGAAAGTTTACCCTGTTCTAACATAGTAGAAGCTTGCTCAATTGTGGCTACTCGTTCTTCTAGTGTCTGCGATACTTCTTGCCAAACTTTACTAATCCCCGTTGTTACCTGATTTTGCGCAGTAGCTGGCGATTTTTTCCCATTATTATCGGGGGTATAATGTTGCAGCCACTTGGGTATTACATGATTTTCCTGAGTTGGCTGTGACTCTTTGCTTTCCCGTCGCCCATTATTGTCAGTCAGGGAAGACTTGGATTTTCCCTTAGCTAAAGTTTCTCTAGCTGCTGGCTTGAGTTTATATCCAATTCCATAAACCGTCTCAATGGGATCGTCTGCAACTCCTGCGGCTTTAAGTTTTTGACGTAACCCTTTCATGTGCGATCGCACTGTATCATCTGTTGGCGGTTCTTCCAAAGACCACAAATGATCGATTAAAGCGCTACAACTAAAGATGCGGTGAGTATTGCGCAGAAATAGTTCCAATAAACCGTATTCTTTAGGAGTTAAGTGCAATAATTTACCCTCACAGGTAACTTCACAAGTGCTGGGATCGAGTTGAAGGTTTTTCCACTCCAATAGCGGCGGTAAACTCGAACCACCTCGACGTAATAAAGCACGAACCCGCGCTAACAATTCTTGAAAATCAAAGGGCTTGGCAACATAATCATCTGCACCAGCATCCAAACCCATAATTTTATTTGTGCTATTGTCTTGGGCAGTTAATAAAAGCACAGGTGTTTGATTACCATTAGCACGCAATCGCTGACAGAAATTAATTCCGTTCAGCTTAGGCAGCATCACATCCAGCAGAATTAAATCATAAGTAAATAACTCTGCTAAATCCCAACCTTCTTGCCCATCCTTGGCAATATCAACAGCATAATGCTGATTTCTCAAGGATTTAGCTAGAGATTCCGCAATAATTTCATCATCTTCAACTAATAGAATTTTCATGGCGGTTACTGACCGCAAATTAATAGTTATTAGTGAAAAAGTAAAGCAGGCAATAGATAGAATATTTACAGCAGATTGTCAGTTTTTGAGGTACAGATTATCGTTAATTGTAGGGGCAGTGGCACTGCCATGCCCCGAAGCGCGTACTAGATTCTCAATCCCTGGAATTTTAAATTTACAAATTCAATATTTGCAAAGGTTTTAAATGTGTTTTGATTGAATTTAAACCGCTTATGTGAAAACATTTTCGGTTCTTTAGTACTTGTTATGCTAAACTAACAATCAAAATGCCAGTTTAACAAGCATCTAATTCGGAAGTTTTCAAAGTTTCTAAATCCATAAGCCGAGCG
>NZ_JACJRE010000047.1 GCF_014697075.1 Tolypothrix sp. FACHB-123 | reverse complement strand
TAGAAGGTATCAATAACAAGCTCAAGCTAATAAAACGCTCGGCTTATGGATTTAGAAACTTTGAAAACTTCCGAATTAGATGCTTGTTAAACTGGCATTTTAATTGTTAGTTTAGCATAACAAGTACTAAAGAACCTGAAGATTACCATCCTACGCCATCGGAAATATTTTTAATTATTGAAGTAGCTGATACTAGCCTCAAATATGATACAGAGGTGAAAGCTTCTATTTATGCCAAGTCTGGTATTGTGGATTACTGGGTTTTAGATGTAAATAGGCGCAAGCTTCATGTTTATCGCTTACCCAGTCCGCAAGGTTATCAAAGTGAGACGATTCTCGCAGAAAATGTGGAAATTTCACCTTTGGTATTTCCTGATTGCATGATTACAGTGCGGGAAATGTTAAGACCTATCGCTTAGGTATTTTGACAATCCCCCGTTTATAAAACGGGGGATTCTTGGGTCGCTTAAGCATAACCTCGACATGAAAAATTTTCTAAACTTCCTGCTCAACTCTGTAATTTTGGGCTTGATATTGTGTCATCAACTTTTTAACTTGAGCTATCACAAGCGGGTGTTTATCTTTTTGCAGTTGAGGTAAAAGTTTTAAAATAATACGGTGTGATACCACACTAAGATAAGCGATCGCTGCTTCCCTGACAAAGCCAGTGGGATGGCGCAAAGCAATCATAATTTCCGGGACAGTCAAGCGAATCTGGCTGACTTGGGCAAAATGAAAACAGCAAGCTAAACACCATTCCGAGAGGAAATTAGAGATTGTCAACAACCGACGTAGCCTGTCACTAATTGATAATTGTTGATATTCTCCTAACCCTGCGGCTGTCAGGAGATAAAGTTTTTCTTCGTGCGATCGCCGATCTAAAATATTCAGCAACAAAGATTTACAAGAGAGATTCACTGTATGGTCAAGAATTTCCAAACCTCGCGCTAAGTTAACTCCTGAATCAGACCTGATATTAAATGCTGCTGCTTGCATCTTTTCTGGAGAATAAAGTAACTTCAGTAGCATTAATAATCTTTCTTGCACATCTATTTCTAGCTCTAACAGTGCGCGTTGTAGTAATTCAAAAACTACTTTTGCGTCCTGGTTTTTGAGATTTTGTTGGAGTGTAAAGTCGATATAAGCTGCATATATATCACCTAAAAATTTCAATTCTTCCTTAATTAAAGTCTCTACCCTACCTTCATAAAATTGATCCTCTAAGCTTTTAATTTCTGGTTGTTTATGTATTTTTAAAAGGCTGCGCAAAATATGAGTTCTAGTAGAACCCCAAGATTGTTCTAAGTTTTGCCACAGACAATCCACAGCTTCTGAAGTACCTATTTGGGCAATGGTACGCCAAGCGTAAATCCTTACTAGTTCAGGTTTGTAAATATTGGTAGCTAAATGCAACAGCATTTCTATAGCTTCATTTTCTAGTTGCACTAAGGCACGCATTGCTGTGCTGCGGGTAGATTTATAATATAGTGCCCCCAAAAGTGCCGAATAATATTCCTCTAACCGAGTAGCTGCAATCATTTCTAAGACAGAACAGCGCACCCGTAAGGACTCATCTTGCAATAAATTGGGAATATAAATCCGTAAAGCTTGCAAATAAACGGCTTCTCTTAAAGCTTTGACCCCATTTACCCGTTCTCGTTCATTTTTATGAGTTAGCATTCGCCGCATGGCTTTAGTTGCCGCAACTTTTTGCATTGGCGTTCCCTGACGCAGTAGTAAAGCGGCGGCGGTGGCGCGGATGAGTGAATGTTGTCGTGGGTGCAGATACTCTTCTAATAAGCTTAAATTAGGATGTGGTTCTGCCAGCCAAACATAGCGCAAAGCTAAAGCAAATACCTCTGGTGTCACATCACCTTGAGACTGTTCCAATAAAGGGCGAACATAGGGTAAATAAAGCGGGTTAGCCTCAGCCATCAACATAACTTCCAAGCTTTGGCATTGCAAATCTGGCGGTAATTTCACTAATAGGGGTGCTAAAACTTCTACCGCGCCATGTAAATCGATTTGGGCTAAAAGTTCAATACAAGAGCGTTTATCTGCTAAACTGCCCTTTTCTCCTAAAGCTTTGACTACTCCTTGCTGAAAAACACGCAAGCCTACGTTGGTAGCACTGAGTTCGCCGCGATCTGCGCTTAAAACTAAGAGGTCAACATAGCGCGATCGCAGTAACATTACTACTCTTAAACATATCCCCGCCACTATCACGGTTTCGATGATAAATACCCATTTTTGTAGTGCTTCTGGGACATAGCGATCGCAAACCAATAAAGTTACAAAAATTACTACTCCCGCCAAACCAGTAGCGATCGCTTCTGCTGTTCCCCCCGATAATATTTGCGTCCGGCTGCGAACTCGTTCGGGAATTGGTTGATAAAGTGCAGGGCCGCTACTCATGATAAAGGTGTAGCGCAAAAGTTCATCACAGAACTTGAGAATTACTAACCCCCAGAAAAAGTTTGGCAATTGCACCCCAGTCATCACATTAAATAAGGTGATTCCCACTGGGATCAAACAGCCTACAGTAATTGGTAACAGCGCCGCCGCAAAAAATACTCCTACACGTTCAATCAAGCGGCTAGAAATAAACCACTGTGTCATTAACTCACACAGTCCAACAATCCCACCAAACAATCCCAAAAAACTAGCTAAATCGCGATCGCCAAAATTAGATTTCAATTCGCGCAGATATTGGAAATCTATGAGCAATCCAATCACTTGCAAAAGACCAACAAAGGCAAATAGCAGCCATATATAATGTTTGAGTGGTGTTTGCAGGCGGCGATGTCGAGAAGTTGATTCGGAAGTATTTAGTCTTTGTGGTGCATCAGGAAATGCTTCTCGATAGTGATGACTCAGATAGAAAAGAATTCCGGTGCCGATCATCATCACCACACAAGCGATGACAATTACCTTATTTAGCTTAGCGAATGCTACTAGCCAAGGCAAACTAAAACCGCTGATCACATCAGCTACCAACAAACCACTACTTACCAGTGGATAGGTGCGCTTAATCTCGCGAATATTAAATAATTGATTAGCGACGATCGAAGTATTGAGGTCATTGACTACATAAAGTGCGTCTACCCAAAGCCTCATCAAAAATATAACAATAACTGTTAAATAAGAAACATGTATTCCCGAATGCAAGAACACCAATAAAATTAATGGCATCACCATACAAGGTGCGATCGCCACAATTACCCAACGCAAGGGGAAAATCTTTTGTAACCAAGAGTATAAAAAAACTAGTCCAAAGCCAAGGAATGCACTAGCAATATACATCCAAGGTAAAGGATTAGCACCATATTCATCTAAAAATAACGCTACTGTACTGTCTTCCGCCCACCGTAAACCTACAGAAACAGTTGTATAAAAAATAAACATCATCCATGTCCGTTCGCTTTCCTCAGGTCGGAGATTCAACCACTGTAGCAGTCGGGACAGAATGCCTCGATTTGCCGTTAACCAGGTATTTTTGAGTTCCATTCTGCTTTTCGTTCTGGTATATTTACGGGGCATTGGGGAGCCAGTGCGTTGCGGGGGTTCCCCCCGTTGAAGCAACTGGTGTCATTGGGCATTGATTTTTTCCCTAGCCCCTAGCCCCTAAAAATAATTGCCACAGAACTTACCTAGAAATGGCAAAAGTCCTGAACAACTGAGTCTTATTTTTCCCTCTCAGCGTTCAGGACTATCATGTTTGGAGAAATTCTGCCGACTGGTATATCGGCTTTAAATCTTCAATTGTGGTTTATACTTCTGGCGAAGAACGAAGAACATTACTTGAACATTACTTTTTAGGAGAGATGAGCATCATCATATTCCTACCTTCTTTTTTCGGTGCTTGCTGCACCTCACCAAATGGCTCCAAATCAGTCGCCATTCGCTTGAGTAACTCTTCTGCTAAGTCACTGTGCTGGATTTCTCGACCCCGGAACATCACAGTAGCTTTAACTTTATCCCCATCTTTGAGAAAGCGCTCTGCTTGCTTGACACGCACATTGTAATCGTGTTCTTCTATCTTATAGCGCATCTTCACTTCCTTAACATCAGCGGTGTGCTGCTTTTTCCGAGCTTCCCGCGCCTTCTTCTCTTGTTCAAACTTGTATTTCCCGTAATCCATAATCCGGCAAACCGGCGGATCAGCTTTATCACTTAGCAGCACTAAATCCAACTCTTTTTCTTCCGCTAGCTGTAGTGCTTCGTGAGGGGGCATAATTCCCAATTGAGCACCATCAGTGTCAATGACGCGAATTTTCGGGAAGCGAATACGTTCGTTAATTTGGGGCAGATCGCGAGTTCTTTTTTTCTCAATCACAGGCATTATGATTCGTGGGAGCTCTTTGTTAAGAATTTGGCTTGGTCTTGATTGGCTGAGTTTTTGATCGGTTCGCCTCAGGATAAAGTACTAAAATAGCTGAGGACTTAAAAATTAACCTTACAGTTATAGCTTAGCTAATCCATAAGGTGGTTGAGACTTAGTCTGTATTTGTCATTCTACTCAGTCTGAGAGAATTTCTCTGAAATTGTTAATCTAAATTACACAACTTAGAGAAGCATTAAGTATTGTATCAATGGTTTAACAACTAATTGACATTTAGTTTTACAACTATATTTCCAGAATAGCAAGATTACATATAAAATACCTTGTTACCAATAAATTGTAATATTTTATACAAAAATTTACAATGATCATTGCTAATTGGTCATTGCTCATTAATTTATCTCCCTATGCCCCAATTCCCAGCTATCGTGTACACACAAGTCGAATTTTTTCTTAAATCCCAAAGAATACCCACTTAATCGCAGTGATGGTTAGAGTGGGGTAAAACTAAAGCTAAAACCTTAGTTAATCAGGTTTAAAGTGAGGTTTTGAGAATTCATGCAATTAGTATATTGATTCGGGGTAGTCGTTAGGCTGGGGTAGAACCGAGATTCTTGATGTCAAGCTTTTAATATGGAAATTAAGAGCATTTGCAAAATCAGGAACGGGAGGTAAGTGTGACAACTGGGCTAAACTGGCAACAGCGGGTTGGTAATCAAAGGGACTGGATTTGGCGAGGTTGGCAAACCCGCTATACTTATATCCGCTCTGACCAAAATCAGCAAAAGACAGTACCCTTAATTTTGTTGCATGGTTTTGGTGCTTCCATCGGGCATTGGCGACACAATTTAGAAGTATTGGCAGAACATCACACAGTATACGCTCTAGATATGTTGGGTTTTGGCGCTTCGGAAAAAGCCTCGGTGAACTACAGCGTAGAACTTTGGGTAGAACAAGTTTATGACTTTTGGAAAGCTTTTATTCGTCAACCAGTCATATTAATTGGTAATTCCAATGGTTCACTTATATCTTTAGCCGCTGCTGCTGCCCATCCTGAGATGGTGCAAGGGATAGTAATGATGAGTTTGCCCGATCCTACATTAGAGCAAGAAGCAATCCCCGCAGCACTGCGACCAATTCTAATGCCGATTATTACAACGATTAAAAAGATAGTCGCTTCTCCGATAGTACTTAAACCTGTATTTAATTTTGTGCGCCAACCTCATGTATTACGCCGTTGGGCTAGTCTTGCCTATGCTAACCCAGAGGCAATTACCGATGAACTGATAGATATTTTAGCCGGGCCGCCGCAAGATAGAGGTTCTGCTCGTGCTTTTAGTGCCTTGTTTAAAGCGGCTATGGGTGTGAACTTTAGCCCTAGTGTCAAGACTATGTTGCCCAGTTTGACAATTCCCATGCTGTTGATTTGGGGACAAAAAGACCGATTTGTGCCGCCAATACTTGCGAATCAATTTGCTCAATATAATGAGAAATTGCAAGTACTGAACTTAGAAGATGTGGGTCATTGTCCCCATGATGAAAGTCCAGAACAAGTAAACCAGGCAATTTTAAATTGGATTAATCAGTGCCTTGATGATACTCAACATCTGGCGAATTTCCCAAAATAAATGTGTCATAGTCAGGACTTAAATCCTAGTTTGCTGCGACTAGCCTATCGTCACTTGGTTAGTATCAATGCCTGTAGCCCCATTAACTGAACGAGCTACAGAGACCATTCTATTAAGAATGTCTTGGCTGGGAACTTTACCTTTAAGCACCACAGTTCCTCCTGTCTGAGCAACCCAGAGGGTATTAATATCATCCAGTTGCGAATCTTGGTCAAAAGCTAGCGCTACCCGCTTGGCTAAACCACTTTGATCGTATTCTCCATTTAAACCTAAACGTTCTGGGGGAATAGATTGAGTAGCAGTAGAAGGTGCAGTAGTCTCAGGTGCAAAGTTTGCATTAGAAGTTTGCGGTACTGCTTGGGGAGTAGGGTTTACTTCTGCGTTTTGTGGCTTTTCTAATCCAAATAGTCTTTTGAGCCAACCCATAAAATCTTTTCTCCTATAACAGGTTTATACAATCTGAGGATAAAATTCCTAGGGATTTTTCACATCTGTCAGTAAAAAGATATATATTCTCAAGGGTTTATGCTTACAGGATGATTTATGTGCAATTTTCACTCGCTCTAAAAGTTTAATCAGTGCAGTCTTGAGTTTAAAATTAGAGATCAGATTTATTTAGAAATTTAGTAGGCAGTACGTGTAGGGCGAACATTAGCTAATGTTTTGATTAGTAAAATGAAGCCTGAGCCTGTGTTGGCAAATATGAAACATACCCTTTCAGTTTTGGTAGAAGATGAGGCGGGTGTTCTGTCCCGCATTTCGAGTTTATTTGCCCGTCGCGGTTTTAATATAGAAAGCCTTGCTGTTGGCCCCGCTGAACAGGGAGGAGTTTCGCGGATCACGATGGTGGTACCTGGCGACGATCGCGTGATTGAACAGCTGACTAAGCAATTATACAAGCTGGTGAATGTTCTGAAGGTGCAGGACATTACCGAAACTCCTTGTGTTGAAAGAGAGTTAATGCTTGTCAAGGTGAATGCTACTAGCAGCAACCGCTCAGAAGTGATCGAACTATCACAAATTTTTCGGGCGCGAGTGGTAGATGTGGCGGAAGATTCTCTGACGCTGGAGGTAGTAGGCGATCCCGGTAAATTAGTGGCTATTGTGCAGGTACTACAGAAGTTTGGTCTGAGGGAAATCGCCCGCACTGGTAAAATTTCTTTGACCCGTGAGTCGGGTGTCAATACTGAATTACTCAAATCTTTGGAAGCAAAGGTGAGTTAGCAAAATTGAACATATTTGCTATGGCCGCACTGTTGTCATGATTTTGTAATACCAACGTCAAAACCATGTGTGATATTGAATTTGGTATTTGGTTACAAAATGCTTTGATTTCGGTTAGAGGTAGGGTGTCCTACCTTTAACTGATTTTTTCTTTTTTTATTTTATGGGTGGGGAAGGTTATATAGCTGTTGATTGTTGACTGTTGACTGGTTACAGGCTGGAAAGGCTTTTATTGTCAGGATTTTATCTTAGCTTGATGTCCTAATCTATCTAGCTAAGGCTATACCAATTCAAATAATTACACCCCACGGATGGGTTGGTGGAATAGGAATATGAAAGCATTTTCCGTTTCCCTTTACTTGAGGTAAATCAGCAAGTTCAATCCGGGGATGGTGCGGGAAAGAGTCCACAATACTAAGGTGATATACAATAAACCCAAGCTCCACTGATACCAGCCCAGTGTGGCGATGATGCTAGGTAGATGCTCATCTCGCATCCGAATATCGTTAAATCCCAACCGTACTAAGTTATTCAAGCTAAAATCGTAATAATTCAGCCAGTTCCAGTGGCGATCCCACAAAAGATGCATATAGCGATCACGGAATGTGGGGTTTCGGGGAATCACTGGTAAGCGTCCAATCAGCAATCGCAGCTGGCGGAAGGTTCCATCTTCTGTGAAGTAAGAAACGTCCAATAAATCGTGATAGCGGCCTTGCTGATAGAGTCGCATTAATAAGATTATTGGTATGGGGACAATAATCATTAACAGACATCCTAGTGTCAGCCAAGGTTGTTCTGCACTGCGAAAGATGGCTAATAAGCTGAAAAATTCTAAGCAAGTAAAACTAACTAATATAGATATAGTTTCGTAATATGTAGGAATAATCGCCACGGGACGCAGACGACGATAGCGATCGACTAGCCAAAATAGCAAGCCAAAAAAAGCGATCGCTACACCACCAACACCAAAGACGAGCCAAATATTTGTACCATAGCCACTCAGTAGCAGCAGTAGACTCAAAGCTAAGCAACTCCAAGCTAAAAGTAACCAGCTACCTAAGGATAAAGGTTCGCTGACAATCAGGCGATCGCGCAATTGGTTATAGGTGTCTAAATCAATGTCTGCTAAAGTCAGTAATTCACTGCTGTTACGAAATAATTTAACTTGACGCCGTTGGGCGATCGCTTCTGCTTGGTTGGCAGTAAAACCTAATCTCTTTAAACTAGCTAAAGGAGCCTTATTAATATTTGTAGACAGCAATCGGTGACTTAACTCCTTCAATCGCAATCGCTGTTTTGTATACTCCAGTTGGTTAGCATCCGCAATTTGCTGTTGCTGACGAAAATTTTGTCCTAAATTACGCAAAACGTTTTGATTCCCTTGCAAAGTCGGGACGCAAAATCTCTTACCAATATCGCCAGAATTACCTAAAATTTTCGCTTGATTCGAGTTAAAACTTAAACCAGCCACAGTTAAAAAAGCATCCTGAGCAAAATTTGCATCGCTAAAATCTGCCAGGTTGATAATGCTAGCGCCTCGTAAACTCACCGATTGATCAAACTGGGCTTCGCGAAAAATCACTGCTTGGTCAAAAGTCGCATCTGTTAATAAAAAAAATTGCTCGAAATCCGCTTTAGTAAACTGTGCTTGTCCGAAAAAATGTACCTCTGAAAAATCAGTATTTCCTAGCCATTGCACGCTATTAAATTTTGTCAACTGCTTAAAATTGACTTGGTTGAAGTTAGCATTACCTGCAAATATGCTGTGTTGAAAGTCAGCAGTTTCTTGAAATTGAGACTGCTTAAAACTACCTTTATTAAAAAAAATACTTTCTTGAAAATTGCTCAAATGTCGAAAAGTCGCACCAGTAAAGCTGACATCACGACTGAATCTAGTTTCATTCCAGTGAGTTGGCTGAACAAAAATTGCTCCTTGAGCATCTACAGATTGCAGAAAGAAGATATTAGAAAACCAAACTTCACCATTAAAACGAGTTTGTACTAATGTTAACGAACCGCGAAATACAGTAATTTCACTTGCTGCTGATTGCGTACCTAAAAGCGAGCGACAATCTTTAGAGTTAGAGAAACCCACAGCGAGCGATCGCAAACAAACCAGGCGCAAACTTTCTAGTTGTTCTTGTTCACTTGGGGTAAAAATTGGCGCTATTTCTTGGGCGTAGAGAGGAGTTCTTAAGCCTAAATCGTTACCCATAAAATCCCCTTGAATTAGAGAATAGCTGAGGTCTAAACCCAAAGGTTTTGCGCGTGGTTTTTGTAATTCTTTACGCATCAATTGATAAAAAGTATCACGGAAATTGGCGTTTTCGGGGCGTAAATCAATCACCATCTGTCGCAAATCTATTGTTAAATTCCCTTCGCGGAGTATTGGTGTCCGTAATCTTTCTTGTAATAATTCCAGGGTTAAAGGTGTGCGTTGAAGTGAAGTTTGAACTGCGGTGGCTGGTAAGGGAAATAAAAGTAGAAGAATTAATAAAACGCAAAGGAACACAGAGTACACCGCAGAGGAGCGCAGAGAAACTACTTTGCGTACCTCTGCGTATAACCTTTGCGATCCTTTGGGTTTTAAAGATAATTTACTCAAATTGTTTTTTACTATTCATTGCTAATCAGCAGAACAATTTTACCTGTGATAGACCCACTTTCAAGTAATTGATGAGCTTTTGCTGCTTCTGCTAAAGGAAATTTGTGGCTGACATGGATTTTTAGCTTACCTTCATCAATCCAAGTTGCACAATGTTGGAGAATTTCGGCGTGGTGCTGAAGTCCTTCCACCATTCCTTGCAGCATGGGTGTTAACATCAGTTCCAAACCGATGCGGAGGTTACGAATTCTCGCTGCTTTCCATACAGTATTGGCATCTGGTTCTAGGATTGTCACAATGTCGCCATATACCCGCACGGCTGGGAAGGTTTTGTGAAAGGTTTCGCCGCCAACAGTATCAAAAGCTAAGTCTACCCCATCGCCACCAGTCCAATCTAAGGCGGCTTGTACAAAGTCGGTTTGTTTGTAAAAAATTACTTTGTCAGCACCTAATTGTTTGACAAAGTTCGCCTTATCTTCAGAACTGACGGTGGTGGCGACATTAGCACCTTTGAGTTTAGCTAGTTGAATGGCTACATGGCCAACGCCACCAGCACCAGCATGAATTAAAACTTTTTCTTTCGGTTCTAATCTTCCCCGTTCATATAAAGCTTCCCAGGCGGTAATTAGTACTAAGGGTGCAGCTGCGGCTGTGGCAAAGGATACGGAAGCTGGTTTATGTGCCACAAAGCGCTCATCAACGATGGTATATTCAGCATAATTACCTTGGTAAGCGCCTAAACCGCCATAGCAAAAATACACCGCGTCTCCTGGACGAAAGCGCTGTACCCCAGCACCAACGGCTTCTACAACACCTGCACCATCACATCCGAGAATGGCAGGCATTTGTTCGGGGTAGAATGTACCGCGTTGACGTAATTTTGTATCAATAGGATTTATACCAGCTGCTACCAAGCGTACTAAAAGTTCAGTATCTCCTACAGGAACAGCAGGGTTTGTCACTTCTTGGATTTGCAGCACGTTAGGACTTCCAGCTGCTGTCATTAACACTGCTTTCATAACTTTTTCCTCATGGCTGAAGCTAGATGCACAATTATTTGCATATTTGCAACTTTAGCTCATTAAACACCATGAAGATGCTCAGGATAACAGAGAAAAAGCGATCGCCCTAATTTAACTAATTTAAAGATCTCAACCTCTAGAAACTAAGGATGCGTCTGCAATTGAATTTGCTGTGTACTTTGTAAGGGTGCTTCTGGGTTGCGGGTGAGTGTAGTAACTGTGACACCTAAAGCAGATAGCGCAACTATACAAACCCCAGCTAGCCATCTAACTTGCTGACGCAAATAGTTAAGCTCTCGGTTCATATTATCTATTTCTAACTGAGAATATGGTTTGATTTGTGAAGTTTCCACAGCAATTTCTTGAGGTAAATCTGTTGGATCTTCAAAAGCAACCTTTATTTCTAACCAGTTAGTAATTAACTGCGGACAATTTTTTTCAAACCAATGCCAGGCAATAACTCTAAACACAGGTTTAGACATTTTGGCAATTAGTTTTATTGTCCGGTTTAAAGGACGGAACTGCAATCGGCGGTTAATTAAGTTTACTGAGCCAATATCATAAAGACAATCAATAATCAGCTTAATAGTAGCTTCTTCACTATTAGCTAAATTTTTTAATAAAAGGTGAACATCTTGCATTCGTTCAGCTGCAAGACGTTGATGTGCTAAGTTCTCTGGAGATATTACAGTTTGAGGACGATTATTTCTTGGAACTATGGTCATACTGTTATCTTAAAATTCTCAAATGTTAAATGTGAGGATTTTGATCAAAAATCTTTTTTTATTAAAATGGAAATAAATTATATGGTTATTTTTTGGTAATTTTCTATCTATCATTAGATGTATTCAAGATTTTTTAGAGATTTTATCAAAAATGAATATAACTTCCTATGTCCATAAAACCCAGTATTAAAGTGTTTATTTTAGTCTGACTGATACTAAAGGAAATCCGACTTAATAACCACAGATTTTAGTAACTAAAACTGATTACTTTATAGATTATCCCCAAGTAATGTAGACAGTAATATGAACAACTGTACTGCTATCACTCCTAAATATTCAAGATGCCGAATAAAAGATATGTCCAAGGACAAAAAAATCTGGTATTGATGACAGGCTAATACTTTGGATAGAAGTGGTTTTAATCCTATGGTAGACGTTTAGATAAAAAGCAGAAGTTATTCTTAGTCAAAGTTACCTCGACGCATAGCAAACCGTCGTGGGGGTTTTTACGAGGGTAGAGAATTACTATCTCGATCAAGCCAAGCTGATGCAATCAGTTAATCGCCAAGTTCATACTCAAAACACAACTTGTTTCAGAAGATGAAGATAGTTATGAATCTAGTGATAATCTTCATGTGGTTTAAATCCCGTTGAAAACTGTTGAGGCTTTTTCTTAATCCTATATATTTCAATGTTTTCAGTCCTGTTGTCATTATTTGGCAGGGTTATTAATGTGTCGTGCCTACAAATACAGAGTTTAGTAGCAGTTTGAGTCGTTAACGGCGTGGTTGACAATCTATTAACTACAAGAATCTAGACAATATAAGGAAAAATAATCATGAGACCTTTGAATTTATCCAAATTTGTTTTGGCTGGTATCTTTGCTGTGAGTTTTGTTGCTGTACCGTTATCTATATCAGTTTCTGCTCAATCAGGCTCTTCCGGTGGTAGTGGTTCCTCTGGTGGTAGTGGTTCCTCTGGTGGCAGTACAGGAACTACGGGTACAGGTACTACAGGTACCACTGGTACTACAGGTACAGGCACTACGGGTACAGGTACTACAGGAACCACCGGCACAGGTACTACAGGTACAGGCACTACGGGTACAGGTGCAACGGGAACCACCGGCACAGGTACTACAAGTACAGGCACTACGGGTACAGGTGCAACGGGAACCACCGGCACAGGTACTACAAGTACAGGCACTACGGGTACAGGTGCAACGGGAACCACCGACACAGGTACTACAAGTACAGGCACTACGGGTACAGGTGCAACGGGAACCACCGGCACAGGTACTACAGGTACAGGCACTACGGGTACAGGTGCAACGGGAACCACCGGCACAGGTACTACAGGTACAGGCACTACCGACACAGGTACTACAGGCACAGGAACCACAGGTACAGGCACTACCGACACAGGTACTACGGGTACAGGTGCTACTGATACTACAGGCACAGGTACTACGGATACAACAGATCCTACAGGCACAGGTACCACGGGTACTACTGGCACTGATACGACTACAACTAACCCTTCGTTACGCGAAACCACTAATGTAAGAAGCGATCGCGGTATTGATTGGGGTTGGCTAGGATTGCTTGGTTTAGCGGGTTTAGCGGGTTTAGCTCGTAATCGCAAAACTCCTCGCGCTTATAAAGATCCTAATCAAGTCACAGGTTCAGGCTCAAGATATTAAGCTGTCATTAGTCATTAGTCATTTGTAAGGGTTTCAAGCCTATTTCTATCAAGTACATAGTTTGGTGCAATTACCGATTTACCCATCAAAATTAATCCCACGTCTCACCTTTAGGGTAAGCGTGGGATTAATTGGTGAATCAGCTAGGAAATTAGGCTTGCTGGTTAAGTTTCCGCTTCAAAAACCGAAACATCGGCTATATTGGGACACCAATTTTCCGGTATTGTCAGGTTTTCTGGTAAAACAGTTGTGCGATCGCCAAAAGCTAACTCTAGTTGCTGTGATTCTAAATTTTCGCATCTAGTCATGTCTGCTCCAAAAACTCTCGCTTTCTGGAGAATAGCTTGATTTAAGTTCGTACCAGTCAGAATTGTCTGTTGTAAATTAGCTTCGTAGAAATTAGCTTGTTCTAAATTAGCCTCATAGAGGTTAGCTTGTTGTAGGTTAGCTGTACTGAATAATACACCCTCTAAATTGGCACCAATCATTTTTGCACCTTGCAAGTTACTACCAATTAGGTTTGCGCCAAAAAGGTTGCTTCCTTCTAAATTTGCCCCTTCTAAGTTAGTGTCGCAAAGAATAGCTGCTTCTAAATTAGCGTTCTCAAGTATTGCGTCTTGTAAGTTGGCATCATACAAAATTGCGCCTTGCAAATCAGCTTCATACATTACAGCTTTGGATAAATTCACTTTTCGCAAAACTGCTTCTTGTAGATTCGCTTCTGTTAGTGTTGCTTTTCTCAAGTTGGCTTCGTAAAGAACTGCGCCGCAGAGATTAGCGTCTGCTAAGTTGGCGCTTGATAGATTGGCTCCGATCAAATTTACCCATTGTAAATTGGCTCCAATTAAGATGGCTCCAGCCAAATTGGCTGCCATCAAATCAGCGCCACTGATATCGATATCGCGTAAATCTAGTTTATTATTTGCCAAATCGTTAACTGTATTACGTCTGCCAATGACAGTCAAGGCTGTTTGAATATCTGTAGGGACTTTTTTCGGAAAATTATCTTCAGCTTGATCGTTAGCAGCATTCTGGCGGAGAAAAGCAGCAAGGATTTCCATAATTGTCCAATGATATTTTGGACAGTCTCTAGCAATTCTTTCTAAAACATATATAGCAGCAAAACGTGTTTCTATCTTATCGTTGCCTAGATGTTCTATAGCTTCTGAAAACCGTTTGGCAATTAATTCTTCTGGATTTGCTTGGGGAGAATTTACTTGGATATCAATGCTTTGCTTGCGCTCCATAATTCCTAAAAATATTTGTGATAATACAGTTTGGCCGATTGCTAAAGAAAGTTTTTCACTATAGTATGCATGAACGCTAAGTACTATACCCCATACCAAAAGGGAGATTACGGTGATTATTTTAATAATGATGGCGATTTTTTGAATGAGGGAAACTGCCGAAAAAATAAAAAAGGCGCTAATAATTAAAGAGACTGCAAGAAAAAATATAGCAGGAGTATATATATACCAAGCATTGAGTCTATTTATATTGAATAAAGACATATTATGAGTCTTCATTGCTGACTTCTTATGTAATTTGGCTTATCCATACTATTATTTGTTGATCCCTTTTAGTACAGTAAATACACTGACTTAATTAATCAATAAATTTATAGTTCCAGAAATCTCTATAAATTTACTTAGCAATAATAGAAATTACTGTAATTATGGGCAATCAAATCTTATAAAAACTCAGATGAGTTAGTATTTACGGTTTATTGATAAAATTACTCATAACTATCAACAATGCAATAGGCTAGGTGTGCGATCGCCTTCACGTTCAGCAGTAAATAAATTCGTAGTCAAGACCTAAATAATGCATTTTGATGCACTTAAGAGTATTAAATTGCTGACTCATTAAGTCACGCTAAATTAACGACGATCGCTAGTTGTGCGCTCGCGGTGATAATTATGAAAATTGGCGATTTTGAGCAAAAATTCCGGCGCTACAGGCGTAAATGTTGATATTAACTAGATTGACGCCAGTGGGTAGGCGCTTCCACATCATCAGGTAGGCGAGTTGTGCGATCGCCTAGAGCTGTTGTAATTTGTTGTAATTCTAAATTTTTCACCCCTGTCAAAATTGCCCCTTCTAATTTGACATCACAAAAGTTTGTCCCGAAGAGGTTAGCACCCATCAGATTTGCCCCGTGTAGATTGGCTTCATAGAGAATCGCTTGCGAAAGGTTAGCCCCTATGAGGTTAGCTTGATGCAAGTCAGCTTCAGCCAAGCTAGCTTCAGACAGGTTGGCAAAAAAGATTTCTGTTTGCTGAAGTTTCGCCGCATTTAAATTAGCACCTTGGAGATTTGCTCCATTCAAGTTAGCGCCTTGGAGATTTGCTCCAATTAATCCTGTCATCTGCAAGTTAGCTTTACCCAACTTTGCACCTTGCAAGTTAGCCAAAAATAACTTGGCGGCGGAGAGATTGGCAACTTTTAAGGTGGCTTGTTGTAAATTAGCTTTATACAAGTTAGCGCCATGCAAGTTAGCTGCACGCAGACTTGCGCTTGTCAGGTTAGCGCCCCGCATGTTGGCACCAGACAAATTAGCGCGATTTAGGTTAGCCCAAGCAAGATTAGCTCCCCTGAGGTTAGCTTTGATCAAGTTAGCTTCATAAAGAATCGAGCCAAAAAGTTTCGCTCCACTGAGATCTGCACCTGCTAAAGCAGCGCCGCGTAAATCCGCACCAGATAAGTCACAACCCCGCAAATCAAAACGTTCTAAGTTAGCGCCTTGCAAGTCGGCTTGTCTAATATCTGTATTGCGTAAATCTATTTTCTGATTTTCTTTATCTTCTAAATAGTTACGCCTACCTATAACTGTGAGAGCTACTTGGATATCTGTGCGAATCTTGGGGAACTCGTAGGGAATATTAACCTCTAATTGTGATGGGCGATAACGATCTTTTTTATGCTTATCAAAATCTATAGGTGCAACGTTTTCCTCGCGCGTTTGTTCGTACTGAGAAATAGGTGCATTTTCGCGGACAAAAGCTGTGAGAATTTCGATAATTGTCCAGTGTTCTGTTGGGAATTCCTGGGCGACTCTTTCTAGAGCATAAATAGCCCCCGTGCGGGTTTCGCTTTTGTCATGTCCAAGCTGGGCAATAGCTGTCATAAAGCGTTCGGCTATCAACTGCTCTTGAGAGAGTTTGGCATTTTGGATGGCAAGTTCAATGTTTTTTTCAGCAGCGATCGCACTTTTATGTAAAGCTTGGGCACGCTTGGCTCCATAGTAAGCATTCACCAGCAATGCTAATCCTAAAAAAATAATTGCTAATGTAGCTAATGCTTGAATTCCATATTGTATTTGTTGTTGAATTGATAATTGCCGAATATTTGACAATGCAAAGACAATTACAGTCAATAACAGCGCAAATATAACTGTTATGACTATTAACCAATTTAACAGTACGCCTGTCTTGTTAGCAGACATTGCACAAATATTCCTCACTACTCAGGATTATTACTTATATTCTGAGGTTGAATAGTATAGCATTTTGCTCACTATTTGCATATGTATCATAAGGCTGATTTTAGGAATGGGGCATTGGGCATTGGGCATTGGGCATTGGGCATTGGGCATTGGGCATTGGGCATTGGGCATTGGGCATTGGGCACTTGTACTGAGCGAAGTCGTACTCCTGCGGAGAAGCAAGCTACGCGCAGCGTCTCCCCTTGGGAGAAGAGAAGTATTGGGCATTACTCATTACTCTTTCTCATCCTCCTTGCCTTCATCTCAATTCCTCATTGCAGTATCAACCGTCACCTATCGGCTTAATGAGTATATCTACATCAGAAAATTGTGCCTCCCTCAGGTTGGCTCCATTGAGTGTGGCATCCTTGAGAATAGCTCCATCAAGTTTTGCTAAATATAAATTAGCTCGATTTAAGTTGGCTCCTGAAAGGTTTGCTCCTCTAAGATTAGCTGCACTTAAAATTGCTTCTTTGAGGTTAGCACCAGAAAGGTTTGCTCCGGAAAGATTTGCCGCAGTGAGGATTGCTCCATGCAGATTAGCACTACACAAGTCTGCTCCTGAAAGATTAGTTTGATACAGGTTTGTCATCTCTAAATTTGCCCCACAGAGGTTAGCGCCTCTAATATCTATGTGGCTTAAATCTAGTGGTTCGCTTTCTTTATCTTGTTGCGCATTTCTGTGAGCTAGTACTGATAAAGCTGCTTGGATATCAGCACGAATTGTTGATAATTGGTTATCCTGGACTTGTATTTGAGTTTCTTCCACAGCATTATTGCGGATAAAATTTGTCAGCGCTGTCATAATTTTTCGCTGTAATTTTGGATCTGCTTGCGCTATTGTGGCTAGATCTTCAAAAACAGTTAGATTAATTTCTCTGTTTTGACGTTCCAACTGTTCGATTGCTTGATGCAAACTTTGCGTATAAGAATATTGGGGAATAAGTTCTACTTGGTTCTGGTTAGGAAATAGGGCTTGATAGATTTTTTCTAAAATTAATATATTCCTAGGATTCCAAGTTTTTGCCATATTGTAAGCACTTATAATTACTTTGAACATACCCCAAGCTACTTTTAATAATTTAGATATTCTCTACTAAAAAATTAATTTACCCGCTATGTAAGTATATCACTAGGAAATGTAAGTAATCTTGATAACTCTAATTTAGCAATAATCAGTAATATATATTAGCCAGAGAAATAAATCCGATCAACAAAAATTTTTAGTAAGTGACTTATCTGCTGACAATAGATAATGTAACAGCTTAGCCTAAACTAGCCATATGCAGCCAGAGAAAAAACCAATCTGTAAAAATTTAGTACTAATTGGTGGGGGTCACAGCCATGCAATTGTGCTGAGAATGTTAGGGATGAATCCTTTACCTAGGGTGTGTGTAACTTTGATTAGCACAAATTCAGATACTCCTTATTCGGGGATGCTTCCAGGACATATTGCTGGTTTTTACAGTCATAATGAATGTCATATTGATTTACGATTATTAAGCCAATTTGCCCATGCACAGTTCTATGTTGATCGAGTGATTAATCTAGATTTGCAAAATAAAAAAGTAATTTGTGCTAATCGTCCTGCTGTAGATTTTGATGTACTGTCTGTTGATATTGGCAGTACTCCCGCAAAAATATCTGTATCAGATGCAGCAGAATATGTGGTTCCAGCTAAACCAGTGTCCGGACTGCTAAAACACTGGTATCAATTACTGAGAAATGTGGAGAAAAATCCGCAAAAACCGCTAAGCATTGCGATCGCAGGCGGTGGTGCAGGTGGTGTAGAATTGGCGCTGTCGATGGAAGCACAGTTACAGCGAATTTTATCACCGTCAGCGATGCTAGAGGTTCATTTATTCCAGCGTGATCGCCAATTAATGTCCAAGCATCATCATTCAGTACAGCGTCTAGTTGAGCAAATTCTCACCCAAAGGGGTATAAAACTCCATTTAGGCGAAAATGTTACTCAAGTCATACCCCTTGCTGAGACAGGAAATCAACAGGGATTGCAAGTTAAATGTGAATCGGGATTAACTGTAGATTGTGACAAAATTTTTTGGGTGACTCAAGCTGCTGCACCGGATTGGTTAAAATCTACAGGACTAAGAACTGATGAGCGAGGCTTTATTTTAGTAGCAGATACCTTACAATCCCTCTCTCACCCTGATGTCTTCGCTGCTGGTGATATTGCCACAATGATCAATCATCCCCGTCCTAAAGCTGGGGTATTTGCTGTTAGACAAGGTAAGCCTTTGTATCAGAATTTACGACGATATTTATTAGGTCAACCTCTCAAAGCCTATGTACCGCAGAAAAAATATCTAAGTTTAATTGGTACAGGAGATGGAAGCGCGATCGCTACAAGAGGGGCATTTACTTTACCACCAAATAAATTATTGTGGTATTGGAAAGATTGGCTAGATCGCCGTTTTATGGAACGCTTTAGTAAGGAATTGGGGAACTAAAAGCCCCAAGACTAAAACATAGCTGAACTATGTAGGATAAATTATTAGGATTAATTTGATTAATGTTCAATTTTAAAACTAGTTTTATTTTATTATTTATTATTTGTGTGGTAGCAACTGCCCTAACAGCCTATTGTTTAGGGGGAATTAGTCCTGATGTAATTAAATCCTGGTTGAAAAACTCTGGTATTTGGGCACCTGTAACTTATGTAGTCATCTATGTTATCGCCACCATTTTAGTATTACCTTCCACCGCCCTGAATTTAACGGGGGGTGCGATTTTCGGCCCTTGGCTGGGGACATGTTGGACAAGTGTAGGGGCAATTGTCGCCGCGATCGCGGCTTTTATCTTTGCCCGGACAATTGGACATGATGCAGTAGCTAAAAGGCTAGCAGGGCGTTGGCAAGCGATTGACGCTGAAATTAAGCAAGGTGGAGTCTATTATATGTTTGCCATTCGTTTATTACCGATAATGCCCTACGGTTTGGTTAATTTCGCGGCTGGGCTATCATCAGTCAGCTTTAAAGATTACCTCATCGGCACAGTTTTAGGGACTGTACCGTCAGTATTACCATTTGTTTTATTGGGTAGTTCTGGCTTAAAAGCAATCCGTACCGGCGAAGTTATGCCACTTGTGGGCGCTTTGGCCTTATTAGGAATGCTAGTGGCTGGATCTACTTGGTATCGTCGTCGTCGCCGTTTTCCCTTTCATCGCAAACGTTAAGTTAATCATGCTACCCAAGTATTCTTTTATCGTCCCGATTTATAACGAAGAAGAAACCATCCAAGAAATGTATCGCCGCATTTCCCAAGTGATGAATCGAATGGATGGTGAGGTAGAGTTATGTTTAGTGAATGATGGTAGCCGCGATCGCTCTTTACAAATGATGCGGGAATTACATCAACAAGATTCGCGCGTGGTTTACTTAAGTTTGGCGCGAAATTTTGGACATCAAATTGCTGTGACGGCTGGGCTAAATTTTGTTCGCGGCAAAGTAGTTGTGATTTTAGATGCCGATTTACAAGATCCGCCCGAATTAATTCCCGATATGGTAGAAAAATGGCGACAAGGATATAAAATTGTCTACGCCCAACGCATCCAACGCCGTCAAGAAGGGTGGTTTAAACGTTTCACCGCCTATGCTTTTTACCGCATTCTCAAGAATCTGGCAGATGTTGATATCCCCACAGATACAGGGGATTTTTGTTTATTAGATCGTCAAGTTGTAGACGTACTCAATGCTATGCCAGAACGCAATCGTTACATTCGCGGATTGCGTGCTTGGGTTGGGTTTAATCAAATAGCGATTAAATTTGAACGCGATCCACGGTTTGCCGGTGAAGTTAAATATACATTTCGGAAATCTTTAGCATTGGCAATTAATGGATTAGTTTCCTTTTCTAAAGTTCCTCTACAACTTTCCACTTATATGGGATTTTTCGCCGCCGTACTTTCTCTATTCATGTGTGTAATGGTGTTATACTGGCGACTTGTTCAGCCCCATTCTTCCTTAACTGGAATGGCTATTATTCTGATGGCTATTTTCTTTATTGGCGGCGTACAACTATTTAGTATTGGAATTTTGGGTGAATATATTGGGCGGATTTATGAAGAAGTAAAACAAAGGCCGCTTTATACCCTAGCAGAAGTAGCAGGTTTTTATGAGGATTATGCAGAACGGCAAAAACCCATGAGTATGGTAGACGAAAAATAGTTTTAACCAGCACAGCAAATTCCCCCAGTGATTATGAGGAAATATCCCCATTTTATTAATTAAAATTTAAGAGCATATAACTACTTGGAATCTTGATCCTTATGTGGTCAAATAAAGAGGATTCCCAAAATAGCTTATTGCCGATCCATGAAAAACTCTGGTGCGCTGACAACTACATTTTGCCTTACCTTAAGTCTACTGTTTACAGCTTGTAATGGGGCTAATAGTGGTAACAATGGAGAAACTTCTACATCAAGTCAAACTACAACTAACAATCAATCAACTACAAATACATCAGGTGTAATTCCCATTGGTATTGCTTTTGCACAAACTAGTAACGTAGCATTACTAGGACAAGAACAAGTAGCTGGAGCGAAAATTGCCGAGAAGTATTTCAATGATAAAGGCGGTATTAATGGTACGCCAATTAAACTAGTGTTTCAAGACACTAGCGGTGATGAAAATGGTGCAATTAACGCCTTTCAAACCTTAATAAATAAAGATAAAGTTGTCGGTATTGTGGGGCCGACTCTGTCACAACAAGCTTTTAGTGCTGACCCTGTAGCTGATCGTGCTAAAGTACCCGTGTTAGCAGCATCTAACACTGCCGATAAAATTCCCGAAATTGGTGATTATATAGCGCGAATTTCTGCACCTAGTTCTGTAGTTGCGCCTAATTCTGTCAAAGCCGCACTCAAGCTCAATCCTAACATTAAAAGAGTTGCGGTTTTCTTTGCCCAAAATGATTCTTATAGTAAATCAGAAACGGATATTTTCCAGAAAACTGTGAAGGATCAGGGTTTGGAATTAGTCACAGTTCAAAAGTTCCAAACTAGCGATACAGATTTTCAAACCCAAGCCACCAATGCAATTAACCTGAAAGCAGATTTAGTGATTATTTCTGGTTTAGCTGCTGATGGTGGTAACTTAGTGAGACAGTTGCGAGAACTAGGTTATAAAGGCTTAATTGTTGGCGGTAATGGGCTGAATACTTCCAATATTTTCCCAGTATGTAAAGCATTATGTGATGGCGTATTAATTGCCCAAGCTTACAGCCCAGAACATCCTGGTGAGATTAATTCGACATTTCGTAAAACCTATAGCGAACAATTCAAAAAAGAACCACCACAATTTACAGCCCAAGCTTTTACAGCAGTTCAAGTTTATGTCGAAGCACTCCAAGCTTTAGATAAAAAAACTAAAGTTAATACCTTAGCTCTACCACAATTGCGTAATGAATTAAATAAACAGATACTAGCAGGAAAATATAATACACCCTTAGGCGAAATTGCTTTTACCCCCGTTGGTGAAGTTATCCAAAAAGATTTTTACGTAGCGCAAATCAAAATGGAACAAGATGGTAGCCAAGGTAAATTTACATTTTTAAAATGACGTAGTGTAGGGAAAAAGCAGAGGAAGCAGGCGGTAATTAAATAAATACTCAATGCCCAATGCCCAATGCCCAATGCCCCATGCCCAATGCCCAATACCCAATGACAAATGACATTTACTTTATTTTTGCAACAATTTTTAAACGGGCTATCTATTGGTAGCGTTTATGCAATTTTTGCCTTGGGATACACTCTGGTTTATTCCATTTTAGGCATTATTAATTTAGCGCATGGGGCAGTATTTACCCTAGGTGCATATTTTACTTATGCACTTATGGGTGGTAGTTTTGGCTTCAATGGTTTGCTAGCTAATGCCACTCTACCGATCAAATTACCATTTGCGATCGCCTTATTTTTAGGTAGTTGCTTGGCGGGATTGGTAGGGATAGCAATGGAACGCATCGCTTTTCAACCCCTACGTCGTAAAGGATCTGATCCTTTATTAACAGTAGTTTCTAGCTTGGGTGTAGCGGTAGTTATCGTTAACCTCATCCAATATCTAGTCGGTGCAGAAAGTTATACCTTTCCTTCCAATGCTTACGGGAATTTACCACCCTCAATAAACTTTGGCAGCGCTGAAAGCCCAATTCCTATACGCAGCGTGCAAATCGTGATTTTTGCGGTTTCTGTGGTATTTGTGGCAATTCTTACCTATTTTATTAACGGTACTAAATATGGTAAAGCCATGCAAGCGATCGCAGAAGACGCAACCACCGCCAGTTTATTAGGAATTAACACCGATGGCTTTATCGTCCTGACATTTTTCATCAGCAGTTTCTTAGCCGGATTAGCCGGTACTTTAGTCGCTTCCAGCGTCAGTATAGCCGGGCCTTATTTTGGTATCGCCTTTGGTTTAAGAGGGTTAGCAGTCATCGTCTTAGGCGGTTTAGGGAGTATTCCCGGTGCGGTATTAGGCGGTTTACTCATTGGCTTAGTCGAAGCCTTCGTCCCCGGCGAATATTCCGGTTACAAAGACGCCGTAGCATTTGCAATTTTATTTGTCATGCTATTAGTTAGACCCCAAGGTTTACTAGGACGCAGGTTTATTCAGAAGGTTTAAAGACTGTATGACAACATTTACTAAACAGAAATTAACTTTTGATCAGTTTCTTGAACAGTGTCCAGAGGAAGGTTTTTATGAATTGGTAAATGGAGAAATTGTTGAAGTGCGTTCTACGAGAAATCATGATGATGTCGCTGATTTTATGGCTGACTCTTTCAAGGATGAAATTAAACGTCTTAATCTGAATTATGTTGTCAAAAATACAGCAGTAATTAAAACAATCACTGCTGAAGGCGTAGAACAGGGACGCAAACCTGATATCAGTGTCATAGATAAGGATATATGGCGCTCAAATCGTACTGCTTACTCTGCACTGGAAGAATCGATTCAATTAGCTGTAGAAGTGACATCAACTAATTGGGAAGATGACTACATTGATAAATTAGATGAATATCAACGTTTAGGGATTAAAGAATATTGGATCGTCGATTATTTAGCAATAGGGTTAAGAGAATATTTAGGTAATCCCAAAGTTCCGACTGTATTTGTTTTTGTATTAGATAGTAATGGAAGATATCAACGCCATCAATTTCGAGGGGCTGAACGAATCATATCGCCAACTTTTCCAGAATTAACATTAACAGCAGAGCAAATATTAACCGCTTAAGCCAGAGATTTATTAGGAATTATGATAATAATGCATTCGCAATGATGATTAGACAAGGGAAGTCAGGGGAGACAAGGAAGACAAATGACCAATGCCCAATACCCAATGACAAATGACAAATGACTGAATTTATTTCTACTTACGGTTCGCTAATAGTCTCTATGGTATTAGGGGCTTTATTGGGGCTATCCCTTTACTTACCATTAATGACAGGACAACTATCTTTAGCTAGCCCCGGATTTTATGCTTTAGGTGGTTATATTGCCGCAATTTTATCAACAACAGTATTTAAATCTGATAGTAATTCATTTTCGATTTGGCTGTTGTTAATTGAGATGATAATTGCTGGTGTAGTTTCTGGATTATTGGGAATCGCCGTCGGAATTCCCGCCTTAAGATTGCGGGGAATTTATTTAGCGATCGCAACTATTGCTTTTGTCGAAGTTTTGCGGGTTATTTCCCTTAATTTAGAAATTACTGGCGGTGCTGTCGGGATTTTTGGGATTCCTCAACCCTTCCAAAACCAAATCGATTATTTATGGATTGCTTTACCATTACTCATCATTTCAATGGTATTATTTTACCGTCTCGAAAGGATTCGCGTAGGTAGAGCATTTACCGCAATTCGAGAAGATGAATTAGCCGCCGGTGCAATGGGAATTAATCCTACATACTACAAAGTTTTAGCATTTACATTAGGGGCTATTCTCGCAGGGGTAGTTGGTGCAATTAGCGCCCATTTTCTCAATACTTGGAATGCCCGTCAAGGTACATTTGATGCGAGTATTATCTACTTAACTTTTGTTTTAATTGGCGGTTCGAGAACATTTTTAGGTTCAGTTGTGGGCGGAATGGTATTTACAGCTTTACCCGAAATCTTGCGCAGTCTAGCTGATACAGGCGGATTACCTGTGTGGTTAGCACAATTTTTACGAGATGGGAGATTAATTATTTTTGGGGTGTTAATTGTGATAGGAACCATCTTTTTTCCTCAAGGATTAGTCACACCAGATATTTTTAAGAAACGTCAAATTAAAAGTAGATAACACAATTAATATTGTTGTTTCTCTGCGCTCTCTGCGTCCTCTGCGGTTCAGAAATAATTTATTTAACCACAGAGGCGCAGAGGACACAGAGGTAAGAAATTAAAATATTAAAATTTATAAGCATCATGTAATAGCTACACCTAACCCCTAACAATATGCAAACAAGCGAGAAAAATTCTATTGTCTTAGAAGCCAAATCATTGACACGCCGCTTTGGTGGTTTAGTGGCTGTAAATAATGTATCTTTCGCAGTCCAAAAACATGAAATTTTTGGATTAATCGGCCCTAATGGTGCAGGAAAAACCACATTATTTAATTTAATTACCGCTTTGATTCCCCCTTCTGAGGGACAATTAATTTATCAAGGTCAAGATATATCCCAATTACGTCCCCATAAAATTGCAGCTTTAGGAATTGCCCGCACGTTTCAAAACATTCGCCTATTCGGTGAATTATCAGCTTTAGAAAATGTGATTATTGGCGGTCATCTACATACTAAAAGTGGTATGATTACAGGAGTTCTAGGATTGCCACCAGCGCCTAGTGAAGAATCTAAAAGTCGCAAAAAAGCTTTAGATTTATTAGAGATGGTGGGATTGAGCGATCGCACTCAAGAAAAAGCCAAGAACTTTGCTTACGGCGATCAGCGTCGCTTAGAAATCGCCCGCGCTTTAGCCTTAGAACCGCAAATTTTGCTCCTCGATGAACCCGCAGCAGGGATGAACCCCAGCGAAAAGCAGCAACTTAGCGATTTTATCCGCAGTCTTAAGGAACGCTTTAACTTAACAATTATCTTGATTGAGCATCATGTACCCTTAGTTATGGGATTATGCGATCGCATTGCTGTTTTGGATTTTGGACAATTAATTGCTTTGGGTAAACCCGCTGTTGTCAGAGACGATCCAGCCGTAATTGTAGCTTATTTGGGAAGTGGATGAGGAATTAAACAGCCGATGAACGCCGATGAACGCCAAGATTTAATTGCTAAAGAAGATTTTACGATTTTAGATATTCAAAACCTAGATGTAAATTATGGCGGTATTCAAGCCCTAAAAAAGATTAATTTAACCATTAAAAAAGGTGAAGTAGTCACTTTAATTGGTGCTAACGGTGCTGGTAAAACTACCACACTCCGCGCTATCTCAAAAATAGTTAATCCCAAAAGCGGGGCGATTTTTTATAGTGGAAAAAATATCACGCGCCGTCCTGCTTACGAAGTAGTAAAACTAGGTATCGCCCATTCTCCTGAAGGAAGGAGGGTATTAGCGAGACAAACAGTTTTAGATAATTTGTTATTAGGCGCTTATATTCGCAACGATCAAAAAGAAATTAAAGCAGATTTAGAACATCAATATCAGCTATTTCCCCGTTTAGCCCAAAGACGCCATCAGCTAGCAGGAACCCTTAGCGGTGGTGAACAACAAATGTTAGCGATCGCTCGTGCTTTAATGAGTAAACCCCAACTCCTGCTTTTAGACGAACCTAGCTTAGGTTTAGCACCCGCGATCGTCCGAGAAATATTTACAATTATTGAAAATCTCCGCGCTATCGGCGTGACGATTTTATTAGTTGAACAAAACGCGAATCTAGCTCTCCAAATTGCCGATAGAGGATATGTTTTAGAAGCTGGTTCTATTACTTTAACAGGCGCAGCATCCGCATTAATTACCGATGAGCGAGTGAAAAAAGCTTATTTGGGATAAAGGAAGTATTATTTTGCCGTAAAACTATCGCCTGAATAATTCCATAATGCGATCGCTTAAGTATATTTACTGTTTAACGAGGAAAATAACCTCATTAATGAACTTCTGAGCCTCATTCACGAAGAAAATAACCTCATTAATGAACTTCTGAGCCTCATTCACGAGGAAAATAACCTCATTAATGAACTTCTGAACCTCATTCACGAGCTTCTGAGCCTCATTCACGAGCTTCTGAGCCTCATTCACGAGGAAAATAACCTCGCCAACCACAACCGCAGGTAGTTAAAACAAATACAACATCATACCTGCTTCAGGGATATCTAAGGGACTTCCAAGTAAAAAAATATTCCATTGCTATTGTTGATTGTTGACGGTTGACTGTTAACTGTGAACCGTCAACTGTCAACAGTCAACGTTTAACGGAATAATTTATTTTTTGGAGTTCCCTAATTAAAACAATACATCTTCAAAGCTGTGCAATTTCTAGTGGTAAATCTCTTTACCTACTCAATTACTTACAGCTTACTTTTTGGTTTAGGAGTAGGTTTATTAATTTGGTTATGCGATAAATAATAATCAAATATTCTCAAAAAATATCAAATGCTATTAATAAAGGTTGATGCTTTAGCCTTAAGCTTTATCAAGCATCAACCTTCCAAATAGTAATGAAAAAGATGATTGCAGCCAATGGATTTACAGAAACTGAAAACAGAAGTTATACCAATTTGAAAAAATAATGTGACAGACGGTAGGGGCATAGCACTGCCTTGACCTCTAAAATAGATTGATGTGTCGCCACATTATTTGAATTGGTATTAAATTCTGATTCAAAATCCAAAATGGTGTAACTTAACCCAATGCTTGCACAGCAGTCAGCATGAAATTCAGCCGTTGATCGAACTCTAGTTTTTTGATCTGGGCTACAAATTCATCTGTTCCATTAGGAAGTTTATACTCAGAAGGAACGGGGATAATAGTTCCATTCTCAATTCCTTGAGCCAGCAAAAACCAAACCTCTAATTTAGCATTAGGACTTAGGGCTTTGTAAGCATGGTTAATATCACTATTACCACCCCGTAGTAAGTCACGTTGTGCTTGCAATTGTTCTTGCTGAGATAAATCTTGGATTTTATTAAACACAGCTGTACCAGGAATTTCTACACTATTAGGAGGCGCTGGGTTTAGCTGATCCTTAATATCCAGATAACCGTACCAAAGTAAAGCTAGTTGAGTATCTACATCAAAGCGTTTGAAAGTTTCTAAAGCTGGTCTTGTGCTTTCGTCAACTGTATATGTCATAAACACTCCAAATTAAGCGAGTTTTCCTTAGTTTTGCAATCACTAAGAAAAATTTCTTTTAGTTACTCCACATAAGTTAACGAATGATTCCAGAGGCATAATCCCACAAAAGATAGAAACAATACTTACGCTGTCAGACAGATGAAGGAAGGCAAAGGGCAGAGGACAGGATGCAGAAGGAATAAAATAGATGAGGGGGATAAAGAAGGAATACAACTGACAACACTTCTTGTAGCTCTCAGTGCATCGCTGACAACTAACAACTGTACGGGCGGGTTCACAGATATCCTCACTGATTCATGAAGATCTCGCATAAACCCGCCCCTACTAACAACTAACAACTAAAAAATGAAAATTATTCAATTAGAAAATATCTTTAAAATTTACGGTAGCGGCGAAACAGAAGTCAAAGCACTTAATAATGTGAATTTGATTATCAATGAAGGTGAATATTGTTCAATTATGGGGCCTTCTGGTTCTGGTAAATCTACAGCCATGAATATCATCGGCTGTCTAGATCGCCCCACTTTTGGAAGTTACTATTTAGATAACGTCGATGTCGCGCAAATGAATGATAAAGCCTTGGCGCATATTCGCAACAAAAAACTAGGGTTTGTTTTTCAACAATTCCATCTCTTATCTCAACTGACAGCCCTAGAAAACGTCATGTTACCAATGGCTTATGCTGGAATTAATGCTCAAGAAAGACGCGATCGCGCTACTGAAGCTTTAATCAAAGTCGGCTTAGAAAAGCGTCTCAACAATAAACCAACTCAACTATCAGGCGGACAACAACAAAGAGTAGCGATCGCTCGTGCCATTGTCAACCGTCCCGTTGTTCTCCTTGCTGATGAACCCACTGGCGCACTCGATTCCCGCACTACCCAAGAAGTCATGGATATTTTTAGTGAATTAAACGCCAGTGGAATTACAGTCGTCATGGTTACCCACGAACCAGATGTAGCCCGTCAAACCCAGCGCATAGTCTGGTTCCGCGACGGTGAAGTCGTTCACTCCCACCTCACCCCAGCGGACTTAAGTCACATGGCTGTATCTTAGTTAGAAGCTAGCAGCTTACAAGCTAGGTGTTTTACCAGTCTGTGTTTGGGTTTCCACCGGCTGGACATCACTGTAGCCCATCTGGGATGCGATCGTCCGCAGCACCGACATTTGCGCTTCAAAATCTAATCCTTCAAGTTGAGAAAGCAGATTGTCGATTTTATCTGTAGTCTCGTAATCCTCAGATAAATCAACTACCTGATCGCCCATTGCTTCAGCCCAAACATACCAAACCAAAAGCTGATTATTTTCTTTTAAAGCACCATAAGCACGAGAATAATCGCTAGCTTCACCATTCACAATTTGCCGCATAATTGCTAGTTGTTCATCATCAGATAAATCCAAATAATCATTGAGCAAAATTGGTGCTAAATTTGGTTCCGCAGCTGCAGGTGCAGCCGGAGTAATTGAATCTCCCATTTTTTCATAAACCAAATAAAACCAAGCTAATTTAGCATCAGTATCTAAGCTATTAAAATCTGCAACAACTTTTTGAGTTTCATTAGTTAAAGCTTGAGAAACGTTTCTATCTTGGCTAGCAGTCATTATTTATCTCCAAGGCGATTTAACATATCAAACTTAGGGTTAACAGAGTTTAATAATCAGAATCCACTGTCAAGAGAAAGAGATTAATTTATAGCAATTTGCAGTTTTTATCTACCTTTTAATAGAGGTAAGAATATCTCTAAGGGAGCCAATGATTTATGCGATCGCTTTGATACGATGACCTCAGCAATTGAAAAAATACCTAGGAGTAAATTTATGCCTGATGAAGTAAAGCCTAATGTTAACGAAGCTCCTACCCATGATGCACAGTTAGCAGCAGAAAACATAGCTGCTGGTGAAGAAAAAGCGCCAACAGTAGATTTTGAAGCCGATTACGCCGCAGCACAGCAATTTAGTGTCAGTGACATCGATCGTACAGGTGAAGGTGCAAAAGCCGCAGAAGCCGCAACAGCACCTAAATTTGAAATTCCCAAGCCAGAAGAAACTAGACTAGAAACCCAAGCAACTGGTAATCCTGATGATTATGCAGATATGGCTAAGGATGTCGCAGGTTCGAGAAATGAGGGTGTAGCCAGCATTGATGATGATTTAGTGCAAAAAGCTTTAGAAAAAGGTCAAGCGAAAAATTAATAATTCGTAATTCGTAATTCGTAATTAAAAATTGCCATTACGCAATTACGAATCTACCAATTCATTTGAAAATTTGAAATCATCTCACTCTTTGTAGGGTGGGCATTGCCCACCTATCTGATTATTTTAATAGGACTACATAGCCAAGACACAATAGCTAAAAATTACGAATTACTAACTACATTCAAAAGCTCGCTAGGATGGTGAATCAAGAAATGGGGTTTTTGTTTGGCTAGCACTTCTGGCGAATTAAACCCCCAAGCTACGGCAATTACCTTGATATTAGCTTTCTTCGATGCTTCTATATCTCTGGTTTCATCTCCTACATAAATAACTTGTTGGGGTTTAAGTTGCTTTTGCCTTAAGACATTATTGATAATTGTGGTTTTGCCGAAAATTGTCACTCCTGAATAGATAAAATCAAATAAACTCTCTAGATCGTTAATTTTGAGAAATTCCGTGACATTATCTTTAGAATTAGAAGTAATAATCCCTAGCCTGTAACCATGCTGCTTAAGTTGAATCAAAGCTTCTTGAATTCCAGGGATAGGTTTAAATTCGTGAATCTTATTTTTTAATTCTGACTTAACCTTTTTCACTAAAAAAGGTATCTTCAAAACTGAAATCCCAGAATATTTAATAATCTCCCGCGAAGTTAAGTTTCTCAACAAAGCTAATTCTTGCGGAGAAATTTGGACATAACCAAACTCTAAAGCTAAACGATTAGCAATACTTACAAGCGCATCTAATGTATCTGCGATCGTGCCATCAAAATCAAAGATAATTACTTTCTGAGTCATTCTGTTGCCTGGATGCGTCTAGATTAGCACGGGCATTCCGTCGTAACATTTCTGGTTTAATCCGCCGCAAGGCTGATGCCGGAAATTTTCGTTCCCACTCCTCATCTGTGATTTCTGCTAATTCTACCAGCTTAGGAGCCACATTCCCAGGATAAGGATTAAATTCTGTCACATCAGTAACTTGAGCAAAACGTAGATTCCACGGACAAACATCTTGGCAGATATCACAACCTGCAACCCAGCCATGTAACTGGGATTGAATGCTTTGAGGTAATTGTTCTGCTCGATTTTCAATCGTATGATAGGCAATGCAGCGGTTAGCATCGACTACATAAGGACTAGTAATTGCACCAGTAGGACAAGCCTCTAAACAACGAGTACAGGTTCCACAATGTTGCGTGGCGGGGCGATCGCTTTCTAATGACAAATTAGTGATAATCTCCCCTAAAAAGACCCAAGAACCATATTCCCGTGTAATCACATTACCATTTTTGGCAATCCAACCTATACCAGCCTTTTGCGCCCAGACTTTATCCTGTACCGGGCCTGTATCTGCATAATATATCGCTCGCACATCTTCACTGAGCGATCGCAACCAGATAGTCAAAGCCTTGAGTTTTTTATGCATCACCTTGTGATAATCCCTTCCCCAGCCATAACGGGAAATCTTGGCGTATTCCTCGCCTTCGGGACGTTGATGTGGGGTGTAGTAATTTAACGCCACACAAATTAGCGATCGCCCTTCTGGCATCACTAAGTGAATATCCTGACGCTTTGGGTTCGCCATCCAACCCATATCAGCGTTGTAACCCAAGGCTATCCATGCTTGCAAACGCTGTGCCGCCGTCTCATCTACCCCATCTACAGCCGCAATCCCTACCTTGTGAAATCCCAACTCCTGAGCTTTTTTCCTTACCACATCACTTGTGGTTATGCCAGAGTTATTCATTAATCTTATCTAAATTTTGCCCATAGGCAACCCTTCAATACTACTCTACACAGTCAATACCTTGGTATTTAATTTACTATCCATACTATTTGTAACTTTTATTTGCGTTTTATTAAGAAATACTGCAAAATGTAAATCGAGAGGTCAAGCAACCCAGAGTGATGCACGCCTCCTATCTATTTTGCAGAAAACTTATTAAATTGACTGCGGTGCAATCATGACATTCACTTCTGATTCAGCCTCAACCAACTTTTCTTCAGCTTTAAATTACAGCACCCAACCGGGTGATGTCGTTACCTCCAGCATTGCTGTATTTAAAAGCCTCAACGTCGATGACCAACTAGCAGTGCTATGGTACGCATACACCGAAATGGGACGTTCCATCACCCCAGCCGCTACCGGTGCTGCTCGTTTACAATTCGCAGAAGGTCTACTGCAACAAATTCAACAAATGTCTCATGCACAGCAGTTAGAGGTCATGCGCGACCTAGCTGCTAAGAGAAATACTCAATTTTCTCGCTCTTATGGCGTTCTCGGTACCAATACTAAGTTAGCTTTCTGGTATGAATTATCAGAATTAATGGTTAAAGGAATAGTTGTACCCGTACCAGCTGGCTATCAAATCTCTCGTGATGGCGCACAAGTACTAAAAACACTTATAGGATTAGATTTTGGTCAACAAATCACCGTCTTCCGCAAGGTAGTCTCTGATATGGGTATTGACCCTTTCGCTGATTAAATTTTTCGCAATTTGCGACTAAGAAAGGCAATGCTCGCCAAACTAAAATTTGGCGAATATTGCCCAACCTACGGGTATATTAAAAATCACAAAGCAGTCTAGCATCAGTGAATTATTATTTTTCAGATTGTGAGCGAGAAACATAGATAACTTATTAAAAGTACATTAAACGTCACGCCAATACCTATATATCTCTAAGGTTTGAGCATTATTCAATTACTGATTACAAACTTATACTTAGTAAAATTTAAATATTACTGATTATTAATTATACCAATTTTAAAAAAGAATGTGACAGATGGTAGGGGGATGACGCCATGCCTTCTAGAATATATTGATGTGCCGCAAACACTATTTAAATTGGTATTTTTTCCCTCCATCCGCAGAAAGACTCACCAAAAACCAAGCAATATATACCAAAAGCAGCTTTTTTTTGCCTGGCTTTGTGATGAAGATGGATGTTTAGCTAGTCTAACAAAGGTAATTTTATGACAGCTGCTGAATTGAAAGCGACAACACAAACAGAAAAATTATCCATAGAAGGAATTACAGAAACCACAATTGTGCGGTACTTTGAAACTTTGAACGCTGGAGAATTTTCCGCCACAGCCGCCTTGTTTGCTGAGGATGGTATCATGTATCCACCATTTGAATCTGGTTTTGTCGGCCCAGATGAGATCTCCGCCTATCTCCAAGAAGAGGCTCAAGGTATCAAAGCTGAACCCCAGCAAGGAATTATCGAGAATTTGCCAAACGAGCAAATTCAAGTCCAGGTAGCCGGCAAAGCTTTAACGTCCTGGTGTGGTGTTAACGTCTCATGGCTGTTTCTTCTCAACCAACAACGACAAATTGTCGAAACTAGAATTAAACTTCTAGCTTCTCCACAAGAGTTACTCGCCATCCGTCGTGATTAAGCAGTTAACGACCAGCAAAATCTACTTATCAATTCAATTATTTTTAGCTTTTGGAAGCAGCAGTTTCCTGGAAAGCTCTAAATAACAATTTTCTACCTAACTCAACATCTGATGGCGCACATTGCCAATCGGGGTGTGCTGTCATCAGCAAACTATCTAAAGTTTCACAATCGAATAAATGCCATACTGGCGCGCCATTAATCTCATCTGCTACTGCATAGCAATTGGAACTCACACAGTGAATCTGACAATTACTAGCAATTCTTCTCAAAGTCATCTGTTCTCCAGGCTTTAGCGAGCGGAATTGCTCAATAGCTTGCTTTAGTTCGCTTTTGCTAGACACCGTTAATCCAGGAATAGCTACTGTGAGATTACTGTTGCCATTGACTGCAACCCAATAGTGACGACTGGGGTCAATTCCTTCTAGCCAAGGTAATTCATCATCAAGGCGATAGCGTGGTGACAAACAAAATAAAGCTTCCATAGGAAGAACCATGACTTGAGACTTCAATTTGCAGTAGGTTTGCATAGACAGCAGGGATGGTATCGATAGCTAGATGCGATCGCAAACCCTACCTAAGTCTTCATAGTCTGATAAATAACACTAATAAATCAAATAAATTTAGCAAAAGTTATCAATATTATTTACATTTCTCAATAATTTATGGAGCAGACCAATTCCAAATTGAGCATTCAGAATTGGCACTATCGAACATTCCGAGCAAAGAGCAAGCTGTATTTTGTGTAGTATTAATAATACCTTGAGTTTCAATCAAGGAATTTCAACTAACTAATTCGGGTAAAGTAGCTTCTAACTTCAGGCAGTTAGCGCCATCTACCTGTAACTGATACTCAACCTTATCCATCAATCGGTTCATAATTAGCCAACCATAACCCCCTTCTTGTTTTTCTAAAGGGTTTGGCGGAAAGTAAGTAGACATATCAAAGCCTTCACCGTAGTCCCAAACCTCTAAAGCCAGATCCCGGTTTTTTAACTCCAAACGTAGTAAAACAGGTAAATTAGCCTGTTCCTTATGAGCATGGCGGACTACATTCGAGTAAGCTTCTACCAAAGCCAGCCGCAAACGACTTGATTGTCGCGACCAATCAACCGATTCTCCTAGCTGGATTTTCAAGCATCCTAACAACCAGTTTTCGACAATATTTAAAAAATTTAAGTCACTGGGTACATGTAGCTCACTTTTCATTACTTACAAAACCTCCAATGAGAGTATAGTTTGGTCGTCTTCTTGAACTGGGCTGTTTGCCTGAATACGAGTTAATAAATCGCTAAGATAAAGTGGTTTTGGTTGTTGTTGCAAAAGTTGCCAAAGACCGTCTTGATTCAGCATAGATCTACTAAATGCTTGACTATTATCTTCAGTATTTTTACATTTAAACACACTATTTGATACCATTGCTTCTGTAATTCCATCACTGGCTAACAGCAAGATATCATTGGGATTCAGCACTAAGTGACCAGACTGTGCCTGCCATTTAGGCAATATACCTAAGGGAATGCTGCGAACCTTAAGATATTGGGGTTGTTCTGATGCAGTCGTATCTGAAGACCAAAGTAACGGATAGATGTGCCCGGCATTAGCATAGACAAATTGCCTAGTGCTAGGCGTATAACATGCTAAGACGAGAGTGATAAAACAATTGTTGCTAATCAAGTCATCAGACATAGCATGATTCAGATTTTGCATGACTATATTTGGCTCAGCCGGCGTTTCTTGAGATAATTCTCGCCGTAACACTGAAATAGCACTAGCCATAAACAAAGCTGCTGGTACGCCCTTACCGGAAACATCACCTACTGCCAACCACAAGTCCCCTTTCGGATGAACAAATACTTCAAAAAAATCACCTCCTACTTCCCGCGCCGCATAGCAGCAAGCTTGTACTTTTGCGCCCTTAATATCAGGTAAACTTTGCCTTAGTAAGTTATTTTGAATTTGGCGGGCAACTTCTAACTCAGCTCGAATTTGGTGTTGTTTTTCTTGGAGGCGCTGATATAGTTTTGCTTGTGACAGTGCTAAAGCAGCTTGTTCCGCAACACCTGCAATCAGTTGAATGTCTTCATCTTGCCAAGAATGATCCTGACCTCTTTGGTAAAGGGCAAGCACAGCCAGCAGTTGTTGCTGATAAGACAATGGCACAACTAACTGGTGACAAGGGTTACCATCATCTATCCCTTGAGTCAGTTGATACTGACGAGTTGCAAGTACTTTTTCAATTAAAGAGCTAGGGTCAAAGGCAGAAAGTGATGTATCAAAATTAGGATCTTGATAAGAGAAGACATCTGATGTTAGACAATCGCCCTCTACTGGCCTCAGGAAGCAACAAGTTGTTTCAAATGTTTCACCAATAGTTGCCACAATCTTTTGCAGCATACTGTCGTAGTCTAAAGACTCACGAATTGCTGTTGTTACGGCATTAAATAAAGATTCTCGCCGTAATGCTCTACGTAGCTCTTGAGTCCGCTTTTTAACTAAACGATAGGTATCAGTAGCTTGCTCAACCAGTGCCTTTAACCTTTGAGGATTCCAGGGTTTGGTGATGTACTTAAATACTTGACCTGAGTTAATTGCATCTACCAAGTCTTCCACATCAGTAAAACCAGTCAGCAAAATCCTGATGGTATCGGGAAAACGCTCTACCGTGCGGCTCAAGAATTCAGTGCCGTTCATTTCTGGCATTCTTTGGTCAGAAATAATCACAGCCATTTCGCCCTCTTTATCTAAAATTTCTAGGGCGCTAAGGGCATGATTGGCTTGATATACGTCAAAATCTCGTCTAAAAGTGCGGTAGAGTAAATCTAAGTTATCTGGCTCATCATCTACCACCATGAGCTTGAGTTTGTTTCCCTCGATTTCAGTCATATGTGACTTTAACTTTTTAGATACTGGTATTGAGCAAAAGTGTAATTTTTATGACACCTAATAAATAATGACATAACCAAAAATCAACACCATATAGTGTAGGCAAGCAATAGCCACCAGGAAAAGAGCTACTTCCAAGTGTATAGAGCTAGCAGGCGCACAAATCAGACAGTAGTCCTATAAAGAAGATACCCACTTTGCAATCAAATATTTTGCTTAAAGTTGGAGATTTTTCTTTATCTTTCGTCGTTGGGAGCGACATTGCTCAACTTCAACTTATCCCACCAATCCAGAACGCAACGCACGAACTGCCGCTTGAGTGCGATCGTCAGCACATAGCTTATTTAAAATATTCCGGACGTGAGTTTTCACTGTCCCGACTGTGATGTAAAGCCTTTCTGCGATGACTGCATTGCTACAACCTTCGACAATCAACTGTAACACTTCTAATTCTCTTTCTGTCAGGGTGTAAGGATCTATATGTTCCTGAATCTCCCCAGAAGCAGAGGTATTCAGGAGATTTTTTGTATCTAATGATACTAGATCTTGTTTAGCAGGATTTTGTTGTGCTTGTTGTAATACAATTCTAGCGATCGCCGGATCTATCCAAGCATTGCCATTGTGGGTTACTCGCACTGCTTCTAGCAAATTATCAAATTTAATATCCTTCATACAGTAGGAATCAGCTCCAGCCGCGAAAGCTGCGAGTACTGCCTCTTTGTTATCTCTGAGTGTTAGAATTAACACCTTAATTTTTAACTCTGCTCCATTACTAGTAGTCTTTAACTCCCGCGTCAACTCAATACCATCTTTATCTGGTAAGCCAATATCTACAATCGCAATATCCGGTTGTAGCGTTTTTAACATTTTCAGACCTTCCGCAGCATTGGCAGCTTCTCCTACAATTTCAATTTCCTCTTTTTGCAGTAGTGCTGTCCGAATACCCACACGGGTGAGGTCATGATCTTCAATCAGAGCAATACGAATTTTACTCATAGCCAACTTCCGCCCGTTACACTACCTTAACTGTAAAATCGAGTTTACTCAAAACTTGTAGGAAATGCAGTCACTAAATATCTATACAAAAATTTAAAAGTGCTTTGTGAGTAAAGCTAACACGTAAAGGTGTTACCAATGCCATAGGCATTCATTCCCTCAGGAACATCACACTCTCATCATAGAATTAAGCAGGCTAAACCCCAAGCAAATACATCTGTTATCAATTAATTAATTTGGCTGCCTATTGCTAGGGATTGCCAACAATTAAAGCAACAAGACAAGCACCAGCATCCTTAAGAGATGGGATGGGTAGTTTGTTCATATTGCCAAACTCTTGTACTACAACTCACAAAAGCTCATAAACTATGAAAGCGAACTATAACCAATATATTTGAATTCCCAGCCAAATATGTCCTCTCCATCTGCTAGAGATATAGCATCTGCCACAAAACAGGATGCTTTGAGACAAACACCCGATCGTTAAAATATCTTCATTGACATGAAGCTTAAGTTGTTTTTGAAGGCTAGCATTATTGGCAAGCGAATGTAAAATCCCTATTTTACCCTGCTTCAACTCAGAGTATGGGAAAGTATATCCAGAAGGCTCCGCCTAGGCTGTTGAATGTAAGCGGTGATTCTAGAACTACCCTATAGTTAATTACTTAACTATAAGATACTTCTCGAAATGCATGAATCATTTCAGACATTTCTAAAAATTCCCACCAAGATGACTACTTATGTTCAGATAAGATATTTTTATAGCAATAAAAATGTAATATTTATAGCAATCCTCAAATATTTCTCAGTAACATTTACAGCAACCTGCATGAAAGTCTAAATTCACACATTAAACATTACATAGGATTACGGTAGCTAGCATAGAATTTTTTAAATTATTTCTAGCAGAAAATTTACTTAGTTTTATAGACCTAAGCACAAATTGCTGATAGCTAAAATGACCACAGACAATATATTAAAAAATTTGATAAACTAACCTTCGAGAGACTGTGGTGTGAGGCTAAAGTAAAAATCGTCTATGTCTAAACGCAATCAAGCATTTTCAGTGTTGGGAATACCAGTCCATGTGATGGCTAACTATCCAGGCTGGTTGCTAGAATGCCTGCAACAAGGCAGAGGAACTCATGTAGTAACGCTCAATGCAGAAATGACTATGCAGGCAGAACGTAATAGTGCCTTAGCTAAAGTCATTCAAGATGCGGAGTTAGTAATTCCAGATGGAGCAGGAGTAGTTCTGTATTTGCGGTGGCTATTATGGCAAAAAGTAGAACGTTGTCCTGGAATTGAACTAGCAGAAACACTATTACAAGAATTGGGAAAACAGCATATTCCTGCCAAGGTATTTTTCTATGGTGGAGCACCAGGAGTCGCTGCAAAAGCCGCAGAATTTTGTCAACAGCAAATTCCTAGTTTAAATGTAGTCGGTACTAACTCCGGTTACCATTCCCAAGAAGAAGAAGAGGAATTGCGAGAAGCTCTCAGTCAATTACAGCCACAAGTAATTTTTGTAGGTTTAGGAGTACCACGTCAAGAATTATGGATTGCTAAACACCGTTATTTATGTCCTCAAGCAATTTGGATTGGTGTTGGTGGCAGTTTTGATATTTGGTCTGGTACGAAAAATCGCGCTCCGGCTTGGTTAGGAAATAACAATTTAGAATGGCTATATCGGCTTTATCAAGAACCTTGGCGCTGGCGGAGGATGTTAGCTTTACCAGAGTTTGCCTTCAAAGCTTTTATTTATCATTTAACTGCCAGAAGAGCAATTTCTTGAAGATTAGCTGTAAGTAACTGTCTTTCGGGTTTTCTTATACCTCTATCTCCCGTTGTTGCTCAGTGACTGCGGTTAGGGTAACCCTAGAGAGAGACAACCGTCACCCCTAAGGGGTGATTATTTTTTTTGGGGCTGAAAATTCAGCCTTCTAACTTCTTCAGCAGACAATTTCTGAGTGGTAATTACTGAGTATTGCGGGCAGAAAACTTAAGATTTTTAATTTGAGATTTGAAATTCTCAGATTTAATCTGGGAATCATTATTTTGTATGGAATTTCCACTGTCAAAGATTTATCTTTTCCTAACAATTCAGCAATGCCACTATTAACAACTCAGGAAACGAACAAAGAAATTATACCTAGAGAAGGCAGCACAACTGACCAGCAAAGCAGCAGTGCTATATTGCAATTGCGATCTGTGACAAAAACCTATACTAATGGTTGTCATGCATTGGTAGATGTAAACCTAGAAGTCAAACAAAAAGAATTTTTATTTATCACAGGCCCAAGTGGTTCTGGTAAATCAACTCTGTTGAAACTATTTTATGGTGAAGAGTTGGCAACACAGGGAGAAGTAATTGTTGATGATTGTAACATTGCTGCATTGCGGGGCGATCGCTTGTCATTATTGCGGCGACGTATTGGCATTGTGTTTCAAGACTATAAACTGATTCCCCAACGAACAGTTGCAGAAAATGTGACTTTTGTCTTGCAGGCTCAAGGTTATACCAAAAAAGAAATTCAACGCCGTTTAGAACCAACATTAAAGCTGGTGGGTTTGCTTTCTAAAGCAAACTCCTTTCCAGATCAACTTTCTGGTGGAGAGCAACAAAGGGTGAGTATTGCCAGAGCAATAGTCGGAACACCACCACTACTTTTGGCCGATGAACCAACAGGAAACCTCGATCCAGATAATTCTTGGCAAGTGATGCAAATTCTCCAAAAGTTAAATACTTTTGGCGCAACAGTAATTGTCACTACCCATGATGAACAATTAGTACGCAGGTGCAATCATCCAGTAGTGCAAGTCCGAAATGGAAAGCTATATTACAAATAGGCAGCAGCTATCTATTAGATGACTTTGAAAAACTAATGTCTTGTAAATGGGAGTGATAAATCAGATAAAACAGCATTAATACTAGTTCCAAAAATGACAGATATTAAATTTTTTTGGTTTTCCTACTGCCCTGATTTCCTGATGTTGCTACCTCATACCCTATATTTGTGCTATGAGAGGTGATGCTTGATCCTCCATAGATTTTTCAGATAAGTCTGGAGATTCCCACCAGCTAGGATCGGGTAAATTTTCCTGCTTAATTGGAATCTCAATAACAAACTCTGCACCATTCCCTGGACAGGAGACACAGTATAAAGAGCCACCATGTTTTTCAACCACAATTTGATGGCTGATTGACATCCCCAAACCTGTTCCTTTACCAGCAGGTTTAGTTGTGAAGAAAGGGTCAAACACCCGCTTTTGCACTATCTCTGTGATTCCTGGCCCGTTGTCCGCAATCCGAATCATAATGCGATCGCTTGCTACTACTTCTGTATGAATGCGAATTATAGGTGATATGCTATTTTCAAAACTCTGTTCATTCCCCATTAACTCTTCCAAGGCATCAATTGCATTACTGAGGACATTCATAAACACTTGGTTCATTTTGCCTGCAAAGCACTCAACAGCAGGCAAATTCCCATAATCTTTAATAAGTTGAATCGCCGGATAACCAGGTTTTGCCTTTAAGCGATGGTCAATAAGCATCAGTGTACTATTTAAACCATCATGGATATTTACTTTTTTGACTTCGGCTTCATCATGACGGGAAAAATTGCGAAAAGATTGCACGATTTCCTGAATTCTTTGAGTTCCAATTGCCATTGAAGAGATAATTTTAGGTAAATCCAACCTGAGAAACTCCAAGTCTATTTCTTTGGATTTTTTGGCAATCTCTGGATTAGAGTTAGGAAACTGAGTTTGGTAGAGGTTAATGAGTTCTAGTAAGTCTTCAATATAACAGCTAGCGTGCTGAAGATTGCCATGTATAAAGTTGACTGGATTATTAATTTCGTGTGCAACACCTGCTACTAACTGACCTAGAGTAGCTAATTTTTCTGATTGGATCAGTTTCACTTGAGCCTTTTGCAGATCTTGCAGTGCTTGGGAAAGCTCTTTAGTCCTGTCAGCTACCCGTTGCTCTAACTCTTGAGTTAACTTCTGTAATGCTAATTCTGCGGATACTCGTTCTTGAATTTCTTGTTGAAGACGTACATTCTGTTTCTCTAGAGCTAAGGTGACATTTTGCAGCTTCAAATGAATTTGTATACGAGCTAAGGCCTCCGCTTGCTGAAACGGCTTAGTAATATAATCTACAGCACCTAGAGAAAGACCTTTGACTTTATCTACTGTGTCAGCAAGGGCAGTCATAAAAATGATGGGAATATGTTGTGTTTTAGGATTTGTTTTTAATCGATAGCAAGTTTCAAATCCATCAATTCCTGGCATCATTACATCTAATAAAATTAGCTCTGGTGGCTCATATTCAACTTGCTTAATTGCACTTTCACCACTAGTTGCAACCGCCACATCAAAGCCTGCATCTGTTAAAGCTTCTGAAAGTACTTCTAAGTTTGTCGGAGTATCATCAACAATTAAAATTAAATTTGTTTCTGGGTTCTGCATTATTCTTATTAAACCTTTATTGAAATAATTAGATTTTAACAAGCAGGAAAATTAATTATTTATATTGATATATTTCTCCATAATTTTTTGAATTTTTTCTATTTGAAAATTTTGTGCTAATTGCTGTATTTCTTGGACAAATGGACTAAATATAATATTATTTTTTTCTAATTCATCTAGTTGTTTTTGTATTGCTTTAATGCGACCTTTTAACGCTAATTCATACAACTGTTTTAGTTCTGCCATCGGAGGTAGTACTACTTCTTGCGTTATTGCCAAATCTGTGTAATTTTCATCATAAATCCATTCCAATTCTAAATATATATGTAATTTTCCAAATAGCTCTGATGCTTGCACAGGTTTGGGAAGAAAGTCATCACCGCCTGCGTCTAAACTCTTCTGCTTATCAGAGTCAAATACGCTTGCTGATGAGACAATTATTTTCAGATGACTCAAATCAGGAGAATTGCGCAATTTTTGTATCATCTCTAATCCATTCATTCCTGGCATACTAACATCTGTAATAATCAGGTCTGGCACAGATTCAGCAATTTTTTCTAATGCTTCTTGTCCATCTACTGCTTCGACAATTTCAAAACCGATAGGTTCGAGTAGATTCACTAATACAGAGCGATTTTCCCAACGATCGTCTACGACGAGAATTTTTCGTTTTTCCCCTTTAAAACTAATAATTGTTCCTTGTTGAGAAACTTTTGATTTATCAGCCCATTCTCTTGATTCAGAAATTTCTACATCAAACCAGAAGATGCTACCCTTTTCGGGTTGGCTTTTTACTTCTATGCTGCCACCCATCATAGAAACAATTTTTTGACTAATTGCTAAACCTAATCCCGTGCCCTCTGATTGTTTTTTAACATTACCTACCTGCTCAAAAGGTAAAAATATTTTTTTTATTTGCTCGCTAGACATACCTACACCTGTATCTTCCACTATGAAGCGCACTTGATAGGTAGAAGGTTCATCTTGATAACCACTTTTTATCTGCTGAATTTTGACTATAAATGTAACACTACCTTTTTCAGTAAACTTGATAGCATTGCCCAATAAATTAATTAAAACTTGGCGTAATCGTTTTTCATCTGCTTGGATACCTATTGGTAGTAGTCCATCAGGTTGATAAACAAAAGTGATTCCTTTTTGTTCAGCTTTAATGCGACAAATTTCAGAAACTGCCTGGAGAAAAGAGGGAAAATGAAAACTTGTAGGATACAATTCCATTTTCCGAGCTTCGATTTTAGAGAGATCGAGAATATCATTAATGAGGGTCAGGAGATGTGAAGCGCATTGATTAATAATATTAATGCCTTTCTGCTGTTTTTCTGACATATTTTTTGAGGTTTGCAGAATTTGTGCATAACCTAAAATCCCATTAAGGGGTGTGCGTAGCTCATGGCTCATGTTGGCCAGGAATTCGCTCTTAGCACGATTGGCACCATCAGCTAATTCTTTCGCTTCTTTAAGTTCAACTGTACGTTCCTCAACACGTAGTTCTAAGTCCTCAAATGACTCTTTTAATTGGGCTGCCATTTGATTAAAAGACTGTGCTAAAACATCTAATTCATCTGCATAATTTAAGTCCAAATGTTGCTTTTGCTTGTCATTAATAATTACTTCGTTATCTTGAACTAAACGTAGTGCTCTCTGTGCATCAACTGCTGCTAGTTTATGGCACTCTTCGAGAATGGGTTGCAAGCGTTTATTAAGTTGGCGAATAAATAGAATGACTACCAAAGCTAACACTGTACCAGCACCTAATGCACCTCCAACGGCGATGGATAATACTGGGACTAATACAACTGACTGAGGTACCGCTGCCAACATTAACCAGTTCGTTCCTTTAACCTTTTGAAATACCCAGTATTTTCCTCTAGCTTGCACAAATCCATCATCATCTTTTTCAATCTGCTGCCAGACATCTCTTAGCTGTGGTATATCCTTATAAGTCGCTAGTGATTTAGCTTTTTGCTGATCGGGCGGATAAGCAAGTAGATTGCCATGTTCGCTGATAATTGCAAAGTAACCTCCTCCCCAAGTTACAGGTGCTTTAACTTGGTCACTCAACGCCGTCACGTTAATGTCTAATGCAGCAATCCCTATCATCTCCTGATGATCGTTAAATATTGGGCCGTTATAAGTTGTTAAAGTTAGCCCGTACCATTGATAGGGTTCTAGCCAGAAGTTTTTTTTGGTTGTTACAGGTAATTTGTAATAATCCTGTTTGGGGTATTGATCGTCTTGGTACAAATCTGCATAGCGCATCTTGTTATATGGAGGTGGTAATTGCCGACCAATTTGACCGGGAGTGTTTTGATCGACAAAAAAGTACGGCCAATACCATTCACGCTCTGGTACAACTTGAAAGGGAGTCTGACCAAAGCCTAATGCCATTGTTAGAGATGAGCGCTGTTGAAACAGATTAAATACTAATTGCTTGTAAGCTTCTGGATCTCTAACTCCTTGATGGTGCATGGATTTAACCGCAGCAGATAAATCCAGCATAGACTGCTGCACCCTAGCCAGTTCTCCTTCAATTAACTTGACTTGTGTACTTAAATTACTTCGCATTTCACTTCTAGCTCGCTGTTCTAAAGCTTGATAGAAGAAGTAGGACATGCTGCCTAAACCGACTAAAGCACCGCCTAGTACATAGAGAAATAATCTTGAGGCTATAGATTTACGTATAGGATTTCTCATATCCTTCCAGCTACTGGTTAATTTGCAACACAGATGTTAAATGGAGAATTTACTTAGTAAAGAATTTCATAGTCTGAGAACATAATCAATTCAAACCATCCCTAATAATAATTTGATTGATACGTTACTTATTTATGAATGCCGCACTAAATACTCATAGTTAATAGTTCCCAATTTTCTTTGATGAATAACATCCAAATTATCAGTTGGGGGTTTAAAAAAACCAACACCTGTAAAGTATGAAAAATAAGCATTCATCAACTGACTATCAATTGCTGGACAAGAAATAGAAGTATCTGCCAGACAATCCAGCGTATTTTGACAATCAAATGCTTGAGATGTTCGTAAAAATATTTCCAAATAAGTCATTTGGTTCTTCTGATTTTTCTCAGTAAACAGCGAGAGTATTGGCGTTAAGGAATTTTCTTGAGAGTTATCCAAATTCAGCAATTTTTCTTGCCATTTTTCATGTGGGAGTATTTGAATTGGGTAGCCCATACTGTCAATTTCATTGACAAAAATGCTCCAGGGCAGTGGATGAGGATTGACAATATGAAAAGTTTTGCCTAAAGACTCTCTCTTTCTTGATAAGTGGACGATCGCGCTACTGGCATAGTCTATGGGAGTTATATTCACCCATAAATCGAGATCTGGGGCAGATCCCATTTGAATCATCCCTTTGATGATTCTGCACATTAAGTCATTTATTTGAGAAGCACCTGTTTGACTATGACCGGAGATCATGCCCAGTCTATATATGGAGGCAGGAATACCTCGAGATTGAGCAGTCATGACTAACTTCTCCGCTATCCATTTAGTTTGAGCATAGCCCCTAGTCAGGTATTCAAAGTATTTTAAATTTTGATCTTCGCGGATAATTTTGCCTTCAAGAAAGATGAGCGGTTTCAGTACATCAATTGTGGAGATAAAGTGAACAGGAGTAACTTTACCCTGACTAGCTAACCTAAGAATTTCCTGAGTTCCCAGCACATTGGTAGCTCGCAATGTATTGTATGGGTAAACTAGATTCACGAAAGCTCCACAATGATAAATCAGGTCGAGCTTGCTTGCCAAATCTCGGAATTTTTCGTGAGTTAATCCGAATAAAGGCTGTGATAAATCTCCCAGGATCGGAATCACCCTAGAACTTAACTCACCACTTGTAAGCATGTAACGTTCTAGATTGGTTTGAATTTTCTGCCGAGCTGCTTCATAGTTAGAAGAACGTACAAGACAATAAATATTTGCCTGAGTCTGTTGTAGTAGCTCATGCAGTATAAAAGCTGCTAAAAAACCAGTTGCTCCAGTCAAGAATATATGCTCTGGCGCAGTTGTCGTTTCTACAAAAGGTACTTCAGGACTAATGGTCGGATCTAAGACAGTTTCGGACTGCCAGTCTACGGGAGTTTCTTCTTCGATGGAAACAGCAGAATCCAAACCTTGGGCGACGTTAATTGCTTTGATTAATCCAGCTATGGTTGGCTCTCTCAAAAGGTAATATAGGGGTAATTTGACTGGAATTACCTCTTCTACTTGATGAAGCAACTGGGCTGTTAGTAGAGAGTGTCCTCCCAGGTCAAAGAAGTTATCGTCAATTCCAACTTGTTCAATTGCGAGAATCTGAGACCAAATTTCCGCAAGTTGCTTTTCTAGGGAAGTTGATGGTGCAACATATGGGTTTGTTAACATGGGTCGGTCTTTCTTCGGTTGAGGTAGCGATCGCCGATCGATTTTCCCATTTGGTGTTAATGGCAACTTATCCATGACGACAAATGCTGACGGAACCATATAATCGGGTAGTTGTTCCTTTAAATATGTACGTAGCTTAGGAACTAAGTTGCTTTTCTCAGTGACTTGCAGTGGATTATTAGCGTAAGCACTTAAAGGCTTCAACTCAATTGGTTGCTCAGGAACTGCCAAGATAATTCCTTGGTCTGTTAGCTGCAATTTGCTTTGCAAGAGTACATCATACTTACCAGGAGTATTAAGTTGTGACCAATTGATATAGACGTTATAGGGTAAATACTTACCAATACTCCAGAAGTCCTCTGGATGCACTGTTGACTGTTCAGTAATTTGCTGGAGGGCTGCTCGTATTTCACCGACAGTGGCTAATTTATCGGAACTTGCTAATAGTTCCACTGCCTTTACATCTAGAAAAACTCGACTATCAGGAACATTAATAATTTTGAGAGTTGTTGGTTGTTCCGCCTTTAGATATTGGCAAATTTTTGATAGCGATAGCTCTTGTTGTTGCCAATCCCAACATAAAGGCTGTTCATCTAGATAGACCTCAGTTTCTATATGGAGGATGATATCTAAGCGAAATCTAACAAGTTCGTTTTGTGAATGACCCCGTTTGATTATGGTTTGAACATGACTGATGCGGGGTATAGACTGCTTGAGGACAGTAAAGAAGTCTGGATGAATTACTAGTTCTGTGTCCTGGACAATCCCTTCCTGGATCTTCTGTTGAAGTTGATATTTAGAATCAGAAGGAATAGCTTGGCTCAGTTGTACTGCGGTATGAAAAGCTTCGAGTAAGGACAAGCTACGAACATCACCAATAAAAATCTGCCCGCCTGGTTTGACTAACTTAACAATCTTCTCTAGAGCTTGGGCAAGATAATTGACGCTAGGAAAGTACTGAATTACTGAGTTAATGATGACTGTATCGAAGCTTCCGGGTTCTAGTCCTTCCATTTCATGAGCAGCTCTTTGGGAGAGCGTTACATGAGACCAATTTTGTGTCTCTTTTCTCAACTGTTGCTCAATATGATGGATAGCTTCTGCGGAGATATCTGTACCTACGTAGTAACTACAATGAGGAGCAATGCGAAATAAGAGTAGGCCATTGCCACATCCAATATCTAAGACTCTCTGAGGACGTAAGGAAAGAATGCGCTCTAAGGTGTGGTTCATCCATTCATGCATCTCATCAGCTGGTATGGGTAGACCGGTGAAACTATCATTCCAGCCAATCCAATCTTCTGGTGAATTACTGTAGTTAGCATTCCACACTTGCTTCCATTCCTGAAGTTGCTCAGTTAAAAAAGGATCGATTGGTGTGGATGACTTAGAGTCATCTCGTGTAGGAACAACATACGCGACCAAGCGTTTGTTTCCTGGCTGATCCTCTCTCGCAATCACAACTGCTTCTTTGACAGATGGATATTGGCTAAGAGTTGTTTCAATGTCTCCTAATTCAACTCGAAAGCCACGGATTTTGACTTGATAATCAATTCGACCAATAAATTCAATACTTCCATCCGGTAAATAACGAGCTAAATCTCCAGTTTTATAGAGACGATCCTCTAATTTATGACTGAATGGATGGGAAATGAACCTTTCACGAGTTAGTTCTGGACGATTGAGGTAACCTCTGGCGACTCCATCACCACCAATGTAGACTTCTCCTGGTACACCAACAGGAGCGAGTTTGAGCGGATCGTTTTTACGGCGTGCTGGTTCTTGGAGTAGATAAATCTGTGTGTTAGCAATGGGGTGGCCTAAGGGTACAAAAGTGCTACCAGGTTCTACTTTATGCACCATTGACCAAATAGTAGTTTCGGTAGGCCCGTACATATTCCACAAAGAGCCACCCTTTTCTAGCAGTTGATTAGCCAGCGCTATAGTCATGGCTTCTCCACCACAGAGCATTTTTAGTTGCTTATTACCTTGCCATCCAGATTCGAGGAGGAGACGCCAAGTTGCTGGGGTAGCTTGGATGACTGTAGCGCCAGATTGAGTCAACAGTTGTGATAACTGTTTGCCGTCAGCTATGGCTTCACGACTAACTAAGATAATGCGAGCACCGACAATTAGAGGTAAAAATATCTCTAAAGCTGCGATATCAAAAGAGATTGTAGTAATTGCTAATAATACATCGCTTTGGGTTAATCCTGGTTCTTGGCGCATAGAATTCAGGAAGTTGATGACGGCATGATGGATAATCTGAACGCCTTTGGGTTTACCAGTAGAACCGGATGTATAGATGGTATAGGCTAAATTTTCCGGATTTACACCACTCTCGACATTTTCTGTGCTGTGTTGAGTAATAAATTGCCAATTTGCATCAATATAAATGACTTGTACCCGTTGATCGATTGTTGGTAATTGCTCCCGCAGGTGCTTTTGTGTGATGAGTATGGGCATCTGGGAGTCTGATATCGTGAATTCTAAGCGATCTTGAGGATAGCTAGGATCGAGAGGGATATAAGCTCCACCAGCTTTAAGTATCCCTAATAAAGCAATTATCATCTCTAGCGATCGCTCAACACAAACTCCAACTAAAGTCTCTGGTTTGACTCCTAGCGTTCTCAGATGATGTGCTAATTGATTAGCTTTTTGATTGAGCTGTTGATATGTCAATTGCCGATCTTGAAAAATGACCGCTACAGCATCAGGGGTTTGTGAAACTTGAAATTCCACCAGTTGATGAATGGAAACATTTTTTACATTACGCAGCATTGATTTTTCCATATAACCAAATGTTGAACTGGAAATACTCAAAGTAGTCAACAGTAACCTTTTAAAGTCTGTGGCAGTGCATCCCTTAATTGTTTTCAGACAGATTACTTAGTATAAAATTTGCATTTATCTTCTGAGTAAATATGGGAAATACATCAATTAAAATTGAGGAAAAATAAATGTATTTATCATATTATTCTTAGTTCTAATTAATAGCTTGAGTAATCTCACTAGATGCCTTAAAAAGTAGTTTATATAAGACTTAATCTCTAGTTTTTGATAATTTTTAAGTGAATTCACGTTGAAATACAATGTGTTTTGCAAAATTACTTGAAGTTATTACTAATATTTTTAAACTCTTGACATTGGTTATCCAAAACATGAAGTGTAATGAAAATTCATGAAAACTTTATTGATAAGTACAAAAAAATTATGTAAAACCTGATATTAGAGCCGGGAATAATTTTCCCTTTTTTTCACACCGTCTCCCTAGAGAAATGGATGAATAAGATTACATGGTGTGAGGCAATATAACAGAGTCTCAGTGCATAGGGAGAAGGTATTTGGCAAAAATGTTTGAAAAAGGTGGAATTCTCAATTTTGAGTGATTGAGAAAGTTTTTTTCAGCAATTTATCAACGATAAAGCCATGACTACTATTCTCAGAAGAGGCGAAAGCGGTAATCAGTGGGATCGTTTCTGTCAATGGATTACTAGCACTGAAAATCGGCTTTATATCGGCTGGTTTGGTGTATTAATGATTCCCACTTTGTTAACTGCGACGATTTGTTTCATTATTGCCTTTATTGCAGCACCACCTGTGGATATTGACGGTATTCGTGAACCTGTCTCTGGTTCTTTGCTCTACGGTAATAACATTATTACTGGTGCTGTTGTCCCCACATCCAATGCGATTGGGTTGCATTTCTACCCACTTTGGGAAGCGGCTTCGATGGATGAGTGGCTATACAATGGCGGACCTTATCAACTGATTGTTTTGCATTTTTTGATTGGCATCTTTTGTTGGTTGGGTCGGCAATGGGAGTTAAGCTACCGTCTGGGTATGCGTCCTTGGATTTGTGTAGCTTACTCGGCACCTGTAGCGGCTGCGACTTCTGTATTCTTAATTTACCCAATTGGTCAAGGTAGTTTTTCTGATGGGATGCCTTTAGGTATCAGTGGTACCTTTAACTTCATGCTTGTCTTCCAAGCGGAACATAACATTCTGTTCCACCCGTTCCACATGCTAGGGGTAGCAGGTGTATTCGGCGGTTCCTTATTCTGCGCCATGCATGGTTCCTTAGTATCTTCCTCTCTCGTTAGGGAAACAACTGAAGTTGAATCGATTAACTATGGCTATAGATTTGGCCAAGAACAAGAAACCTACAGCATTGTCGCGGCTCACGGTTACTTTGGACGCTTGATTTGGCAATATGCTAGCTTTAACAATTCTCGTTCTTTGCACTTTTTCTTGGCGGCTTGGCCTGTAGTTTGTATCTGGTTGACGGCTTTGGGTATCAGTACGATGGCATTTAATTTGAATGGTTTTAACTTTAACCAATCAGTGCTTGATTCTCAAGGTCGTACAGTTGCTACTTGGGCTGATGTGGTGAACCGTGCCAATTTAGGAATTGAAGTGATGCACGAACGCAATGCGCATAACTTCCCCTTAGATTTGGCTAGTGGTGAGGTGAGACCGGTGGCTTTCCTAGATTCTGCGATTCAGGGTTAATATTCGGTTAATATAATTTAACAGCGCTCTCTCACTAGAGGGCGCTTTTTTCGTGGAATCACAGATCCACTGAGAGCAAGGAAAGCTGTTTACACAGTGATTTCTCACACCTTGCTGAGCGATCGCTTGCCTAGTGCAGTAAACATATCTGGTGTTGTTGAGTACATTTAGGAAATTGTCACTAGCTTAAATTAGTAAAATATGACATTTGCTATTTCAAAAAGATTTTTAATCAGCAATTCAATATAAGATGTGAAATTTAAATTCTCAAATCACAATGACCAACCTAACTCCTAATTCTAGTTTTAGTTTGACGCTCCGCTTGCAGATTCCCAATCGTGTGGGGATGCTGGCTTCTGTTACCCAGGCGATCGCTGCTAATGGGGGACTACTAGGACAAATTGATTTAATCGAGCAAAGCCGCAAAGAGTCTACCCGCGATATTACTGTGGATGCAGCTAGCACTGAACACGCGGAAACTATTGTCCAAGCAGTCAAAGCATTACCACACATTCAAGTGCTGAATGTATACGATCGCACTTTTAATTTGCATCGTGGCGGTAAAATCAGCATTGCTAGCCGCATTCCCCTCAGAAGTGTTTCTGATTTAGCTATGGCTTACACTCCAGGGGTGGGGCGGATTTGTACTGCGATCGCGCAAAATCCTGAGGAAGTTTATAACTTAACCATCAAAAAGAATACGGTAGCTATTGTTACTGATGGTAGTGCTGTCTTGGGTTTGGGAAATTTGGGGCCAGATGCGGCTTTACCAGTAATGGAAGGTAAAGCGATGCTGTTTAAAGAATTCGCGGGTATCGATGCTTTCCCCATCTGCTTGGCAACCCAAGATACAGATGAGATTGTCCGTACAGTGAAAAATATTGCGCCGGTATTTGGCGGCGTAAATTTGGAAGATATCGCTGCCCCGCGCTGTTTTGAAATTGAAGCGAGACTGCGGCGCGAGTTAAATATCCCTGTGTTTCATGATGACCAGCATGGTACAGCAATTGTCACCCTCGCAGCGTTATTTAATGCGTTGAAACTGGTTAACAAGTCACTTGCAGAAGTGCGGATTGTGATTAACGGTGCTGGGGCGGCGGGAGTAGCGATCGCGCGATTACTGCGTAAAGCTGGGGCTGAAAAAATTTGGATGTGCGATTCCAAAGGTATTCTCTCTCTGAGTCGGACTGACTTAACAGAGGAAAAGCAGGAATTTGCAGTTAAGGCTCAAGGTACCCTAGCTGGTGCATTGCAAGGCGCAGATGTGTTTATTGGTGTCAGCGTACCCGGAGTTTTGACTCCAGAGATGCTGCAAGCAATGGCAAAAGATGCGATCGTGTTTGCAATGGCAAATCCGATTCCGGAAATTCAGCCGGAGTTAGTGACTAAAAATGTAGCTGTGATGGCGACTGGGCGCAGCGATTACCCGAATCAAATTAATAACGTGCTGGCTTTTCCGGGAGTCTTTCGTGGTGCCTTAGATTGTCAAGCACCGACAATTACCGCCACAATGTATTTAGAAGCGGCGAGTGCGATCGCATCTCTAGTTAAGCCTGCAGATTTGGATCGGGAACATATTATTCCTTCAGTGTTTGACGATCGCGTTGTCACTGCTGTATCTGCAGCGGTGCAACAAGCAGCCCGTTTAGAAGGGATTGCGCAGAGTTGATTAATCAGGGGATGGGATGATTAGCCCATCCCCAAATGTTTATTCTGCGTTTACAAATTCTAAGTAGCTGTTACTGAGTTCTTTGACTGCTGCGTCGTAAAACTGCTTACCATGTTCTGGGGTAGCTAAGGCGGGATTGGAACCCATACGTCCATCTGGGTAATGCAGGCGAAAATCGGCCGCACTGTAAATTCTGTGTCCTTTGGCGACTTCTGGTGAAAGGGATGCTTGCTTGATGGCTTCAGGATATACGTATTGGGTAACGGCTACTTCGCTAGGGGTGGCATGGGAGCCTTCTTGATCGCCGTATAATTCTTTAGCGAGTTTATATACTGAACTGCACATGAACCAGTTAGCAACTTGACATTGTACCTGATGTGCATTGTGAACTTGCAAGTCTTCTAAATAAGCGTAGGTTTCAGAGAAAGCGGCTTTGAGGGTGGCGATGTTACCGCCATGTCCGTTGATAAAGTAGAATTTGCGAAAACCTGCTTTACTCAAACAAGTTATATAATCTTGCACTACTTGAATTAAAGTACTGGGACGCAGACTTATAGTACCAGGGAAAGCGGTGTGATGTAGTGCCATACCTACATTGATTGTCGGGCCGATCATAGCTTGAGTAGCTTCACCCACACCACGAGCGATCGCTTCTGCACAAATAGCATCTGTACCAATTAATCCAGTGGGGCCGTGTTGTTCTGTGGAACCAATCGGCAAAATAATACCTGTAGACTGCTGTAGATAAGCTTCAACTTCAGGCCAGGTACTTAAATGTAGTAACATTTTTAATTAACTTCCTCATCAAAATTGCTGTGGAAAGAAACATTATTCTACTAAGTAGCATCATGAATAATTAGCCTGCCACTAACACGATTATGAACTCCCTAAGTGGGAGGTGGAGGTTATGGCTATGAAATTTTGTGATTTATCTGCCAGTTTTACCGGGTTAACTCTAGGATTTTGGCTTTTTAATAGTTTGCTGACTCTTCCGGCTGTGGCTGGACGTTATGTTTTAAACCAGACGCCGCAAACAATTGCGCGCTATTTTGGGCGTTACAATAGCAAACAAATTAATGGGGAGCAAGTGACTTATACCTATGCGCCTCAAAGCTTCCGCAGGTTATTTCCACAATTCCCTAAAAGTAATTTTTCGATTACTTTTGTGAATAATCAAGCAAAATATATCAACTTAAATTTTAACGGTGATTTTTTCCAATATCCAGGAGATTACAATTACGATAAAGCGCAGGCGTCGAAGTTTTATAATTATATATTTGGCTATCAGCCACCAATTTGGCGGGAACTTTCCAGTAAGTTTGGTGGTAATGAAACAGTTTATTTGTATGAATATTGTTTGGGTGATGGAGTAGCAACGAGTTTTATGAGATATGGATACAAGCAATTTACAGATTCCGCCACGTTATCCTATAACAGCCGTTGCGAACCCTCAGACAATTGAAATGAGAAGTGATTGATTTTAAGTACTGCTTGGTGTAAGTGGGGAATTTTTAAACGCAGAGTCACGCGGAGGTTTGCGCAAAGTTACGCTGAGTGTTTCTCTGGCGTTGCTATAAATTAATGAAATGGTGTATTGAGGATGAGAAGATGTGCGTTCTGAATGTGTGAGGAGATGAAGGCTAGTACCGCTACCGAGTAAGTCAAAAGTCAAAAATCAAAAATCAAAAGACTTATATTCTGGGCTTTTGCGCCATTTAGAATGGTATGTTTATTTACGCCCTATTGCACTAGTAGCGTGATTTTTTGTTTAGTCAAAGTAATAATGCTTTTTGACATCGCTGATGATTTCCCAGGTACAGGACATTCCAGCTGGAAAGGTGACTAAATCTCCTTTACCCATTTGCACTGGCTGTCCGTTATCAGGTGTCACAATGACATCACCTGTCAAGAAGTAGCAAGTTTCTTGAGTATCATAAGTCCAAGGGAATTTGGACACTTCTTTTTCCCATATACCCCAGTTCGCTACGCCCAGCTGTTGAAGGCGTTCTTGACTTGGTTGATGATCAATTTTAATTTCCATGCCGCTATCTATCTAGTTTTAGCAATAAGATTGGATATCTTCTCCACATTTATCTACTAAATAGCATAGAGCGCGAAAACGCAAGCCAACCAATTGATCGTATAGGGGATTGAGCTTGCACATGGGGGGGATGTGGGCAATTTTGCGACCAAATACGACAACATCACGCTCAAAAGGACATTGAGCGGGGATTAGTTTAGCAATTAATTTGGCTAATTTTGGGTTTTGAATTTCTAGATTATCCAACCATTGGCGTAATGGTTGTAATAAATCAAATTTTGGTTGTTCTGTGTTGCTAACAGGGTTAACAAAAGCGGAGAAAATAATAGATTGATTAGTGGTTTTAATCATATTTCTGAGTCAGTTTTATTGTTGTAGATGAACCAATGAATACGAGAAATTGTAGCTAGAAGTTCTAACTAGGGAATTTGATATTGTCCTTAGCAATAGAAATAATGCAAGTACAACTAGTTACTTGGCAAAATAGCTGCTAGCAAATAGTGCAACTAATCATTATTTAAACGCACCATTCACTGGAGAACTGTCCAGTTAAATACAAAATAACAAAGAAATTATAAAGCTGGTATAGTTTAAAGTTATTGATTACTTATATTCCTCATACCAAACTTATATATTAAGTCTAAATCTCTAGTTAAGAAAATGCATAGTATCCTGAGATGGACTTATATCTATAGAAGCGATGTTTTCCTCTTACTATAGCCAGATTTCCTGAGGATTAGACTGTATAACAAATCTGGTTTTAGGTGGGTAATATCTAGTTATTTGTTATTTTTATTACAAAAATTAATATAAAATTTATCTAGTGTACTAAGAATTTGACTTTTGCTGAGTTCGCGCTCATATAAGCTCATATAATACTTGGAATTAGGTAAGCACATTCGGTTCAAAAAGTACATTTTTGTAACCATTAGTTTGTAGCTTTTGGTGTGGTAATTGCTCAGTATATACGGAGGTGGAAATCAAAAGATGCAATGGAGCAGATCCCCAACTTTTTGAAGCAGCCGGGGATCGTGCAGCTAGTTGAGGTGTGAGTGTAAACTAATCTATAAATAATTGAAAAATTCTGCGGGAACTAGTCTTAATTCGCCGGATGTAAAGCGCTCAATGTTAATCCAGAGTGCGCGATGTTGATGGTTTTCTGATTCAGAGAAGATTAAACTATCTAACTGATAAAATTTAGAGTCAACAAAATCGCATTGATAAAGTTGAATGATTTCATGTCCTTGTCTACCGTTGAAGATAAAAATATTTTCTAAACAACCTAAATAGCGAATATTAGTTAATTCTGCTTGAATTTCTTCTTGGAATTCTCGTTGTAAGGCTAAAATGCTAGGCTCGCCAAAGTCCACACCGCCTCCCAACGCGCGATAAAATGTAGATTGCTTGACAGGGTCGTAGCCTTCAGAGACAAAGATACGCTCGCTATCTCGAATCAATCCTAAGGCTAATACCCTGATTTCCCCTGATTTGCCCATTTTAGTCTCTTCATTAACTAATTATCGTAGATAGAGTAAGCCCGGCTATCGCTATCTTCAACGGGCCAATCTTCGTTTTCACCGCCAAGATACAATGCTTCAATAGTCACATATTCTTCACTAAGCTGGGTGAGGGCGTTAATTAAGATATCTATTGCGATCGCATCACTGGTTCCCAAATCAAACCAGCAACGCGCCCATTCACCTTCATACTCAAATTCACCCATGTTATGCATTAGCGCTAGTAAGCTTTTGTCATAACCTTGGACGTCATAATTCATGTAGCTGATTTCTAACCCGGTTTCCTGTACCTGAAGATTTTCGGCGTTAAATGCACCTAATTTACCCAGATAAAACCAGGAATTGAAAACTTCTTCTACATATTGTCTTTCCCGTGCTGAGGGAATAGTTGTAAACCTGAGCCAAATCCAAACATCAAAAGGATTAAATTCGCGAAATTGGATGTGCATTATCGGTATATATCTCCATCATCTGAAAATAAGCATAGCAGGTGAGGGGAGGGGGTAGGGATTAGGGGCTAGGGGCTAGGGGCTAGGGAAGGGGGACAAGGAAGACAAGGGGGACAAGGAGGACAAATGACTATTGACAACTGATACCAATTTGAAAAATGATTGCGACAGATGGAAATCTGAAACGCTTATCTAATAGATGTTTCACAATCCAAAATCTAAAATCTAAAATCCAAAATGGTATGACTAACCCAAACTTTTGAGGGTATCGTTGGCGCGACTGCGTTCGGATTGGATTTGTTTGACTAAATCGGCGGGGAGTTGGGATTTTTTGCTTAAGGCTATGTCAAAATTGGCGATCGCATCTTGGAGTAGTTGACGACTGTTTTGTTGTCTCCCTTGTTCGTGGAGAATTTGCGCTTTTAGATAATATACCTCTGGGTTATCTGCTGTGGCTTTTACCGCCCGGTTAGCATAATCCAAGGCTTGGGAGTAATTTTTTAAGTCACGGTAAGCAATGGCGATACCCCGATCTACTAAATATTGGGGTGCAGCATTTTTTTCTAGGCGCTGAATGGCTTCGTCTGGGTTAGTAAATGGGAGATTTACCGCTAACAGTAAATCCATATAGCCTTTAATTAGGTTCAATTCTGGATCGTTGGCGGAAATTGCTTCGGCTTTATCTAAATATTGATAGACTTGTCGCAGCTTACCTAAAGCTTGAGCTGCACCACCTGCACCTTCACGGGTAATAATTACTGCTCCCTCTAAAAAAGTGCCAACGGCTGTGTATAAATTACCGCGTAATGGATCGGTGGCAATTAATTTTTGTCCAGCTTCCAGGGTTTTGGTACTGTATGTAGCTAATGTAGCCACATCGTTATTGGTATAAGCTAAGGATGCCCGCATAGCATAGGCTAAGGGTTCGTTAGGTTCATTAGCTAGGGCTTGTTTGAGGTAATTTTCCGCTTCAGGATAGTTACCTTTTTGAAAAACTGCTCTAAAAGCTGCTTCTGTTTTGTCACCAATGGCGCGAGGGTTATTATCGCGGAAGGGATCGCCAGCAAAAGCCGGATTTATCGCTAGCTGAAATGCGATCGCGGCGCTGAAAGTTGCTTGAACTAGGCTGGTGATTCTCGCCAGCACAACTGATTGAGGAGCCGAAAACCATTTAGTCATTGTCACCCTCAGAATAATTGCGGTTACTGTTTTCTGTTTCTAGTTGCTTATGTCACTTAGAATGCGAACAAATCTTTTTCTTAACCTTCTGCCTTTCTTAGCCAAAATTGCCTACAGAGATCGACTTTTGTAATTGTTGCAGGTTCCCTATCGGTTGTAACCATTGCTTGGGCGTAAGTCTGGCACAATGAGAAAGTTGGGCATTGGGTATTGGGAATGAATTCTCAAGCCTAAAGTTTAAAGCTCAAAGCTTAAAGCGGTAGGGTGCTGTGCTTTTCCACTCATAAAGGGATTGAGTGTGTCGCCGGTTTCAATCAAGGATTCTAGCTGTTAGATTAAGGTTGGAAAGCAGGTTAGACTTATGAATTTTTGCGGAATTTTTGAGAATTTCCTGAATGCTCTTCTTGTAGTTAAGCCTATTTGATTCAGTATATTCGGCAACTCTTTGGTAATTTTAACAAATGCTCTATCTTAGAAATCTGGTTTATCATCCCACAGCCTGCCCAAAAGCGATTCTGAAAACAATTAACTTAGAATTAGCACCGCAACAGCTAGGTTTGATTATTGGGCCTAGTGGTTCTGGTAAAAGTACATTATTAGAAATTTTATCTGGATTAGCTGAACCTACTTCTGGCGCAGTCTTTTGGCGCGAACAAGAACTGATTTCCGAACAGTTGCAACAATTGGCGGGGTTAGTCTTTCAGTTTCCCGAACGACATTTCTGTGGTGGTTCGATTTTAGAAGAATTACGCTTAGGACATCCGGAATTAGGCTCAGAGCGAGTGAGAGATGCGCTGAGTGAGGTAGGATTAGAGCATTTATCGCTATCTACACAACCCCATGCTTTGAGTGGGGGACAACAGCGACGTTTAGCTTTGGCGGTGCAGTTAATTCGCCAACCAAATTTACTGTTACTCGACGAACCGACAGCCGGCTTGGATTGGTCAATGCGTCGTCAGTTAGTAAACTTATTAGCGAAACTCAAACAAGATTGGACTTTGTTAGTAGTCACCCACGATGCGGGGGATATGTTAGCGATCGCAGATTGTTGTTGGACGCTGAATCATGGCGAGTTAAAATCAGTCGATCCGATGGTGCTGAAGGCGAAAGTGCAAGAACCACAACCTGCGGTGTAATTGGTTGACTGTTGACAGTTGACTGTTGACAGTTGACTGTTAACTAATGACCAATGACAAATGACCAATGACAAATGACAAATGACAATTTCCTAGAAATCTGGCAAGAAACTCTAAATTGGCAACCTAACGCGCAGCAGCAATTAAAATTTCAGCAGCTTTATGAATTAATTCTCGAAGGGAATCGTCAGTTAAATTTAACTCGCATTACTGAAGCGCAAGAATTTTGGGAAAAGCATTTGTGGGATTCGCTGCGGGGAATTGTCTTAGAACAGCAATTTATTGCGTCTGTTGATGAGGGTGCATCTGTAATTGATATTGGCACAGGTGCAGGGTTTCCGGGAATTCCAATAGCGATCGCAGCGCCTAATTGGCAAGTTACACTGTTGGATTCGACGCGGAAAAAGATTAATTTTATTGACAAAGTCTTGACTGAACTGGCTTTAGATAATGCGAAAACTCTGGTGGGGAGAGTCGAAGAAATCGGCCAGGAAATTCAGCACCGCCAAAGTTATGATGTGGCTGTAATTCGTGCTGTCGGATCGCCATCTGCTTGTGCAGAATATACTTTACCATTGCTGAAGCGTGGCGGTTTAGCGGTGATTTATCGTGGTAATTGGATTGAGGAAGAAACCGCAGCTTTAAAAAAAGCAGTGAGTCAGTTGGGTGGTAAGGTAGAAGCGATCGCGCAATTTACTACGCCTTTAAGTCAAAGCATTCGTCATTGTGTGTACTTGCGCAAGATAGCCGCGACTCCTGCTAATTTTCCTCGCGCTGTTGGCGTACCGATACAAAAGCCGCTTTAAAATCATTCAAAATTCAATACACAGGGGTAATATCTCTCGCTTATCCCGAAATTCCGCCGTCACCCTACAAGGGTGCGGCTAATGAAACAAAGCCCACCTTCGTGGGCTTCTAGCCTGCGGGCGTTAATTCGGGTATGGGAGAGAATGAGCTTTATTTACAAATTACTTGCATCTTGTGCGTGACCGCAATGTTTACAGTGGGGTAAATGTTTGTAAGTCAACTCGTGACAATTTGGGCACTCCATATATTGATAATAACCGCAGTGGGGACAATGGCGATCGCCACGGCGAATTTTCTTAGCACAGTTGATACAGCGCGAGTTTTGGACTCGATTGGCTGCTTGTAATTTCGGGTTGAAAACAAATTGCTGAAAGAACTTGATGATGAGAAACCCAACTAAGGGAATCAGCAAGATGTAAATGTAACTGATGAGGAATAATAAGCCGCCAAAAATCGCGTTAATGACATCAAACAGGAATGTAAATAATGCACCTACTTGCAGGAATTCAAAGATTTTGAGAATTAAGGGAATAAAAAAGATAATTAATAAATGCCAGCTAATTAAAGCAATCAATCCATATCTGCGGCGTTGTGCATAGCTGTGAACTAAGAACGCAATCAGAATTAGTGGCAGTAAAAAGAAAGATTGGAAGCTTAGTTGAATGCTAGGATACCAAAATGCTGCTTGTTTGTAGCCTTTTTCAACTTCAGCAAATTTATTTTCATCTTTGAGAAAAGCTAGATAACTAACACTCTCAGCTTTCGCTAATAATTGATTTTTGAGATTAGTAATTTCAGCTTTCAGCGTCGCAATTTGGCGGTTATTTTCATCTAAATTCTGTTTGGCTTTTTCCGCAGATACTTGATTAATTGATTGTGAAGGAGACTGTCCGGCAATTTTATCTAATAGCGTCGAGTCATATTGAGCGCGAATGTTACGATTTTTTTGCTCTAGATTACTGATTTTATTTTGCTGTCCATCGATATTTTTAATAATTTGTTGATTGGCAGCATTTTTAACTTTATCTTTGACATCAGCGTACTGTAAGCAAGTCGGAGATACTTTACCTAAATGTCCGGTTTCAGCTTGTTGATAGGTTTGCTGAAAACTCGGCTGATTTAAATCGTATGGTAATGCTGAACGAATAATTTCATAGTCTTTACTTTGATTAGTTTTCGTGCGGTAATTTTGCCATTCTGAATAACATGGGTAAGTTTGAGCGGGGCTGAGATGCCATCTACTGATATCATCTAAACCTGTAAAAACATTAACTAAGATAAAAATATCAATCAAGATAATGACAATCAAACTGACTGTATTTAGCGGTTGGTTATTGATTGTTCTTGATTTACGAAATATTTGATTGAATAAACGGCGAATTCTGGCGAACATTTTATTATTTCACATAAAGAATAAATAAATTAGTAGTCATTACTTCAGTCCTGACTACTAATTTATGAAAATTCCAGCAATAAACGAATGTTATTTATTTGACAGATGCTTGTCAATGCTCTGTTGGTACAGTTTGCCAACTATACCAATGTCTGACTGCTAGCCAAACGGCTGAAAGTAGCCCAGCTAGGCTGAGGGTAAGGCCGCTGTATGGTACTAATAATCCCAATACTGGTATGACAGATCCAGCAATTGTACATAGGATCGCAGCTAGGGAAGCACGACGGTTTCCGCCCAATCCCCACATTAAGCTGAGTAAGATGAGGGAAATCATTGTCCAAACTAACACAGGACTAATTAAGCGTCCTAAATAGGTGAGAGTCAATATACAAGCAAAGAATATTCCGGCGGCGATCGCTACATTTTTTAAACTCATTGGTAGCGACAAATAAAGTAAGATAATCCACCAAATAAATACGGCTGGTGCTAACAATAATAAACGCGGGATAATCCCTGTATTGCGAATTGGTTCAGTGTTTGTAAAGACGCCAAAGGGATTTTTTACAGATACGTTATCATCAAATATCCAAGTAAATACAGTGCTACCTTTTTCGGTTTTTTTATTAGTAGGGGCAATACCACTAAGCTGTTGTGCATTTAAATTGTGATAACAGCGTCGCCTTTATTTTTGAGTTTTCGCCCCCATTTAATAATTAACTCTCCTTCATTTAAAAGTTGATGTA
>NZ_JACJRE010000046.1 GCF_014697075.1 Tolypothrix sp. FACHB-123 | reverse complement strand
GCTCGGCTTATGGATTTAGAAACTTTGAAAACTTCCGAATTAGATGCTTGTTAAACTGGCATTTTGATTGTTAGTTTAGCATAACAAGTACTAAAGAACCAAAATTGTTAATTTTACGGACATATTAGCTAGATGTAGGTTGGGTTGAGGCTTTGCGAAACCCAACATTTACAGGGTTTTGTTGGGTTTACATCCGGTAAGCCCAAGTATCTGAGAAATACAGCATATTTCAGGTAAATGAGATACGCGCTTTGGGGCATGGCAGTGCCAATGCCCCTACAATTAACGATTATCTGTACCTCACCAACTTGCAATTTGCTGTAACTGATATCTAGTCATATTTAGATGATTTTGGCTATTAGCAAGGAACTTCTGTGCTTTGCGGGACAAGATGCGCCAGCTTTATCATTTACACATATTGAGTAGTCATTTGTATATTTTGAGTAAACAAAAAAGGCGATCGCTTTCTCATTTATCTCAATCAAGTACCCATTTTCCTGTTTTAAGTAAGCAAAAAGCCATTTCACCTACTCATTAAGCCTTAACGCTTTCTCATTTTGGTGTTTTCCGCAGATGAAATGCCTTAACACTTACTCAATAAGCCTTAACGAGTTCTCATTTTGGTAAATCGCGCACTCATTTTGGTGTTTTCCGCAGGTGAAATGCCTTAACGAGTTCTCATTTCGGTGAATCACGCACTCATTTTGGTGTTTTCCGCAGGTAAAAAGCTTTAACGCTTACCCATTTCGGTAAATCGCGCACTCATTTTGGTGTTTTCCGCAAGTAAAAAGGTATATTGCTGGCTCAAAAATTGCTATGTTGAACAATAAGCGGCTGTGTAGCTATGCTTTGTTGTTTTTGGCGAGCGCACTTATTCTCAAATTAAATTGGGTAATTGAATGTAGACACATAAAAGGTAGTGACACCCAAGTTTTTGCGGATTTGTTTAGGTTCTTATTTCATTTAAATAAAAACATCGCTGATCCCGAAATCCCGCCGTCACCCTAGAAGGGTGCGGCTAATCGTACAAAGTCCACCTACGTGGACTGAATTCTTTAGCCCACCTTTGTGGGCTTTGTAATGAGAGCCAGTGGCTTCCAGCCTGCGGGCGCTACATCGGGTAAGTGAGAGAATCTTTTTTCAAATTGAGATGACCTAGTGTTACCCATGCCCAATGCCCAATGCCCAATTTTGTATAAATTCTGAAAAAATAGCTGATAATTTTACGTAAAACTCAGATTAATCATAAAATCTAGTTTAAACAATCAGTAAGTAAGTCTAACAACCGAAGGATGTAACAACAAGACTTAAAACTCTCTCTCCTTCTGCTATCTGCCATCTGCCTTATGAAACTAGATTTACAAAGATTTTTTGACAGTTGCAACCCCAGTAAAACTTTAGTCTTAGAAGATCCTGAGGAACGGCAATATTATATTGATTTTGCCTCGGTGCGGGGTGGAAAGGTGATTGAAGCACTGGGGCGCACGATTACCCGCCTTGCACCTAATAAGCCGACTTGTCAGTTGTTTACCGGACATATTGGTTGCGGGAAGTCTACAGAGTTGCGGCGACTGGAAGTGGAGTTAAAGCAGCAAAACTTTCATGTGGTGTATTTTGAGTCTACACAAGACTTAGATATGGCTGATGTGGATGTGACAGATATTATGCTAGCGATCGCGCGTCAGGTAACTGAAAGTTTAGAAGCTTTTAATATCAAAATTCGACCTGGTTATTTTAATAATCTGCTGAATGAAGTCATCGATTTTTTGCAAACACCGATAGAGTTAAAAGCTGAAGCAGAAATTTCTCTACCGTTGAAAATTGCCAAAATTACGGCGAAAACCAAAGATAGCCCCAAGTTGAGAAGCCAATTAAGGCAATACTTGGAACCGCGCACGAATAATATTTTAGAGTCGATTAATCAAGAAGTTCTCGAACGTGCCCAGCAGGAACTCAAGGCTAAGGGTAAAAATGGGCTGGTAGTTATTATTGATAACTTGGATCGGGTAGATCCACGCGCCAAGACTTCAGAGCGATCGCAACCGGAATATTTGTTTGTCGATCGGGGCGAACAGTTACGCAAACTCAATTGTCATGTGGTTTACACCATTCCTTTGGTGTTGATGTTCTCTAATGAAATTGAGGCGCTGAAAAATCGCTTAGGGGGTGGTATGGCTCCCAAAATTTTACCAATGGTACCAGTACAGCTACGGGATGGGGGAGACTATGAGGAAGGTTTAGCACTATTGCGTCAGATGGTGTTAGCCAGAGCTTTTCCAGAAATAAACCCTGATGACAGGTTAGCTTTAATTACAGAAATATTTGATACACCAGAAACTTTAGATAGACTGTGCCGCATTAGTGGCGGACATGTGCGTAACTTGTTGGGCTTGCTCTATAGTTGCCTTCAGGTAGAAGATCCACCTTTATCGCGGGAATGTTTAGAAAATGCCATCCGCGAATACCGCGAGGGTTTGGTATTAGCAATTACAGATGATGAATGGGATGTACTGCGATTAGTAGTGCAAAAACAAAGCGTCAGTGGTGAAGGAGACTATCAACTTTTATTACGCAGTTTGTTTGTCTTTGAATATCAGGATCGACAAGGGCGTTGGTTTGGGATAAATCCGGTATTAGCGGAAGCAAAGCAGTTTTGATGGGGCATGGGGCAGGGAGCAGGGGGACAAGGGAAGGGAAGGAGGACAATTGTACAGACGCGATTCATCGCGTCTTTGACATATGACAAACCACGATGATATTAATGCTCAAAATGAGCGATCGCTTTCTACTTTAATTCGAGCTATTGCCAATGCTCAAGGGCGATTTTCGTTAATTTTATTGCGCTGCAATTATGCAGGGATTCAAGAACAAATATTAGCTCAAGTGCGAGAGCGTTCTCAGTTGGATATATTGGCAATTAATCTGCAAAAGTCTGCCAATAATCTTTATTCTGTGATGACAGCAGAAGTTGGTACGGCACAACCAAACGCTGTCATGGTATTTGGCATTGAGTCTCTACATAAGTTAGATGATTTTCTGGTTTGTATTAATCGGTTGCGCAATGATTTTTTGCATGACTTTCCCTTTCCCTTGGTGTTGTGGATTAATGATTTAGTTCTGCAAAAATTGATCAGATTAGCGCCTGATTTTTATACTTATGCTGCTGTACCGATTCGATTAGCGATCGCTACTGAAGAATTATTCAATTTTCTCCATCAAGAAGCGGAGGAAGCTTTCACGAAAATCTTAGCAGCCGGAGCGGATCAATTTCTCGATAATTCAGCGCTGCATTTAGAAATGGGAGCAGGGAAACGCTTTGAAATTGAGTCAGCATTAGAAGAATTAAAAAAGCGTGGGTGCGAACAACCAGAAATAGCAGCCAGCCAACATTTTATTTTAGGGCGTGATGCTTATGGCAAAAATGAAATGGAGCGATCGCGCGAACTTTATAAACAGAGTTTAGCATTTTGGTGGCAGCAATATATTGATGAAGTTCACAACCATGAAGCAGCAGAGTTAATTCAAAGCAATTTAGAAAAGCAAGCCTGTATACTCTTTCATCTTGGGTTGTGGTGGCGTAGATATGCAGTTTTACATCGTGCAGAATATGACAAAGCTTGTCGCTGCGCCCGCAATTATTATCAGCGATGTATTAAAAGATTGCAAAAAGCCAACCGTCCCGATTTAGCAGCTAATTTTATTAATTCCTTGGGTGAAGTTCTGCAACAATTGGGAGAGTGGGATAGGCTTGAAAAACTGGCTAAGGATGCTATTGTCTTACACGAAAAATATTACCAACCGATTAGATTAGCTAATGCTTATGCTGTTTTATCTGAGGTAGCGCTGGCTAAATTCCAATGGAAACAAGCCCAAGAATATGCAGAAATAGCTATTAATAAAATAGCTCAAGCTTCTCAACCAGAGAATAATTGGGCGAGTCAATATTATAGAAGCTGGCATTTATTATTACTAGCTCAAAGTAAACGAAATCTGGGACAAGTGCAAGCAGCACTCGATGATTTAGAACTTGCGAAAAGTCAATGCAAGCCTGAGTATAATCCTAAATTATATATTCGCATCTTAGAAGAAGTAAGAAAATTATATTTTGAACAACATCAATATTTAACTGCATTTCATCTCAAACAAGAACAAAGTTCTATTGAACAGCAATATGGTTTACGGGCTTTTATTGGTGCGGGTAGATTGCAGTCTCAAAAACAAGTAATTCATCCGGCTTTAGTGAGCGCAGATGAATTAAATAACTCTGTTTTAGGGATAGAGTCTGAAGCCGGAACAATTGCCCAAGAAATAGTTGCTTCTGGACGCAAATATGATGTTGATAAATTAATTGAACGCATTAGCCGTGATGACCAAAAATTAATTGTTATTCATGGACAATCTGGTGTTGGTAAAAGTTCTTTATTGACGGCGGGATTATTACCAGCATTGCATCAAATTACTGTATTTGATGGGCGGAATATTTTGCCTGTGGTGGTGCAGGTTTATACGGATTGGGTGGAGGATATCAAGTCAAAAGTCAAAAGTCAAAAGTCAAAAGTGGGACAAGGGGGACAAGGGGGAGTAGAGGGAATTATTGAGGAATTGCGGGGAAATGTTGAGCGGAATTTGGTGACTGTTTTAATTTTTGACCAGTTTGAGGAATTTTTCTTTAATTGTCCTAACCCAGTTGAGCGGAAAAAGTTTTGGGATTTTTTACATTCTTGTTTAGATGATTTTCATTTACCTTATGTGAAGGTAATATTATCACTGCGGGAAGATTATTTACATTATTTATTAGAGTGCGATCGCCTGACGAACCTGGAAGTTACGGAACAGGATATTCTTAATAAAAAATTTCGCTATGCTTTTGGTAATTTCATACCATCAGCCGCTAAAGTAGTTATTCAAGATTTAACAGCAAGGTCTTTTTATTTAGAGCCAGCACTAATAGATGAATTAGTTAGAGATTTAGCAGGGGAATTGCAGGAAGTCCGCCCAATTGAGTTGCAAGTTGTTGGGGCACAATTGCAAGCAGAAAATATCACAACACTGGATAAATATCAGCAAAATGGCCCGAAAGATAAATTAGTTGAGCGATTTTTAGATGTAATAGTTAAAGATTGCGGCGCAGAAAATGAACGTGCAGCCCAGTTAGTTTTGTATTTACTGACAGATGAAAATAATACTCGCCCATTAAAAACTAAAGCTGAGTTAGCCGCAGCTTTAGCAGCCAAAGCCGATAAATTAGATTTGGTATTAGAAATTTTAGTGACATCAGGAGTAGTCTTTTTAATTCCCCAATCTCCGGCTGACCGCTATCAGCTAGTGCATGATTATCTTGTGGCTTTCATTCGCCAACAACGTGGTGCAGAATTACTAGCAGAATTAGAAAGCCTAAAGGAACAGAACAAATTAGTCGAAGCAAGGCTGAACCAAGTTTTAAAACGGCGATTGCGCGAGGCTTATTTAGCAGGTTTGGGCTTGACAACATTAACAGTTTTAACAGGAATATTTGGCTGGCAATCATTTATTGCTAATATCAATGCCCAAATTAATGTTCTTAGTTCATCTAGTGAAGCACTGTTTGCATCAGAACAAGATACATACGCCTTAATTGCAAGTTTAAAAGCAGCAGGGAAACTGCAACAAACACCAAAATTTTTGCTACCACCAGATACTAAAACTCAAGTTATAGTGGCATTGCGGCAAGCAGTATATGGGGTAAGAGGTATAGAACTCAAAACCTTGAAAGGTCATAGCGATTTGGTTTCTAGCGTCAGCTTCTCCCCCGACGGTAAAACAATTGCTTCTGCTAGTGATGACAAGACAATCAAACTCTGGAGCTTAGATGGCAAAGAACTCAAAACCTTGAAAGGTCATAGCGATTCGGTTTCTAGCGTCAGCTTCTCCCCAGACGGTAAAACCATTGCTTCTGCTGGTGCTGATGGGACGATCAAACTCTGGAGTGTAGAAGGCAAAGAACTCAAAACCTTTAAAGGTCATAGCGATTGGGTTTATAGAGTCAGTTTCTCCCTCGACGGTAAAACCATTGCTTCTGCTAGTGGTGACAACACCATCAAGCTCTGGAGTTTAGATGGCAAAGAACTCAAAACCTTCAAAGGGCATAGCGATACGGTTTCTAGCGTCAGCTTCTCCCCCGACGGTAAAACCATTGCTTCTGCTAGTGTTGACAAGACTATCAAACTCTGGAGTTTAGATGGCAAGGAACTCAAAACCTTCAAAGGGCATAGCGATACGGTTTATAGCGTCAGCTTCTCCCCCGACGGCAAAACTATTGCTTCTGCTAGTGGTGACAACACCATCAAACTCTGGAGTTTAGATGGCAAAGAACTCAAAACCTTTAAAGGGCATAGCGATCAGGTTTCTAGCGTCAGCTTCTCCCTCGACAGTAAAACCATTGCTTCTGCTAGTGTTGACAACACTATCAAACTCTGGAGTTTAGATGGCAAAGAACTCAAAACCTTCAAAGGGCATAGCAATTCGGTTTATAGCATCAGCTTCTCCCCCGACGGTAAAACCATCGCTTCTGCTAGTGGTGACAACACCATCAAACTCTGGAATCTCGAAGGCAAAGAACTCAAAACCTTTAAAGGGCATAGCGATTCGGTTTATAGAGTCAGCTTCTCCTTCGACGGCAAAACCATTGCTTCTGCTAGTCGTGACAAGACTATCAAACTCTGGAATCTCGAAGGCAAAGAACTCAAAACCTTTAAAGGGCAGAGCGATTGGGTTTCTAGCGTCAGCTTCTCCCCCGACGGTAAAACCATTGCTTCTGCTAGTCGTGACAAGACTATCAAACTCTGGAATCTCGAAGGCAAAGAACTCAAAACCTTTAAGGGGCATAGCGATTGGATTTCTAGCGTCAGCTTCTCCCCCGACGGCAAAACCATTGCTTCTGCTAGTCGTGACAAGACTATCAAACTCTGGAATCTCGAAGGCAAAGAACTCAAAACCTTCAAAGGGCATAGCGATACGGTTTATAGCGTCAGCTTCTCCCTCGACGGCAAAACCATTGCTTCTGCTAGTCGTGACAAGACCATCAAGCTCTGGAGTGTAGATGGCAAGGAATTCAAAACCTTTAAAGGGCATAGCGATTGGGTTTCTAGCGTCACCTTCTCCCCCGACGGCAAAACCATTGCTTCTGCTAGTGCTGATGGGACGATCAAACTCTGGAGTCTCGAAGGCAAAGAACTCAAAACCTTTAATGGTCATAGTGATGCGGTTTGGAGTGTCAGCTTTTCCCCTGACGGTAAAACCATTGCTTCTGCTAGTCGTGACAAGACGATCAAACTCTGGAATCTCGAAGGCAAAGAACTCAAAACCTTCAAAGGGCATAGCGATGCGGTTTGGAGTGTCAGCTTCTCCCCCGACGGCAAAACCATCGCTTCTGCTAGTGGTGACAAGACGGTAATTCTGTGGAATTTAGATTTAGAAAATCTTGTGGTTTTGGGCTGTAATTGGTTGCAAGATTATTTAACTAATCATCCTGAGACTTTAGCTGAATTACAACTATGCCAAAATAAATCTATCCTAATGGCAGCAGCGTCTAATTTTGTTACCCAAGGTGAAGAATTAAGCAGCGCAGGTGAATTTAAGAAAGCAGTTGCCAAGTTTAAACAGGCTAAGGAATGGAACCCTCAATTAGATATTAATCCAGAGACGAAAGGAAAATTGCTCTTTCTGCTGTTTCAGGGTAAGGAACTAGCTAGCAAAGGTGATATCAAAAAAGCTATTGCAGCATACGCTGAAGCTCAAAAACTTGATGCAAAACTAGAAATCTCTGCTAACGATTGGAACAGCCTGTGTTGGGATGGTAGCTTGCATGGGTATGCAGCTGATGTTATGTTTGCCTGTGAAAAAGCTGTTACCCTTGCACCAAAAGATGGATATCCTCGTGGTTCCCGTGGTGTAGCTAGAGCACTAACTGGCAATACTAAAGGCGCAATTGAAGATTTTGAAACATATACAAATACAGTTTCTCCCGAGTGGCAAGCACAACGTCAAAAATGGGTTAATTCCCTCAGTGCTGGTAAAAATCCGTTTACAAAAGAAGAGTTAGAGAAGCTACGCCAGTAGGCTAACGCACCTTGAATCGTTGATGATATGTTGGTGCGTTGCGCTGCGCGACAACACACCCTACATTTACTTTTAAATTTCTCATTTTGCGCATAGGCAAGCTTATCGTAGACATCGCACTTTACGATTTCTTTAAATTAGGTACTCATTTTTATATTTTTAGTAAACAAAAAGGCTGATTACGTTCTCATTTAGATGTTTTGAGTAAGCAAAAAGCCATTTCACCTACTCAATAAGCCTTATCGCTTACTTAATAAGCCTTAACACTTACTCATTTTGGTGTTTTCCGCAGATGAAAAGCCTTAACACTTACTCAATAAGCCTTAACGAGTTCTCATTTCGGTGAATTACGCACTCATTTTGGTGTTTTCCGCAGGTGAAATGCCTTAACGAGTTCTCATTTCGGTGAATCACGCACTCATTTTGGTGTTTTCCGCAGGTGAAATGCCTTAACACTTACTCATTTCGGTGAATCACGCACTTATTTGAGTGTTTTAAGCAAGTATTTAGGCTGGTTAATTACTCAACAAGTGCGATGTGTAACGATAAGCTGCTGTACAGCTACGCTTTCTCGTTTTTGGCGATCGCTCTCATTAACCAAAATTTTCAAAACCTATCAGAGCCTATCTGTCAAGAGACTTCAGCTACATTTAGGTATTTTTGTCCTTGATTTATGAGGAGTTTTTTTAAGAAAATGTTAAGGCTGCTAATGTGTCATGCTACACTCAACAGACCCTACCTGACCTGTAATCGCTTTCATGCCAGAGTCTTCAGAATCTACTACAGCCAAGTTAAGCTGAATAAAGGTAGCAAATTATTGCGCTTTTGAAGATAAAATTCGCTGCTGCTGTTAATTTTTAATTTTCCCTGCTTGAGATACTTGGAATGCTAGACAAAATTTTTGATTATCTGAATTTTCACTTTAGCGTTGAAGCTCCTATAGTTCTACTTATCCTGGTGTTTCTAGAGGCGGTGCTATCTGCTGATAATGCGATCGCCCTCGCTGCGATCGCCCAAGGTTTGCAAGACAAAGAACTTGAGCGCAAAGCCCTCAACTTTGGTTTAGTCGTTGCTTATGTGCTAAGAATTACCTTAATTCTCACTGCGACTTGGGTACAAAATTTTTGGCAATTTGAACTATTGGGTGCTGCTTACTTGTTATGGCTAGTATTCCAACATTTCACATCCCAAGAAACAGATGAAGAAAATCACCATCACGGGCCGCGCTTCAAGTCATTGTTGCAAGCAATACCAGTAATTGCCTTTACAGATTTGGCATTTTCTTTAGATAGTGTGACAACAGCGATCGCGGTTTCTCAAGAAAGATGGTTAGTCCTCACCGGCGCAACTATTGGGATTATTACTCTGCGCTTCATGGCAGAATTATTTATTCGCTGGTTAGACGAATTTGAAAACTTAGAAGACGCAGGCTATATAACTGTCGCCTTTGTCGGTTTGCGTCTCTTATTAAAGGTGGTGAACGATAGCTTAGTTCCACCAGAATGGTTAATGATTACTGCGATCAGTCTTATCTTAGCTTGGGGATTTTCCAAACGTACTGAAATTGAAGCACCCCAAGAATTACCTGAAAAAACTGAAGTAACGAAATAGGGAATGGGGCATTGGGCATGGGGCATTGAAAACAATTTTGGATTTTGCGAAAAGTCGGAGCGCCGGCTTCCGGCGATCTGTTAGCGCAGCGTTAGCGACGCAGGAGCGTCACTTTTCAAGACGGATTTTAGATTTTAGATTGGAATCCAAAATCGCAAATCTAAAATCTAAAATTCTCCCTGCCCCTAGCCCCTCATTACTCGTGCAACCAGGGAGTTACAGTAGGCTGCCAATTAACTAACTCTTCATCCTTAAACCACAGAGCAACTTCTGTTTGCGCTGTTTCCGGAGCATCGGAACCGTGGATGATGTTGCGCCCGATATTGATCCCCAAATCGCCGCGAATTGTTCCAGGTTCAGCGTTGAGGGGATTGGTAGCACCAATCAATTTTCTTGCCGAAGCAATTACACCTTCACCTTCCCAAACCATCGCTACAACGGGGCCGGAGGTAATAAATTCTACTAAGCCTGCAAAGAAAGGTCTTTCGCGGTGAACGTTGTAATGTTGTTCAGCGAGTTCGCGACTGGGTTTGAGTAGCTTCAAACCCACCAGGGTAAAACCTTTTTTCTCAAAGCGACTGATAATTTCGCTGACCAGTCCGCGCTGTACACCATCGGGTTTAATTGCCAAAAATGTGCGTTCCAAAGCTATCTCCGAAAACTTAATAAATTTTTCAAGATCAATTGTCCTCTGTCTGTTGTCCTTTATCCTTAACCTTTTGTTGATACTCTCAATAGTTAATGAATAATGACGAGTAACAGATAACCCTTGACCAATCAGAGTTTATCTCAGAAATTATCACTGGGTGCATATGCGATCGCAAATGAATGCGTTAAATTGAAAATTCGTGGGTGAAACACAGAGGTCAGGAATCAATGGGTCTTGAGTCAACTGCTACATCAGAAGAGATAGTTAAGCTGCCGTCCAATGGACACAAACTAGAAGTGAAAAACCAGAAGCCGAAAAAGCTGTTAGCCCCTAGTACTAGTACAGATGATTCGCCGCGCTCTTGGAAAATCGAAGACAGCGAAGCACTGTATCGGATTGAAGGTTGGGGACAGCCTTATTTTTCCATTAATGCGGCTGGTCATGTCACTGTGTCTCCCAAAGGCGATCGCGGCGGTTCGTTAGATTTGTTTGAATTGGTCAACGCTTTGAAGCAGCGCAATTTAGGGCTGCCAATGTTGATTCGTTTTTCAGACATTCTCGAAGACCGGATTGAGCGATTAAACGCTTGTTTTGCGAAAGCGATCGCCCGCTATAACTATCCTGGTGTTTACCGAGGTGTATTTCCTGTCAAATGCAACCAGCAACGCCATTTAATTGAGGATTTAGTCAGGTTTGGTAAGCCCCATCAATTTGGTTTAGAAGCTGGTTCCAAGCCAGAATTAATGATTGCTTTGGCGATATTGGATACCCCAGGCGCATTGTTAATTTGCAACGGCTACAAAGACCAAGAATACATCGAAACAGCAATGTTGGCTCAAAGACTCGGACAAACACCAATTATTGTCTTAGAGCAAATTGAAGAAGTTGATTTAGTCATTGCTGCTAACCGTCAGTTAGGTATCAAACCCATCCTGGGGGTAAGAGCTAAACTCAGTACCCAAGGTATGGGACGCTGGGGAAGTTCCAGTGGCGATCGCGCTAAATTTGGGTTAACAATGCCTGAAGTAATTGAGGCAGTTGACAAGTTACGCGAAGCTGATTTGCTTGATTCCTTGCAGTTAATGCATTTCCATATCGGCTCGCAAATCTCCGCCATCAATGTAATTAAAGATGCCATCCAAGAAGCCAGCCGGATTTACGTCGAGTTGGCAATGTTGGGCGCTGACATGAAATACTTGGATGTCGGCGGTGGCTTAGGTGTAGACTACGACGGTTCCCAAACCAACTTCTACGCCTCGAAAAACTACAACATGCAAAACTATGCCAACGACATCGTGGCAGAGTTAAAAGATACCTGTGCCGAACGACAAATTCCCGTACCAACACTGATTAGTGAAAGCGGCAGAGCGATCGCTTCCCATCAATCCGTGCTGATTTTTGATATTCTCAGCACCAGCGATGTCCCCCTAGATACCCCAGAACCGCCCCAAGAAGGCGAATCCCCCATCATTAATTACCTCTGGGAAACCTACCAATCAATTAACAAAGAAAATTATCAAGAGTTTTACCACGACGCCGCCCAATTTAAAGAAGAAGCCATCAGCCGCTTCAACCTAGGCATTTTGCGCCTGAGAGAACGCGCCAAAGCCGAACGCCTTTACTGGGCTTGTTGCCAAAAAATTCTTAACATCACCAGACAGCAAGAATACGTACCCGACGAACTGGAAGACCTAGAGCAAATCATGGCTTCCATCTACTACGCGAATTTATCGGTGTTCCAATCAGCACCAGATTGTTGGGCAATAGACCAACTATTCCCAATTATGCCCATACATCGTTTAGACGAAGAACCAATCCGTCGGGGAATCTTAGCAGACTTAACCTGCGACAGTGATGGGAAAATCGACCGCTTTATTGATTTGCGTGATGTCAAATCTGTTTTAGAACTGCACACCTTTAAACCTGGAGAACCCTATTATTTAGGCATGTTCCTCAGTGGTGCTTACCAAGAAATCATGGGTAACTTACACAACCTATTTGGCGACACTAACGCAGTGCACATTCAATTGACCCCCAAAGGTTACCAAATTGAACATGTCGTCAAAGGCGATACCATGAGTGAAGTGGTGAGCTACGTGCAGTATGACTCCGAAGACATGGTGGAAAACATCCGCCAACGTTGCGAAAAAGCCTTGGAGGAAAAGCGCATCACTCTAGCTGAATCTCAACGACTCCTACAAACCTACGAACAGAGTCTCAGAAGATACACATACTTGAATAGTTAGGGACTAGGGGCTAGAGGCTAGGGACTAGGGGTTAGAGGAGGGAAAAGACTACCAATGCCCTGGTGGCTGAGCGAAGCCGAAGCCAATGCCCCATGCCCAATGCCCCATGCCCTAACTAGCAGTAGTATTGAGTAATTCAGCTATAGCCTGTCGTTCCACGGGCGTATGGGATGGTGGAGACTGACGCGCATCGGTAATCAACCAGTCTAAAGCCGCAGCTTGTACGTCAATGGTTGCGCCAGTTTTATCGACGCAGTAACGTCCAAACACCAGCTTATCAACCAAGCGTACTCCCGGCCCCAGACGAGACCATTCAAAGATGACGCTGTTTTCTACAGTTGCACCACTACAAATCCAGCAATTGGGGCCAATCATTGCCGGGCCGACAATTTTTGCGCCGTCTTCAATTCTGGTCATTCCCCCAATGTAAACCGGGCCTGTGATATCAACTTTGTCCCAATTCACAGCCACGTTTAAGCCAGTGTAAATCCCTGGTGCAACTTCATGACCGGGAATTTGCACGTTTTTAATTTCACCTAGCAATACGCCGCGAATCGCCCGCCAGTAGTCTGGTACTTTACCAATATCTACCCATTCAAAGTCCATAGGAATGGCGTAGAATGGCGCACCAATTTCCACAAGTTTGGGGAATAATTCGCTACCAATGTCATATTCCATTCCTGATGGAATATACTTAAATACTTCTGGCTCAAAAATATAAATACCTGTGTTGATGTTAGTGCTGAGGGCTTCTTCAACGGAGGGTTTTTCTTGGAAAGCCTTCACCCGTCCCTCTTCATCAGTCACTACTACACCGTAGCTGGAAACTTCTTCCAAAGGAACTGATTTAGAAATAATCGTCGCAATCGACCCTTTTTCTCTGTGCCACTTGACAGCGGCTGTTAAATCTAAGTCAATCAAAGCATCACCGCACAATACCACAAAGGTATCGTCGAAAAACGGTGAGAAGTCTTGGATACGGCGCATCCCACCAGCAGAACCAACGGCTTCCCCCATCAGTTCACCGTCAACAATTTGCCCTTCAAAAGAATAGGCAATCTGCACGCCAAACCTTTGACCATCACGGAAATAGTTTTCGATTTCTGCTGCCAAATGGCTCACGTTCACCATAATTTGGTCAAAACCATGTTGGCGTAACAGTTCCAATAAAAATTCCATCACTGGCTTTTGCAGGATAGGAATCATGGGTTTGGGGATTGTATAGGTAATTGGACGCACACGAGTACCCTTACCCGCCGCAAGAATCATCGCTTTCATAAAGATTATTCCTCAACCACAAGCCAGGTTACTGTCAACAAGTTATAATTCATTGTGTTTATTCTGTTTTTAGTCATCATCGCCGCTCGGAGAAGTTCAGCGAAGCGTTGCTTGTTGCAACAGGGTAATAGCAAAATCATAAGCGATCGCTTATCTTTTCAATTTACCCGGATTTTGAGAGCCGCTGACCCAAAAGTCTCTAATTTATATCTAGCGATGGATTTCAGTTACTTAGTTCATGGGCTGCTCCACAGGTTGATAGGTGTTAGCTGAATCTATAAGTAAACGGATTTTAATCTCTTTGTAGAACTCCTCTTGCCATAGTTCTACCTTGGATTGAGCCGATAGCAGTAGTAGCGCCCAAAAAACACTAACCAGCTGGCTATGTTCTGATCCGTGGGCAGAGCCATTTTGGTACAGTTGTTTACTCTGAGTCCATAAATCCACCAATTGCTCTAAATTCAACCAATTTTGCTCCAAATGGAGCTTTGCTGCCGAAACATGCAAAACTTGTTCTAGTTCCCCGGCTACTTCCGTCAAGTTTTCTTGGTGAGCCAATTCTAGCGCTGCTCGCATAGATTGCACAGTGGGCTGACGCCGAGGACGCACGGGTTTGCTCGTCTTCTGTACCAGTTTGAGCTGGTTCGCCATAATCTGCAATTGCTCAATTAACTCTTGCAGAGTCACGCGCCGTTTTGGTGGTGGCATGGCTGCGGGACGACGACGCAAATGATGCTCTAAAGGCAGGCGAGGGGTTAAATGTAATACGCCATCTTCACTTTCTAGCAGTCCTTCATCTAAGTTCTCTGCTTGTTCATCTGCTGCTGATTGCAATTGCATTAAGGTATTGGCCTTATATAACACCAGCATTGATGCTGATAAAAAAGCCTGCCCTGATTGAGACAAGTCGGCTTCATAACCTCTAACAGTAGACTCCGGTGCCATTAGTTCTAAGTAACGGTCAATAACCTCTATTACCTGTACATCCCAAGGATCAATTTCTCCTCTCTCGGCTTGCTGAATCAGGAGTGTAATTGTTTCTAATAGCTCGGAAGCATCCATTAATTATTTTCTGTGATTAAGTTTAAATTAGGTCGATTAAACATTGACACTTGTGGAACAAATAATCATACTTTGTTTGTCAAAGCTTCATTATTTACTATGTAGGTGAAATTTAGCACATACCTCACCTGTCTCATTGAGAACTTACTTTTGTGTACTAAATAATACATATTTTTTATAATAAGATTTGATTCAATACTATTGTGAATCGGGATTAAAAATTGTGCAACTTTTGTTTTTAGGTAGTTTGAAATATTCATTACTTTCACCCTAACTAGCCAATTGTCTAATTATTGCCATACCCACCCAAGTATAACATGACATTTTTATACTATATCTTCAACAAAAAGTAGTATTTTATAATACTTTGTGCCTGGATAATTCTCGCTAGACTCGATGCAGCAAGAAAACTTACTTTGGCAAAAGTCAACGTTTAATAGTTAAGAGTCAATGGCCAATGGTCAAGAGTCAATGCTGATTTATTAGTAATTTGACCATTGACTTGGAAGTTTAGACTTTGGGCTATTTGCTTGGGGAGTTGGGAGTTTAAGTTTTACGATCTTCATCACAGCCAGATTCATAAGTAATAGTAAAAGGTGATACAAATTCGCCAGATTGACCACTCTTGAGCGCATCAAAAGTGCCTTTGATAGTACCAGCAATGGGTACAGCAACTAGTGTTCCTAATAAGCCAGCAATTTCAAATCCCATCAAAATAGCCACAAAAATCCAGATAGGGTTAAGTCCAATAAAGTTACCGAGTAATTTCGGTGCTAACAGGTTATCTTTAACTTGTTGCAAGACAATAGCGGCTATAGCAACTTGAACTGCTAACCACCAATTTTGTAGCAGCACTAATATGGTGACTAAACCAATAGCTAGAGTTGCTCCTACAAAAGGGATTAATTCACCTATGCCAATGACTATGGCAAACAAGAGGGCAAATGGTACTCTCAGTACTAAGAAAATGGGGGTAAGGGTGACTACCATGAATAACCCTAACAACAACTGACTGAGGAAAAAATTCTGAAAATTTAAGCGTAAGGATGCAGTTAAAGGTTTTCTGATATTAGCTGGTAAGAGACTGACCAAACCTAACCAGACGCGATCGCCATACAGTAGCATATAAAACGCTAGCACGACTACCAACACCAAATTCAGCAATCCTGACAATAGCGTCCCAGCCACTCCCACCGCACCAGACGCTAGTTGTTGCACTAAATTCTGGATATTGGCATTAATTTGCGTACTCACCACTCTCAAATCTAAAGGTAATCGCCGTTGTCTTGCTAAAGCTTCCACCTGCTCTAAGTTCCTTTGGCTACTGGTTAACCAATCAGGAATCTTATTTAGCAGTTGAATTGTTTGGTCAATTAACATTGGCACTAATGTTACCCCTAGAACTACCACGAGTGTTAAAGTGACCAGTAAAACAACAATCACGGCTTGAGCATGAGTGATGCGTGCCTGTTTGAAAAACTGAACTGGGTAATTTAACAAAAAAGCTAAAATTGCTGCAACGCTGAGAATAGTGATGGGATGCTGGAAATAATGAAAAAGTACAGAGAGTAGCCAGACATTCAGAGCGATAATTGGGCCGCTCAGACCATAAATTAATAAACTTTGCAGGGAGGCTGAACGGCGCATCATACCAATTTGCGATTTTAGATTGGGAATGAGGGATGACAAATCTTCAATGTCAGGCTGCTCAATTGCTCTCAAACAATATTACTTATCCGAATTTGGTAACATATGCAATGTTTTTTCTCAATTTTTGGCAACAATTGCCTTAATTGCTAGCATGGGTTTCCATCACGATTGGAGATATTTTGCATAAAGATATATATACGCATATCTGAATCGCAAGGAAGTTAACGATCATGCATCCTACCATTGCCGACATTCGTAAAGATTACACATTGGAAGATTTGAGTGAAACTGAGGTTGACCCTAATCCTTTTATACAATTTAAACAATGGTTCGAGCAGGCATTATCTGCCCAACTTCCTGAACCCAATGCCATGACTATAGCAACCGCCATGCCCGATGGTAAACCCTCAGCCAGAATGGTATTACTGAAAGATTTTGATGAGCGGGGCTTTGTTTTCTTCACTAACTATAACAGCCGTAAAGGGCAAGAATTGGCAGAAAATCCCCAAGCAGCCCTAGTTTTTTGGTGGGCAGAGTTGGAACGCCAAGTTAGGATTATTGGACATGTGGAAAAAGTTTCGGAGACTGAGTCCGATAAATATTTTTACAGCCGTCCTGAAAACAGTCGCCTTGGTGCATGGGCTTCTCATCAAAGTGAGGCGATCGCTAGTCGAGAAGTCTTAGAACAAAACTTACAAAAGTTGCAGCATCAGTATGAAAATCAGGAGATTCCTCGCCCCTCTCACTGGGGAGGTTTGCGAGTAATTCCCATAGAAATTGAATTTTGGCAAGGAAGACCCAGCCGCTTGCACGATCGCTTGCTTTATACTCGTTTAGATGCTCAAACTTGGAAAATTCAACGCTTATCGCCTTAATTATTCATGGCGGCGGGAAACTCTCTTGTGCATGAGGAACGAGAAACAATCGCCCTACCGCCATCAATTGTTAGTAGCAAAAACAATTGACAATTGACAACTGACCAATAAAAAATTGTAGGCTGGGTATTGCCCAGCCTACAAAATTAATCAAAATTCAAAACTCAAAATTCAAAACTCAAAATTCAAGACTCAGTGGTTAGAACTTAGTAGGTTTCTACGTGCCAACGACCAGCTTTCTTGATTTCTTTTTGGTAATCACTCCAGGTGACTCCTTCTTTTGCAGCCGCAGCAGTTAAAGCAGCATCAATACCATCTTCCATACCGCGCAAACCGCAGATGTAGGTGTGGGTTTTCTCTTCTTTAATCAATTGCCACAGTTCGTCTGCGTGTTCTGCAACTCGGTCTTGAATGTACATTCTGCCACCTTGGGGATTCTTTTGTTCCCGGCTGATAGCGTAGGTGAGGCGGAAGTTATCAGGATACTTAGCCTGCATTTCTTCCAATTCTTCCTTGTAAAGGATGTTGGGAGTTGTGGGTACCCCAAAGATTAACCACGCAAATCCATTAAATTGATACTCTGGATTAGCAGCTCTTTCTGCATCCTTGAACATGCGCCACAGGTAAGCACGCATGGGCGCAATACCTGTTCCGGTTGCCATCATAATGACTTTGGCATCGGGATCGCTGGGTAGTAACATTTCCTTACCCACGGGCCCGGTAATTTTTACTTCTGCACCTGGTTCTAAGAAACACAGGTGAGTTGAGCAAACACCGTAAACTGTTTCGCCTGTTTCTGGGTGCTTATACTCTAATTGACGGACACACAGGGATACTGTTTTGTCATCTACATCATCACCATGACGAGTTGAGGCGATGGAATAAAGTCTGAGTTTTTCAGGCTTGCCGTTTTTGTCTACCCCTGGTGGGATAATACCAATACTTTGACCTTCTATATATTTCAGATTACTACCAGAAAGGTCAAATTTGATGTGCTGTACAATACCAATACCACCTTCGTTAACTAAGGGGTCATTGGATATACACTTCCCAATAAAAGGTGCATTGGGGCGATAAGTGTTTACAGGAACATCAGCATGGGCGTCTTTTTTGCCTTTCGCTTGAGTCATGGTTTTGCCTTTTTGATCCTTCTTCGTAAGCTGTTGTTCAGCTGGTGCATTCACAGGTGTGGCTTGACCATTCCCCTCAATGTTAGGAATCCCCAATGAAGTTTTGCCATTGAATTGCTGTAGAGCACTTGCGGGTTGAATACTAACAATTTTGCCGCCTAGGCGAGTGATACGTCGCATTTCTTGATTCATGCGGTTGTAAGGCACTCTGATGAACACACTGCCACTGTTACGAATTTGGTAATTCGTTTGATCGGTTTCTTCGTTCTGACGCAGACCAACCACTTCGTAAACGAAGACGCGGCTACCTGATTCTGTATTGGCAGCACCCTCAACAGTACCTTGTTTGTTCATTCCTTCTACCACTCCGATGTTTACTTAACCGTTTTTCAAAAAAAAACTTTTCCTATCACAAGCCAGCTTTAGTTTACCGGATTTTTGCTGCACAAAACTGGCGTTCTAGGAAAATGGCATCACTAAATAATGCCTTGCTAAGTACACTCACCAAAGACATGCAGGCAGCACAAAAACACACCTGTTCACCTTCTAAGTTAGAGGATAAGTCTTTTGGAGAATGTTAATAATGAGTCAATTTAATGTTTTCTTCGTTTACTAACTTACCGATACCTTGTCGCTAATGTTTCCTAACAAATGCATAAATTGAGTTTTATGTCAAATAAGGTGAGCCTAATGCCTAGAAAAAAAGTTCTACGCATTTGGGTTTTTGGTAGGCTTGGCGATCGCACTTTTAACCGAGTGGTTTTTAAGATAGTTGCGACCTGTTTTTTCGTCTATCGACGACAATCCCATATTTTCAGAAGTGCTGGTGAATTTCTTGTTAGGAACACACTAACTTATCACTGACTCTTTTCCTGCATCCGGCGGCAGAGTTTTTTATGCAATACACCCAAAATATTATTAGATGCAGCTATTACCTAATCATGACTAGTCTCATGAAGAGGTTAAGTTAATCTGTATAACCGAATGATACAGGTATGGGGGATATAAGCAATTATAATCAGTTTCACTTGATGTGATACATATGTCAACCTCTATCAATGGCTTGTCAAACATACTTACTTGCGAGGGAGCATGTTGGAAAATTTCAGCTAAGGGCAGGCTAAATGGAGCTTTTTTATACTGAGCGCCGCGTCTTTGACAAGAGCCAACCATGATTAGTTATTATTCTCTCTAATCAAGTCTCAAGGACAGAAACAAGACAAGGGATTTTGAACTTTATCCTTTGTCAACATTAATCTCCAATCACAAATAAAACCTGACTCACCTGACATGAGATCTGACAAGCAAAATTTTTGTATGTAACTTGCTAACTCATTCTTGAGATAGATATTGGCACATGAATCTGTGGATTATTACTGAATCGCAAATTAAAATGCCAAAATCGCAAAAAATTTGTGGCCGGAGAAAATCATCCAATATAAACTTAATTAAGAAGGTCACAATCATCAAGCAGTCGTTACCTGATTGTTTGGGGTAGTGAATATATGTGTTTTCAAATGAGCAAGTAAATCATCAACACGATCGATGAACGACTAGATTCTTCTTGACAGTAAACTTGTATAGAATAACCCCTTCTGTTAAAATCAAATATACCACTAGGATTAAATACTTACCAGCAACAAACTCAGGCTAGGCAGGCGAGTAACAACTATGACATTTTTGTCTACCCGTCTGAACTTCTTTATGGCGCTGTGGGTAACAAGAACGCCGGAAAAACCGATTGGGTAAACTCTTGGCTTCAAAATCTGCTGTGTGAAAAATTTTGATTGACACATTTTTTAGTATCTAGAGGAGATTTATGACGAGTAAGCCGGAACGCGTGGTACTAATTGGAGTAGCTGGAGACTCTGGGTGCGGTAAATCTACATTTTTGCGTCGTTTAATCGATTTGTTCGGTGAAGATTTAATGACAGTTATCTGTTTAGATGACTATCACTCTTTAGATCGCAAACAACGCAAAGAAACAGGGATTACTGCTCTTGATCCTAGGGCGAATAACTTTGACCTAATGTATGAGCAAATTAGTGCGCTCAAAAATGGTCAAGCAATTGATAAGCCGATTTATAACCACGAAACCGGCATGATTGATCCACCAGAGCGGATTGAGCCGAATCACATTATAGTTGTGGAAGGGCTGCATCCTTTGTATGATGAGCGGGTGCGATCGCTAATTGATTTCAGTGTATATTTTGATATCAGTGACGAAGTTAAAATTGCTTGGAAGATTCAACGCGACATGGCCGAAAGGGGTCACCGCTATGAAGATGTCTTAGCACAAATCAATTCTCGCAAGCCAGACTTTGATAAGTTTATTGAACCACAACGAGAATTTGCTGATGTAGTTCTCCAAGTATTACCTACTAATTTAATTAAAAACGACACAGAGCGCAAAGTCCTGCGGGTACGGATGCTCCAAAGAGAAGGTAAAGACGGCTTTGAGCCAACCTACCTTTTTGATGAAGGATCGACAATTAATTGGACACCTTGCGGACGGAAGCTGACTTGTTCTTACCCTGGTATGCAACTGTACTACGGTTCAGATGTTTACTACGGTCGTTACGTCTCAGTATTGGAAGTAGACGGTCAATTCGACAACTTAGAAGAAGTTATTTATATCGAAACCCATCTGAGCAAAACATCCACCAAATACCAAGGTGAGATGACTCACTTGTTACTCCAACACCGCGAGTATCCCGGTTCCAACAATGGAACTGGTTTGTTCCAAGTACTAACCGGCTTGAAAATGCGCGATGCTTACGAGCGTTTAACAGCAAAGGAAGCCAAATTAGCAGTTCAAGTTTAAAGCAGCAGTATTTGTGTCAAAGCTTTGGGAGATGCTTAAGGGTATCTCCCTTTTTTTGTGTTGCTAAAAACATTTTTGCCCAAAGTTTTATATTTTCTTGAAAAAATTATTAAGTAGCCATAATAACTTTTAGAAAAGTTAAGAACACACTAACTATTTAATGTGTAAATATTGTTATGATTTCAGAAATTAGAGTAACTGAAATAAATAATCACTCAGCAGGGTGAGGCTTCAGTGCTTCTCTTCTAGAGATAGGGGGAAAAACAAACCCTAGCCCGTCAGTAGTAAGTTGTAATTTGCAGGTAGCAAAAACAACAATTTCTGAATTTTCCTCAATGAATTCTTGGGGATAGAGTGTAAATTTAGTTCAGTGAAACGCTCTTAATTAAGGAGGAATGCCTTTGTCTCGTCGATATCTCTTTACCTCCGAGTCAGTTACCGAAGGTCATCCAGATAAAATCTGCGATCAGATTTCTGATACGATTCTTGATGCCTTACTGACACAAGACCCCACTAGTCGAGTTGCGGCTGAGGTAGTGGTTAATACCGGCTTAGTGTTAATTACAGGGGAAATTACCACTAAAGCTAATGTCAATTATGTGAATCTCGCCCGGAAGAAAATTGCTGAAATTGGCTATACCAATGCTGATAACGGCTTTTCCGCTAACAGTACTAGCGTGCTAGTGGCGTTAGATGAACAATCACCTGATATTGCTCAAGGTGTGAATACGGCACAAGAAACCCGTGAAGAAGATAGCGATGAGCTATTTGACTCCATTGGTGCGGGTGATCAAGGGATTATGTTCGGTTTTGCTAGCAACGAAACACCAGAATTAATTCCCTTACCCATTAGCCTGGCTCACCGCATTGCTCGCAGATTAGCCGCAGTGCGCAAAACAGGCGATTTATCTTACCTGCGTCCTGACGGTAAAACCCAAGTTACCGTAATTTATGAAGATGGGCGACCAATAGGTATTGATACAATCCTGATTTCCACCCAGCATACTACTAGTATTGGGGAAATTACGGATGAAGCCGCAGTCCAAGCGAAAATCAAAGAAGATTTATGGACAGCTGTAGTTGAGCCTGTATTTGGCGATATTGAAATTAAGCCAGATGAGCAAACACGCTTTTTAGTCAACCCCACTGGCAAATTTGTCATTGGTGGCCCTCAAGGCGACTCTGGTTTGACCGGCAGAAAAATTATTGTTGACACCTACGGTGGTTATTCCCGACATGGTGGCGGCGCTTTTTCTGGTAAAGATCCCACAAAAGTAGACCGTTCTGCGGCATATGCAGCTCGCTATGTGGCTAAAAATATTGTCGCTGCTGGTTTGGCAGAAAAATGTGAAGTGCAGCTAAGCTACGCTATTGGCGTGGCGCGTCCTGTAAGCATTTTTCTCGATACCTTTGGAACTGGCAAAGTCGATGATGAAATTCTGTTGGAATTAGTCAAAAAGCATTTTGAACTGCGTCCAGCGGGAATTATCCATGCCTTCAATTTACGCAACCTACCAAATGAACGAGGCGGACGTTTTTATCAGGACGTCGCGGCTTACGGTCATTTTGGACGGAATGATTTAGATTTGCCGTGGGAACGTACTGACAAGGCCGACTTGTTGAAGCAAGCAGTCAGCGAGTCAGTTTCTGCTGCGATCGCTCCAGCACTCAAGTAAACTGGTGTAATTATTCTGGCGATCGCTATATCTCTGAGTATAAGTTAAATTTTTGTATTTACTTATACTCTATATTGCTCGAAATAAATATCTAATAGCAACATCCTCTGGTTTGGTGGCATTGAAACTACTTATAACCAGAGGATTTTTATAGCTCTGTGCCCTATGACGGCAGTTGCTATAACAAGGGATGGCTCCCTAATGCCCAATGCCCAATGCCCAATGCCCTTTTTCCATTATTGGTTAATCAAAGGGATTGGTGATAAGATGATAAGACAATTATTTTGTGGATAAACAGCGCGGATTTTGAGACTCTTTGCTGTAGAAAACTTAATGATTAGGCTTTATACGGCTTGATAGTAGCTCATGAAAGGCTAGAAGAGGTTAGATTAGCTACTTCCCATTAACTTAATATAGCTGCAATCAACTGTATATGGAAGTAAATTGATGAAAAAGATATACTGGTAGGGGTGCATTTGGTTTCGGGACAAGCTTTTTTAGAAAAATGAGTTTTATTAAAAGTTATAAATGGGATTTAGAATTCGTAACTAATTAACTTAAATATAAAAAAACTCATGGCAATGATCTCGTGATATATAATTTACTCTTGTCACAAAAAAAGATAATTTAGTTAATAATCACTAGATATATTGTTTACCTAAGCCAAGCTTATGTAATGACTTTTATGGGAGGGTAAGGAGATTTGAGGGATGCAAACTCAAAAGTTAATCCCTGTTGACAGCAGTTCAGAAAGCAAAACAGTGCCAGCGGAAGAGCCATCGACAGACGAACTCCCGACTATTGAATTTCCTTCACGAGGGAAACTCAAGGCGAGTTCTTGGCGCATACATCAAAAAATTGGCTATGGATATTTTGTCGCCATAGGAATTGGTTTTTTTGGTTCACTAACTGGTTTAGTAATAGCTAACTATTATCGAGGAAGAGAGATTAGCCAACTAAATCGCGCTCATGAACAAGGACAATTATTAACTAATTATAAAAATGCCGTAGTAGGGGCACAATTATATAGTTCTAACTTAGTTGCAGTATTAGAAGATCCCATACAGCGACAAACTAAAAAAAGCGAATTTCTCAAGAATGTTGAGCAGGCTAAGCAAATAGAAGCAGAAATTACAGCTTTTATCGAAAGACATCCGAAAAGACTAGCAGCAACAAGTGCTACTTTAGAAACTTTATTGCTGGATTATGGGAATAATTTAGAAATTTATGTTAATCAGATAGAGTCGGTTTTAGAGGGAATTGAATCTCCGTTAATTCAGCCGCAGCAAATTGATGAAAAACGCGAGCAATTGCTCGAAGTTATGCGTGGCGATACAGCGCTGCGCCTAGAGCAACTATCGCAGACACTGACGAATATCTTACAAAATGCTGAAGTTCAAGAGCGGGAAAGAACAAGAGGTGTAGAGCAGGCTAAAGGTGTTGAGAGATTAATTGTGATTATGAGTATGTTGGTGTCAGTAGCGATCGCGGCCATTGTAGCTTGGCGGACGAGTCGCGCGATCGCTGAACCAGTAATCACGGTAACTCAAGTAGCAGAACAGGTAGCGAGAAAATCTAATTTTGATTTGCGCGCACCTATCACCACAGAAGATGAAATTGGTTTATTAGCGAAATCTTTAAATCGCTTAATTGAGCGCGTATCTGAGCGGACTAAAGAATTGCAACAAGCGAAGGAATTAGCCGAAGCTGCTAGCAAAGCTAAAAGCATATTTTTAGCTAATGTCAGTCACGAATTACGCACCCCATTAAATGCAGTAATTGGCTTGAGTCAACTGCTACAAGATGATGCTACCGATTTAGGATTAACAGGAGATTTCATCACCGATTTAGAAACAATTAACGCGGCTGGTAGACATTTACTCGAATTAATTAACGACATCCTCGACTTATCAAAAATTGAAGCGGGGAAAATGACTCTTTACCCAGAGACATTTGAGATTGCAACATTAATAAATAATGTTGTGCTAACAGTGAGATCGGCTGTAGAGAAAAATGGCAATATTTTAGAAGTAGATTGTGATGAACAACTAGGTACAATGTATGCCGATCAGACAAGAATGCGGCAAGTGTTGTTAAATTTATTAAGTAATGCTGCTAAATTTACTACTAATGGCAAAGTTACCCTAACAGTTAAGAGTGACAAAGACGAGTTACTACCAACAGCGCCTTTTGGGATAATTACTTTTACTGTGAGTGACACAGGAATTGGGATGTCACAAACTCAACAAAAGCAGTTATTTCAACCCTTTATTCAAGGGGATACATCAACAACGAAAAAGTATGGTGGTACTGGTTTAGGGTTAGCAATTAGCCGCCATTTTTGCCAAATGATGGGTGGTGAAATTCTGGTAAAAAGTCAACTGGGTGTTGGTTCCACTTTTACCGTCCGCTTGCCTTTGACTGTGCAAGAATGAGTTGAATAGAGATATTTAGAGGCTGACTGGTTTATTGTAATTATTATTCAGCAACATGGGAAAATGTAACAGGCGAGAATCGTGATCTGGTAATTAGCCTAGAATAATAGGCGTTGAGTGCGATACTCTCAGAATAAGCAATTCTCTGCCCAGTCATCCATGACCACAACTATAGACTTTCTTAGCCATCTTAACCCCAGCCAACGTCAAGCCGTAGAACATTACTGCGGCCCGCTGCTAGTTGTGGCTGGCGCAGGTTCCGGTAAAACACGCGCGCTGACTTATCGGATTGCTAACCTGATTCTCAAACATCGCGTCAATCCGGAGAATATTTTGGCGGTGACTTTTACGAATAAAGCCGCCAGGGAAATGAAAGAACGGATTCAAAAGCTGTTTGCGGAAGCAGAAGCGGTAAAACAATATGAAACAAAATTTGATTTGTTGACGGAATATCAACAATCTCAACTGCGATCGCAAGTTTACCGCGAAACCATCAAAGATTTATGGTGCGGTACGTTTCACAGTCTGTTTTCCCGGATTTTGCGGTTTGATATTGAGAAGTATGAAGACGAAAAAGGACGGCGGTGGAATAAAAATTTCTCGATTTTTGATGAATCTGATGCGCAAAGTTTGGTGAAGGAAATTGTTACCAAACAGCTTAATTTAGATGATAAAAAATTTGACCATCGTTCGGTGCGCTATGCAATTAGTAATGCCAAAAACCAAGGTTTATCACCCCAAGATTTTGAAAGAGAACAACCGAATTATCGGGGAAGGGTAATTGCTCAAGTTTATAGCGCCTATCAAGATAGGTTGTCACAAAATAATGCTCTCGATTTTGATGATTTAATTCTGGTTCCTACAAGACTGTTTCAGCAGAATGAACAGGTATTAGGTTATTGGCATCGCAAATTCTGCCATATTCTAGTTGATGAATATCAAGATACTAACCGAACCCAGTATGACTTAATTCGCCTATTAGTCACGAATGGCGAAGATAGAAAGAGTGAATGGAATTGGCAAAATCGCTCGGTGTTTGTTGTCGGTGATGCTGACCAATCAATTTACTCTTTTAGAATGGCTGATTTCACTATCTTGCTAGAGTTTCAGCAAGATTTTGGCGATGGTTTACCAGATGCAGATACCAGAACAATGGTGAAGCTGGAAGAAAACTATCGTTCTTGTGAAAATATTTTGCAAGCGGCTAATGAATTAATCGAAAATAATACCCAACGAATTGATAAAGTTCTTAGACCGACAAGGGGAGCAGGCGAACAAATTTATTGTCATAAAGCAGATAATGAATTAGATGAAGCCGAGTTTATTATCAATCAAATTCGTTCTTTAGAATATCAAAACCCTGAATTAAATTGGGGAAGTTTTGCTATTCTTTATCGGACAAATGCTCAATCTCGCCCATTTGAAGAACTGTTAGTGAAATATCAAATTCCTTATACAGTTGTCGGGGGAATGAGATTTTACGATCGCAAAGAAATTAAAGATGTTATAGCTTATTTAAGAGCGATCGCTAATCCTGCGGATACTGTAAGCTTATTACGAGTCATCAATACTCCCCGGCGCGGTATCGGGAAAACCACCATTGATGCTTTGATTAACGCTTCCCAGCAATTAGGAACTACCCTTTGGGAAATTTTATCTGATGATACATCGGTGAATACCTTGGCGGGAAGGGGTGCAAAATCGGTGAAAGGCTTTGCAGAAATGATTAACCGTTGGCAAAGCGAAATCGGCAATCGGCCAGCAGCAGAAATAGTTCAAGGTATACTAGAGGACTCTGGCTATATTCAAGACTTGCTCAGTCAAGGTACAGACGAATCCCAAGATAGAATTCAAAACGTTCAAGAACTTTACAACGCTGTACTGCAATTCCAAGAAGAAAACGAAGATGCAACTCTGCAAGGTTTCTTACAAAGTACCGCCCTTAGTTCCGATTTAGATAATTTAAAAGAAGGAAAAACTGCGGTTTCTTTGATGACTTTGCACGCTTCTAAAGGGCTAGAATTTCCTGTAGTCTTTTTAGTTGGTTTAGAACAGGGACTATTTCCCGGTTATCGTTCTTTAAGCGATCCCGCAGCTTTAGAAGAAGAACGTCGCCTGTGTTATGTGGGAATTACCCGCGCTCAGGAAAGGTTATATTTATCACATGCTCGCGAACGTCGCCTTTATGGTTCCAGAGAACCCGCAGTGCGATCGCAATTTCTCGATGAAGTACCAGAAGAATTGTTAACCACTGGGCGTAAAGTGCGTCAAACCTATACAAAAACTGCTGCACCTAGCAATGGTAAGCAGAATTGGCGCGTAGGCGATAGAGTATTACATAAATCTTTTGGTCTTGGTGAAATTACTCATGTATTTGGAGAAGGAACTAAGCTATCTGTAGCGATTAAATTTGCCAATTTGGGACAAAAAATTATCGATCCTAGAGTAGCGCAGTTGCAAAAAGTAGATTGATAATTCGTAATTGTTATTTAATTACGAATTTGTCACTATGGGATATTTTTATGTAGGGTGTGTTGTCGCGAAGCGCAACGCACCTTAAAATTTTATGGAATCGGCAATTTTATACCTTAAAAAATAATACGACAAATGGTAAGGGTATGGGCACTGCCATGCCCCTAGCATCCGTCGCATTGTTTCTTTAAATTAGTATTACTTAGTGCGATCGCAAAAAATGAGAAACTGTAGCTGCTATACAGCTTGTAATCCAACATCACACCTTTTGATTTGAAGTCACAAATGGATATGCAAAAGTCACAAATGCATATCCAAAAGCTACAAATGGACATGCAGAAGTAACAAATGGACATCCAAAAGCTACAAATGGACATGCAAAAACAGCAAATGCATATCCAAAAGCTACAAATGGATATGCAAAAGTAACAAATGGACATCCAAAAGCCACAAATGGACATGCAAAAGCAGCAAATGCATATCCAAAAGCAGCAAATGGACATGCAAAAGCCACAAATGCATATGCCAAGCCCACCTGTATCACCTTTAAAGTGAAACGGTATTACCCCCCCGACACAGGATGATTTTGCACAACCCAACGGCGAAACAGTTCTACAATAATCCGCCAACGTCCCCCATTCTCCGTCACCACATCATGACGCATTAAAACACCAAGCGCCGCTTGTAACTCTTCCCTACCCATAGCCGTAGACTCAGCTAAAGCATCTAAACTTAACCCTTCTGGGTGCGGTGCAAGTACCTGTATTATCGCCTGCTGACTACCCATTGCCTGACCCCAAACCCCATCAAAATAGTAGCGTCCCCGCTTAAAAAACTCAGTGTCATTAATAACTGCGGCGACATCTTCCACTGTAAACACCGGATTGCGAGAACGTCCTTGTTCAAACACAAAGTCATTGTAGCCGCGCACTAGTTGGAATCCCAGTAATTGCACTAAATAAGGTTGACCAGATGTTAAATCATAAATTTCAGCTAACGCTTCTGGGGTATAGTCAAGAAGAAAGTCTTCACCTGGGTTAGCGAGAATTTGCCTAGTAGCTGCACCTGTCAAAAATCCTACATGAATGGAGATGACACTAGCAAAGAAAGGCTGAAAATAATCTGCTGTCATTTCCTCCAAGGTGTGCAACCCAGCAAAAGCAAAAGCAACTTTAGAACTCATTTGCACCAACCCCCGCAGAAAACCCATAAAATCTTGGGGGATTCTTCCTAATTCAATTAATTCTTCAATTTTCTCGAACTCATCTAAAGCGATGATTAGCCCACAATTAACCTGTGCTTCTACCTGTTTCAAATAGCGTTCAAAAGTCCGGTAGGGAAGATTGAGCAAATCTGCATCAGCTGGCGGTGCAATATTAACAGCTTGGGAAATTTCATCAGTAATAGCCATTAGCACCTCGCCAACTCCTTGCGGACTATCTCCCAACCGCAACAAATTGACATAAATTAGCTGTATCCCTGACCCTAGAGAACTAGCGGCGTTAATTAAAATAGAAGTCTTACCCATACGCCTGTGACCGTAGAGAACTACAGACTGGAGTTGATGACCCATCACCCAAAGTTCTTCTAACTGTCTGATGATATCTTCACGCCCTACAAAGAGATTACCTTGAACCGGGTCGCCTACTATATAAGGATTAAGCACAGGCTTGGTGATGGTAACTTCCCCCACCTCACCAGCGATTTGTAACAAGCTTTCTTTCCAAGTTTGGGCGATATCGACAATTAATCCGCGTTCTGCTTGCGGCAAAGTATCGGCTTGATTGAGGATGTTAGTCAGTTCACCTAAAGTGCGATTGAGAGCTAAAGACTTAGCTGAACGTGACACGCTGCGATTAACAAACTGGACATCTTCAATAACTCGACGCAGGCTAGTAATTGCTTTCCAAGTGACTGGACGTAAAAGCGGTTCTTGTGGAAATGTAAGTAATTGCACAGCAGCAATAGAGACTGGTTCTTTAGCTGCGTGAAATGCTGCTAGAGTTTGGGCAAGAGTATACATTTCCTCGCCATAGAGAAGAGAACGCACTACAGCAAAAGCCTCTGTTGCTTTTGCTGGTTTTTTTTCATGCAGATACCAAAAACCAGCAGCAGCAGCACGAGCAGAAGTATCTAAGTGAAGATTGACAGTTAGCGGAGGGGAGAATGGCTCATTAAAATAACGAAAGAATAAAAAACCTCTAACCAGTTGTGACTGAATTTGTTTTCGCAACGAAGCTGAGGCAAAACCTACTAATTTCCAATCAAAAGGATTTGCAGCTAATCGAGAAATGCGCCAAATTATTTGGTCTGACGGTGTTTTGATAAGTACTTTATTAACTGCTTGTACAACGGGAATAAATTGCAGAGTATAAGCTAGCAATTCATTAGTATTATGCAAAGCTGTTTCCCAATCTTGTTGCAGCCAATTCTGCAACTGCTTATCAAGATTCGGTAAGGGAATTGAAGTGATACGGGGAAGTAAAAAACTACCATTTGGGATTTTTTGTAAATTTAAAGGTAAGCCAACTAGCCAATTCTCAGGACGCATAACCGCCACGCCTCCCGCCACGCCGAACCCCACGCCTCCCGCCACGCCTCCCGCCACGCCTCCCGCCACGCCGAACCCCACGCCTCCCGCCACGCCTCCCGCCACGCCTACCGCCACGCCTCCCGCCACGCCTACCGCCACGCCTCCCGCCACGCCTACCGCCACGCCTCCCGCCACGCCGAACCCCACGCCGAACGCCACGCCGAACGCCACGCCGAACGCCACGCCTACCGCCACGCCTACCGCCACGCCTACCGCCACGCCGAACGCCACGCCTACCGCCACGCCTACCGCCACGCCTACCGCCACGCCTACCGCCACGAAGAACCAGATGACAGGAACGCCTATCTTCTCCAAAATTAGGCTTACAACCACTGGTGTAACTACTGTCAACACTAAGCCTTGGAAAAGTAATTGGCGCTGGATAGGATTTTGACGCAACAACTCTAATCCCTTTCGCCAATTCATTTCACTTTCAGGGATATACCCACCCCCGAAAGTATCTACATACCACCGCAAAGCTTGGGGAAAATAAAACACCCAGTACAACAGGCGTAGATAATCTAAGGGATTCCACAGCGACAGGGGACGGCGTAATTTAGGCGCTAAATTTAAACGCGGTACAGGCTGGTGTTGGCTCATAACTCAGTTAGGCTTAAATTGAGTAGGTTGGGTTGAGGAACGAAACCCAACATTTTCGCGGCTTTGTTGGGTTTCACTGCGTTCAACCCAACCTACAATTATTCTTCACTGGTGTTGATTCATAACTCAGTTTTCATCTCTCCATATACCGCGAGTAAGTGCGATGACACAAATACATAAGTCGCTGGGGGTGTCCGCCACTTTCTTGAATTAGTTTAATAATTTCCTCTTCCGTAAAACTCACCTGAGTATTACCTAACCGACTGTCAATAAACCCACGCACAATATTTTCGTCCCAAGGCTTAATAACTTCTTCAATGCAAACACCTTGAAACGGTGAAGGATTATCTCGGCTATCAGGAAACAGAACATCTAAGTGTTCGCTAGCTGCAATTACCAAGCGCAAAGGTGGGTTAGCTTGTCCGTCAGCTAAACCGCGCAGTTGTTGGCGTAATTCCCTAGTGAAACCATCCCAAGTCATTTGTTGTACTTCATCTAATAACAACAATAATTGCTGTTTTTGTAACTCCCGAATTAATTGCCGACCTTTGCTAACAGCGATTCCCACCTGATAGCAGAATTCATCATAAAAATCATCATCATTAAAAATTAAACTTAAGTTGAGATAAATTACCTGGCGGGGTTTGAGCAGTCGATGTTGTGCCTGTTGCTCAATGGCTTTAAGTAGTGAAGACTTGCCGATTTTTCTCTCACCAATAAGCGCTACACTACTGCCACTATTTAGTGTTTCAAATACTCTGATAATCTCCCTTTCCCGACCGAATAATAGATGCTGTTCGGTGATGATGTCATTGAGGGGAATAAATGGGTTCCCTGTAGAAACAGGAACGATAGGGACAATATTATTATTGTTATTATTATTTTGGCTTTTCAACCATTCTAAATACTGTGGTTTAAGCCAAGCTAGAAACTTGGCATCTTTATCGCGAAATCTCTGATTGTAATCTGGGAAGTCTTTTAGATTTGGCTGAGGACTAAATCGTTTGTTGTATATATTCCACATTTGCCTCCTGACATTTTCATCCCAGCTAGACTCTGGCGGATATTTTAATTGTTTCGCAACCTGCTGATTGTCATTAACAGTATTCTCATCGGGAAACTTCGCCAAAAGAATGTCCTGTTCTGTGGGGCTTAAACCATGCTTACGACATACCTCCATTACGAGAAAGTTTTCCCAAGAGTTCATATTTTTGCATTACTCCTCAACACCTGATACCAATTCAATATGAAGATGCATAAAATTCGATCCCCCCTAGCCCCCCTTAAAAAGGCTACGGTGTACACACAAGTCTTATAACCTAGCCCGATAACGTTTTGATCCCCCCTAACCCCCCTTAAAAAAGGGGGGAAGAGAATCAAAGTCCCCCTTTTTAAGGGGGATTTAGGGGGATCGAGATATGTGCAGCTTCACAGCTAATTGGTATTAGCAAGCAAAGCTTCACTAGCAAGACTGAATTTAACTGAATTTAAATATAACCGTTTTCCGATTAGCTGAAAATACGGAAAATTTTTTCCGGTCTTTTTTAGAGTAGCCGGAAAGCTCTTTCTGGGACATTATCGAAGCAAAATTTTATGATTCTGATGTTAGCAATCTAGAACTTTGACGAATAAAAGTAATTTCGTGGAGGAAAATTAATATGAGAGTATCAGTATCCAGTGAAAAAGTAATCGTACCTCTAGTAGGTGCCCTCATAGGCTTTGCAGGTGCAATATTATCTGCCTTGATTACTGCAAATCCTCCGACTAAAACAGACATTAAACCTTCTACATTACAATGCAGCCCCAATATTGCATCTAAAATTTGTGTTGCTAACCTATTGGTACAAATTAACAGCGATGAACCGATAATTGTAAATAATCTTCAACGGATTTCTTTACAAGTCGGCGATACTTTAAAGGTTATTCATCTCAACTATTGCATACCATCTGAAATGAACCTAAATAAATTAGAAGCAAAAGCTTATCTATTTAAAAATGGAGTTGAGAGTTATCAAGATGTTTTGTTAACTCCCAGTCAATTCCCTATTCATACTGGCGTTTGTCACAAAATTGGCAACTTCCAAACAATCTGGAAACTTGAACCAGGACAACATCAAGTCATGATTCCAATTATCAAATATGATGGCAGCAACAGAATTGTTGATAAAAGCTTCTACTTCACTTTAGATGTTGGTTCTTAGAAGACATTTTAAAAGTCCTGTCGTTGATAGCAAAACGTTTTAGATCCCCCTAAATCCCCCTTAAAAAGGGGGATTTTAAGAACTTTTCCCTCCTTTTTAAGAGTGGTAGGGGGGATCATTAAGTGTTTAAAATCACAGCCAACCACTTTTCAAACAACCTCTAAGTAAAATCTCGCCTAATACGATTTATGGCTTGGTTTAAACCTTCGCTGTGAATCCAACCGACAAAGCCACCGTAAATCATTCTGTCATAGCGATCGCTAATAAAAACATGGTCAACGCCAAATTGATTTTTCCAAGTTCTCACCACGCTACCATCCCTCAACCGCATAATCGGGTTAGAACTCTTAAAATCTCGGTGATGGGCGCGAGTCATACCAGGGACATTTTCGAGAATTGCAATTACTTCTTTAGCATCATCTGTTGTATTCTCAGTAACTACCGTGGCACAACCACACCCATCAGTAACAGTTATCTTGAGTCTATCTTTCATATCGCCATCAAATAGCGATAAAGAATTAATCTCATCTAAAAGTTTGCCATGTGGTTCAGTTTGGCGGCGTTGACAATAAACAGCTGTCAGCAAATCTTCCAAACTAACTTTCGCCAAAGCATCGGTAATTAAACCCGTCAATCCCAACACAGCAATTCCCCCCAGCATTCCCGCAGGGCCACCTAAAAAAGCTAAAGCGGCGGTAATCGCCGCCGCACCCGTAAAACCTGTAGCAGCCATTGTGATCACCAAAATCACACCTGGTAAACCCAACGCTGCAACTTTTTTCACAACTTCATCCATAGCCTGTCACCTCAAGACAAGATGGTTTCTGAAGTCTTTTCTAACACTTCTGGTATATACACTGCCTAGATGCAACCAGCCAATGTGTAATTCTTATCATCATGACACACAGGCGATCGCGCTTCAATTCAGATTCTTTAACCATGCTGTAAAAAATCAATCTTGGGTAACAAAGGATCAGTGACAACACCAACACCAATAAAACCCCAGCGCTTCAGCAAACTACCCACCTGCGTCCGTGGAATAGATTCTACAGCAAGGCGATTTGCCACATCTGCCGCATGAGTATTGAGATAACTCAAAGCATCAAAATTTTCCGCAAACAACAACAAATAACCCGACGCTTCCCCATCAGGACGCGCCGTCAGATAACGACCATCAGATTTTGAACGTATTAGATAATATACTTCCGACAACATAGCGAAATGAGGTGACTGTTGACTGTTGACTGTTGACCGTTGACCGTTGACTTTTCCTTGTAACAACTGACAACTGACAACTGACCATTGACTAATTCAAATTCTCCAACTTAATGCGCGGATCGGCAGCTTTCAGCATTAAGTCAGCAATGAGGTTACCCACAATCAACAGTACCGCACCCATCACCAAGCTGGCCATTAATAAATACAAATCCTGTGCTTGTACAGCTTGTAAAGTTAACCTTCCTAAACCAGGCCAGTTAAAGAACTGTTCCGCAATAAATGCACCGTTTAACAACCCAGCCAATTCAAAACCCAGCAAGGTAATTAGGGGGTTAATAGCGTTACGCAAAGCATGAACGTAAATTACGCGATTTTCTGGCAAACCTTTCGCCCGCGCCGTTTGGATATAATCTTGACGCAGAACATCCAATAATTCGCCGCGAGTAATCCGTTGCAAACCCGCAAAACTAGTAATTGAAAGTGCGATCGTTGGTAGAATCATATGCCAACCCAGATCCAGGAGTTTACCAAACCAGGATAATTCTGAGTGATTAATGCTAGTCATGCTACCCACTGGAAACAAAGGTGAGGTAAGCTGCGCCACAATCAACAGAAATAACGCCGTAATAAAGCTGGGAAAACCTTGTCCGGTGTAACTGATGACTTGTAATACCCGGTCAACCAGCTTATTTTGCTTCACAGCCGCGATAATACCCAAAGGAATAGCGATCGCCCATGTGACAATTAAAGATGCGATCGCTAACAACAAAGTCGCTGGTATCCGTTCTTGCAACAGCGACACCACAGGGCGTTGATAAACAAAACTCGTGCCAAAATCTCCCTTAGTAAAGATTCGCCACAACCACAACCAAAATTGCTCTAACCAAGACTTATCCAAACCTAACTGTTGCTTAATTTCGTCAATTCTATCTCGGGAAATTTTGGGGTTTTGCTGCAATGTATCTACATAATCCCCTGGCGCTAGTTGGATCACCAAAAATGACAATGCTGACGCCAAAAATAAAGTCAACAATGCCTGTAGAATCCTTTTCACTACATAAATAAAAGTCTCACTCGTAACCAGCCTAATTAGCCAGTTCAGACTTGTCTCCAGAGAAATTTTTGTAGATGTCATTGCAGTTTAGTCAATGGTCAAGGGTCAGTGGTCAAAGGTCAAGGGTTAAAAGTCAAGAGTCAAGGGTCAATAATCAATTCATTATGGACTGTTGACTATGAACTATAGACTATAAAATTTTTGACTCTTGACTAATATTCAATCAGCGAGATAATTGGCACATCTGGCAGATGTTTCCGTCCTTGTAAATCCCGTAGCTCGATAATAAACCCAAAGCCCACTAAATCGCAGCCAATCTTCTGCACTAACTTCGCAGTTGCACCCGCTGTTCCTCCTGTAGCGATCAAATCGTCCACAATCAAAACTCGGCTACCTGGGTGTAACGCATCTTGATGCACTTCCAAAGAGTCTGTACCATACTCTAATTCATACTCAATAGAGTGTACTGCTCCTGGCAACTTACCTTTTTTGCGAGCCGGAATAAACCCAGAACCTAACTTATAAGCCAAAGGAGAGCCAAAAATAAAGCCCCGCGACTCCATCCCCACAATGTAATCTGGGATCATTTCCTTTTCAACACACCGTTGGGCAAAAAAATCAATAGTGTAGCGCAGTCCTTGAGGATCGCGTAGCAGCGTAGTGATATCTCGAAATAAAATTCCAGGCTTGGGGAAATCTGGTATATCACGAATTAGCGACTTCAAATCCATAAAATATTGATATTAGGGATTGAGTTTTGGGAATTGGGCATAGAGCATGAGAAAAAACTTATTCCTAGACTTTAGACCCTAGACTCTAGTTCCTAGCCTCTAGCTCCCAATTCCCGATACCTGACAAATCGTACACTATAATGTCTTACGCTGGGGATCGAAGCTCTAGTTTCCTTATCCATTGACGATAACTTGAATCTAATTCAAGCTAGGGATGGAATTGCACTACCTATTGAGGCTGATACACTTATGTGTTAAAAACTTAGATTTCAGTATACGGAAACCTTTGATTAGAAGAAGTAATGTATATATCAGGCAGTATTATTACTGCTACTACAAGCCTAATGTTTTTGTTTGGCTATTTATCTTAAATTAGTTTTACCTAGTCTGTTGGAACCGCACAAGGTATCTATAGAATGAATGTCTCCGCAAGTTTAACGCCTTTCAACAGTCCGCCTCCCCCCTCATTGCCTATGATTTTGGATACATTACCCGATCCGGCGACTGAGGGACAAGGATGTCCCCGCAGAACTCGGGTGCAAATAGATCTGATTTTACTAGCAATTGAAGCTTTAGAACTCGGTGGTTCCGAAGCCATCCTTGCTTTTGCCGATGAATTAGACCTCAAAGGAATTATTAAAGATAGAGTTAATTTATGGCGAATGCGTAGCTCTAACCCACTGCGTCGAGCACACATGCGCCGCCCTTTAAGCATCATGGAAGCAAAAGCTTTAGTGGTGATTGCTTGTTACATAGCGCGACGCCTAACAGTTGTCATCCGCCAATTGTTGATGATTTATCAACAAATGAATGAAAAGCAACTCCCACTAGAACAAAATTTGCGGCTGTCTAATTATTTGGAGCGATTTAGAACGCATTTTCGCAGTAGGATGAGTCCCAGGCGATCGGGAGTATTGGCATTAAATTCTGATGAAAAATTAGACGATCTGGCTATAGATCTATTAGGACAACTACTCTTCTGTACTGGCACAGCAGGGATGCAGCGGTTCTGGATCAGTCTTTTTGATGGGGAAGTAGAATGAATATTCAACGTAAGTATAGTCTACCTAATTGTACATTGCTATTAGAAGGGTTAAGTGATGCAACTAGGGCTGCACAATTTCAAGAGTTGCGTCCAGAACTATCAATATTAGTAAATGCAGAATGCTATTTATCTAGTTATAAGCAGCCCTTAAGGGGAGGAAGAGAATTCTTTGAAAGTTTGGTGAGAGCTGTTAGTGGTTATGCTCAAGAATTTTTGAGTAACGTACCAAATCCCCAAGCACACAATCGCGATTCCGAGTTAGTAGAAATACAAAAAATAGACATCAATAGACATAGATTGATTGTCCATTCTGAAGGTGAAGCCGAAGGTTTTGATACTAACCCTAATCGGAGTAAAGAACCTATTGAAGTAGATTTGAATACGGTACAGTTATTTGACTTAGTAGAAGCAGTCGATCAGTTTTTTGCTGACACCCAAACTTTACCAGAATTATCACTGGAATTACAACCAGTTGCTAGACGCAGTAGTATTGCAAATCAAGCTGTCTTAAAGCAAGTAGTACCTGCTAGTGTGGGCGTTTCTAGTTTGGCAGTTGCAGCATTAGCTTTAAGCTTGGTACCATCGCCGCAACTCCGTGCACCAGAGACAAAATCACAAGACCCAACTAACTCCACAACTCCTAGTGCTTCACCTAGTGCTAGTCCTGTAGCTGTTGAGTCTACAGCGCCGATTGCATCAACTATCACTCCTACAGCTACCCCAACTGTTACGCCCACAGATGCGGCTACTAATGCGGCGGTAACTCCCACACCCAATCCCACACCCACTACAGCAACCGCCGCAGTTAGAGATTTAGAAGCACTTTTAACTACTGTTCCAGAAATTACCGATGCATCGAAACTGCGTGCATTAAATCGCCAAGTGTATAACCAAATTAATCCCGCTTGGACTAATCGCTCAGGATTACAAGAAGATTTAATTTATCGTGTAGGCGCGGCGGCCGATGGAGCGATTATTGGCTATAAACCAGTCAATAAAAAGGCCAATGATGATATCCAAAAAACTCCTTTACCTAACTTACTGTACAATCCCGCTCAAGGTGCCCCTATTGGCAACGAACCAATTGCCCAATTTAAAGTTGTATTGACAAGAACAGGTGAACTACAAGTTAGTCCTTGGCGAGGATATACCAAGACACCAGAAGTCGTTGGCGTAAAAATTACTGACTCAAATGCAGTCAAAGATTTAAGCCAGAACCTTTATAATACAGTTCGCCAACGTTGGGGTGGTAAACCCAACTTTGATAGAGATTTGAAATATCGGGTAGCGGTAAATAAAGATGGCGCGATCGCAGATTATGAACCACTGAACCAAGTTGCCTATGATTATGCTAGAGAAACTCCTCTTCCCCAGTTGTTACAAGCAGCTTACGGCTCTAATTTAGTCGCCCCCAATACCAAAGAACCACTTGCCCATTTCCAACTCATTTTTCAGCCCAGCGGTAAATTAGAAATCGCTCCCTGGCGTGGATATCAATAATGAAACAGGAATAAAAGTATTAGCAACAAGAAAAAACTCTTGACAACTGACAACTGACAACTGACCAATTACTTAACAATTCGCCCCATATAATTACCCCATAATTGAGCTGCTTGCGCACTACTACCAGATGTGGGGGAATTATTGTCATTGCCTAACCAAATTCCCGTAACCAAGCGGCGACTGGGAATAAAGCCGATGTACCATAAGTCAACGTTCTTATCCGTTGTACCTGTTTTACCAGCTTCCCCTAATCCAATAGCCGCACCCCGACCTGTACCTCTGGTAACTACCGCCCGCATCATAGTAGTCATCTGATCGGCTACTTCATTGGATAGTACGCGTTTATTCGCATCGGGATCTTGGTCAAAAGAGTAAATTACACGGCAAGTTTTGAAATCTTTGGGATCTCGACAATCACCACTGTCTAAAATTCGGCTAATTGCATGGGGAGGATTCCATACCCCACGATTAGCGATGGCTCCAAAAGAACCTGTCATTTCTAAAACATTGACAACACTTTGACCCAGCACCAAACCCGGAACAGGATCGAGCGCTGATTTCACTCCCAAACGATGGGCCATTGCTACCACTTTGTCTAGCCCAACTTCTCGTGCTATTCGCAAAGCGATGGGATTTTCTGAAAGCGCCAAACCCGTACTTACGTCTAAGCTGGTATCTCCACCCACACGACAGGGTTTGTAAGTAAAGCCTTGCCAAGTTAAAGGCGCACAAGAATAACTCTTAAATGGGGAAATTCCTTGTACTAGGGCAGCAGCATAAGCAAAAATTTTAAAAGTGGAACCTGGTTGCCTTTTGGCTTGCACCGCCCGATTAAACTGGCTTCTTCTATAATCTGTTCCCCCAACCATAGCTAAAATACTGCCATTGCTGGAATCCAAAGTAACGATCGCACCTTGGGAAAAGCCAAAATTTGACCCAGCATTATTCACTGAATTACGTAATGCTACTTCTGCTTGCGCCTGAATAGCTGGATCTAGCTGAGTTTCAATAATATAATTGCCTTCTTTGGCTGCCCCCTCCCCTAAAATGTCTTCCAGTTCTTGGAACACATAACTGTAAAAATAAGGACTGATTGTTTTCGCCTGCTGTTCGCAAACTTTTGGGCTGACTTGGACAGTGGAACGTCTAGCGCGGTTCGCCTCCTCTGGCTTGATTTGACCCATTTCTACCATCCGCTTAATCACGCGGTTACGGTATTCAGCGGCTTCTAGCTTATTGGGGCCATCTCCACAAAAATCAAAGGCGTTGGGGCCTGGTAAAATACCTACCAAAGTCGCCGCTTCTGACAAAGTTAATTCCTTAGCCGACTTTTCAAAGTAATACTTAGCAGCATCCTCAAAACCAGAGGTATCCCCACCTAAAAATACTCTATTTAAATAAGTCAGCAAAATCTCGTCTTTGCTGTAAAACGTTTCCAGCTTTAGAGCTACCACAGCTTCCCGCAATTTTCGTCCTAGGGAATCTTGCCTACCTACATAATCCCGGAACAAACTGCGAGCAACTTGTTGGGTAACTGTACTGGCTCCTTGCTGGACATCACCGCTACGGCTATTAATCAGCACAGCGCGCAAAATCCCTAAAGGATCGACACCAAAGTGCCAATAATAACGACTGTCTTCCGAGGCCACCACAGCTTTTGCTAAATAAGGGCCAAAATCCTCCAATCGCTTCAAATCTATGTGAGAAGTAGTTCTCGGCTCGCGCAGTGGAGTAGAACCATCACGGGCGTAAACCACCACAGGCGCACGGGTAGCTGTTGGTAAAGGTCTAACAGAAAATTTCAGCCATTCCACACCAATTATCAAAGCGAATAAGGCACTCACCCCACCAACGCCATAAGTAGCCCAAGTTGCTGCTTTCACATACCAAGCTGGTGGATCGACATATTGGAGACGCACAGAAGCCGCTAGTTCTGGTGGCCCCAAGGTGAGAATATCGCCATGACGTAATTCTAAAGAGGTGACCCTGCGCTTACCTCGGTAAATACCATTAGTAGAGTTTTCGTCTTTAATAATGAAAACGGGGGTGCGTTGGCTAGAATCACGGGATAATGACAGGTGAATTTGGCTAACTACCGGGTTGCGAACCACAATATCGCTAGATTTGGAACTGCGTCCTAAAATATAGCGATCGCCTAACAACGGATATACCTCCGCCTTATCTGCCCCCGCATCCTGCACCCACAGTTCCGGAACTTTGGCATTAGGCTTAAGTGCCAGTTTGGAAAAATCCACCCTAGCTTGAATTGTATGTACGGCTTGCGTCAGTTGACCAAGTATTGTTTGGGGCTTTTGAGGGGGTTGCGGGGAACTCATTGGCTATTTACATTACGCCTATTAACTAAGAATCAGAAGATTTACAATTTTAATGGTAGTCTTACACCATTTTACTCATAAGCCTAAGCAGAAATTAGCTGTACTGATTTTTTCCGAATATATTTTACATCTGAAATATAGTTAATCAGCATATTTACTAAATTTGTCTTGAACCACTATTTACATCACTAAATACTTGTATCTCAACTCTAGAGTGCTTATTATATATACTATTAGTCATAATCAAGTCCTAAAATAGCAAATTTGCTTTTGTCATCGTCAAAACTAATATTCAAGAAATCAACCGTGTAAAATTTACCGCTTTAACAAATCCACATATATTTCAGCAAAAATATACATCCCCATTTAGACAGATTTTATAAATAATATTGTTTGGTTTAATGGGCGGAGTGTTCCGTTGAGGTTAATTCAGAATGAAGGGAAAAACTCTGAGCCTGATTGGTACAGCCCTAACTTTAGCCCTAAGTGCCAATGTTGCTGGTGCCGAATCAAGTAAATCCTCCATAGCTCAATCTAATAGCTCATCCACTAGTTCACCAACGGAAATCAAAATGTCACCAGAAGGAATGAAAATTCTGTGTGAAAATTTTCCGCTAAATTCACGTTGTCAAGGTGGCACCCCAGTTGATACTAGCGCTCCTAATAGCGGTACAACAACCAGTCCAACCAATGAAGGTACAACACCAGGTAGCACTACCACACCAGGATCTAGTCCTGCTGATACAACCAATTCATCACCAAACAGTACCACCTCTCCTACTGACAGCACTCCAGTACCAGGTAGCAATACACCTGTAACTCCAGTACCAGCACCAGGTACTACTAACATGCCTGAACCAGGTAATCCTAATCCTGGCAGTTTAACTCCAGTACCAAACAGTACAACTACACCCGATTCTAGTACTCCTGGTAGTTTAACTCCAGTACCAAACAGTACAACTACACCTGATTCTAGCAACCAAGGCAATACTATCGAACCAGGAGCAAGTTCTCCTACTGAAGTTCCGGCTACTAGTTCCCCAACAACTCCATCTACTGGGAACTAACAGATGAAACAGAATTTTGAGATTTATTTGCCAATTATAAATAGTCAGTTCATCTGATATCTCGCACTAGTTAATAAAATTGCATAATATGCAATCCAAAGTTGCGACAGCAAATATCTCAAATTCTGATTTGATATCCTAAAATTAAGGTTTGCAAATAATCTAAGCCTGAGGGTAATTACTCTCAGGCTTATATAGTTTGAAAAACTACCATAAATATAGAAACCAGCACTTGCAAACTCTGCGCCAAAGTTAAGCCAGATTTCAAAGACAGATTTAAATTTAGGTTAATTGAGACTATCTATGATTAGAATTTGGTGTTTTTTGCCAAGAAGCAATTAGTAAACAAACAATACCGATACTTATAAAGGAATCTGCCATATTAAAGACTGCAAAATTAATTAAGCGAAAATCCAGGAAATCAACAACATAACCTAAAATAAACCGATCGATGCCATTACCCATTGCTCCACCTAAAATCAAACCATAACCGAGCTGATCCCAAAAATTCAATAAAGAGCCAAATAATGCTAAGCCGATTAAAACTAAACTAACTCCTAAAGAGAGCCAGCGTAACCACTCAACTTTCCCACTTAAAATACTAAAAGCTGCACCAGTATTGGTCACATAAGTAAAGTGAAATATATCTTGTATAATTGGTAATGTCTGCCCTAATTTAAAGGTTTGCACCACCCAATATTTTGTCAATTGGTCGATAAAGAAAGCTATGAAGGCTGCAAGCCAGAACAGGTGATTTTTTAAACGCATGAAATTAGGGACTATAGACTAGGGATAGATACTATGGAATAGGCTGTAAGGTTTAGGGATTAGAAGCATAGGTTGTAATTTTTTTTAACTCAAACTATTCACGACTAATCCCGCTAAAACTAATAAAACATTAAATGTCTCAATAAATATGCTATTACAGTAACGGCACAAACTACAGTAAATTGTCCTGGTAGTACAGACCAAGAGTATTTAATAATTGCTTGCATTAAGCTTAAATCTTCTGTGCCTTGCCATTGGAAAATATAACTGATAATCAAATAAGTAATACCGCAGATGTGGACAGATAACAATCCACAAAAACAGCTAAATGCCAAAGTTTCTACTCTAGGCCTAGCTTTAAACGCTAAAAAGCCACAAATCCAAGCACCGGGAATAAAGCCCAGCAAATAACCAAAGTGAGCTAATTTGACATAACCGATACCACCACCTTCAGAAAAAACTGGTAGAAATGTTAACCCCATAACTAAATAAGCAATTTGTGAAAGCGCCCCAGCATTTTTACCGCCTAAACAACCTACCAGAAGTACAGCACCAATTTGATAGCTGACCCCTAAAGAAAAAGTTTGAATTCCTTGCTTACTCCAATTCCAAGGTAAGGTAATGCCATAGGCTTCTAGGAAGGTACTACCCATTGTCAAGAGTAAGCCGATCATAGACCATAGTAATTGAACAGTTGCCATATTTATAGGGCTTTCAACCTTGTCTGTATCTGAAATGCTCATCTAATACTCGAAAACATGTTTATCAGTGTTTATGTGGCAAAAGACTAGTATTTTTTTATACTAAAAATGCATCTTCAATTAATGCTCATCTTTTACTATCTCTTTTACCTCATCCAAATAGAGAATTGGGTGAAACAGTTTAACTAAATTGTTTAACAAAGGCTATTTTTAATGTGTGTTTTATCCAAGGCGAAATTTGTTATATTCGTCATAATGTAACAGTAAAAACAAAGATTAAACTTTTAGAACCTATAGCAAAATTGAGATTCTGAAATAACTGCGAACTTTCCCAAGCTGCTTAAATGAATTTTTGTGGTATAGTTTTAGGGAAATTTACTTACTTGTATCAATTCGCTGCAAGTAAGAGCAGAATAAAATCTTAATTATCCGTTGCATTTTGGTTATATAAGGAAATATATATTATCCAGTGCAACATCATAGAGAATCGTAATCTCAGAAGCTTACACCATTACGAATAAACGTATGAAGACAAGACAGACAGATTCAGAATTATTGTCTTAGTCCTTAATTGTATCCACTTAGCTCAGTCAAAACAGTGCAACTATCCCGCAAATCTTGATTTGCTCTGCAATAATGAGTGAGGATGTCTAACTAAAAGCCAAATCAGGGTATGAGTATTGAGGCTTATCTTGCAAGTCTATTTTGTCTGTTAATCACCTTTATATATTGATAATTTGTAATTGCCGAACAGTGAGACGCGCAAGTTCAAATTAAACTGAAGCTAAATCGACACATAGTTTTTACATCTGTATATATTCTTCAATAATACTATGGCAGCACTAGTACCTCAGTGCTCCATACCTACTTTCATAGTCAGTGGTAATTTTTTCATTAGGACTACCTTGTTTCTTCGGATCTGACTGATGAAATTAGCATATTTTTTTGACATTGCAGCAGTTATGACAGTATTAGAAATTGTTTTGTAAATCCGCAATACATATAATTATGTAAGTAGTATCTTGTAAGTTTAACCACTATGTATAAATTTTATCCAACTTTACAAGGTTGCCAATTATAAAATTTACCAAAAAAAGACAAATTCTTGTACTTTGTTAACCTCTTTTTTACCCTCAAGGTTACATTTTAGAGGTATTGTAGAATCGCTCACTTAAAAGTTGACGAAGACTAACGCCCATGCTTTCATACTTAAGTGCAAGAAAAAATACTCCAATTATTAGAACTATATCGGTATTAGCACTGACTATGAGCTTGGCTGCTTGCGGCGGACAACAAGCTCCAGATAATACAGCGACTAAAGAGACACCTGGTAGTGCTACAGATGCTACTGCTTCTAACCCTGGTAAAAAATTAGATCTGGGTGGTAACCTTTCCTTAACAGGTGCTGGCGCATCTTTTCCTGCACCTCTGTATGCAAGTTGGTTTACTGATTTGAATAAAAAATATCCCAATTTGCAAGTTAACTATCAATCAGTTGGTAGTGGTGCTGGTGTTGAGCAATTTATCAAAGGCACTGTAGACTTTGGTGCCAGCGATGTTGCTATGAAGGATGAAGAAATTCAAAAAGTACAAAATGGTGTAAATTTGCTGCCTGTTACAGCTGGTGGCATTGTACTGGCATTCAATTTACCTGATGTTACTGAACTCAAGCTGCCCAGAACAGTTTACACCGATATTTTATTAGGAAAAATTACATCCTGGGATGACCCCCAAATTGCTAAGGCTAATCCTGAAGCCAAGCTTCCTAAACAACCAATTACAGTGGTTTATCGTTCTGATGGTAGTGGTACAACAGGTGTATTTACACAACATATGAGTGCTATCAGCCCAGAGTGGAAAACAAAAGTTGGGGATGGTAAGAGTGTAAAATGGCCTGTAGGTGTGGGCGCTAAGGGTAATGAAGGTGTTACTGCCCAAATTCAACAAACTCAAGGTGCAATTGGTTACATTGAATATGGCTATGCAAAACAAAATCAACTCAAATTTGCAGCTTTAGAAAATAAAGCAGGCAAGTTTATAGTTTATAACGACCAGTCAGCTGCCAAAACTCTAGAAGCAGTAACCTTGCCAGAAAATCTCCGTGCCTTTATTGCAGATCCAGAAGGTGCAGATTCATATCCCATAGTCAGCTATACTTGGATTTTAGCCTACAAGAAATATCCCGACGCTGCAAAAGCCAAAGCAATGGAAGCTATGATCGAGTACGCTTTAACTGATGGCCAAAAACTTGCTAGCGAATTAGGTTATATTCCTTTACCCCAACCTGTAATTGCTAAGGTAGCGGCGGCGGCCGATCAAATCACTCCTGATTATAAGATTGCTGTTGGCGGTGCTACTAGCGCTAGTAGTAAGTAGCCTTTTTTTAGACAGGAGTCAAGGGCTAAAGGATGGGCAGCTATGATTTGAGCAAGTTTTAATTAATTGCTAGGTTTGTCGCTTTCTTATCGCTCCTAATCTAGAAGACCGATCTGCGGTTCATACAGTTTATCGCGCGACAATTTTAATAAGTCTGGTTCTCTTCCACATTTTTCTTGAGCTAATCTTTTAAAGTCAGTAGTCATGGCTACAAATACTCAGAATTTGCCATCAGCAATCAAACATCGCTCGGAAGTTGAAAAGTCCCTAGATAGGAGCTTTATTTGGCTGACTCGAATTTTTGCATTGGCGATCGCTGCTACCTTATTGTGGATTACAGCACAGGTAGCAATAGGATCTTGGCCTGCTATCCAGCAGTTTGGTCTCGGCTTTTTAGCCGAGAGTACTTGGAATCCTGTTAACGATCAATATGGCGTACTACCACAGGTTTATGGAACTTTAGTGAGTTCTTTTTTGGGCCTATTATTAGCCGTACCTATTGGTGTTGGTACCGCTGTTTTATTGAGCGAGGATTTTCTGCCATCCAAAGTCAGGCTGGTATTAGTATTTTTGGTAGAACTGCTCGCAGCCATTCCTAGCGTTGTCTACGGAGTCTGGGGAATTTTTGTGTTGGTACCCATTGTCACAAACGTAGGCAAATGGCTCAATAGTTCCTTGGGTTTTTTACCAATTTTTAGCACGATTCCCACAGGGCCAGGAATGTTACCTGCTGGAGTTATTCTAGCAATTATGACTTTACCAATAATTACAGCCATATCGCGGGATGCCCTGATTTCGATTCCGCCGAGTTTGCGACAAGCATCTGTAGGATTAGGCGCAACTCGTTGGGAAACGATTTTTCAAATTTTAATTCCAGCAGCATTTTCAGGCATCGTTAGTGCTGTAATGTTGGCACTAGGTCGAGCTATGGGAGAAACTATGGCTGTAACAATGTTGATTGGTAACTCTAACAATATTAGTCTTTCACTTTTAGCGCCAGCCAATACAATTGCATCTTTACTGGCAAATCAATTTTCGGAAGCTAGCGGTTTGCAAGTAGCGGCTTTAATGTATGCAGCTTTAGTTTTGTTTGTTTTAACACTCATAGTCAATGTGTTTGCAGAATTGATTGTGATCCGAATGAAGCGAATTTAGGGTAGTTTTGGGTTGAATTATGACTTCTAGTTATCCAGAAAGCAGCCTAACACGCGCCCCTATGTCTCAGCGGACGCTGTTTAATACAGTGATGACCGTCTTAGCATTTACATGCGGAATTCTAGCGCTGCTACCTTTATTGGCAGTGTTGTCTTATGTCATCATTCAAGGTTTTAGCAGTCTCAGTCTTAGTATATTTACTGAACTACCGCCGGCTCCATTACGCAAGGGAGGTGGCTTTGGTAATGCAATTTTAGGCACCTTAATGATGGTAGGAATTGGTGCATTAATTAGCATACCCTTTGGCGTTTTGGCAGCAATTTATTTGACAGAATTTAGTTCTGGTAAAATAGCAAGAGTAGTACGATTTGCAACTAATATTCTCAGTGGGGTGCCGTCTATTATTGCTGGGGTATTTGCCTATGGGATTGTAGTTTTATCTTTAGTAAAACTTAACTTAGGTTCTTACTCAGCGATAGGTGGTGGTTTTGCATTATCAATTTTAATGTTACCAATTATTGTCCGCACCACTGATGAGGCTTTGCAGTTAGTACCACAAGATTTGCGACAAGCATCTTTGGGTTTAGGAGCAACTAAATTCCAAACGGTAACGCAAGTAGTGTTACCGGCTGCTTTACCAGCAATTGTCACAGGAGCAACTTTAGCGATCGCTCGGTCAGCAGGAGAAACGGCTCCTTTACTGTTTACGGCTTTATTCTCACCATTTTGGCCAAATGGCTTATTCCAACCCACAGCCTCGCTGGCTGTTTTGGTTTATAACTTCGCGACTACTCCGTTTAAAAATTTACAGTCACTAGCTTGGGCAGCTTCTCTGATTTTGGTGTTAATGGTACTTTTGACCAGTATCATCGCCCGCTGGGCAACTCGCCAGAAAGCTTAGTGCAGTCTCGTCTTCAGGGCATATTACTACCCCAAAACTTACACTAGACTATTTATGGCTTCTAACATTAGCACAGTGAATGGTACCGAAACTGTATTACGTACAGAAAACCTGAATATTTACTATGGCAATTTCCTAGCTGTGCGGGATATTTGGCTAGATATACCGAAAAACAGAGTTACAGCCTTTATTGGCCCTTCTGGTTGTGGTAAAAGTACATTACTAAGATGCTATAACCGTCTCAATGACCTGATTGAAACTTTTCGGGCAGAGGGTAAAGTTTATTATTATGATAAGAACCTCTACGCATCTGACATCGATCCAGTAGAGGTGCGGCGGCGGATTGGGATGGTATTTCAAAAGCCAAATCCATTTCCTAAATCAATTTATGACAATATTGCTTTTGGAGCCAAAATTAACGGCTATAAAGGAAATATGGATGAATTGGTAGAGAAGAGTTTGCGTCAGGCGGCTTTATGGGATGAAGTCAAAGACAAACTGCGGCAAAGTGGCTTATCTTTATCTGGTGGACAACAACAGCGTTTATGTATTGCCAGAGCGATCGCTGTCCAACCAGAAATTATTTTAATGGATGAACCATGCTCTGCTCTTGATCCAATTTCCACTTTGCGGATTGAAGAATTGATTCATGAGTTGAAAGAGCAATATACCATTGTGATCGTTACCCACAATATGCAACAAGCTGCGCGGGTTTCGGACATGACAGCTTTCTTTAACGTCCAACGGACAGAAAAAGGTGGACGTAGTGGCTACCTAGTAGAATACGATGCCACCGAGTTAATTTTTAACAATCCTCAACAGGAAGATACAAAAGATTATGTTAGTGGCAGATTTGGTTAAATACACTTTGTAAATTATTTACAATCGCCATCTCCATTGAAATCTAAGAAGCTAATGTGTGGCTGTTAACAGTTGACAGCCACACATTATTTTTGATGATTAATAAAACAAAAGCTAATACCTAAAGCTTTATCAAATAAAATTAGGGTAGGTATTACCCCACCCTAAGATGTTTTTACCTCTATGGAGTTGGTTGCAAACTTATTACAAAGGACGATAGACGCGGTAGTTTATATTCGGGAAGATGTTATCCATTAACTCAACTTTTTCTAACCAACCGCTATCAACTTTGCCAATTTTTACATCTTCGTAGATTTTATTGAATCGCATTAAGTGCGATCGCGTTCTTCTCACGGCATAGGGTACCATTGTTCCCGTCCGCATAATAAATGCCCAGTCAGAAGATTGGGCCAATAGTAACTCCCGCGCAGCTTGGTTTAACGCCTTCCATTGCAATTCATCTTCTGGTTCAATATGGGAGATTTCAATCATCCGTTCCGCAGCTTTATGCAAATGTGGGTAAATCCATGCATTGGTTTCGTTTAACCAATATTCATGGAAACCTTTGTAACCCCAACTCGATTGGGAAGGACGACACACCTGTTGCGTTGGCTGTTGGCGTAAATAATCTGCTAAATGAGTCATGGCATAGGTTTTTTGGTCATACCATGATTTACGGAACAGATAATCAATAAACCAGGGGCCTTCATACCACCAATGTCCAAATAACTCAGCATCGTAGGGCGAAACAATAATCGGTGGACGCTGCATTATCCCATGTAAATGTTCAGCCTGCCGTTCTCGATTATACATAAAGTTAGCAGCATGTTCTGCAGCTTTTTCCTTTGCCCAGTAAGGGTCATACAGTGCTTTATCAGAAAGTCCTAAGCCACGTCCAGTAATTTTATGATACTTAATGCCAGTATTTTTACGCTGGCCATTAGGCATAACGTAGGGCTTGATGTACTCATATTCTGCTTCCCAGCCCAAATCTTTGTAAAACTCGCGATATTCTGCTGCACCAGGATAGCCCACCTCAGAAGACCATACCTGTTGAGAAGATTCGTGATCGCGTCCAAAAGCAGCAACACCAGTTTCAGTAAAAATGGGAGCATAGGTGCCAAAGCGAGGACGAGGACGGGCATAAAGGATACCATGACCGTCAGTCAGGAAGTAACGCAACCCTGCATCTGCCAGCATCCGCTCTAAACCTTCATAGTAAGCACATTCAGGTAACCAAATGCCTCTAGGTGCTTGACCAAAAGTTTCTTCGTAGTGTTCGCAAGCTACCTGAATTTGTGCCCACACAGCTTGCGGATACATTTTCATCAGTGGTAGGTAGCCGTGAGTAGCACCACAAGTAATAATTTCCAGGTTGTTAGTATCTTGGAACTGCTTAAATGCTGTTACTAAATCGCCCTTGTAGTGTTCCCATATCTGACGCGCTTCGTTAAACTCTGTAGCATAATGTTCTGCTAAATACTTAAGATGCCCATTGTGGACATTACGCTCAGCCTCTAGTTCAATTAGTTCTTCTAGCTTGGCTAAATGTGCATCATAGCGTTCTTGTAACAGGGGATCGCGGAGCATTGATACCAAAGGTGGTGTCATGCTCATCGTGATTTTAAAGTCGATGCCGTCTCGCTTTAGTCCTTCAAATACTTTCAATAAGGGAATATAAGTTTCAGTAATGGCTTCATATAGCCATTCTTCCTCCAACACATAATCACTTTCTGGGTGACGAACGAAGGGTAGATGTGCATGGAGAACAAGCGCGACGTAGCCTATAGCCATAATTATTCTGGGGTGGTACGTGTAAATTGAAGGTCGAGAGGTGTTTGGCAGAAATTAACAATATTTTAAGACTTTATTGGGATTGTGACATTAGTTAATGATTTTTTCCTCAATAAATATTCTTCCACAGCAGAAATGATCTGCTGTAGCGCGATCGCTAAAATAAAATCTGCACTGAAGCTTTTGGATTTCTTAGCGAGTAGATAAAATCCTTAATCCCAGGCCTAAAGTCCTGAATACGGAGATTACTAAAATAGGAAATTTTTGTGTAAAAAACTACAGTTGAGCGGATAATTTACGATCGCTATTACTGTTACCAACTTTATTATCTGCTTATTCTTCACTATCTTGATACAAATTTTGTAAAGCTTGCAGTTGGGTTTTACGAGCTACACGGCGATATTTTTTACTTTCTAACTTTGGCTCGTATTGGCTGTGACCTTTGCCTTTAGTTTTTAACTTGAGGGTAGATTCAGGGTCAGCTTGCTGATTGCGTTGAGTTTGATAGGCAACCGCATCTGCTAAAAACTCTAGATAATGCTCATAGCGTTCCCAGTCTCCTCGCACCACACAATCAGGCTCATCTCGATGCAGACAATCACTAAAGCGACAGCTACCAGTAGCTAACCGCTCTCTGACTTCAGGGAAGTAATAGACTAATTCTTCGGGAGTACAATCGAGGTCTGGTTGGTTAAAACCTGGAGTATCTGCGAGTAAACCCTTACTAGGTAATTCAAATAATTCTACATGGCGGGTAGTGTGACGACCGCGAGCTAATTTACCCGAAACTTCACCGACGCGCAAATTTACATCGGGAACCAGGGAATTAATTAGACTAGATTTGCCAACTCCAGACGGGCCAGCAATTACAGTGATTCTATGATTTAAGTAAGCAGATATTTGGTCAATATTTATACTATTTTGCACGCTAATAAATAGCGGTTGATAACCCCAAGCTCCCAGGCGATCGCTAATTTGCTGCTGTGCTTGTGGCGATACTAAATCGCTTTTATTCAGGCATAAAACCACATCTAAGCCTGTAGATTCCGCCTTCACCAAAAAGCGACTTAATTGATATGGTTCTAAAGGTGGATCGGCAACAGCAAATACGAGGAGAATTTGGTTGACATTAGCAATTGGCGGACGGTCTAACTGAGTTTGGCGGGGTAGGACATGAGCGATCGCACCGCGTCCCCCAGCCCAATCTGGTTCTTCAATGACTACGCGATCGCCCACCATTACCTGTTGACCAATTTTTTTCAAGCGTGTTCTGCGGGTGCAGAGGAGCATGGGGGGAGTGGAAGACGCAGAAATTGTTGGTGATAAATTCCCTGCGTCATCATTTTCCTGCGGTTCCTTGTCTGTGACATCCAACTGGACTTGATAAAAATTAGCTTGTACAGCTAGCACTGTACCTAATAACTGTCCAGTGGTGAAATTAACTGTTCCTGTCATTGGGCGATCGCAGGACGGCGTACTAACAAGGAAAAATAACCAGTGCAATCTGCAATTTGTTCTACTTGATAGCCTGCCATAGACAAGCTATCAGGAACCTGCTCAATTGGCTCGCCAGGGTCTAACCAAACTTCAAGCAAACTTCCCGGTGGCATTTTCTCCAGACGTAACTTTGTCCGGACAAAATTAATCGGGCAAGGAGTACCGCGCAAATCCAATTGAGCATCAGGAGATGATAGAGAAGATACAGTCATTACTTAAACAGATTACCCAAGAATCCTTCTAGACCGCCCTTACCAGTGCGCTCTCCCTTAATTTTAGCTAGCTTCTCTAACAATTCTCTCTCCTCTGGAGTTACCTTATTGGGAATATCAATCAGCACCGTCAGCAAATGGTCGCCACGACTTACAGGATTGCCTAAGCGTGGTACACCACGATTTTCTAGTTTCATCACTGTATTTGGTTGAGTTCCCGCCGGAATTATTAATTCCACTGCACCATCAACTGTATCTACCTCCAGACGACAGCCTAAAATTGCTTGCAGGTAACTAATCTTAATCTCAGAGAGAATGTTAATACCATCCCGGTGAAATTCCTCGTCCTCATTCACAAATAAGTAGACGTACAAGTCTCCAGGAGGGCCGCCTCTTTGTCCGGCATCTCCTTCTTGAGAGATACGCAAACGCGTACCATTGTCTACACCAGCAGGAATAGTAATTTTGAGTTTTTTGGTGATTTGATTTGTGCCTTTACCCTCACAAGCATCACATTTATCTTCAATCACCATTCCCGTACCATTACAGGTAGGACAAGTAGAAACTTGGGTAAAACTACCAAAGGGTGTTCTAGTGACACGGCGTACTTGACCTGAGCCACTACAAGTCGAACAAGTCCGTGGGCGAGTACCTGCTTTGGCTCCAGAACCACTACAAACATCGCAGGTTTCTAGGTGAGAAATGCGAATTTCCTTTTCACCACCAAACACTGCTTCCCGAAAATCTAACTTCAGGTCTAATCGCAGGTCATCACCCCGCACTGGGCCGCTACGTCTTCTTTGGGTCGGGCCACCCATTCCCCCAGCAAAACCACTAAAAATGCTCTCAAAGATATCGGCAAATCCGCCCATATCACCCATATCTTGAAAACCAGATGCCGCCGCGCCAGAGACCCCTTGTTCGCCAAAACGGTTATAACGTTCTCTCATTTCCGGCTCAGAAAGTACTTCATAAGCGCGGTTAATTTCCTTAAACCGCTCCTCTGCTCCCGGTTCTTTGTTCACGTCTGGGTGATACTTCCGGGCTAAGCGGCGGTAAGCTTGTTTGATTTCTTCTTTGTCGGCGTCACGAGAGACACCCAGAATTTCATAATAGTCGCGGGCCATATAGCAAAGGTAAAAGTTAGAAGGAAGAAAGCAGAACAGCCACTGCGTCCTGATGGATTTTCCAGCTTGTAAAAGCTGGGTAGCATGTGGCGTGGCAGAAGTTAGAGGACAAAAGGTAGCAGTTAAATTTTGTTAATAATTGATTTTACCTTTTCCCCTTTACAAAAATCACCAGCAAGTATTAAGCAACAGGTGCTTTGCTCGCCAGAGACGATAAAAGCTACGGAAAGGACGAGCAAAGCAGAACCCTGCTCTGACTTCTCACTGCCTGAGGCTGTCTCTTTTACAATTGTGCTACGTAGGTAAGGAAAAACACGCCCATCCACCAGAGGGGCTAGCCGCACCATTAGGTGTGGAAAACCCCCCTAAGAGCGTTTGGTATTTGTGCTGGGACATATCTAGCCCACGGCAATTTGCTTCTACAATCTAGCAAAATTAGAGATTAGGGACTAGGGAGTAGAGACTAGGGACTAGGAAAGATGTGTTTCAATTCCTAATACCAATCCCCAGTACCCAATATCCAAGTCCCTAATACTAACTTATCAATTCTTAATTTCTATTTCCCTGTCGCCAATTTCCTGTCGCCAATTTCCTGTCGCCAATTTCCTGTCGCCAATTTCCTGTCGCCAATTTTCTGTCGCCAATTTTCTGTCGCCAATTCCCAGTACTTAATCTCTAATCGATGGCTTCGTAATCAGCCTGTGCAGTATTTTCGTCATCAAAATCAAAGTTAAATTGGGGTATCAATGTGCCACCAATTGGTTGTTCTGGTTGTGAAACAAGCTGTTCCTCAGGAACTGCGGATTCTTCACCTATTTGACTACTAGCCCGATTGTAGACGTTAGCACCGATGGCAAAAAGAGTTTTTTGGAAATCTTCCAAGTTCTGCTGAAATTCCTGTAGAGAAATATGAGAGTTAGTCATGGCTGCTTGCAGTTGTTTGACTTTCTCATTTGCCAAATTTTTCATCTCTTCAGGAATTAAGTCGCTATTATCTTTTAGAGTTGATTCATAACTGAAAAATAGATTTTCGGCCTGGTTTTTCAACTCAACTAGTTCTTTGCGCCTTTTATCGTCTTCCGCAAACACTTCGGCTGCTTGCCTCATTTTTTCTACTTCTTGGGTAGTTAAGCCACCAGTATTAGTAATTCTAATACTCTGCTCTCTACCCGTGCCTTTGTCTTGGGCAGAAACTTTGAGGATACCATTGACATCGATTTCAAAAGCTACTTCAATTTGCGGCACACCACGGGGTGCTGGAGGGATTCCTGCTAAGAGGAACTTACCGAGACTTTTGTTATCTCGTGCCATTGCCCGTTCACCTTGCAGCACATGAATTTCTACTGAAGTTTGCCCATCAACTGCTGTGGAAAAAATTTGAGATCTACTGGTAGGAATTGTGGTATTACGTTCGATTATTTTGGTAAAAACTTCACCCAAAGTTTCTATTCCTAAAGAGAGGGGAATAACATCTAACAACAGCAGATTATCAACTTCTCCACCCATTACCCCAGCTTGGATAGCAGCACCTAGAGCTACTGCTTCATCAGGGTTAACAGAGCGATCGGGAGTTTTGCCATTGAAAAACTTAATTAAGGCGTTTTGAACTGCGGGAATGCGGGTAGAACCACCCACTAAAATAATCCGATCGATGTCTTGTGCTTTGCATTCGGCATCTTTCAAAGCTTGAGTCATTGGTTCGATGGTAGCTGATATTAAATGCCCCGTAAGTTCTTCAAATTTTGAGCGACTCAGTTCTAGTTCTAGATGCTTAGGGCCTGTTTCATCGGCGGTAATAAAAGGCAAGTTAATTGAGGTACTAATCATACTAGAAAGTTCAATTTTTGCCTTTTCTGCTGCTTCCCTTAGGCGTTGCAGTGCCATTTTATCTTGAGACAAGTCTATTTTCTCTTGTTCCAAGAAGCCTTCAATAATCCAGCGTAAGACGCAGTCATCAAAGTCATCACCACCTAGTTGGTTATTACCATTAGTTGCCTTGACTTCAAAAACTCCATCTCCGAGTTGCAGGATGGATACGTCAAAAGTTCCACCTCCCAAGTCAAAGACTAAAATTAGCTGCTCTTGGTCTTGTTTATCTAAACCAAAGGCTAAAGCTGCCGCAGTCGGTTCATTAATTATCCGTAAGACTTCTAGCCCAGCAATTGTCCCAGCGTCTTTAGTTGCTTGTCTTTGGGCATCTGTAAAATAGGCTGGTACAGTAATTACTGCCTGATCTACAGATTCACCCAAGAAATTCTCTGCATCCTGCTTGAGCTTTTGCAGGATCATGGAAGATATTTCTTGGGGTGTATAGTTACGTCCGCGAATTTGCACATCCACGGTATCATCTCGACCTTTGACACAGGTGTAAGGTGAGCGATCGCGTTCTGTTGCTGTTTCTTCCCAACGACGACCGATGAATCTTTTGATACTGAAAACTGTGTTTTCCGCATTAGTGACGGCTTGTCGTTTGGCTAGCTGACCGACCAAGCGATCGCCCCCCTTACCAAAACCCACAATACTAGGAGTTGTGCGTCCACCTTCAGAATTAGCAATGACAACTGCTTTACCGCCTTCTAAAACTGCGACGCAACTGTTAGTGGTGCCTAAGTCGATTCCTATAACTTTTCCCATACTGTTCAGTATTTTTACGGATTTATGTGGCCATAAGGCTTTGCGGACTATCTTATTTGATTTTTTTGTTACAGACAAATACTGACGGAAATGTTGATAAGAAATAGAGTATTAGGCATTGGACATTGGTTATTTCTCCGCTGCTACCGCTGCTTGTTTGTCTCTTTTTCTCCTTAGCAGATCCATCAGTTAGTATCTTTATTTCACTTTTGGTAAGTGATGCTCGCCCTGACAAAAACCAAGGCACCTTTGGTCAGTGAGGCGAGCAACTACAGGTTATTAGTTAGCTGGACTCGACTGATTATCTTGTGATGGTGTATCTTCTTTGGGAGCAGCTACCTTGACCATTGCATGGCGCAGTATGCGATCGCCCAAGTAATAACCACGTACTAACTCTTCTAACACTGTTCCTTCAGGATGTTCATCCGTAGGTTCCCGCATTACAGCTTCGTGCAGATTCGGATCGAATTCTTGACCTTCAGGACGCATTGGCGAGACACCAAGGCGTTTTAAGCAATCAACTAGTTGTTTGTAAACGCCTTGATAGCTTTTATGAATAGTCATTTCACTATCAGTTTGTGGTTTGAGGTGCGATCGCGCCCGCTCAAAATTATCCACAACTGGTAGTAATTCCGTAATCGTGTTGCGCTTAACCTGCGCTTCTAAATCTTCTTTTTCTTTTTGGTTGCGTTTACGATAATTCTCAAAATCTGCTGCAATCCGCATATATTGATTGCTGCGTTCTTCTAATTGCGCTTTGAGTGACTCGATTTGTTGAGTCAATTCTCCTAAAGCTGCCGTTTCTTGTTCGACCTTCTCCGTCGCTGCGGCAGAATTTTCTGATGTAAATGTAGTTCCCGACACATTATTTTGTGCTGCCACTGGCTCAGTTACTTCGCTGCCAGATTCGTTGGAGTTAATTTCGACTGGGGAGTCACTCTTCATTGCTTGCTTTACCTCTGTGGGTTCACCCAATTGTTGGCTTGTATTGTTTACCTGTTTATTGTCGTCTATCATTGTCCACTCATCCCAGATACTATTTACGGCATTACACCACATCTAGCAACCGTTGCAATGGACGGCTGATGAATGAGGCGAATTTTTTGCCGATATATTCCTGGAAGTGATGTCACTGTCCTCTTATTGTGACAAATGGCGAACGTCTTGGCGTAGACCTGAGCAGGGCGGTAACCCGAACGGATCTAGTAGCTTTAGCAGTACATCAACAAGATGAGTAGCAGTCAATCTTTTACAAGTATGATTTTGAGTATTTTTTTAACATAAATATACTTAAAATTTAATTTTTGTATGACTTAAAAGCTAGAGTGCTGCTGTTGTGGAGCGAATAACTCAGGCAGCAAAGAAAATTTTTGGCAGGAATTTACTTAATCTAAATGAGAATTATCTGCCACAGCTTGGGAATACTTTACTCAGAGGTTTTCCCTACTCATTGCTCAATTATGACTTACTCGTCACCGCAACGGCGCAGTACCGCTCTCACTACAAAAACAGAGTTTTCGCCCTTTGGCAATAAGCTAGTGCAGTCTGGCTATGTTAATAGCGAACAGATGAGGCAGGCTTTGATTGAAAGCCGCAAATCCGGCACTCCCTTAACGGAGATGCTAGAGTCAATCTCTGGGCGACAACTATCACCTGAGTTACTTAGACAATATAAGAAACAGCAGTTATTTGAACTAAAAATACTATATGGTGTTGAATTCCTAGATCCCGAAGTCAGCCAACTGGGCAATACTATGGTGGGAAGGTTAATTGACACCCTCATCCCAGTAGATATTTGTCGTCGCCATCGGTTAATCCCCCTCTCAAAGCATGAAGACCAAAATCCACCTTGTGTTTTGGTGGCAATGGTCGATCCAGATAACCTGGAAGCTTCCGATGATCTCAACCGGATCTTGCGCCCACAAGGTTTAGCATTGCAGCGCATGGTAATTACCCAAGAGGACTACCAAAAGCTGATCAATCAATATCTAGATGAATTAGCTATCCGGCAAAAACATCTAGAGCAAGAAAAGTTTACAGATATCAATCAAGATCTAGAAAATCTTAACAATCTCGATATAGATGATGCGCCTGATGAGATGGAGGCTGACTTAGGCGCAGCGATGAAGGGTGCTGAAGATGCTCCAGTCATTAATCTAGTTAATAGAATTTTGGCGAAAGCCTTACACGAGAAGGTTTCAGATATTCACATTGAACCACAAGAAGAAAACCTCCGCATTCGGTTTCGTAAGGATGGTGTGCTGCGTGAAGCTTTCGATCCGCTACCGAAAAAAATCATTCCGGCGGTCACGGCTCGGTTCAAAATCATTTCTAGCTTAGACATTGCGGAAAGACGTTTACCCCAAGACGGACGCATTCGCCGGATGTTTGAGGGACGCAAGGTGGATTTCCGGGTCAATACTCTACCCAGTCGCTATGGGGAAAAGGTTTGTCTGCGGATTTTAGATAACTCCTCCACCCAACTAGGTTTGAATAAGTTGATTACCGACCAGGAAACCTTAGATATCGTTAAGGACATGGTTAGTCGTCCCTTTGGGTTGATTTTGGTAACAGGCCCAACTGGTTCTGGTAAAACGACCTCGCTGTATTCAGCATTAGCAGAAAAGAACTCTCCGGGAATTAACATCAGTACGGTGGAAGATCCGATTGAGTACAGTTTGCCAGGAATTACCCAGGTACAGGTAATTCGGGAAAAAGGGCTAGATTTTGCCACAGCTTTGCGGGCGTTTCTGCGACAAGACCCTGATGTGTTACTGGTGGGTGAAACTCGAGACAAAGAAACCGCGAAAACAGCAATTGAAGCAGCCTTAACAGGTCACTTAGTATTAACTACCTTACACACCAATGATGCCCCCGGCGCGATCGCTCGTTTGGGAGAAATGGGCATTGAACCGTTCATGGTGTCCAGTTCTCTGATTGGGGTATTAGCACAACGCTTGGTCAGACGTGTTTGTTCTGATTGTCGTATTCCTTATACTCCTACGCCTGAAGAACTGGCCCGTTACGGTCTATCTGCTTCTCAAGAGGTGAATGTCACTTTCTATAAAGCTAACTCTTTGACCAACGAAGCCCAAGCCGAAGCCAAAGCCAAAGGTCAGGCTTGCCCAAGTTGTAATGGTGTTGGTTACAAAGGACGTTGTGGTGTTTACGAAGTCATGAGAATTACCGAAAACTTGCAAACTCTGATTAACGAAGAAGCACCAACAGAACGCATTAAAGAAGTAGCCGTAGAAGAAGGTATGAAAACCTTGCTGGCTTACAGCTTGGATTTAGTCCGTCAAGGTTCTACCACCCTAGAAGAAGTTGAGCGGGTGACATTCACTGATACCGGTTTGGAAGCCGAATTAAAAGCTAAACGCAAGAGTGGTCTAACATGTCGCACTTGTGACGCCACATTACAACCAGAATGGCTGGATTGTCCTTACTGTATGACACCTCGTTTTTCGGATTAGTCAATAGTCATTGGTCATTAGACAAATAACAACGAACAACTGACAACTAACAAATAACTAGGGAAGTAAAACTATGGAAATGATGATTGAAGACTTGATGGAACAGATGATTGAAATGGGTGGTTCGGATATGCATTTATCCGCAGGTTTACCTCCCTATTTCCGCATCAGTGGCAAACTCACCCCCATAGGCGACGAGATATTGACTGCGGATCAGTGTCAAAGACTAATCTTTAGTATGCTCAACAATACTCAGCGTAAAACCTTAGAGCAGACCTGGGAACTTGACTGTTCTTATGGTGTGAAGGGTTTGGCTCGTTTCCGCGTCAATGTGTATAAGGATCGTGGTGCTTACGCTGCTTGCTTGCGGGCGCTGAGTTCTAAAATTCCTAACTTTGATAAATTGGGTTTGCCAGATGTTGTGCGAGAAATGACAGAAAAGCCTAGAGGATTAATTTTGGTGACTGGGCCTACTGGTTCTGGTAAAACAACGACTCTCGCGGCAATGATTGACTTGATTAACCGCACTAGAGCAGAGCATATTTTGACAGTAGAAGACCCGATTGAATTTGTGTATGAACCAATTAAAAGCTTGGTGCACCAGCGCCAACTAGGTGAAGATACCAAGAGTTTTGCTAATGCTTTGAAAGCAGCCTTGCGGGAAGATCCAGATATTATTCTGGTGGGAGAAATGCGAGATTTAGAAACAATTTCTTTGGCGATTTCTGCTGCGGAAACAGGGCACTTAGTATTTGGTACTTTGCATACTAGTTCTGCGGCTCAGACAGTTGACCGGATTATTGACGTTTTTCCCCATGAAAGACAAACTCAAGTGCGGGTGCAATTATCTAACTCTTTAGTGGCAGTATTCAGCCAAACTTTAGTACCCAAGAAAAATCCTAAACCAGGTGAATATGGTCGGGTAATGGCGCAAGAAATTATGATTATTACCCCCGCTATTTCTAACTTGATTCGTGAAGGTAAAACATCGCAAATTTATTCAGCAATTCAGACTGGCGGTAAGTTGGGTATGCAAACTCTAGAAAAGGTTTTAGCCGATTTATATAAAGCTGGAACTATTTCTTTTGAAGCGGCTATTTCTAAGACTTCTAAACCAGATGAAATTCAACGTCTAATTGGTGGAGTACCACCACAAGCTGCTGGTGCTGGGGCTAAAGCTCACCACTAATTAATTAACAAATGAGAAAGCAGAGGGTACAAAAGAGGCAGAGGAATCAGTTGAAAAATAAATCAGAACTATTGCTGATTACATATTGCCTCTTCACCCTTAATTATTGAATATTGACTCTTGACTATTTTGATTTTATAGCCTATGCCTACCTATGTTGCCCGCGTTCGGGATGCACAAGGAAAATCCAGAACTGAAAAATTAACTGCGGAATCTCTGGCTCAAGCCCGTAATAATTTGCGAGATTTAGGTTTTGTAATCCAAGACCTGAAAGAGTCTCAAAGTGGATTCAATTTTGATTTACAGAAATTTCAGACTTCAATGGTCAGTGTGACTGTAAAGGATAAAGCGGTTTTTTCTCGTCAATTTGCCGTTTTAACTAATGCAGGTGTCGCTATTGTGAGAAGTTTGGGTGTACTTGCTGAGCAGTGTAGCAATCCTAAATTAAAAGCGGCTTTAACTGATATTGGTAATGATGTGCAAACCGGCACAAATCTTTCAGACTCAATGCGAAAACATCCTCAGTGCTTTGATAATTTATATGTCAGTATGGTGCAAGCTGGGGAAATTGGTGGTGTACTTGATGAAGTTTTAAATCGTTTAGCTAAGTTATTAGAAGATGTTGCTCGATTACAAAACCAAATCAAAGCGGCATTGTCTTATCCAGTTGTTGTGGGTGTTTTAGCAACTAGTATTTTCGTCGGGATGACGGTTTTTTTGATTCCCATTTTTGCCAAAATTTTTAAAGACATCGGTATAGAACTACCTGCTTTAACACAATTTTTGATGAATTGTAGTGAGATATTACGCAGTTTTTGGTCAGTAGTAATTATTGCTGGATTGATAGGATTTAAAATTGCCTATAACCAGTATTACAAAACCCCTGTTGGTAAACTAACTATCGACCGTTTATCTCTTAAAATGCCTTTGTTTGGTGACTTGATTCAAAAAACAGCAGTTGCCCGTTTTAGCCGGACTTTTGGGGCGCTGACTCGTTCTGGCGTACCCATTCTTACTTGTTTAGAAATTGTTCGAGATACATCAGGGAACCAAATTGTAGCTAATGCTATAGATGCAGCCCGTATAGAAATTCAGCAAGGTGGCATGATTAGTGTTGCTTTGCAAAAAGAAGCAGTTTTTCCAGCTATGGCTATTCAGATGATTAGTATTGGTGAAGAAACTGGGGAATTAGATGGAATGTTGATGAAAGTTGCCGATTTCTATGAAGATGAAGTTGAGCAAGCAGTTAAAGCATTAACTAGTGTTTTAGAACCACTGATGATTGTGGTTTTGGGGGGGATGGTTGGAACGATTTTGTTAGCGATGTATTTGCCGATGTTTAAAGTATTTGAAAAATTGGGCTAAAAAAAAGACTGAAAAACAAAGTCGGAAGTATGAAATGTTTATACTTCCGACTTTATTATGGTTCTTTAGTACTTGTTATGCTAAACTAACAATCAAAATGCCAGTTTAACAAGCATCTAATTCGGAAGTTTTCAAAGTTTCTAAATCCATAAGCCGAG